>NZ_MKEQ01000001.1:1915960-2554613 GCF_001875655.1 Enterobacter hormaechei ATCC 49162
AACGGGCTCGTCTGCGGTGAGTCGTTTGGCGAGGTGCGGGTGCCACACAAGGGGGACGTGGTGAGTCAGGTGATTGAAGGCGCGTATGAGGTGCTGGGGATTTTTGACCGGGTGGAGGAGAAACGGGATGCCATGCAGTCGTTGCTGTTGCCACCCCCGGCACAGCAGGCACTGGCAAAAGCCGCCCTCACATACCGCTTTGGTGAAGACCACCAGCCGGTGACTGAATCGCAGATCCTCTCCCCTCGCCGCTGGCAGGATGAGAGCAATGACCTGTGGACCACGTACCAGCGTATTCAGGAGAACCTGATTAAGGGCGGGCTCAGTGGCCGTAATGCCAAAGGAGGACGGTCACATACCCGTGCCGTTCGCGGTATCGACGGGGACGTGAAACTTAACCGGGCACTGTGGGTGATGGCGGAAGCCCTGCTCACGCAACTGCAGTGACCGTTTAATGTTGCTGCTTTGTTAATATCGGACACCACCTGTCCGCATCGCACCGTGCTGACGGTCCTCACTCACCGAGGGAAGGCCTGTAACCCCCGCTGCCTCTGGCTTTTGCAGAAATGAAAAATAGTTTCTGTGGTGTCCATACCCTGTCCGACCCCCTCTTTAAAGTAATCACATCATTTTCAGTCAGTTAACTTTCACGGAGAACGTCTCATGACACAGGCAGAACGCCGCCATGACCGGCTGGCTGTCAGGCTGTCACTGATAATCAGCCGTCTGGTGGCAGGGGAAACGCTGAGTGTGCGTAAGCTTGCCGCTGAGTTTGGTGTGTCGGTACGCACGCTGCGGCGTGATTTTCGTGAGCGGCTGATGTATCTGGACCTGGAGTATCAGTCCGGATATTGCCGCTTACGCACTGCGGGCAGTGAGACGCAGATGGTGCCCGACGTGCTTATCTTTGCCCACCGCAGCGGGATGGCCGGTCTTTTCCCTGGCTTTGACCGTCGTCTGGTAAACGCACTGCTGATGTGCGATGAGTCTCCCTGCGTAATCGCACCCGCCAGTCCGGCTCCTTCGCCATCAGGCGCATTGTCTTTCTGGCGACTGATTCAGGCCATTACCGGGCGCAGGCGGGTGACTCTGATTGCCGAGGGGCAGCGCTGTGAGCGGCTGGCTCCCTGCCGGTTACTTATCCACCAGCAGGCCTGGTATCTGGTGGCAGAGCACGACGGACATATCGCCGTATTCTCCCTGGATGAAATCCATCTGGTTCAGCCCCTGCAGGAGACTTTCCGGCGTAACGACAGTCTGTGTCGTCTTGTTGAAGACCCGGGCTTTATTCAGTCCTTACCCCATTTTCGCTTTATCCAGCAGTCACTGCTTACGTTTGTTCCGGCCAACAGCTCACCAGAATAGCGCAAGCGTTGTTATCAACCCGGCAACAGGGAGGAGCCCTATGCCCGTTATTGCCATTATCGCCATTGTTGTCATCGTCATCATTCTGAACAAAACCGGGGTGTCCGACAGTCTCGCGGCCCTGACCCTTGCCACTGTTGCCGCACTGCTGACGGGAGGTGGCGCAGCCGGTGCTGCCAGTGTCGCGCTAACACCGTTCGTCGGCGTGCCGGTGGGTATTTTCGTGGGCATTTATGTCTTTGCCAAAGTGGTTCGTCTGATTTCAGGAAAAAAATAATGAAACGTAAAACACTGCCTCTGCTGGCGCTGGTTGCCACCACTATGTTTCTCATCGCATGCGATGACAGAAGTGATGACCTGAAGGCCATCAGTAAATTTAAGGACCTCACCCCACCGCGTTTCAGTGATGTGGTCAGCCACCAGGATGATGTCAGCGAAGAATGGTCACAGGTTGACTACTTATCCGGTCCCACCTTGCAGGTTTTACGTACCCGCCAGTCGCCCGATGGCTGCGAGGATGGCAGTTACTACTACCTCGTGGATATGCAGGAAAAAACCGTCCAGCCACTGATGAATGCGCTGTGTATTGCCGATAACATCAAACTGGAATACCAGGAGGTGACTGACCCGTATACCAAAGAAAAATACTTTGAGTACGCCCATGACGGCAAACTGATGGGGCAGCTACTGATACCCTCGAACCCTGACAATCAGGAATAAAAACAACGATAAAGGAAACAGAAATGACAATACGTTCACTAAGTCGGTTTGTGCTGGTGGGTGTACTGCTCGCGAGCTTTAATGCCTCTGCTATCCCGGGGTTCTGGCAGCAGGGTTACGGTCAGGGCAATACGGAATACAGTGTGACCGAAGCCAGCGGGAAGACGTTTACCATCAACTGCACAGGGAACCCGGACCAGAATGGTTTTTATCAGCATTCAGTCTTTCTTACCCTTGCCGATGACAAGATGGTCAGTTCGCACGATGACGACACTACTATCACCGTAGTGATGGATCACCAGCAGTACATTATTCCGTCCAGCCTAGGCTGGCGTAACGGCGATAACGCCTGGTTTGACTTCATCAGCAATATCTCTGAGGCCGGGCAGTTCGACGTCTACGTCAATGACCACAAAGCAGGGACCTTCACTGCGGACCGGAAGAACGCTGAGAAAGTTCTGTCCACTCTCGGAGACTGCAGCAACGACTGATAGTAGTATCTTCCCCAGCAAATCCACCCCGACAGCTAGCAGGCTGCCGGGGTTTTCTTTTATCAGGAGCCCGAAAATGACCCAATCCGTGTTGCTGCCACCGGGGCCTTTCACCCGGAGACAAGCGCAAGCGGTCACTACCACGTACAGCAATATCACACTCGAAGACGACCAGGGCAGTCACTTCCGTCTGGTGGTTCGTGATACTGAAGGCCGGATGGTCTGGCGGGCATGGAACTTTGAGCCGGATGCCGGTGAAGGTCTTAACCGCTATATCCGCACCTCAGGCATCCGTACAGACACGGCCACCCGCTGATCGCGAAGCATTTACCCGCATTCACCTCCCCGAACACACTTTATATCCCCATACGCCAGCCATCGCCGCTGGCGTTTTTATTGACGGAGACATACCCATGACAACACAGACGCAGCACGACCTCGCACCCGCTAACCAACCCGAATTTGAACTGACCGTCACGCCGGTCCCCGATGAACAGCGTATCGATTTCTGGCCACAGTACTTTGGCGCTATCCCGCAGTGGCTACTCCTGGAGCCGCATATCTTCGCCTGGATGGACCGCTTCTGTGAGGGCTACAGCGGTGGTATCTGGTCGTTCTACACCCTCAGCAATGGCGGCGCATTTATGTCCCCCGAGCCTGACAACGATGAGACATGGCGTCTGTTTAACTGCCTGAACGGTAACGATGCCCAAATGAGTGCAGAAGCAGCAGGTATTGCTGTCTGCCTGATTGCGTATAGCCACCATGCCTGCCGTACAGAATGTGACGCGATGACCGCACACTATTACCGCCTGCGGGAGTATGCCATGCAACATCCAGAGGCTCACGCCATTCTGCGTATTATCGACTGACCGAAGGAGCAACAGATGAAACAGCTTTCCTTTTTACCCGGCGAGATGACGCCACAGGACCGGCGTCTCATTCAGCGGGCGCTCAGGGCTCTGGACCGCCACCTGCATGAGCCCGGCGTAGCCTTCACCTCTACCCACGCCGTACGTGAATGGCTGCGACTGCATATGGCCGCGCTTGAGCGGGAAGAGTTCCGGGTGTTGTATCTGGACAACCAGAATCAGTTGATTGCCCATGAAACGCTCTTCACCGGCACGATTAACCGCACCGAGGTGCATCCCCGGGAGGTGGTCAAACGTGCTCTGCACTTCAACGCGGCGGCGGTGATACTCGCGCATAACCATCCTTCCGGCGAGACGACACCTAGCCAGGCCGACAAAACCCTCACGCAGCGACTGGTTCAGGTGCTTCAGCTGGTGGATATCCGCGTCCCTGACCATCTGATTGTCGGTGGCAGGCAAATCTATTCGTTCGCAGAACACGGTCTGCTTTGAGGTATTACATGAAAATTATCAGTAAACGCAGGGCAATGACGATATACCGCCAGCATCCTGAGTCCCGAATCTTTCGCTACTGCACCGGCAAATACCAGTGGCACGGTAGCGTCTGTCATTACACCGGCAGGGACGTTCCGGATATCGCCGGAGTCCTCGCGGTATACGCCGAACGCCGCCAAGACCGCAATGGGCCCTATACCTGCCTGATGAGCATCACCCTGAACTGACAATAGTGGAGAACTGTAATGAGCAACCCTACCAGGGGCCTGCAGCGGGAGATTACACTGCGCCTGGGAGCCCGTCTGGTGCAGGAAGGCAACCGACTGCATTATCTGGCTGACCGGGCCAGCATCACCGGCAAGTTCAGTGACATCGAATGCCGGAAGCTGGATGAAACATTCCCGCACTTTATCCGCCAGATGGAATCGATGCTGACCACCGGTGAACTCAGCCCCCACCATGCCCACTGCGTTACCCTGTACCACAACGATTTAACCTGCGAAGCCGACACCCTTGGCAGTTGCGGCTACGTATACATCGCCATTTACCCCACTCAGCGTTAATTACCTACACGAGAGCAAACATGAAAACTTTACCTGCAACAACTCAGCGGGCGGTGAAGCCCTGCCTGTCACCCGTGGCTGTCTGGCAAATGTTACTGACACGTCTGCTGGAACAGCACTATGGTCTGACAATAAACGACACGCCATTCTGCAATGAGGCTGTGATTAAGGAACACATCGATGCCGGTATCACCCTAGCCGATGCCGTGAATTTTCTGGTAGAAAAATACGAGCTGGTTCGTATCGACAGGAAGGGATTTAGCTGGCAGGAACAGACTCCGTATATTTCCGTAGTAGATATTCTGCGAGCAAGGCGCTCTACCGACTTGCTAAAAACTAACGTGAAATAAACGATTAAATACAGAGCAGACTAAAGGAAAGCAAAATGCTAATCTCACAGACGAAAAAGCTCCTGCTGTAACCTTCCCTCCCCTGCAAAAAACCTGACATTTTCTTTTAGGACCAACAATGGGACCAAAATGAAAATTGAATTGAAGGTTATCAGCTATTAAACAACAAGTTAAACAACCAATTCAGACTCCGCCAGCCCAAAATCCTTTGTTGATGGTCACCAGAGCCTGATACGAAGTCCTGAAAGCCCGCACGGCGCAAGCCCTGCGGGCTTTTTTGTACCTTCAATTTGACCTGGGAGGCTGAGGCCCCCCCCTCAATCCGGCTCGTTTAGGACTGGCGTAAAACCTCAGCGCTCCCCCGCTTTTCCCTTCATATCCGCCACCACCACATTCCCCCCCATATCCATAATTTGACGCAGCGTCGGTACCGGAATTCCCCGGTCAACAATCACCGCATCAAACTCGTTCAGGTGGGCAAAATGGTAGAGCGCCCGGCGCTCAAATTTAGTGTGATCCATCATCAGGATGCGCTGCTTCGCCGAATCAAACATCGCCCGCTTGGTCTCTATGGTCTCCGCCGACTGGTGGAAAACGATCCCATCCATCACCGCCGACATACTGACAAAAAAGACGTCGGCGCGCAGTCCGGCGATTTCCTGACGCGTGGAGTGGCCCATAAACGCGTTGCACCAGTTGTAGTACTGGCCACCCAGGCCGAGCAGGGTAATATCGCGAATATTGCGTAGCTCGTTCATCAACGTGAGTGAATTGGTGATTACCGTCAGCGGCGCTCTGGCGGGCAGAAAGCGCGCTATCTGAAAGACAGTGGTGGAATCATCCAGGAAGATGGCCTGCCCCGGCTCTAGGTAACCTGCCGCCACTTCGGCAATCGCCTGCTTCTCTTCAAGCTGACGGGTGGCGCGGTAAATGTCACTGGATTCCACAAGGCTCGTGGCCGTCGCCGAGACCACGCCGCGAGATTTATGCAATAGCCCGCGCTCCACCAACTCGTCAATATCCCGGTGGGCAGTCATCAGGCTGATATCAAAACGCTCGGTAATGTCCTCAATACGGATTGCACCTTCCGCCATTACCGCTTCAACAATCAGCTGACGGCGCGCCAGTTGACGAGCCTGACGACTGTCGCTGGGAAGGGTATCCGCCATAAACAGATTCAGAGAGGGGTCCTGCGGTGTTTGCGCCATAATCCGTCCATTAAAGAGAGGAATGAGTTCCGATCTTTGTTAATTACACCGTGTTAGCCATAGTTTAGCAACACGGTGTTTAATCCCGGGGTCGGCGTAAACGCCTCGCCCGGGCTACTCTCTTGCGAACTTAGTCTGCAAGCATAAATGGAGAGGTAATTTTCGCCGCGTTTTCTTTGGTGATTAACACGCAGTCAAACAGCTGTTTCTCTGACGACGCGCCGGTTTTGCCGGTCTTAAGGAAGGTGTCCGCCTGCTCAACCGCTTTAGCGGCAAAGGTCGCCACCGGCTGCATCACGGTATAGGCCAGCGTCCCCTCTTTCACTGCATCCACCGCATCCGGGGAGCCGTCGAAGCCGCCAACGGTCACCTGTTTCAGCTTACCCGCCTCTTTCAGCGCCGCAATCGCACCCAGCGCCATCTCATCGTTACCGCTGATCACCCCTTTCACATTCGGGTTAGCCTGCAACAGAGACTGCATCTTGTTATAGCCCTGGGTACGGTCCCAGTTAGCCACTTCACTACCTGTCTTTTTCAGATCCGGGTACTGGCTCAGCACCGTCTCAAAACCGTTGGCGCGGGTGGCGGCGTTATTATCAGACGGTGGCCCCTTCAGCTCAACGTAGTCGCCCGCATCACCCACCTGCTGCACCCATTGCTGTGCGCCAAGCGCCGCGCCCTGGGCGTTGTTGGAAACCAGCTGCGCCTTCGCCAGGCCGCTCTGGTTCAGCTCGGCGTTGATAATAAACACCGGGATATTCGCCGCGATGGCCTTTTTCACCGAGCCAACCGAACCGTCGGCGTTCGCCGGGTCGAGAATAATGGCCTTCGATTTATTGGTGATCGCGGTATCAATCAGCTGGCTTTCGGTATTGGTGTCGCCCTTATGCGCACTCACCTTCGCCGTATAGCCGAGTTTCTCAGCCGTTTTCTGCGCCACCTGGCCTTCCGTCAACCAGTAGGGGTTAGAGGGATCGTTGACGATGATGGTCATCAGCCCGTCAGCCCAGGTTGGTGTGGCGATAGCGGTAAGTGCCACCGTGGCAGCGGCCAGGATAAAACGCTTGCTGTTAAGGTACATAGGTTGTTGCTCCGTTATTTTAGGGGTACAGGTTACGGATTAACGTTGGAACGGAGACGACCTGGCTTCCGCCCAAACAGGGAATAGATTAACGTCGACTCCGTCCGTACTGCAGAGTGTTAAGCAGTACGGCAAGCACGATGACCGCCCCGGTAAAGACGGTCTGCCAGTAAGCAGAAACGCCAATGATCACCAGGCCATCAGAGAGAAAACCGATAACGAACGCGCCCAGCAACGTACCGCGCACGTTGCCGCGCCCACCGGTCAGCGCCGCGCCGCCAATCACCACTGCGGCAATCGCCGTCAGTTCGTAGGTGGTGCCCGCCGTGGGGCCCGCGGAGGTCAGCTGGGATGAGAGCACCAGTCCCGCCATCGCCGCACAGATCCCGGAGAGCACATAGACGCTGATTTTGACGCGCTTCACCGGCACGCCGGAGAGCTCAGCCGCCCGCTCATTCCCGCCGGAGGCATACAGCCAGCGGCCAAAGGCGGTGCGGCTCAACAGATAGCCGCAAATCAGCGCGGTAACGCCCAGAATCAGCACCCCGACCGGGACATTGAAAATGCGGTTGAAGCCCAGCCAGTCAAAACCGGTATTGCCCAGGGCGTCGCTGCCGGAAAGCTTGTTGTAGGTCAGGCCGTTGGTCATCAGCAGCGCGATACCGCGCGCGACATACAGCGAGCCAAGCGTGGCCACAAAGGCAGGAACCCGGCACCAGGCAATCAGCACGCCGTTGACCAGCCCCACCAGCGCACCCACCGCCAGCGTCAGAATCGCCACCGCCCAGACCGGCAGATAGAGCACCACGCCCAGCGCTTCCAGATTGATGCCCTGCATCATGTAGCCGGCGCACACCCCGGCAAGCCCGAGGGTTGAACCCACGGAAAGATCGATGCCGCCGTTAAGGATAACCAGCAGCATACCAATAGCCGGTAGGCCAAAGATCGCCACGTGCGAGGCCATCGTCAGGAAGTTCGCGCCGCTGAAGTAGTTCGGCGACATCAGTGAGAACACCGCGATAATCACCAGCAGGGCAAAGAACGCACGCCCCTCAAGCAGAATACGCGCCAGGCTCATGCTCTTAGTGGTGCCAGTACGACTTTTTACGGCCCGGGCTGGCACGGCCAGCTGCTGAGTTCTGTCAGTCATGGTTTTCGCTCCCATTTTCATCGTTATGCCACCAGGGACTCGCCGGAGGCCGCCATGATGCGTTCTTTGGATACAGAAGAGTCAAACACCGCCGAAATGCGGCCTTTGCTCATCACCACAATACGGTGCGCGATGCTCAGGCACTCCCCCACTTCCGAGGTGGAGTAGATCACCGCCAGCCCCTGCCGGGCGTTCTCTGCCAGCAGGCGGAATACTTCAGCCTTAGCGCCGATATCAATGCCGCGGCTCGGCTCATCCAGCAAAATCACCTTCGGATGCGTCGCAAGCATTTTGCCGATCACCACCTTTTGCTGATTGCCGCCGGAGAGCGAACCGATGGCCGCCTCGCCGCCCGCGGTTTTCACCGTCACGTTACGAATGCTCTCGGTAATCAGCGCCTTTTCCTTGCGGGTGGAAAGCGTCAGCCCGCGCACGAAGCGCCCGATGCTGGCGAGGGTCAGGTTTTCACCTACGGTCATGGTTTGCACCAGCCCGTCCCGCTGACGGTCTTCCGGCACCAGCGCCAGGCCGCTGGCAATACGCTCAGCAATGCTCAAACCCGAGACGTCGCTCTCTTCAATATGAATCTCCCCGGACGACTGGCGCAGCCGACCCGCCACACACTCCATTAGTTCAGTACGACCCGCGCCCATCAAACCGTAAATGCAGACGATCTCCCCGGCGCGGACGTCCAGCGACAGGTTATCCACCAGCCGGATACCGGCTTTCCCCTTCACCGTCAGCGATTTCACCGACAGCGCGGTATCACCAAAGTCGTAACCCGACGGCGGCGCGCCGAGGTCAAAGCTTTCCCCCACCATGTTGCGGACAATCCAGTCGAGGTCGATTTCATCGCGGCGGGCGTAGGCGGTCATCACGCCGTCGCGCAGCACCACCGCGCGGTCGGTAATTTCCAGCGCCTCTTCCAGATGGTGGGAGATGTAAACGATAGCTACCCCCTGGCTGGTCAGGTCGCGGATCACCTGGAACAACACCTCTACCTCTGCCGCACTCAGCGCAGAGGTCGGTTCATCCATGATCAGGATCTGCGAATTCACCGACAGCGCACGGGCGATCTCGACGATCTGCTGCTGCCCGAGGCGCAGGTTCTCCACCGGGGTCAGCGGATCGATATCCTCTTCCAGCGACTTCATCAGGTGGCGGGTTACTCGCGTCTCTTCGGCAAAATCGACACCGCTGGAGGTCATGATTTCACGGCCAATAAAGATGTTGTCGCGCACGTTCATGTTCGGCGCGAGGTTCAATTCCTGGTGGATTATCGAGATCCCCTGGTTGCGGGCATCGGTAGCGGAGTTGAACACCTTCACCTCGCCATTCAGCAGGATCTCGCCGCTGCTCGGGGTGATCACACCGGAAAGGATCTTCATCAGGGTCGATTTACCCGCCCCGTTTTCACCAAACAGCGTGGTGACTTCGCCACGGCGAATATCAAAGTTCACCCCCTTCAGCGCATGGGTTGAGCCATACACCTTGCTGACGTTTTTCGCCGACAGGATTATTTCTCCGCGGGTCAACGCTGAATGAAATTCACGCTGCTTCATTTGACCTCCAGGCTGACCGGGGTCACCAGCCAGTTATTAGGGGTGAGTAAGCGGAATACCCCCACGCCTTCGACAAGCTTGCCGGACAGGGCGGTACGGTCGAGCTTGTCGAGCAACGAGGCCTTCAGCGCCTGGTTAATCGCCGAACCCGCGTTCTGATACTCAATCTGGTTGGTGAAGTCACCGAACTGGATCTTGCCGGTCACGTCGCGCAGCTCGGTGCCGGTGAGGACCGGGCCGGTCTGCAGCCGCGCCTTCATCCCTTCCGGCAGACCTTCCACGTGAAGCGCAAAGATGCCCGATTTCCCCTCACCCACCGTGCCGGAGAAGCGAACCGGCAATACCGGCAGCGTGGTGCCGGTGGCGTACTTCTTCACCGCCTCCAGCTGGTTGACCTTCAGCGCGTTGGCAAGCTCAACAGCCTCCACCGCATGAGATTCGACGTAGCTTTTAATCCCTGGGAAGGTTTTCTCACCGTAGGTGCTGGCGGAGAACCCCTGCTCCTGTGCATCCTGCCCGGAACCGATTTTGACCACCTTGGTATCAATGGCCATGGCCGCCACCACTGCCGCTGCGGCCAGGCCACACAGCAGATAACGCCTCATACGGCGGCAGGAATGTAGGGTAGAGAGTGCGGAAACACCGGACATAATGTTGACCTCACAGACAGTTAGCACCGACGCTTTATTGCGTCTTGATGTTATAAATACGATAACTATATGTGATGAGAATTGTTCCTTTGTTGCACTAATGTCAATTTAGTCTTTGGGATTTTGTGTAGAACGCGATCTGGATCTAACATTTCTATACCATAACAATCACACCACAACCCCGCGCCAGAAAACCCCCTTCACGCCACCCATCCTGCGAACCAGGCGACAAAATCGTGATCGTCTTCGCTTTCCGGAATGAAATTTATTCCATTTAAAGAAAAATAATACAGCCACTATGTTAACTCTGTGATAGATGATGTATGACTGTATTTATCAAAACACTTACATCCAATTAACATTTCGGTGATGGGGTTATGAACACATTCACTCTTCTCACGCGAGGCCCACACCCGGCCAACGGAGGCACCCATGGATAACCGCGATATTATTCTCGGTCTGGACTCAGGCACTTCCGTGGTCAAAGCGGTGGCGTTCGATCTGGAAGGCCAGCAGCTCGGATGTGCATCGGCGCGCAACCGCTACTCTCGCAGCGAGGGCCACGGCGCGGCGCTGCAGTCAATGAGCCAGACCTGGCAGGATGCCGTTGCCGCTATTCGTAAGCTCGCCGAGCGCGTCGATAATCTTGCCGCCCGTGTGGTGGCGATTGCCGTCACCGCCCAGGGCGACGGCACCTGGCTGGTCGGGGCCGGGAACCGCCCGGTCTCTGATGCCTGGATCTGGCTCGACGCGCGCGCGGCTCGCACCGTCGAATCGCTCTCCCGCTCGCCCCTGTCGCGGATGCGCTTTGAAGCGACGGGTACCGGTCTGAACACCTGCCAGCAGAGCGCACAGATGGCGCACATGGATCGCTATCACCCGGAATTGCTCAACGGCAGCGAAGTTGCCCTGCACTGCAAAGACTGGCTGTACCTGAATCTGACCGGCGTGCGCGCGACCGACCCTTCGGAAGCCAGCTTTACCTTTGGCAACTTCCGCACCCGGCGCTATGACGACAACGTCATTGCCGCCCTGGGGCTGGAGCACCGCCGCCACCTGCTGCCTGACATCGTCGACGGCGTCGAAACCACGCATCCCCTCACCGCTGAAGCGGCCGCACTGACCGGGCTGAGAGCCGGCACCCCGGTCAGTCTGGGCTACGTCGACATGGTCATGACCGCGCTGGGTGCCGGTGTCCACACCGGCGAGGCCAATACCGCCTGTTCGGTGGTGGGCTCTACGGGTGTGCATCTGCGCGCCGTCCCTACGGAAAGCGTCTGGCTGAACGATGAGCAGACCGGGTACGTCATCCCCCTGCCGTGGCCAGGCTACGTCACCCAGGTGCAGACCAACATGGCCTCGACGCTCAACCTCGACTGGCTGCTGCATGTCGCCAGCGACCTGTTGAACAGCTTCGGCTGCGAGGTCGATCATGCCCGACTGGTGCAGCACATCGACCGCTGGCTCAGCGAGGCCAAACCCGGCGCGCTGCTCTATCACCCCTATATCTCCGAAGCGGGCGAACGCGGGCCGTTCGTCAACGCCGAAGCCCGCGCCAGCTTTGTTGGCCTGAGCTACCGTCATGGCTTTGGCGACATGGTGCGCGCCGTTATTGAAGGGATCGGCTTTGCCGCCCGCGACTGCTATCAGGCGATGGGTGGGGCGATGCCCGCCGAGCTTCGCCTCACCGGCGGAGCCATTCGTTCGCCACAGCTGCGGCAGATCCTCTCTGCCTGCGTCGGCGTACCGGTACGCAGCAACAGCCGCGAGGAGACCGGTGCCGCAGGGGCCGCAATGATGGCGGCCGTCGCCATTGGGGCTTATCCGTCAATGGCCCGCTGTGTGGAAACCTGGGTCAAGCCGTTACTGGATACGCCGGAAGCGCCGCCGCCTGAACTCGTCGCGCGCTACCAGCATCTCTTTGGCACTTACCAGCATCTTCGCAGCGAGCTACCTTCCGTGTGGCACACCTTACACCAGCCTGATGCAGGCCTTTAATTGGGTTAATGGAGTCTGTCATGAGCAAAAAAATCGTGGATCTGTTTATTATCGGCGGCGGCATTAATGGCGCGGGGATCGCTCGCGATGCGACCGGACGCGGTCTGTCGGTGATGATGTGTGAAAAAGACGACCTCGCCGAGGGGACCTCCTCCCGTTCCGGGAAGCTGGTACATGGCGGGTTACGCTATCTCGAGTATTACGAGTTTCGGCTGGTGCGCGAGGCGCTGATTGAGCGTGAAATCCTGCTCAACGCCGCGCCGCATATCATCTGGCCGATGCGCTTCGTGCTGCCGCATAACCCGAGCGATCGCCCGGCGTGGTTTATTCGCCTGGGGCTGTTCCTCTATGACCACCTTGGCGGGCGCAAAAAACTGCCTGGCACCCGTACGCTGGATCTGCTGCGTGATCCGGAAGGCGCGCCGATCCTCGATAGCTTCCATAAAGGCTTTGAGTACTCAGACTGCTGGGTTGACGATGCGCGCCTGGTCACCCTGAATGCCGTGGACGCCGCCGAGCGCGGCGCCACCATTCTGACCCGCACCCGCTGCGTGGCCGCCGAGCGTAAAGCCGGTGCCTGGGAAATTACCCTGCAAAATACGCAGACCGGCGAACAGCACCGGGTACGGGCAAAAGCGCTGGTGAATGCCTCCGGCCCGTGGGTGCTGGACATCATCAATGATGTGACCCGCTCCCACAGCAAACGCAGCGTGCGCCTGGTAAAAGGCTCACACCTGATCGTGCCAAAATTCTGGGAGGGTCAGCAGGCCTACCTGATGCAAAACCACGACAAGCGCGTGATTTTTATCAACCCGTACGAAGGCGATAAAGCGCTTATCGGCACCACGGATATTCCGTGGGAAGGCGATGCCGACTCCGTCGAGGCGGACAACCGCGAGCAACAATATCTGATTGATGCGGTTAACCGCTACTTCAAAGTGAAGCTGACCGCCGCTGACGTGATTACCCGTTTCTCCGGCGTTCGCCCACTGTTTGACGATGGCAAAGGCAACCCGTCGGCGGTCACGCGGGATTACGTGTTTGAGCTGGATGACCAGCAGCAACTTCCGCTGCTGCACGTCTTTGGCGGTAAAATCACCACCTTCCGTAAGCTTGCCGAACACGCGTTACAAAAACTCGGACCGTTCTTCCCGCAAATGGGCGCAGACTGGACGCGCAGCGCCCCGCTGCCTGGTGGTGAAATTCCCGGGGCCGACTTTGAGTCCTATCTGCAAACCCTGAAAGAGCAGTATGCCTGGCTGCCCACGCCGCTGCGCAAACACTACGCCCGGCTGTACGGCGCGCGTCTGCCCCAGGTGCTGGGGGGCGCGAAGCAGGTGGCCGATTTGGGTCGTCATTTTGGCGGCCTGCTGTATGAAGTCGAAGTGCGCTATCTGGTTGAAAAAGAGTGGGCCCAGCAGCCGGAAGACGTACTCTGGCGTCGCACCAAGCATCGCCTGCACCTGAGCGATGCCCAGCAACAGGCGTTCAGCGACTGGTTCACCGACACCTTCACCGTTCAGCCGTGCGCCCAGGCCAGCTAAGGAGACGACGATGGCACTCACCCTTTCGCTCAATACCAATCCGCTGGTGAATCGCTTTGCCGAACCTGAGGAGCTGATTCAGACCATCGCCCAGCGCATTCGCATCCGCGACGTGCAGCTGACGCATGAGTTTATCAATCCGGGCTGGCCGGCAGCGACCATCAACCAGATGACCCGACGAATGAAAAAAGCGCTGCAGGAGACCGGGGTGCGCGTCACCTCCGGGATGACCGGCCCGTACGGTCGCCTTAACCACTTTGGTCATCCGGACGCCAGCGTGCGCCGCTACTATATCGACTGGTTTAAAACCTTTGCCGATATCACCGCCGAACTGGGTGGTGATTCGGTGGGCTCGCAGTTCGCCATTTTTACCCTGCGAGATTATCAGGATCTCGCCCGCCGCGACGCGCTGATAGCTATCGCCATTGAGTGCTGGGCGGAGGTGGCCGAGCACGCGAAGTCAGCCGGGCTGAAGTATCTGTTCTGGGAGCCGATGAGCGTCGGGCGTGAGTTTGGCGAAACCATTCCCGCCTGTCTGGCGCTGCAAAAACGGCTTAGCGCGGAGCCGATGGCGCTGCCGATGTGGATGATGGCAGATATTGACCATGGCGATGTCACCTCCGCCGATCCGCGGGATTATGACCCCTACGCATGGGCCAAAGCGGTGCCCCGCTACTCGCCGATTATTCATATAAAACAGAGCATGGCGGACAAAGGCGGACATCGGCCATTTACATTACCGTATAATACCCACGGTCGGATCCAGCCGGAACCGCTGCTGAGCGCCTTCGCGCGCGGCGGTGCAGAGAACAATGAAATCTGTCTGGAGCTGAGCTTTAAAGAGCGCGAGCCGACCGACAGCCAGGCCGTTGCCGGTATCGCTGAGAGCGTCGCCTTCTGGGCACCGCATATCGACACCGGCGTGCAGGACCTGAACATTTAACGTTGCTGGCTCGGGCCAGATCACAGGAGTGAGATATGTCTTCATTAAAGGTCGCCTTTATTAAAGCCAACTGGCACAGCGATATCGTGTCGCAGGCGCTGGTCGGTTTTCAGCAGGAAATGGAGAGCCAGCACGTCAGCTGCGATGTGCAAAGCTTGGACGTGCCCGGTGCGTTTGAGATGCCCCTGCTGGCCCAGCGTCTGGCAAAAAGTGGCCGCTATGATGCCATCGTCTGCGCCGCGCTGGTGGTTGACGGCGGCATCTACCGCCATGATTTTGTTGCCCAGGCGGTGGTCAGCGGTCTGATGCAGGCCCAACTTGCCACTGAGGTACCGATGTACTCCATTTCGTTGACGCCGCACCACTTCCAGCCGACGGCAGAGCACATTGGTTTCTATACCGATCACTTCGTGAAAAAAGGCCAGGAGGCTGCCCGGGCGGTGGTGCAAATCCATAGCTTGCAGATGCCAAAAGATTAACGCATGAAAAAACCTCTCGTTCCCGACAGCGAGGAGTCGCTCGGCCTGCGTGCCGCCTGGCTCCACTACGTAGGCGGCCTGACCCAGGCCGCCGTCGCCAAACGTCTTGGCCTGCCCTCCGTGAAAACCCACCGCCTGATTGCCCGCGCCGTGGCGGAAGGGGCAGTAAAAGTCACCATCGATGGCGATATTGTTGCCTGCGTGGAGCTGGAGTCGCGCCTCTGCGCGCGCTTCGGCCTGAATTTTTGCCGCGTCACCCCGGACCTTGCCGAAGAGGGACTGCCGTTGCGCGCGCTGGGCCTCGCCGGAGCGGAGTACCTGCGCAACCTGTTGAGCAATAATCCGGATATCACCATCGGCATTGGCCACGGCCGCACGCTTTCCGCCGCCATCCATCAGCTTCCGCACCTTGACGCCTCCCATGCCCGCTTTGTTTCGCTGCTGGGCTGTCTGACACGCAACTACGCGCTGAATCCGCACGATGTCATGCACCGTATTGCCGAAAAAACCGGGGCGCAGGCCTATATGATGCCGGTGCCTTTCTTTGCCAATACCGTGGAAGACCGCGAAGTCCTGCTCTCCCAGCGCGGCGTAAGTGAAGTCTTCAGTATGGCAGCGGGCAGTACGGTAAAACTGGTGGGTATCGGCACAGTCGAACCGGCGGCGCAACTGGTGGAAGCCGGGCTGATTGCGGTGCAGGAGATTAACGACATATCCGCCGCAGGGGCGATAGGTGAGATGCTGGGTCACTTCTTTGACGCTCGTGGGCAGCGCATCACCAACAGCCTGACGGCGAGAACCCTGGCGGTAACCCTTGATGCGCGTCGTCGGGAAAATATCGTCGCGCTGGTGGGCGGTCAGAGTAAAGTGGCGGCAACGAAGGCGGTGCTGGCAAGCGGCCTGCTCAGCGGATTAATTACCGACGAGCAAACCGCGCGGCCCCTACTGGCTGAGGCTTAATACCGTACGAATGTTTCGGGCGCTGGTGGCGATAATATCAATCGCCCCGGTACGCAGTGCGCCCATAATCGCCATCGCCTTGGTGTTCTCCGAGGCAATCGCAATGACGCAGGGGATCTGCCGTAGCTCATCAATGTTCAGGCCAATCACCCGGTTATCCATCACCGTATTCACATGCTCACCGCGGGCGTTGAAGAAGTCATAGCCCGCAATGTCGCCAATCACGCCCTGATGCAGACCAGCATTACTGATCTCCTGCGGGGTAAACCAGCCCAGCTTCACCATGTAGCTATCTTCATTCATATCGCCAATACCCACCAGCGCAATATCCGCTTTCCGCGCCCGATCGAGGGTATCTTTGATGGTACCGTTTTGCAGCAGCAGATCTCTCAGCTGCGGGTTTTCCACGTAGGCTGGTGCGTATAACGACTCGCTGCTGCCACCAAACTTGCGAGCCAGCAAACGGCTAATATGGTCGGCGTTAATCACGTCCCCAGGTCGATGTGTACCGCCAATGCCGCAGATAAAACGGCAGTCACGCGGTGAGATCGCACCCGAGTTTTCGGCCACTGCCGCCACGTTGCGCCCCTGCCCAACCGCCAGCGTCACGTTATCTTTAAGCACGTTATTGAGATAGCTTGAGACCAGCGAGGCCACCTGACGACGCTGCTCACTCTCATCGGCATAGTCAAGGGCGATAAGCGCCCGGCTGACGGGAAAACGTTCGGTCAGTTGCTTTTCCAGTTGGGTGCTGAAGATAGGGTGGTAGCGCACGTTGATTTCAACGATCCCTTCCTCCTTCGCCCGCTTCAGTAGCCGCCCGACCTTGATGCGGGAAAAACCAAACTTATTCGCAATCTCCTCCTGCGTCACTTCATCACAATAGTAAGCAACCGCGATTTCGGTAAGTAACTCGTACTCCTGCGACACAGTGGGTTTATCCATGCGATATGATTCTCCAGAGCTATAGGTTAGTGTCGGTCAGTATATCAGAAACACATTTTTAACCGCGCACACGTGCTGTCAGCGCGAGCGCTTCATCCAGAATAGTGGCTACCGCCTGCGGCTGATGGGAAAAGCGACCAAGGAAAATACCGTCGGCGTCCGGCCACAGTCGAGTGAGCAGACCCGGCCCGGCGCTACCGCCGTAGATAACCCGGCACTGCTGGCCAAAGCGCTGATGCAGCGCATCGCGCAGCGTGCGGCAGACGTAGCGAATAAAGTTATCGCTAGCGGGCTCCGCCGCGCCGATGGCCCACTGCGGCTCCCAGGCAAAAATCAGCGACGCCAGCGGTAGCGGGCGGTGTGCAAGCAACGCCTGCGCCTGCTCCAGAGCAAAGGCAGCCGCTTCGCTGGCGCTCATCCGCTGCTCTTCGCCAATACAGATAACCGGCGTCAGCCCGTTGGCGAAAGCCATGTCAATTTTACGGTTAATCACCGCGACCGTTTCGCCAAAGTGACGGCGGCGCTCGGCGTGACCGATTTCCACGTACCGGCAGCCCATCTCCTGTAGCAGGCTGGCGCTGGTTTCCCCGGTCCAGGCACCGGCAGGCGCTTCGCAGACGTTCTGCGCCCCGGTGGCCATGCGGGTATCGGCAAAGGCACACAGCGCAACAGGCAGGGTGGGCATCGCGGGGAAGGTAAACAGCTCAACCGGCGCACGGGCCAGAGCTGGCTGTCGGAGCATAGCTGCCACCGCCTCGCACCATTGCTGCGTTTGCTGATAGCCAAAGTAGGCCTTATGGCTAATACCGACAATCACATTTCCACTCATATTCCCCCCGAATGACCAGCCTGTTTACGACCGCTCTACGGCCATCAAATGAACACTACCAGTTCAATGGTACAAAACAAATGCAGCCCCGACGAAACTGTGAGCTCTCTCATAATTTCGGCAATAGTCATGCATCTTTCCCACTAGGTCCTTTTTTATTCGCCTTCACCAGGCTAATAATAAATGAACATAAGAACATTATGTGATCTTTAGTTCATCACCACAACGCTATGCACTCATCTGCGAGGAAAAACCATGTTAAAAGTTGCTATCGGAGCCGATGATGCGGCTACCACTCTGAAAAATCAGGTGAAAACCTATCTGCAGGAAAAAGGGATCGAGGTCGTGGACTTCAGCCACGACGTTGCCGGCAACGATCAAATGTACCCGGACATCGCCTTTAACCTCGCCTCGTCTATTCGCGAGGGGCAATTTGAACGCGGGATACTGCTGTGCGGCACCGGGATCGGGATGGCGATCGTCGCCAATAAAGTGCCGGGGATCCGCGCTGCCCAGTGTCATGATGTCTACTCCGCCTCCCGCGCCCGCAAGAGCAACAACGCGCAGATAATGACTCTCGGTGCCCGCGTTATCGGCAGCGAGCTGGCATTAACCATCGTCGACAGCTGGCTGGATGCAGAATTTGAAGCGGGCCGTTCGGCGTCAAAAGTTGAGCGTATCGCCTACTACGAAAACAAGGTTCACACCCACAACGCACAGTGATAAGGGTTTGCCGCGATGACTCTGTTAGAGAAACTTAAAGCAGTGACAACGGTGGTGGCGGATAGCGGTGACATGAACGCTATCCGCGAGCATCACCCTGAAGATGCCACCACCAATCCGTCGTTGATTTTGAAAGCAGCAGCGCAGCCGATCTACCAGCCACTGATCGAGCAAGCCGTCTCGCTGGCCCGCCAGCAGGGCGGCTCGCAGGAAACACAGTTGATCAATGCCAGCGATCATCTGGCAGTGAACATCGGCGTGGCACTGCTAAGTCAGGTTCCCGGCAAAGTCTCCACCGAGGTGGATGCCCGTCTCTCCTACGACCGGGGGCTGTGCGTGGCGAAAGCGCGCAAGCTTATTCGCCTGTACGAGCATCAGGGTGTTGACCGTTCCCGCGTGCTGATTAAGCTTGCCTCTACCTGGCAGGGCATCAAGGCGGCGGAAGAGCTGGAGCTCGAGGGGATCCACTGTAACCTGACGCTGCTCTTCTCCTTCGCACAGGCCCGTGCATGCGCCGAAGCGGGCGTGTGGCTGATTTCCCCGTTTGTCGGGCGTATTTACGACTGGTATCGCGACCGCAACCTACTGACCAGCGACGATCCCCAGCAAGACCCGGGAGTGGTCTCTGTCCGTCGGATCTATGACTATTACAAGCAGCATCGTTACCCGACGGTCATTATGGGGGCCAGCTTCCGTAAGGTGGAACAAGTGCTGGCGCTGGCAGGCTGCGACCGTTTAACCATTTCCCCGGTGCTGCTCGACGAGCTGGCAACGCGCGATGGCGAGCTGCCAACGATGCTGAAGCCGCCGGTGATTGCCCAGGAAGCCCCTTCACCGCTCTCGGAGTCGGAGTTTAACTGGCTACATAATCAGGATCCTATGGCGGTGGACAAGCTCGCAGAAGGTATTCGCCTGTTTGCCCAGGATCAGGAGAAGCTGGAGGGGCTGCTGAAGGCGGCGTTTGCCAGAGAGGCGGTTGGGCAGGTGTAACAGTTTTGTCGCCTCGCCCTTCTTCAGGCGTTGGGGAGATGACGGAAGCCCGCACGGCATGAGCCCTGCGGGCTTTTTTGTCTCCTTACTCTACTCAGCCGTTCCTGTCAGACATTCCCGCCGTTATCCCCTTTCAGCTTTTCGCGAACAGGCTAAACACGCCAAGCACTAAAGCACTGTAGAAAATCACCCGGTATACGTTGTCGGAGATTGAAACCCACTTGCGGACAATACCCAGCAGCACCACCACTAACGCCGCGGGATAGATGGCACAGAGGACCGGCACCGCGAACGCAATAAGGGAGTTTAATCCCAGCACGGATATCGCCGCCGAGGCGATAAGGGTACTGGCCACCAGCATGCCGTAGGATAAACCCGTCGCATGGCTAAAATAGCGCGCGGTACCTGTGGTTAGCCCAATCGATGTCACCAGACACGCCAGGGTAATAATTACCGCCAGCAGGTTCCGGCCATATGCGCCAAATACTGTCGCCACATAATGGCTGATGATCTCAAGCCCGTTTGTCGCTGCGGCCACAGGACTATGCGCCCCCATCGACAGATAGCTAATATAAATAAGTATTAATCCCGCTGCGGCAATCCCTGCTGCTGCCGCGGAATATTTCAATATCCCGCGTTGATCTTTAACACCACGCCGCTGGCAGGATGAGAGCAATGATCTGTGGACCACATACCAGCGTATTCAGGAGAACCTGATTAAGGGCGGGCTCAGTGGACGGAGTGCGAAAGGCGGACGAACGCATACCCGTGCCGTGCGCGGTATCGACGGTGATGTGAAGCTTAACCGGGCTCTATGGGTGATGGCGGAAGCGATGCTCTCCGGATTTGAGGCAAACGGATGTTAACTCCGGCTTTATGCGGACACCTCCTGTCCGTTCGCTGATTGATTTCCAGGCAGTTTTTCCTCAAAAAGACTATGAAGCCGCATTCTGATTGCATTCATCCTGCAGAAAAAATACCGCTTCCGCTGTCCGTATCCTGTCCGGCCCTCTCGTTACACTAATCACTTAATTTTCAGTCCATTAACAGGATGGGGAACGCCTCTCATGTCTCAGTCTGAGCGCCGCCATGAGCGCCTTGCGGTCCGCCTGTCGCTGATTATCAGCCGTCTTGTGGCGGGTGAAACGCTGGCCATACAGACACTGGCCGCCGAATTTGGCGTGTCAGTGCGCACATTGCGTCGGGATTTTCGCGAGCGTCTGGCCTATCTCGACCTGGAGTTCCGTAACGGGCAATGTCGTCTGCTATCCGGCAGCCGTCAGAGGGAGCTGACGGTGCAGACCTTCGTCCGTCAGTCCGGTGTGGAGGCGCTTTTTCCGGAGATAGACAACCAGCTGGTCAACTCACTATTGAGTGCCAACGAATCTCCCTGCCTTATCTGGCACAGCACCAACGCCAGAACACAGGCACGGAGTGAAGTTTTTACGCGACTGATTCGCGCCATCACTGAACACCGTCGGGTTACGTTACTGGCAGAAGGTCATCGTTGCACAGGTCTGGCCCCCTATCGACTGGTGTGCAGCGATGGCTGCTGGTACCTGACCGGTGAACATGAAGGACATATATCGGTTTTCACGCTGGGTGATATTCATACGGTCACATTCAATCCTGCGCTTTTTGTCCCAGAGACACAGCTACGTAATCTGTTGTCACACCCCGATTTTCTTCGGGTTTTACCTCACTTTCAGACTTTCCATTCACTTCTCGTTGTCGGTGACAACGGTTTAGCATGCAACAAAACCAGCTAACTCGAAAAAAATGGCAGAGCATCACTGTAGATAAACGTTGGCGAAAATTACTTACACATGCAGTTACACGCAAAAAATCATGATGTAAACAAAGAGGGAGCCTTTACATAACTTATTGATTTAGATGGTGCCGATAATAGGAGTCGAACCTACGACCTTCGCATTACGAATGCGCTGCTCTACCAACTGAGCTATATCGGCCCTGAGAGACCGGTTACGAGCGTAACCACGGGGCAAAAGAGTAGATCTAACCGGGTGATGCGTCAATGCCCTTTTGAATCAAACGGCTATTTTTGCATCACCCGCGATTATTTACGCACGAATGGTATCATCACCGAAGCCGATCCACTTGTAGGTGGTCAGCGCTTCCAGCCCCATCGGACCACGGGCGTGCAGCTTCTGTGTGCTCACCGCCACCTCGGCGCCCAGACCAAACTGGCCGCCATCGGTGAAGCGCGTCGAGGCATTGACGTAAACCGCAGACGAATCCACTTCATTCACAAAACGATCGGCATTGCGCAAGGTGCGCGTCAGGATCGCATCAGAATGTTGGGTTCCGTGTTCACGAATATGCGCAATGGCGTCATCGAGATCCGCAACTACCTTCACGTTCAGATCCAGCGACAAATACTCATCGTCGTACTGCTCCGCGTTAACCGGAACGACCTTCGCCGGACCGTCTTTCAGCAGCGCGAGAGCCTTGTCGTCCGCATGCAGCGTGACGCCGCTTTCCGCCATCTGCTTGCTCAGCGCTGGCAGGAAGGTACTGGCGATGCCCTGATGCACCAGCAGCGTTTCTACCGTATTACAGGTGCTTGGGCGCTGGGTTTTAGCGTTGACGATAATCTTCAGCGCAGGTTCGATCTCCGCGGTGTCATCCACCACGATGTGGCATACGCCAATCCCGCCGGTAATGACCGGAATGGTGGATTGCTCACGGCACAGCTTGTGCAAACCCGCGCCGCCGCGTGGTATCAGCATGTCGATGTATTTGTCCATGCGCAGCATCTCGTTGACCAGCGCACGGTCGGGACTTTCAATCGCCTGCACGGCCCCCGCCGGTAAACCACACTCCTCCAGCGCCTGCTGAATGACGTTTACCGTCGCGGCATTGGTGCGCCAGGTCTCTTTCCCGCCACGTAAAATAGCGGCGTTACCGGTTTTCAGGCACAGGGAGGCGACATCCACCGTCACGTTTGGACGCGCTTCGTAAATCACCCCAATGACGCCGAGCGGCACGCGACGACGCTCAAGACGTAACCCGCTGTCGAGCACCCCACCGTCAATCACCTGCCCTACCGGGTCGGCGAGGTTGCACACCTGACGAACGTCGTCGGCGATACCTTTCAGACGCGCCGGGGTGAGCGCCAGACGGTCGAGCATCGCTTCGCTCAAGCCGTTGCGACGCGCTTCCAGCAGATCCTGCTCGTTGGCGAGCAAAATTTCCTGCGACTGCGATTCCAGATAATCAGCGATTTTTTCCAGCACGCGGTTTTTCTCGCGGCTGGAAAGGAGCGCCAGTTTATAAGAGGCGGCTTTCGCGGCTGCGCCCATTTGTTCCAGCATGTTCTGGCTCCTTAACGAATAATCATGTCGTCGCGATGCACGGCAACCGGGCCATATTCATAGCCCAGGATGGCGTCGATCTGCTGGGAATGGTGGCCAGCAATCCGACGCAGCGCGTCGCTGTTATAACGACTTACGCCATGAGCGATGTCGCGACCTTCAAGGTTACGGATTCGGATCACTTCACCACGCGAGAAGTTGCCTGTCACGCTTTTAATTCCTTTTGGAAGCAATGAGCTTCCTCTTTCCAGAATAGCGGCGGTCGCGCCTTCATCCACGGTCAGTTCGCCAGCCGGGGGCGCGCCAAAGATCCAGCGTTTACGGTTTTCCAGCGGGGATTCCTGGGCGTGGAAGCGCGTGCCCACAGAGAGGCCCTCCATCACATCACCTATCACGCCCGGACGGCTGCCCGCGGCTATGATAGTGTCGATACCGGCCCGGCACGCCACGTCCGCGGCCTGTAGCTTGGTGCCCATACCACCTGTCCCCAGACCAGAGACGCTGTCACCCGCGATGGCGCGCAGCGCATCATCAATGCCGTGAACGTCTTTGATCAGTTCAGCCTGTGGATTGGAACGCGGATCAGCGGTAAACAGCCCCTGCTGATCGGTCAGAAGCAGCAGCTTATCGGCCCCTGCCAGAATCGCCGCCAGCGCAGAGAGGTTATCGTTATCGCCCACTTTGATTTCAGCGGTGGCAACAGCGTCGTTTTCGTTGATGACCGGAACGATATTGTTATCCAGCAGCGCGCGCAGCGTATCGCGGGCGTTCAGGAAACGTTCTCTGTCTTCCATATCCGCGCGCGTCAGCAGCATCTGCCCGACATGAATGCCGTAGATGGAGAACAGTTGCTCCCAGAGCTGGATGAGTCGGCTTTGTCCCACGGCGGCCAGCAGCTGTTTGGAGGCGATCGTCGCGGGGAGTTCGGGGTAGCCCAGGTGTTCACGCCCGGCGGCAATCGCCCCGGAGGTCACAATTACAATACGATGCCCAGCGGCATGCAACTGAGCGCACTGACGTACAAGCTCAACAATATGGGCACGATTCAGGCGGCGCGATCCGCCCGTTAACACACTGGTACCGAGTTTTACCACCAGCGTCTGGCTGTCACTCATGATTCTCTGCCGTTCAACAATAAGGGAAAATGATGTCAGTCAGACGTTTTAGCAGGTGTCAGCCCCGTTGCCAACTGCCTTAGCACCTGACCCGTCACTTTGTTGCGCGGGATCAGGAAGCGTAGCGGCAGATTTTGACAATTTTATTACCGAAAAATTAAAACATACTTTTTTAGACATATTCTTACTTTGTCATAAAACTTTCACCCACGAACGATAAAACCCTTCCTGTTTTTCACGGGGTAATAAGCCGAATCTTATTGCTCAGCGAATATTAGCGCGTTTTTATAAAATCAGGATTGAAAATGAAAAAGAGCACTCTGGCATTAGTGGTAATGGGCGTAGTTGCTTCAGCATCTGTTCACGCAGCAGAAGTTTATAATAAAAACGGTAATAAACTGGATGTGTACGGCAAAGTAAAAGCAATGCACTATCTCAGTGATGATGATGCTAAGGATGGTGACCAGACTTACGTTCGTTTCGGCTTTAAGGGTGAAACGCAGATTAACGATCAGCTGACGGGCTACGGACGTTGGGAAGCTGAGTTCGCAGGTAACAAAGCTGAGAGCGATTCTTCTCAAAAAACACGTCTGGCATTTGCTGGTCTGAAACTGAAAGACTTCGGCTCTCTGGATTATGGCCGTAACCTGGGCGCGCTGTATGACGTCGCCGCCTGGACCGATATGTTCCCTGAGTTCGGCGGTGACGGCCTGGCACAGACCGATAACTTTATGACGAAACGCGCTTCCGGTCTGGCCACATACCGTAATACCGATTTCTTTGGCCTGGTTGACGGTCTGAATATGACCCTGCAATACCAGGGCAAAAATGAAAACCGTGACGTGAAGAAGCAAAACGGTGACGGTTTCGGTACGTCCCTGAGCTATGACTTCGGCGGCAGCGATTTCTCTGTGATTGGTGCGTATGCCAGCTCCGATCGCACCAACGAGCAAAACCTTCAGGCGCGCGGGGAAGGTAAAAAAGCAGAAGGCTGGGCAACCGGTTTGAAATATGATGCCAACGATATTTATCTGGCCACTATCTATTCCGAAACCCGCAATATGGCCCCTATTTCCGGCGGCTTTGCAAATAAAGCGCAAAACTTCGAAGTGGTCGCGCAATATCAGTTTGACTTTGGTCTGCGTCCATCTGTGGGTTACGTGCAGTCTAAAGGCAAAGATATCGAAGGTATCGGCGATGAAGATATCGTGAAATACATCGACGTAGGTGCGACATATTATTTCAACAAAAATATGTCTGCGTTTGTTGATTATAAAATCAACCAGATCGATGACGATAATAAACTGGGCGTAAGCAGCGATGATATCGTTGCGCTGGGCTTGACCTATCAGTTCTGATGCTGTGGTAATAAAAAAACCGGCCCGGCCGGTTTTTTTGTGCCCGGTGACGCTGCGCTTACCGGGCCTACAGGACAGTACATTTTGCAGGCCGGGTAAGGCGTAGCCGCCACCCGGCGCAGTGACATCATCAGGCCCTTAACTTCACCGCTTCGCTGGAAAAATCGTCCGCAGGTTCCAGCTTCAGATCCAGCGTTGCCAGCAGGTCACGTGCTTTGCCGTGAAATTCTTTTAGCGTATGCTCCAGACGATCAATCACTTCCTGATCTTTGATGCTCGTCGCCTGCCAGTGCCCGTCTTTATTAAACAGGCCAAACTGATAGCTATAGGTAAAACGGTTTTCCTGTGCTTCCATTTCCATCCACCAGCCCCAGAACTCGCGTTTTTCGGGTGCAGGCTTCACGTTGACGCAAACAGCCAGGCAGTCGAAAAAAAAGCGATTCTCTTCACACTGCTCTTCTCGAATATACGGGCCAAGAGCCATGAACTTCTTAATCAGTCTACTTTTCGGGTGTCCACTCGGTAACGTCATTGCGATCTCCTTTTGTGAAGCACTGTTTTACCAAACCAACGAAATTTAGCAAACTATTAACACAATCTCTTCGTGATCCAGCGTGTAATCTCTTTAAGCGCTTTGTCAAAATTCTGGTACACGGGGCTGAACGGCACTTCAAGCAGTTTACCCTCCGCAGATGACGACGTGATTAAACGCGACTCCTCTTCCGGGCTAAACGGATCGTTCTTCCAGAAACCGGACATCATCGGGGTTGGGCAACGGCGGCCAAGTAAGCCCTGCGTCTTTAATGAATAACGATTAAGTTCAATGCGTAACGCTTCGTCTGAAGCATCATGCATGCCAAGTCGACTCGCCAACACGTCGAGATACATCTCAGGAACGCTCCCCTGACGCGCAGGATCGCTTAACAGAGCATGTACCACCGGGCCAAGACAGGCGACGGCCTTCAGGCGGGAAGATTCAAGGTAGGCCAGCCGTACCGCGACGTTAGCGCCAAAGCGGAAGCCAAACGCGCCTACCCGGGTGTGGTCAACCCAGGGGATATTCTCCAGCGCTTTTAATGCATGCTGGTGCAGCAGGCTGGAGTCTTGCGTAAGTTTCCATTTGGATGAAAAACCAATTGAAGGCATATCGAGCGTCAGCATGGCGATCCCTTTTGGGGCAAAGTAGCGCTCATACAGGCTGTAATAGTCGATTTGTAACGAGTCCAGCCCACCGCACATCAGAACTGTCGGGAACGGGCCTTCCCCCTCCGGCATGTGCAGGAATCCGGTCACCGGGCTGCCGCCGGGAATGGCGAACTCAATTTCACGCATCCGACCAGGCAGTCGCTGGGCGGCCTCCTCATAAGCCCGGTTTGCCAGCGCCTGCGCCTGCTCCGCCAGTTCGTCGCCTTTTAGATGCGGATAAGCAGCGATGCTGTACAGGTTTGCCGCATGCAGCCAGTGCTTGCCGCTGCGCGTAGCATCTTCTTCCTGGCTCGCTTTTTGCTGCCAAAGCATGGCCTGCTTTGACCATTCGTAGATCCAGTTTCCGCCACGGTAGCCCACCACCGTATCGTAGAGATCGCTGTCGGTGCGCTCAGACTCGCTCATTACGATACGCGCCTGTACGTCGAGGATTTCACGCGGATCGATGCCGCGCCAGATCCACATCAGGCGGTTAATCATTCGATACCAGTGGGGCACGTTTTTACCATCTAACGCTGACTGAACAGCAGGCATTGTCCCCGGATTAAACCGACGCACCAGCGTCGACGTTTCAGGGTGCTTGAAACGGGGTTTGAAGAGAGTTTCGGTGAGATTCGCCTGCGTCATTGCGTTGCCTCCATGGATACGTCATATGAAGACCATTGTAACGCGTGGCAGGCTAAAAAGAACAACGCCCGGCTTAACCGGGCGTGTAAAGTTACGTACTGAAATTAACGACCAGAAATAGGTGGTACGAAGACCACGCCCATATCCCATGGCTGTTCAATCCAGGTATCCTGCGGGATATCAATCACGTAATCATCAACCAGTGGGCGACCCGCAGGTTTCGCGAAGATAGTGACGAAGTGCGCTTTTGGATACATTTCGCGGATAGCGACCGCGGTACCGCCGGTGTCCACCAGATCGTCGATAACGATAAAGCCTTCACCGTCGCCTTCGGCGCGCTTCAGCACTTTCAGTTCACGCTGGTTATCGTGGTCATAGCTGGAGATACATACGGTATCGACATGACGAATACCCAGCTCACGTGCCAGCAGCGCCCCCGGTACCAGACCGCCACGGCTGACGGCAATAATGCCTTTCCACTGCTCGGAAGGCATCAGACGCGCAGCCAGTTTGCGTGCGTGAATCTGCAACATGTCCCAGGTGACGACGTATTTTTCGCTCATGTGAAGTGTCCCAGCCTGTTTATATACGGCTTAAAAAGTGTTCGAGGGGGAAATAGGTTGCGCGAGATTATAGAGATCTGACGCACTAAAAACCAGTGTTACGCGCCATGAGCCTGAGTTTTTACATGCTTAATGCTACCAGCCACGGGAGAAAGTGGTATTCTCAGTTGCATCTCGCAAGCCCGTCTTGTGGTAACGATTAACCTGCTAACCCTGTGACCTGCAACATTGTTTTGCAGCGCAACGACAAGGAGACCTATCGTGTCTGAACTGTCTCAATTATCTCCACAGCCGCTGTGGGATATTTTTGCCAAAATCTGCTCTATTCCGCACCCTTCCTATCACGAAGAACAACTTGCCGAACATATTATGGGTTGGGCGAAGGAAAAAGGTCTGCACGCTGAGCGCGACCAGGTTGGCAACATTCTGATCCGCAAACCTGCCACCGCAGGTATGGAAAACCGCAAGCCAGTGGTATTGCAGGCGCACCTGGACATGGTTCCGCAGAAAAACAACGACACCGTTCACGACTTCACAAAAGACCCGATTCAACCGTACATCGACGGTGAGTGGGTAAAGGCGCGCGGCACAACGCTTGGCGCTGATAACGGCATTGGTATGGCTTCCGCGCTGGCCGTGCTGGCTGACGACAGCGTTGAACACGGTCCGCTGGAAGTGCTGCTGACCATGACTGAAGAAGCGGGCATGGATGGGGCATTTGGTCTCCAGGCGAACTGGCTGCAAGCAGACATTCTGATCAACACCGACTCCGAAGAAGAAGGTGAGATCTACATGGGCTGCGCGGGCGGGATCGATTTCATCTCAACCCTGCCGCTGTCCCGCGAAGCGATCCCTGCGGGGTTCGAGACCTTTAAGCTGACGCTGAAAGGGCTGAAAGGCGGTCACTCCGGCGGTGATATTCACCTGGGCCTGGGCAACGCCAACAAACTGCTGGCACGTTTCCTGGCGGGCCATGCCGCTGAACTGGATCTGCGCCTGGTGGACTTCAACGGCGGTACGCTGCGTAACGCGATCCCTCGCGAAGCCTTCGCGACCGTGGCGGTGCCTGCGGCGAAAGCGGATGAACTGAAAAAACTCGCCAGCGTGTATCTGGATATCCTGAAAAACGAACTGTCAGCCAAAGAGAAAAACCTGACTGTCGTGCTGGAGTCCGTAACAACGGATAAAGCCGCGCTGACTGCGCAGTCTCGTGACACGTTTGTTCAGCTGCTGAACGCAACGCCAAACGGCGTGATCCGCAATTCAGATGTCGCAAAAGGCGTGGTGGAAACCTCCCTGAACGTGGGCGTGGTGACCATGGGCGACGACAGCGCAGAGATCATCTGCCTGATCCGCTCCCTGATCGACAGCGGTAAAGAGTACGTTGTGAGCATGCTGGAATCTCTGGGTACCCTGGCGGGCGCGAAAACGTCTGCAAAAGGTAGCTACCCGGGCTGGCAGCCGGATGCAAGTTCTCCGGTCATGGCACTGGTGCGTGAAACTTATCAGCGACTGTTCAACAGTACCCCGAACATTCAGGTTATTCACGCGGGTCTGGAGTGTGGTCTGTTCAAGAAACCGTATCCGGATATGGACATGGTCTCCATCGGGCCGACCATCACCGGTCCACACTCTCCGGATGAGCAGGTTCACATTGAAAGCGTCGGTCATTACTGGACGCTGCTGACTGAATTGCTGAAAGCGATCCCTGCGAAGTAATTCCTCGTCTGTTGCCCGGTGTCGCTACGCTCACCGGGCCTACGAGTAGCGTAATCTACAGTCCCAGAACCAACTGACGCTCTAGCTGCGGATCCAGCAATGTTACGTGCAGCCCCACCAGCCGGACGCCTCGCCCACCCCGCCGCTCTTCCCACGCCTTTTTCGCCGTCGCGATAAGATCCTCTTTGTTCAGACGCGGCCAGACATGCTCCTGCGTCGTCTGCTGAAAATCGTTAAATTTCAGTTTGATGCCTTGTCGGGCAATGAGCAGATCCGGTTTGATCTTCAGCAAACGTCGTTCAAGCTCAGGATAGAGCTGTTCCGTAATAATGGTTTCACACTCGGTCCAGTCATGAATATCTTCGCTGAGCGTGCGTTCAACCCCGACCGATTTACGCAGCCGTTCGTTGTTGACATCACGATCGTCAATACCCTGACTGCGTTCCCACAATACGCGGCCAAACTTGCCAAAACGCTTAAGCAGCAGCGCCAGATCGCTGCGCTGAACGTCTTCACAGGTGCGTAACCCCATACTTTCCAGCTTCGCGGCGGAGACTTTACCCACACCGGGAATTTTACTGAGCGGCAGCGTTTTTAAAAACGCCGGAACCTCTTCCGGGGTGATGACGTACTGGCCGTTGGGCTTGTTTAAATCGGAGGCGATTTTGGCAAGAAACTTTACCGGCGCAACGCCTGCCGATGCCGTGAGATTCAGCTCGTTAAAAATAGTCTGGCGGATCTCCTGTGCCATCAGGGTGGCGGAGCCGTGGCAGTGCACGCTGTGGGTGACATCCAGATAGGCTTCATCCAGCGATAACGGTTCAATCAGGGAGGTGTAGCGGGAGAAGATCTCCCGAATGTGGCTCGACGCTTCTTTGTAGGCATCAAAACGTCCGGGCAAAAGAGTGAGATGCGGGCACAGTTTCAGCGCCATCGCGGTCGGCATGGCGCTGCGTACGCCAAATTTGCGTGCAGGGTAGTTGGCGGTGCTGATCACACCGCGCTGAACGCGGCTGCCGCCAATGGCGATGGGAATATCCCGCAGCGCCGGGTTGTCACGCATCTCCACTGCGGCAAAAAAGCAGTCCATATCGACATGGATTATTTTGCGCATAGTAAGCCCTCACTCTTTACTGGATAAGTATACAGTAAAGAAATGAGGGTTGAGAAGTGTGCGTGGGAATTGTCGGGTAGCGGCTTTGCCTTACCCGACCTGGAAGACTAAATAATGCGTTGCTGCTCGCGAGCCATCCGCTTTTTCCGTGCATCGCACGGCTCAGGGCAGTCACATACCTTTTCCATACCGATGGAAGAGATGCCTCCGCAGCTGCCCTGAATGCTTTTACGCTTGATGATCCAGCCTAAAGACATACCGAAGATCACCAGCACAAACACCGCAAAAGTCGCCAGAAAGGTCAGCATAATCAGCCTCCGAAATCATCGAGCATGATGTTCTCATCTTCCACACCAAGATCTTTGAGCATCTTGATCACGGCGGCGTTCATCATTGGCGGACCGCACATATAAAACTCGCAGTCTTCCGGTGCCGGATGCTGTTTCAGGTAGTTTTCATACAGCACGTTGTGGATGAAGCCCGTATAACCTGTCCAGTTATCTTCCGGCTGCGGATCGGATAGCGCCACATGGAAGGTAAAGTTAGGGTTATCACGCGCCAGTTGTTCAAACTCATCGTCGTAGAACATTTCACGCAGTGAACGCGCCCCATACCAGAAGCTGATCTTACGCTTGCTGCCGAGTCGTTTGAGCTGGTCAAAGATATGCGAACGCATCGGCGCCATACCCGCACCACCGCCGATAAAGACCATTTCCGCGTCGGTATCTTTGGCAAAGAACTCACCGAACGGGCCAGAAATCGTCACTTTGTCGCCAGGCTTGAGAGACCAGATATACGACGACATCACGCCAGGCGGTGCATCAGGCACATTCGGCGGCGGAGTGGCGATACGCACGTTGAGCATAATAATGCCCTTTTCTTCCGGGTAGTTCGCCATGGAATAGGCGCGAAGCGCTGGCTCTTTAACCTCGGAAACAAAGCGGAAGAGGTTAAATTTATCCCAGTCTGCCCGGTACTCTTCAGGCACGTCGAAGTCGGCATACGCTACAGTGTGTGCCGGACAATCAATCTGAATATACCCGCCCGCGCGGAACGGGACGCTCTCCCCTTCAGGGACACGCAGCTTGAGCTCTTTAATGAACGTGGCTTTGTTATCGTTAGAGATAACTTCGCACTCCCATTTTTTCACGCCGAAGATCTCCTCCGGCAGCTCAATCTTCATGTTCTGGCGCACGGCGACCTGACACGCCAGACGGCATCCCTCTTTCGCTTCACGCTTCGTGATATGCGACAGTTCCGTTGGCAGAATATCACCGCCACCCTCTTTAACCTTCACACGGCACTGTCCACAGGAGCCACCGCCGCCACAAGCAGACGAGACAAATATCCCGTTGCCGGAGAGGGTGTTGAGCAGCTTATCCCCTGCCGGGGTACGGATCTGGTTCTGTGGATCATCATTGATATCAATGATCACATCCCCGGAATTGACCAGCTTCGCACGCGCCGCCAGGATCAGCCCTGACAGCACCAGTACTATCAGCGTGAACATCACCACGCCAAGAATAATTTCCATCTGTTAGCCCTTATAGCTGCACACCGGAGAAGGACATAAAGCCCAACGCCATCAGGCCGGTGGTGATAAAGGTGATCCCTAAGCCACGAAGACCCGCAGGCACGTTGGCATATTTCATTTTTTCACGGATCCCCGCCATGGTGACAATCGCCAGCATCCAGCCGATACCGGAACCGAAACCATACACAACCGATTCACTGAAGTTGTAATCGCGCTGAACCATAAACGAGACGCCACCGAAAATGGCGCAGTTCACCGCGATCAGCGGCAGGAAGATCCCCAGCGCGTTGTACAGCGACGGGAAATACTTATCGAGGATCATCTCCAGGATTTGCACCAGCGCCGCAATCACCCCGATGAAGGTGATGAAGTTCAGGAAGCTGAGATCAATCCCCTCCACCAGCGCGCTGTCCCGCAGCACGAAGTTGAACACCAGGTTGTTAATCGGAACGGAAAGCCCCAGCACAACGGTGACCGCCACCCCGAGACCAAATGCCGTCGAGACCTTTTTAGAAACGGCAAGGAATGTACACATGCCAAGGAAGAAGGCGAGCGCCATGTTTTCAACAAACACCGCGCGCACAAATAAACTCAGGTAATGAGCCATTGTCGGTTACTCCTTTTCCTGCTGTTCAGGCTTCAACGTACGAATCAGCCAGATCAGCAAACCGATAATGAAAAATGCGCTTGGCGCCAGCAGGAACAAGCCGTTCGGCAGATACCAGCCACCGTTCTGTACCGTATCCAGCACCGGAATGCCAAACAGCTTGCCGCTGCCAATAAGTTCGCGCAGGAAACCGACCGTCAACAGGATCACGCCGTAACCCAGGCCGTTGCCGATACCGTCCATAAAGCTCGCCAGCGGCGGCATCTTCATCGCATAGGCTTCAGCACGCCCCATTACGATGCAGTTGGTGATAATCAGACCAACAAACACCGAGAGCTGCTTCGAGGTTTCATAAGCGAAGGCGCGCAGCAGCTGATCGACCACGATCACCAGCGAGGCGATGATCGCCATCTGCACGATGATCCTCACGCTGTTGGGTATGTGGTGGCGGATCATTGAGATAAACATGCTGGAGAACGCTGTCACCAGCGTTACCGCCAGCGTCATGACCACCGCCGTTTCCAGCTTGGTGGTCACCGCCAGAGCCGAGCACACACCCAGCACCTGAAGCGTTATCGGGTTATTGGCTAAAAGTGGGCCAATCAGTACCTTTTTAACTTCTTTCAGTTCACCCGTATCAGCCATTATTCAGCGCTCCTTCACGTACATTCTTCAGGAAGGGACCAAAGCCCAGTTCACCCATCCAGAAATCAAAGCTGTGCTGCACCCCATTAGAGGTGAGCGTGGCGCCGGAAAGGCCATCAACGGCAAATTCATCGCCGGGACGCGCGCCGCCTTTCACCACTTTCAGCGCAGGCTGGCCGTTGTCGTCGAGCACTTTTTTACCGACAAACTGTGCTCGCCAGTTAGGGTTCTCAACTTCCCCACCCAGCCCCGGCGTTTCGCCCTGATCGTAATAAGTGATCCCTTTGACCGTACGGCCATCGGTATCCAGCGCCACGAAGGCGTACATCATCGACCACAAGCCGTTGCCGTAGATGGGCAACACCACTTCCTGTACACGTTTTTGCTCATCACGAACGAGGTAAATCTCCGCGACATTGCTGCGGCGCTTAATGCCTGCCGGATCCTGCGAGGCGTCAAGCGTGGTGCTCATCTGCGGATCTTTCAGCGCCAGCGCCTGGTTGTATTTCGCCGGGTCTTTATCCATCAGCTCGCCGGTTTTTAAATCCACCAGCCGTGCGGTAATACGTTCGGCAAACACCGCGGCGACGTCATCCTTCGTCATGCCTTCCTGCATCAGCCCGGCCACGGCCAGGATGTTACGCTGTTTATCCAGCGCTCGTTGCTCTTGCTGTAGCGGTTTTAACCCTACGGCAGAACCGGCTACCACGATGGAACAGACCAGGCACAGTACCAGCACCACCAGCAGCGTTTTGCTGATGCTGTCGTTATTTTTGATTTCAGCCACGCGCCTTCCTCCGCTTAATGTTGGCGCGCACGACCAGGTAGTCGAACAGCGGCGCAAACAGATTGGCAAACAGAATGGCCAACATCATCCCTTCCGGATAGGCCGGGTTGACCACGCGAATCAGTACACACATCACCCCAATGAGCGCGCCGTAACACCATTTACCTCTGTCGGTAAACGAAGCCGAGACGGGATCGGTGGCCATGAACATCATGCCAAACGCAAAGCCTCCCAGCACGAGGTGCCAGTACCACGGCATGGAGAACATCGGGTTAGTGTCTGAACCAATGAAATTGAAAAGCGTGGCAGTGAGTACCATCCCGAGCATGACGCCCGCGACAATGCGCCAGGACGCCACGCGGCCAAAGAGGATGATGGCCCCGCCGATCAAAATCATCAGGGTAGACACTTCACCGATAGAGCCCGGAATATTGCCGATAAACGCATCAAACCAGGTCACAGCCTGTCCGGTTGCATTATTGACCAGCGTTTCGCCGCCGCCTGCCGCCCACTGTGAGAGTGGCGTCGCGCCGGAGAAACCGTCCGCAGCCGTCCACACCAGGTCGCCCGAGATTTGTGCCGGATAAGCAAAGAACAGGAACGCTCGCCCTGCCAGTGCAGGGTTCAGGAAGTTGCGTCCGGTTCCGCCGAAGATCTCTTTGGCAATGACCACGCCAAAGCTAATCCCCATCGCCGCCTGCCAGAGCGGCAGCGTTGGCGGAACAATCAGCGCAAACAGAATAGAGGTGACAAAGAAACCCTCGTTGATCTCATGCTTGCGAATAATAGCGAACAGAACTTCCCAGAAACCGCCCACGATAAAGACAGTCATATAGATGGGGAGGAAGAAGACAGCGCCCAGCGTCATCATGCTGATCCAGCCAGCATCTGCCGCAAAACTCACTCCCAGTGACTGCGCCAGACGATAGTGCCAGTCAGACTGGATCACCTGCGCCAGCTGTTCTGCATCGTACATATGGTGCAGCGCCGGAATAGTCTGCAACCCAACGTTATACATCCCCCAGAACATGGCCGGGAAGACCGCAAACCACACCAGGATCATCATGCGTTTCAGATCGATGGCATCGCGAACGTGCGCAGCCCCTTTCGTCACCAGACCCGGCGTGTAGAAAATGGTCGATGTCGCTTCATACAGCGGGTAGTACTTTTTGAGCTTCCCTTCGGTAAAGTGCGGCTCAATTTTTTCAAAGAGGTGTTTTAAGCCCATGGTTATCCTTCCTGCTCAATGCGGGTTAACACCTCGCGCAATACGGGTCCATATTCGTATTTACCTGGACACACATAGGTACAGAGCGCCAGATCTTCTTCATCCAGCTCCAGACAGCCCAGCGCCTGGGCGCCGTCGGTATCACCGGCAAGAAGATCGCGCAGCAGCACGGTGGGCAGAATATCCAGCGGCATTACACGTTCGTAGTTGCCAATCGGAACCATTGCGCGCTCACCGCCGTTCGTGCTGGTGGAGAAATTAAACAGCTTATGACGCAGGAAGTGGCCCAGCGTGGTGCGGGTTACGGAGTATTTTTCTGCGCCAGGCAGTACCCAGCCGAACAGCTCTTTCTCGCGCCCTTCAAGTACCACGCTCACCTGAAGATGGAAACGCCCCAGGTACGCGTGCGCATTGACAGCGCGGCGGCCGCTGAGTACTGAACCGGAAATCAGGCGGTTTTCACCCTCTTTCGTTTCCCCCGCAAGCAGTTCATTAATGTCTGCTCCCAGAAGGGTCTTAACCAGACGCGGGTTTACGGCCTGCGGCCCGCCGATAGCGACGATCCGTTCAGCGCACAGCTCACCCGTGGTGAACAGCTTACCAATAGCAATCACGTCCTGATAATTAAGATGCCAGACCTGTTTCGTCAGGCTCACCGGCTCCAGGAAATGAATATGCGTTCCCACCAGCCCGGCCGGATGCGGGCCGGCAAATTCGTTAAAAGCGACCTGCCCTTGCGGATGCCCGCCAAGCTTACCGCCGCTGGCCTGGCAGACATGCACTTTACCCGGCGTCAGACGCGTTAACACGGTGAGACCGGCATCAAAGGCTTTTCGTTCGGCCAGGATAACAGGCTGCGGGTCCGCGCTGAGCGGGTTGGTGTCGATGGCCGTCACGAAGATAGCGGCTGGCACCGTGCCTGGCACGGGCGTTTTGCTAAACGGGCGCGTGCGAAGCGCCGTCCACAGTCCCGACTCCAGCAGTTGAGCCTGCACCGCTTCGCGGCTGAGGGTGGCGAGATCGGCGTCGTCAAAACGCGCAAATTCGCGTTTCTCATCGCCTTCAATTTGAATAACAACCGATTGCAGGACGCGACGCTCACCACGATGGATGGCGACGACGACGCCGCTGGCAGGGGCTGTAAACATAACGCCAGGATTTTTTTTATCCTCGAAAAGCGCCTGGCCTTTTATTACCCGATCGCCTTCCTGAACCAGCATCGCAGGTCGCATGCCCACGTAATCATCACCCACAATAGCGACATGATGAACAATGGCGCCGGTGGTCACGTGCTGTTCAGGCACGCCAGAGATTGGCAGATCGAGTCCTTTTCTGATTTTAAACATGTGTTTAGCAGGTATCCATGAACAACAATCCAGAGAGGCCGGAGTGTACCATTTTCGGCCCGCGCAAGGGCAGTAAATCCGCCGTCCGGCGCGCCGAAATGCGAGCTATTGCGCAAAGTTCCTGGAGTCAGGAGTCTGTGAATGGGTTATAAAGTAAAACTAATTTGTAAACGCAAAGGTTGGCTCTTGCGAAAATCTCCATCGGTGCTAATGTGAGCGCTCCTGTCCAGATTAGTCTGATTTCGGGTGTCTTTTGCCGTTCTGGCAAGTTGGTCATTGTTTTATCAAGGAACCAGTAGTATGCGTAAAATCGCATTGTTCATTGCGATGCTTCTGATACCGTGCATGTCGTTTGCCGGGCTGCTTGGCAGTAATAGTTCAACGACGCCGGTCAGCAAAGAGTATAAACAGCAGTTGATGGGATCCCCGGTTTATATTCAAATCTTCAAGGAAGAGCGCACACTCGATCTGTTTGTCAAAATGGGCGAGACGTATCAGCTGCTCGATAGCTACAAAATCTGTAACTATTCTGGTGGGCTGGGACCGAAACAGCGCCAGGGCGACTTTAAAAGTCCGGAAGGGTTTTACAACGTTCAGCGTAACCAGCTAAAACCGGACAGCCGCTTTTATAAAGCGATTAACATCGGTTTCCCCAATGCCTTTGACCGTGCTCACGGTTACGAAGGTAAATACCTGATGATCCACGGTGCCTGCGTGTCTGTCGGCTGTTATGCGATGACGGATTCCGGCATTGATGAGATTTTCCAGTTTGTCACGGGCGCACTGGTCTTCGGCCAGCCGAATGTTCAGGTCAGCATCTATCCGTTCCGTATGACGGATGCGAATATGGCGCGCCATAAGTACTCCGTTTACACGGATTTCTGGAAACAATTAAAACCGGGCTATGACTACTTCGAGCAGACCCATAAACCGCCGGTGGTGTCCATCGTCAATGGCCGTTACGTGGTGAGTAAACCGCTCAGCCATGAAGTGGTTCAGCCGCAGCTGGCGTCAAATTACGCGGTCCCCGAGACGAAATAGCACCCACTCGCCTGGCATGATCTTCTGCCAGGCTTCGTTGCCCGTCAGCGGCTGCGTCGCAATGACTGTGACCACATCGTTCGGTGTGGTCTCTTTCTGAAAGTCTATCTCCACATCCTGATCGAGCAGCTTTGCAACCCCAAACGGCGCGCGGCGGGTGATCCAGAACAGGTTCGTCGAGCAGAACGCCATCACGTAGCGTCCGTCGGACAGCAGCATATTAAACACGCCTTTTTCACGCAGCTCAGACGCCAGCGAAGCGATATATTTAAACACGGCGGCCATGTTGCCGGGCGTGCGGGGATAACGCTCCGCCAGCTTGTGGAGCAGCCAGCAGAACGCTTTCTCACTGTCCGTTTCACCGACCGGACGGAAGTTGCCCGTCTCCAGTGATTTATAACCCGTAAGCTGCCCGTTATGTGCGTAGGTCCAGTTACGGCCCCACAGCTCGCGCGTAAAGGGATGGGTGTTTTCCAGCGCCACTTCGCCGCGGTTCGCCTGACGGATATGCGCGATCACCGAACAGGATTTAATGGGATAATCCTGCACCAGTCTGGCAATGGGTGAATTAAAACTGGGCTGTGGATCTTTGAACGTGCGACATCCTTTGCCTTCGTAGAAGGTAATGCCCCAGCCGTCTTTATGCGGCCCGGTTCCTCCACCGCGCTGCACCAGTCCGGTGAAACTAAAGCAGATATCGGTTGGCACATTGGCGCTCATCCCGAGCAGTTCGCACATACAGCACCTCCACAAAACGCCTTAACGCAGGAAGGCGTAATTGTTGCAGCCAGTTTGGATTCGGACAGCGCGCAGAAACCGGAGCGTACACGTAGTACGTGAGGATTTCGAGCACTGCCCGGATTCAAAATGGCAAATAAAATAGCCTTCTTACTTAACCATCTCTTTTTCGATCAGTTGTATCAGGATGTGGATCACTTTGATGTGAATTTCCTGAACGCGGTCCGCATAACCGAAGTGTGGAACACGGATTTCAATGTCCGCCGTACCGTCCATCTTACCGCCATCTTTCCCGGTCAGGGTGATCACTTTCATGCCCTTCTCACGCGCGGCGGCAATCGCTTTGATTACGTTAGCGGAGTTACCGGAGGTCGAAATCCCCAGCAGCACGTCACCTTCACGGCCTACGGCTTCAACGTAGCGGGAAAAGATGTGGTCGTAACCGAAGTCGTTGCCTACGCAGGAGATGTGGCTCACGTCGGAAATCGCAATCGCCGGGTAGCCCGGACGGTTTTCGCGATAGCGTCCCGTCAGCTCTTCAGCGAAGTGCATGGCGTCACAGTGGGAACCGCCGTTACCGCAGGAGAGCACTTTACCGCCAGCTTTGAAGCTGTCGGCAAGCAGGACCGCCGCGCGCTGAATAGCGTGAATATTGGCATCATCTTTCAGAAAGTTCGCCAGCGTTTCCGCCGCTTCGTTCAGTTCGTTACGAATAAGATCCTGGTACATGAGGATAATCCTTCAGTATTGATGAAATAACACAGTGGAGTGTACCGGATAGCAGTAAAAGCGAGAAGCTAAAGCCATGCGAATCGTCCGGCGTTTTGATTTTTTGTGCCGGCTAAAACGCGAACAATGTGAACCAGGTTGTAATTATTTTGTAAACACATTGCTAAAGGAAATGACATCAACTACAACCATATCATCACAAGTGGTCAGACCTCCTACAAGCAAGGGAGCTTTTCTTTATGATGATTTTGAGCATTCTCGCAACCGTTGTACTGCTCGGTGTGCTGTTCTATCACCGTGTCAGTTTATTACTGAGTAGCCTGATTCTTCTGGCCTGGACGGCTGCGCTTGGCGTCGCTGGCCTGTGGAATATCTGGGTTCTTGTTCCTCTGGCCATCATTTTGCTGCCGTTCAACCTGACGCCGATGCGTAAGTCGATGATCTCCGCTCCGGTGTTCAAAGGTTTCCGTAAAGTGATGCCGCCGATGTCACGTACAGAGAAAGAAGCGATTGATGCCGGTACTACATGGTGGGAAGGCGATCTGTTCCAGGGCAACCCGGACTGGAAAAAGCTGCACAATTATCCGCAGCCGCGTTTAACCGCCGAAGAACAGGCCTTTATTGATGGCCCGGTGGAAGAAGCGTGCCGCATGGCAAACGACTTCGCCATCACTCACGAAATGGCTGACCTGCCGCCTGAGCTGTGGGCGTATCTGAAAGAGCATCGCTTCTTTGCGATGATCATTAAGAAAGAGTACGGCGGGCTGGAATTCTCCGCTTACGCTCAGGCTCGCGTGTTGCAAAAACTGGCGGGTGTCTCCGGGATCCTGGCGATCACCGTTGGCGTACCAAACTCCTTAGGCCCGGGCGAGCTGTTACAGCATTACGGTACGGAAGAGCAGAAAGATCACTACCTGCCGCGTCTGGCGCGTGGTCAGGAAATCCCATGCTTCGCGCTGACCAGCCCGGAAGCCGGCTCTGACGCTGGCGCGATCCCGGATACGGGCGTGGTCTGCATGGGCGAATGGCAGGGGCAACAGGTGCTGGGCATGCGCCTGACCTGGAACAAACGCTATATCACCCTGGCACCTATCGCCACGGTGCTCGGCCTGGCCTTTAAGCTCTCCGACCCGGAAAAACTGCTGGGTGGGGAAGAAGAGCTGGGCATTACCTGTGCGCTGATCCCAACGTCAACACCGGGCGTTGAAATTGGTCGCCGTCACTTCCCGCTGAACGTGCCGTTCCAGAACGGTCCTACCCGCGGTCAGGATATCTTTGTCCCGATTGATTACATCATCGGTGGCCCGAAAATGGCCGGTCAGGGCTGGCGTATGCTGGTGGAATGTCTGTCGGTGGGCCGCGGTATTACCCTGCCATCGAACTCAACCGGCGGTCTGAAGTCGGTGGCGATGGGGATTGGGGCTTACGCGCATATCCGCCGCCAGTTCAAAATCTCTATCGGCAAGATGGAAGGTATTGAAGAGCCGCTGGCGCGTATTGCGGGCAATGCCTACGTGATGGACGCCGCAGCCTCGCTGATTACCTACGGCATCATGCTGGGCGAAAAACCGGCCGTGCTGTCCGCGATTGTGAAGTATCACTGTACCCACCGCGCGCAGCAGTCGATCATTGACGCGATGGATATCGCAGGCGGTAAAGGCATCATGCTTGGCGAAGGCAACTTCCTGGCGCGCGGCTATCAGGGTGCACCGATTGCTATCACCGTGGAAGGGGCCAACATCCTGACCCGCAGCATGATGATCTTCGGTCAGGGGGCGATTCGTTGCCATCCGTACGTGCTGGAAGAGATGGCCGCCGCGCAGAATAACGACGTGGACGCCTTCGACAAGCTGCTGTTCAAACATATTGGTCACGTGGGCAGTAACAAGGTGCGCAGCTTCTGGCTCGGCCTGACGCGCGGCCTGACCAGCGCGACGCCAACCGGCGATGCGACCAAACGTTACTACCAGCATCTGAACCGTCTGAGCGCCAACCTTGCCCTGCTGTCTGACGTCTCAATGGCCGTCCTGGGCGGTAGCCTGAAGCGTCGCGAACGCATCTCCGCCCGTCTGGGTGATGTGCTGAGCCAGATTTTCCTCGCCTCTGCGGTGCTGAAACGCTATGACGACGAAGGCCGTCAGGAAGCGGATCTGCCGCTGGTGCACTGGGGCGTACAGGATGCGATGTATCAGGCCGAACAAGCAATTGACGACCTGCTGGCCAACTTCCCGAACCGCTTCGTGGCGGGTGCCCTGCGCGTTGTGATCTTCCCGACCGGTCGTCACCATCTGGCGCCGTCTGACAAGCTGGATCACAAAGTGGCGAAGATCTTACAAGTGCCGAGCGCCACCCGCTCCCGTATTGGTCGGGGACAATATCTGGCCCCTACCCCGCATAACCCGGTCGGTTTGCTGGAAGAGGCACTGCTGGACGTGATGGCCGCCGACCCGATTCACCAGAAGATCTGCAAACAGCTGGGCAAAAACCTGCCGTTTACACGACTGGATGAACTGGCAAAACAGGCGCTGGCGGGTGGCATCATCGACAACAGCGAAGCTGCGATTCTGGTGAAAGCCGAGGAGAGCCGTCTGCGCAGTATCAATGTGGATGATTTCGAACCCGAAGAGCTGGCGACACAGCCGGTAAAGCTGCCAGAGAAGCACCGCAAACCTGAAGCGGCATAAGACATTTCATGCCCACAAACCCCGCCCCGCGCGGGGTTTTTTATTGCCACATTTTCTGGTAATGACGTGCTACAGTGTCAAAAAGTGTTTATTAAGGAGCCTGTATCGTGCCTGGTTTAAAGATTTCTGTTTTGCAGCAACCTTTAGTGTGGATGGACGGCCCCGCCAACCTTCGCCATTTTGATCGCCAGCTGGAAGAGATGACCAGACGCGATGTGATTGTCCTGCCGGAGATGTTCACCACAGGTTTCGCGATGGAGGCAGCAAAACAATCTATGCCGCAGGACGAGGTGGTGGCCTGGATGCACGCCAGGGCACAGGAAACAAACGCGCTGATTGCCGGTAGCGTCGCACTCCAGACCGGGCGCGGCCCGGTCAACCGTTTTCTGCTGGTCGAGCCGGAAGGAAAAGTCCATTTCTACGACAAGCGCCACCTGTTTCGCATGGCGGATGAGCATCAACACTATGAAGCCGGAAACGAACGCGTGGTATTTGAATGGCGCGGCTGGCGTATTTTGCCGCTGGTCTGCTATGACCTGCGCTTTCCGGTGTGGTCACGCAACCGCAACGATTATGATTTAGCGCTGTATGTCGCCAACTGGCCTGCGCCACGCTCGCTGCACTGGCAGGCTTTACTGGCAGCGCGCGCGATTGAAAATCAGGCTTATGTTGTTGGCTGTAACCGCGTAGGAACGGACGGCAACGGGCATCACTATCGCGGCGACAGCCGGGTAATCAGTCCGCAGGGTGAAATTATTGCCACCGCCGAGCCGCATCAGGCAACGCGAATTGATGCTGAGATTTCGTTAACGGCGTTAAAAGAGTATCGGGAGAAGTTTCCGGCCTGGCAGGATGCAGACCCGTTTACGATCGGATAAACGCAACCCGCGGTGTTACCCTGGCTTATTGTCTTGCGTAACATCGGGGAAAAGCAGAAATGAAAAAGGCCCACGTTATAAATAACGTGGACCTGAATAGTGGCGGAACGGACGGGACTCGAACCCGCGACCCCCTGCGTGACAGGCAGGTATTCTAACCGACTGAACTACCGCTCCACTGTTCCCGTTTGGGGAACGAGGCGAATATTACGGTTTGCCTCTGAACTCGTCAACGCTTTTTCTCAGGTTTTGAATCGTTTGCTGCAAAATTCACCCAAACGGCGATTTAACAAACGTTTCAGCACATTTTTACGTGCGCCACAGACAGCTTCCGCCCTTCTTCTGTACTAAATCGAGACGAGATTCATGGTTCATCAGTTCTTCATCACTGGCTAAAACAACCCGCAGGCGATTCGCCTGACGCACAATGCGCTGAATCCCCCCTTCATCACGCGTCTGCTGGGATTCATTTTCCATACTGAATTTCATCGACGTTTGCCCGCCGGTCATGGTCAGGTAGACATCGGCCAGGATCTGGGCATCGAGCAATGCGCCGTGCAGCGTTCGCTTGGTGTTGTCTATCTCATAGCGAGAGCACAGAGCATCAAGGCTGTTACGCTTGCCGGGGAACATCTTCCTTGCCAGCGCCAGGCTATCCGTGACCTTACAGAACGTATTCGTCTTGGGAATATCGCGGTTGAGCTTGCTGAACTCATAGTCCATAAAGCCGATATCGAACGACGCGTTATGAATGACAAGTTCCGCACCCCTGATGTAGTCGAGAAATTCATCTGCGACGTCAGCAAAGGTGGGTTTATCCAGCAAAAACTCATCGGCAATCCCGTGAACGCCGAACGCTTCCGGATCCACCAGCCGATCGGGTTTGAGGTAAACGTGGAAGTTGTTGCCCGTAAGACGACGGTTCACCACTTCAACCGCACCAATCTCAATGATTTTGTGCCCTTCGTAGTGAGCGCCAATCTGGTTCATACCGGTGGTTTCGGTATCGAGAACAATCTGGCGAGTAATTGCAGTGCTCATAGCGGTCATTTATGTCAGACTTATCGTTTTACTGAACGTTTCAAATACAGGAAGTCTACCAGAGATGCGTAAACAGGTAGAAATTTTCACCGATGGATCTTGTCTTGGTAACCCAGGGCCCGGCGGCTATGGCGCCATTATGCGCTATCGTCAGCATGAAAAAACTTTTAGTGAAGGCTATTTCCTGACCACCAACAACCGCATGGAGTTGATGGCTGCCATCGTGGCGCTGGAAGCCTTAAAAGAACATTGTGACGTGGTGCTGAGTACCGACAGCCAGTATGTCCGCCAGGGCATTACCCAGTGGATCCATAACTGGAAAAAACGCGGCTGGAAAACCGCAGAGAAAAAACCCGTTAAGAATGTCGATCTCTGGAAGCGTCTTGATGCCGCCCTAGGTCAGCACGAAATCAAATGGGAATGGGTAAAGGGGCACGCAGGTCATCCCGAAAACGAACGCTGTGACGAGCTGGCTCGCGCGGCGGCCTCCAACCCGACCCACGAGGATGCAGGTTATCAGCCTGAATCCTGATCACGGTTTTTTGTACTGCCGCGTGGCCCCCACAGTCTGGCGGATCCGCGTTTTCGATTTGCTTTGCTTCATTGGGTTAAGCGTAAGGGGGATCGTCCTCTTACGCGCCACAATAAATTGCATGCAGCCCAGTGCGGGGAAATGGGTACTTAACAAAACCCCTCCTTTACGCGTCCAGGGAATGACCTGAAAACCTCCGTAGCTCAGCACTTCAAAATTTAACAGTGAAAGCCAGTCCAGCTGGCGCATCAGGGTAAACATGCGGCTGTTATACGGCGGCGTGCGACGCAACACGGGCGTGAGTTTACGTAGCCCCATCAGACTCAGCGGATTGAAGCCGCTCAGGATCAGCCAGCCGTCGTCAATCAAAACGCGGTCCGCTTCCCGCAGCAGGCGATGGGGATCGCTGCACCAGGGCAGAGTGTGGGCGAGCAGACAGGCATCAATGGATTTTTCCGCAAACGGCAAATGCAGCGGATCCGCTTTCACCTGAACCGGAGAGCCATTAAGCGATACGCTAACCTGATGCGAGATAGCGCAGCTTTCGGTATTGATTTCTGCGCTCAGATTGCCAATCTTAAGCAGGTGAAAACCATACATTTTCGCGAGCCAGGGTTTAAGCTGAAGTTCTAACGCCTCGCGATAATATTCACCCCAGGGCAATTCTGCCCAACGTTCCGGTGGTGCGACAGTCTGAGGTATCCTTGCCGGTTTCATCAAAACACCCGCCACGCTATAAGAGGTAATGCATGAATCTTATCAGTATTTCCGCCTTTCAGGACAATTACATCTGGGTTTTAGTCGACGACGATCGCAGATGCATCATTGTGGATCCGGGCGAATCCGCACCGATCCTGCACGCGATAAAAGAAAACGGCTGGCAACCAGAAGCGATTCTCCTTACCCATCACCATCACGATCATGTCGGCGGTGTTCCCGATCTCCTTGCGCACTATCCCCATCTTCCCGTTTACGGACCGGCAGAGACACAAAATAAGGGTACGACGCAAGTCGTTGTAGAAGGCGAAAGTATCCTCATCCTCGGGTGGGAGTTTTCCGTATTTGCTACGCCAGGTCACACTTCCGGTCATCTCTGTTTCTACAGCAAACCTTATCTGTTTTGCGGCGACACGCTGTTTTCCGGCGGCTGTGGACGGCTCTTTGAAGGTACGCCAGAACAAATGTATCAATCTTTACAAAAAATTAATGCACTGCCTGCCGACACCGTCATTTGTTGCGCACATGAGTATACATTAGGGAATATGAAGTTTGCCGCGAGCATTCTGCCAGAGGATCGGGCGATTCAGGATTATTACCTGAAAGTGAAGGAGTTACGTGCAAAAAACCAAAAAACACTGCCCGTAATTCTGAAAAATGAGCGCCAAATAAATTTATTTTTAAGAACGGATAATGCTGATTTAATTAATAAAATTTATCAAGAAACAAATTTGTTACAACCAGAAGCGCGATTTGCATGGTTAAGGTCAAAGAAAGATAACTTCAGATAATTGCGGGTTGCCTTTTCAAATTTTCGCCGTTATCATCGCTCGTCTTTTAAGCAACTATTGACACACACATGAAGGCAAAAGCGATATTACTCGCCTCTGTCCTGCTTGTAGGTTGCCAGTCACAAAACGGCAGCAACGTACAACAGCACGCACAGAGCCTTTCTGCGGCTGGTCAAGGGGAAGCAGGGAAGTTTACGAGTCAGGCGCGATGGTTGGACGATGGGACATCCTTCGCGCAGGAACAAGACTTGTGGGCCTCTATTGGCGACGAGCTAAAGATGGGAATTCCGGAAAACAGCCGGATTCGCGAACAGAAACAGAAGTATTTGAGAAATAAGAGCTATCTCCACGATGTAACATTACGGGCAGAGCCGTATATGTACTGGATAGCCGGGCAAGTTAAGAAACGTAACATGCCTATGGAACTGGTACTACTACCCATAGTGGAGAGCGCTTTTGACCCGCACGCGACGTCTGGCGCCAATGCAGCAGGCATATGGCAGATCATTCCGAGCACAGGGCGAAATTATGGTTTAAAACAGACCCGCAACTACGATGCGCGTCGTGATGTTGTCGCTTCAACGACAGCCGCTCTCGACATGATGCAACGTCTGAACAAGATGTTTGACGGCGACTGGTTATTGACTGTCGCGGCGTATAACAGTGGTGAAGGTCGTGTACTGAAGGCAATGAAAGCGAATAAAGCGCGTGGTAAATCCACAGACTTCTGGTCGCTCTCACTGCCACAGGAAACAAAGATTTACGTACCGAAAATGCTGGCTTTGAGTGACATTCTCAAGAACAGTAAACGTTACGGTGTACAACTGCCAACACCAGACGAAAGTCGTGCACTGGCGCGTGTCCGCCTCAGCAGCCCGGTTGATATTCAACAGGTTGCCGATATGACGGGTATGTCGGTAAGTAAGCTTAAAACCTTTAATGCAGGTGTTAAAGGCTCCACGCTGGGTGCAAGTGGCCCGCGCTATGTGATGGTTCCGCAGAAACACGCGGAGCAGTTACGAGAGTCTTTAGCTTCGGGTGAAATTGCAGCCGTTCAGTCAACGCTGATCGCTGATACGTCGCCTGTAAGCAGCCGCAGCTATAAGGTGCGTTCAGGTGATACGCTTTCAGGTATTGCTTCACGTCTTGGCGTGAATACGAAAGATCTCCAGCAGTGGAATAATCTGCGCGGGTCCAGTCTGAAAGTGGGTCAAACGCTGACCGTAGGTGCAGGTAGCAGCGCACAGCGTCTCGCTAAAAACAGCGATAGTATTACCTATCGCGTACGTAAAGGCGACTCGCTGTCCAGTATTGCTAAGCGTCACGGCGTAAACATCAAAGATGTGATGCGCTGGAACAACGATACTGACAACCTGCAACCTGGCGACCAGCTGACGTTGTTTGTGAAAAACAGCGCTACGCCGGATTCCTGATAGTACGATCGTTTGTTAAAAAGGCACCGATTCCCCTCGGTGCCTTTTTTGTTTATCCCGCTTTTTGCGCTTCAGCCATAATGGTGTCGCTGGTAAACGAACCATCGTAATGCAGTTCAAAGTACGCCTTCACGTCAGCAGAGGCGCTCTCCTGATACAATCGGATCGCCTGCGTCAATGCCTCTGGTGTGCGCATCCGCGCAATCCATGACGCGAACTCCAGCGGCAAACGGTCGGTTATCAGCGAGCGTGAAATCAAACCGGCTTCGGTGATAAACGTCAGCCACTCGCCACTGGAGTAGTTTTGTACGTGCGAGGTATCACGCAGCGCTTCAACCGTCTGGAGCCAGATATTCCGTACCGGATGTCCGGGAGACATTACGTCCATGATGATGAAGGTTCCGCCCGGTTTGAGCACCCGTTTCACTTCCCGTAATGCCTGCCCCACATCATGCCAGTGGTGTGCAGAGTAACGGCTAATCACAACCTCAAACGACGCATCCTCAAAGGGTAAAGATTCCGCGTAGCCCTGGCGCGTCGTGATGTTATTCAACCCTTTCGCTTTCGCCGCCTCAGCAACAACATCCAGCATCTGGCTCGATAAATCATACGCCGTCACCTGAGCGACCTGCCGGGCGGCGGTAAAACTGGCGTGCCCCGCCCCGCAGCCTAAATCCAGCACGTGCGCGTCAGGGAACGCGGCGAGCCGATCACCGAGACGCACCAGATCGCGGCCAGAGGCATGCACGGCGCTGCTCAGATACGCGCCAGCCTGAGAACCGAACTGTTTTTCGACGTTGTCATGATGGGAGTGTGTTGTTGTCATGTTGCTGTCCTTTTATGGGTTAAAAAATAAAGGGCAGCACCCGCACAGGCCTGCCCCACGGCAGACCTGACGCACCATTATTTATCAGGTTTGCCGGGACTGAATTCTACTAGTAGAGGATTATGATCGGAGGCGCGCGTTACCAGAACGGAAGCATCGTGCACGCTTAAACCCCGATAGAAGACGAAATCGAGAGGACGACCAAACGCTTTCTTACGCTGGTCATCGCTAAAACGAACTTCACGCAGCGACATTTCCCGCGCGAAGCGGTACAACGCGTTCATACGCGGACGGCTCCAGGCATTGAAATCCCCGGCCATGATGATCGGCCCACTGTGGTGAGCAATCTGATCGCCAATAGGAAGTAACTGCTTACTGTACACATCAACACCCAGGCTGAAGTTCACCGCATGAATGTTTACCACCATCAACAGCCGGGTATCCGGCAATGGATAGACCGTGACCAGCGCCGATTTTGCCAGACGCAGAATTGGCTCACGTTCACGCAGCGGGCAGCAATAGACCGGATGTGCGGCTGAAAGGGTCATCACCCCAGAAGGATGCTGTGGCAGAACAAAGGCAGGCACCTGGTCGGCTGCGAGATAGTGAGTCGTTGCAAACCTGACCAGCTCTGGCGTGGTTTGCGCCTCCTGTAACAAAACCAGATGCGCATCTTTACCAAAATTTTTAAGTACGGATAACCACTCCGCACGCTGTTGTTTAAAGATGTTCCACACCAGTACGCGAATTTTTTCGTCACTGCTTAATGGCGTGCCCGCAGGTAATGCCTGACCCAGGCTCGCAAACGACCCCGGAGGTAAGATCCTCTCCGCGGGCATTCCGGCAACATAACGCATGGCATAGGTATTTTTTCGCACTTTTGGAAACGACCTCTGTAACATGAACCAGCCCGGAAAACGGACTGGTTCTAATGTTATAGGGATTTTAGGTCACACTTTCAACGCAATTACTGAGAAACCGCTTTCCAGTTTTGTAAGCAAGCACTTACTGATACCTATCCAAGGGCGACGCGAGCGGGTTTATCAAGCCGTCCACTCAGACCAATAAGAAGGAAAGCGACAAGCACAATCACCGCGCCAATCCATGGCGTTTGGGTTAATCCAACGTGTTCAACCGTCTGACCCCCTATAACCGATCCGAGGGCGATACCGATATTGAATGCGGCGATATTCAGGCCGGATGCAACATCCACCGCATTGGGCGTATAACGTTCGGCTTTCTGCACAACATACACCTGCAATCCCGGTACGTTACCAAAAGCGAAAATCCCCATAACCAATACCGTTACCAGCGCGGCGTAATGTGTCGACGCGGTGAACTGGAAAATCATCAGCAGGACAACCAGCGCGGCGAAGATGAATTTCAGCGCCGGTACTGCACCATGCTTATCCGCAAGCTTGCCGCCCCAGATATTGCCGATTGCGACGGAGATACCGTAGCCCAGTAAAATCCAGCTCACTGCGCCCGGAGAAAAACCAGCCAGCTCCTGCATCATCGGTGCAAGGAAGGTGAACGCAGTGAACACCCCACCATAACCCAGAGCCGTAACGGCATAGATCAGCAGCAGGCGCGGGTGTGTAAGAACCTTAACCTGATCGCTCAGGCTGGCGCTCGCACGCCCCGGTATATTCGACGGAACCAACAGCAGGCTGGCCACCAGAGCAATCACCCCCAACAGCGATACCGCGAGGAAGGTTTCACGCCAGCCAAAATGTTGCCCAATAAACGTTCCTAACGGCACGCCGGTGACCAGCGCGACGGTTAAGCCGCCAAACATAATCGCAATGGCTGACGCCGCTTTCTCTTTTGGCACCAGGCTGGTTGCAATAGTGGAACCGATAGAGAAGAAGACACCGTGCGCAAGGCCTGTCAGCAGACGGGCAATGACCAGCGTGGTGTAGTCCGGAGACTGCCACGCCAGAATATTGCCGGCGGTGAAGAGCACCATCAGAGCTACTAACAGTTGTTTACGCGGAAAGCGTCCTGTCAGTGCGGTCAGCACAGGCGCCCCAACCGCGACACCTAACGCATAAATAGATACCAGCAGCCCGGCAGAAGGCAGTGAAATAGCGAGTTGATCAGCAATGGTAGGAACAAGCCCTACGATAACAAATTCGGTCGTGCCGATTGCGAAGGCACTGATCGTCAGGGCAAGAAGCGCCAGTGGCATAAAATACTCCGTCTCTTCAGGATTAAGATGACAGGCAGTATGCGCCAGTGTTTAAATAACAAAAATGGTTAGAATCTCAATAGAATTTTGCAGGTGATGCAATAATGAAAGCCACATCGGAAGAACTCACTATCTTTGTTGCCGTGGTGGAAAGCGGCAGTTTCAGCCGTGCGGCCGAACAGCTCGGGCAGGCGAACTCCGCCGTCAGCCGCTCGGTGAAAAAGCTGGAGATGAAGCTCGGGGTGAGTCTGCTCAACAGAACAACGCGCCAGCTCAGCCTGACGGAAGAAGGTGAACGTTATTTTCGCCGCGTTCAATCCGTTTTGCAGGAGATGGCGGCAGCAGAAACGGAAATTATGGAATCGCGTAGCACCCCGCGTGGGCTGCTACGCATTGATGCGGCGACGCCGGTTGTGCTTCATTTTCTGATGCCGTTAATCAAGCCCTTTCGGGAACGCTACCCGGAGATGACCCTGTCTCTGGTCTCTTCAGAGACGTTTATCAACCTGATTGAGCGTAAAGTTGATGTGGCGATCCGCGCGGGAACCCTGACGGATTCAAGTTTACGCGCTCGCCCTCTCTTCACCAGTTACCGCAAAATTATCGCGTCACCGCAATATATTGCAGAGCATGGCAAACCGGAGACGGTTGAAGAGTTAAAGCAGCATCTGTGTCTGGGCTTTACAGAACCTGTGTCGCTGAATACCTGGCCCGTGGCCTGTCATGACGGACAACTTCATGAGATCACCTGCGGACTTTCGTCTAATAGCGGGGAGACGCTGAAACAGCTATGTCTTGAAGGGAATGGGATTGCCTGCTTATCAGACTATATGATTGATAAGGAAATCGCTGCGGGTCAGCTTGTAGAACTCATGGCTGACAAACGGTTACCTGTAGAGATGCCTTTTAGCGCCGTGTATTACAGTGACAGAGCGGTAAGTACGCGCATACGCGCCTTTATCGACTTCCTGAGTGAACATATCAAAACAGCTCCCGGAGGAGCTGCGTGAGGGTTTAAAGCTACAGAGGGTGGGTTATTTATTAATCCCAGTCAGGTGCTAACCCTTCCGGGCTGACCAGACGATCGTTGCATTCCAGTGCGGCGATCGCTTTTTTATCTTCATGATCAAGCTGAAGATCACGCGCTAACAGGTTACTCGCCAGGTTTTCACGTTTGGTTGAAGACGGGATAACGGCATAGCCTTCACCCATCGCCCATGCCAGGATCACCTGCGCAGCTGTCGCGTTGTGTTTTTCAGCGATGCGTGCAATCACCTCATCTTTCAACGCTTTACCATATGCCAGCGTCATGTAAGAGGTGATGTGAATGCCATGCTGTTGCGCCCAGTCCACAACGTTGCGGTTTTGCAGGTAGGGAGAGAGTTCAATCTGATTGGTGGCAATATTCTCTTTACCCACTGCGGCAATAGCCCTTTCCATCAATGGGATAGTGAAGTTAGAAATGCCAATTTCACGCGTTAAGCCCTGCTCTTTTGCCTCCAGCAGCGCCTGCATGAATTCCTCCACAGAAACGGCATCATCAGGTGATGGCCAGTGGATCAGCGTCAGGTCAACATAATCCGTACGCTGCTTTTTCAGACTTTCCTTCAGGCTTGGGATCAGCTTGTCTTTGCTGAGATTCTCAATCCAGATTTTGGTGGTGATGAAAAGCTCGTGGCGCGGTACGCCGCTCTCTTCGATAGCCTGGCCTACGGCAGCCTCGTTATCATAAATCTGCGCCGTATCAATAGCGCGATAGCCCAGCTCGAGTGCGGTTTTAACAGATGCGATAACAACGTCGTCTTTCAGGCGAAAAGTACCCAGACCCAGTGCAGGGATAGTCATATGATTCCTCAATCGTTATGTTCGTAAACTGAGGAGAATTATCGCTGTGGTTGTTATGACAAAAAAGATCGTAAAACGCAGAGGATTTTTGCTAATTTCGCAATAATTAAACGACAGATAAGAAAAAAGCCCTGAGCGTTAGCTCAGGGCTTTTAATAAGTGGCGGAACGGACGGGACTCGAACCCGCGACCCCCTGCGTGACAGGCAGGTATTCTAACCGACTGAACTACCGCTCCACCGAATACTTCTGTAACCACCGGATTAATGCACCGGCTTACTACTTAATTTGATGCCTGGCAGTTCCCTACTCTCACATGGGGAGACCCCACACTACCATCGGCGCTACGGCGTTTCACTTCTGAGTTCGGCATGGGGTCAGGTGGGACCACCGCGCTAAAGCCGCCAGGCAAATTCTGTTAATCTGTATCAGGCTGAAATGTGATTGTCTGTCTCTTCGCCAAAACATCTTCGGCGTTGTAAGGTTAAGCCTCACGGTTCATTAGTATCGGTTAGCTCAACGCATCGCTGCGCTTACACACCCGACCTATCAACGTCGTCGTCTTCAACGTTCCTTCAGGAGACTTAAAGTCTCAGGGAGAACTCATCTCGGGGCAAGTTTCGTGCTTAGATGCTTTCAGCACTTATCTCTTCCGCATTTAGCTACCGGGCAGTGCCATTGGCATGACAACCCGAACACCAGTGATGCGTCCACTCCGGTCCTCTCGTACTAGGAGCAGCCCCCCTCAATTCTCCAGCGCCCACGGCAGATAGGGACCGAACTGTCTCACGACGTTCTAAACCCAGCTCGCGTACCACTTTAAATGGCGAACAGCCATACCCTTGGGACCTACTTCAGCCCCAGGATGTGATGAGCCGACATCGAGGTGCCAAACACCGCCGTCGATATGAACTCTTGGGCGGTATCAGCCTGTTATCCCCGGAGTACCTTTTATCCGTTGAGCGATGGCCCTTCCATTCAGAACCACCGGATCACTATGACCTGCTTTCGCACCTGCTCGCGCCGTCACGCTCGCAGTCAAGCTGGCTTATGCCATTGCACTAACCTCCTGATGTCCGACCAGGATTAGCCAACCTTCGTGCTCCTCCGTTACTCTTTGGGAGGAGACCGCCCCAGTCAAACTACCCACCAGACACTGTCCGCAACCCGGATTACGGGTCTACGTTAGAACACCAGCCATTAAAGGGTGGTATTTCAAGGGCGGCTCCACGCAGACTGGCGTCCACGCTTCAAAGCCTCCCACCTATCCTACACATCAAGGACCAGTGTTCAGTGTCAAGCTATAGTAAAGGTTCACGGGGTCTTTCCGTCTTGCCGCGGGTACACTGCATCTTCACAGCGAGTTCAATTTCACTGAGTCTCGGGTGGAGACAGCCTGGCCATCATTACGCCATTCGTGCAGGTCGGAACTTACCCGACAAGGAATTTCGCTACCTTAGGACCGTTATAGTTACGGCCGCCGTTTACCGGGGCTTCGATCAAGAGCTTCGCGTTGCCGCTAACCCCATCAATTAACCTTCCGGCACCGGGCAGGCGTCACACCGTATACGTCCACTTTCGTGTTTGCACAGTGCTGTGTTTTTAATAAACAGTTGCAGCCAGCTGGTATCTTCGACTGATTTCAGCTCCGCCCGCAGGGGCTTCACCTACATATCAGCGTGCCTTCTCCCGAAGTTACGGCACCATTTTGCCTAGTTCCTTCACCCGAGTTCTCTCAAGCGCCTTGGTATTCTCTACCTGACCACCTGTGTCGGTTTGGGGTACGATTTCGTGTTACCTGATGCTTAGAGGCTTTTCCTGGAAGCAGGGCATTTATCACTTCAGCACCGTAGTGCCTCGTCATCACACCTCAGCGTTAATAAGGTACCGGATTTACCTGGAACCTCCGCCTACATGCTTAAACCGGGACAACCGTCGCCCGGCTGACATAGCCTTCTCCGTCCCCCCTTCGCAGTAACACCAAGTACAGGAATATTAACCTGTTTCCCATCGACTACGCCTTTCGGCCTCGCCTTAGGGGTCGACTCACCCTGCCCCGATTAACGTTGGACAGGAACCCTTGGTCTTCCGGCGAGCGGGCTTTTCACCCGCTTTATCGTTACTTATGTCAGCATTCGCACTTCTGATACCTCCAGCATGCCTCACAGCACACCTTCAACGGCTTACAGAACGCTCCCCTACCCAACAACGCATAGCGTCGCTGCCGCAGCTTCGGTGCATGGTTTAGCCCCGTTACATCTTCCGCGCAGGCCGACTCGACCAGTGAGCTATTACGCTTTCTTTAAATGATGGCTGCTTCTAAGCCAACATCCTGGCTGTCTGTGCCTTCCCACATCGTTTCCCACTTAACCATGACTTTGGGACCTTAGCTGGCGGTCTGGGTTGTTTCCCTCTTCACGACGGACGTTAGCACCCGCCGTGTGTCTCCCGTGATAACATTCTTCGGTATTCGTAGTTTGCATCGGGTTGGTAAGCCGGGATGGCCCCCTAGCCGAAACAGTGCTCTACCCCCGAAGATGAGTTCACGAGGCGCTACCTAAATAGCTTTCGGGGAGAACCAGCTATCTCCCGGTTTGATTGGCCTTTCACCCCCAGCCACAGGTCATCCGCTAATTTTTCAACATTAGTCGGTTCGGTCCTCCAGTTAGTGTTACCCAACCTTCAACCTGCCCATGGCTAGATCACCGGGTTTCGGGTCTATACCCTGCAACTTAACGCCCAGTTAAGACTCGGTTTCCCTTCGGCTCCCCTATACGGTTAACCTTGCTACAGAATATAAGTCGCTGACCCATTATACAAAAGGTACGCAGTCACCCCATAAAGAGGCTCCCACTGCTTGTACGTACACGGTTTCAGGTTCTTTTTCACTCCCCTCGCCGGGGTTCTTTTCGCCTTTCCCTCACGGTACTGGTTCACTATCGGTCAGTCAGGAGTATTTAGCCTTGGAGGATGGTCCCCCCATATTCAGACAGGATACCACGTGTCCCGCCCTACTCTTCGAGTTCACAGCATGTGCATTTTCGTGTACGGGACTATCACCCTGTACCGTCGGACTTTCCAGACCGTTCCACTAACACACACGCTGATTCAGACTCCGGGCTGCTCCCCGTTCGCTCGCCGCTACTGGGGGAATCTCGGTTGATTTCTTTTCCTCGGGGTACTTAGATGTTTCAGTTCCCCCGGTTCGCCTCGTTAACCTATGTATTCAGTTAACGATAGTGCAACGGATTGCACTGGGTTTCCCCATTCGGACATCGCCGGGTCAAAGGTTCATATCACCTCGCCGGCGCTTTTCGCAGATTAGCACGTCCTTCATCGCCTCTGACTGCCAGGGCATCCACCGTGTACGCTTAGTCGCTTAACCTCACAACCCGAAGATGTTTCACTTCTGATTGCGAAAATTTGAGAGACTCGAACACACATGAGCTGTGTGTCGTTTCAATTTTCAGCTTGATCCAGATTTTTAAAGAGCAAAACTTCGCAGTGCACCTTTTCAGGTTCACTCTGAAGTTTTCTTGTGTTCGCAGTAAAAGATGGTGGAGCTATGCGGGATCGAACCGCAGACCTCCTGCGTGCAAGGCAGGCGCTCTCCCAGCTGAGCTATAGCCCCATCGTAGTCACCTCTGTACCGGTAATTCTTCCTGAGACAAGGCGTGGAATAACGAAGCATACTTCAGTATGTGAGTTATTTCGCAACGCAGTATTCAGGGAGAATTTGGTAGGCCTGAGTGGACTTGAACCACCGACCTCACCCTTATCAGGGGTGCGCTCTAACCACCTGAGCTACAAGCCTGTAGAGGTTTTTTACTGCTGTTTTTCATCAGACAATCTGTGTGGACACTACAAAGGCAGGTTCTTTAAGGTAAGGAGGTGATCCAACCGCAGGTTCCCCTACGGTTACCTTGTTACGACTTCACCCCAGTCATGAATCACAAAGTGGTAAGCGCCCTCCCGAAGGTTAAGCTACCTACTTCTTTTGCAACCCACTCCCATGGTGTGACGGGCGGTGTGTACAAGGCCCGGGAACGTATTCACCGTGGCATTCTGATCCACGATTACTAGCGATTCCGACTTCATGGAGTCGAGTTGCAGACTCCAATCCGGACTACGACGCACTTTATGAGGTCCGCTTGCTCTCGCGAGGTCGCTTCTCTTTGTATGCGCCATTGTAGCACGTGTGTAGCCCTACTCGTAAGGGCCATGATGACTTGACGTCATCCCCACCTTCCTCCAGTTTATCACTGGCAGTCTCCTTTGAGTTCCCGGCCTAACCGCTGGCAACAAAGGATAAGGGTTGCGCTCGTTGCGGGACTTAACCCAACATTTCACAACACGAGCTGACGACAGCCATGCAGCACCTGTCTCAGAGTTCCCGAAGGCACCAAAGCATCTCTGCTAAGTTCTCTGGATGTCAAGAGTAGGTAAGGTTCTTCGCGTTGCATCGAATTAAACCACATGCTCCACCGCTTGTGCGGGCCCCCGTCAATTCATTTGAGTTTTAACCTTGCGGCCGTACTCCCCAGGCGGTCGACTTAACGCGTTAGCTCCGGAAGCCACGCCTCAAGGGCACAACCTCCAAGTCGACATCGTTTACGGCGTGGACTACCAGGGTATCTAATCCTGTTTGCTCCCCACGCTTTCGCACCTGAGCGTCAGTCTTTGTCCAGGGGGCCGCCTTCGCCACCGGTATTCCTCCAGATCTCTACGCATTTCACCGCTACACCTGGAATTCTACCCCCCTCTACAAGACTCTAGCCTGCCAGTTTCGAATGCAGTTCCCAGGTTGAGCCCGGGGATTTCACATCCGACTTGACAGACCGCCTGCGTGCGCTTTACGCCCAGTAATTCCGATTAACGCTTGCACCCTCCGTATTACCGCGGCTGCTGGCACGGAGTTAGCCGGTGCTTCTTCTGCGGGTAACGTCAATTGCTGAGGTTATTAACCTCAACACCTTCCTCCCCGCTGAAAGTACTTTACAACCCGAAGGCCTTCTTCATACACGCGGCATGGCTGCATCAGGCTTGCGCCCATTGTGCAATATTCCCCACTGCTGCCTCCCGTAGGAGTCTGGACCGTGTCTCAGTTCCAGTGTGGCTGGTCATCCTCTCAGACCAGCTAGGGATCGTCGCCTAGGTGAGCCGTTACCCCACCTACTAGCTAATCCCATCTGGGCACATCCGATGGCAAGAGGCCCGAAGGTCCCCCTCTTTGGTCTTGCGACGTTATGCGGTATTAGCTACCGTTTCCAGTAGTTATCCCCCTCCATCAGGCAGTTTCCCAGACATTACTCACCCGTCCGCCACTCGTCAGCAAAGCAGCAAGCTGCTTCCTGTTACCGTTCGACTTGCATGTGTTAGGCCTGCCGCCAGCGTTCAATCTGAGCCATGATCAAACTCTTCAATTTAAAAGTTTGATGCTCAATGAATTAAACTTCGTAATGAATTACGTGTTCACTCGTTGAGACTTGGTATTCATTTAGTGTCCGAGGACATTAAGAATCCATGTCACTTTGAGTGCCCACACAGATTGTCTGATAAATTGTTAAAGAGCAGTTGCGACGCGCTTCAGCGCTCTGTCGCGAGGTGGCGTATATTACGCTTTCCTCTTTCAGAGTCAACCCTGATTTTCAGGATTTTTTCTCTTCAACCGACCGGTCTGTCTGTGAAGTGATTCACATCCGCCGTGTCGATGGAGGCGCATTATAGGGAGCCGCCGAGGAATGACAAGCGGAAAAATGCATTTTTGTTTTAACCGCTCACCTTTTCACCAAAACGTCTATTTTTGGTGCTTTTTAATCTCTTTTGGCAGATCTGCCAGACTCTTTATCACCCAGTCGGCTGCATTTTCTGCTTCTGGGGTGACCGGCTTACCGGTACGCACTAATACTTTAGTACCTACACCTGCCGCCGCCGCTGCCTGCATATCTTCCAGTTTATCGCCCACCATATAAGATGCGGCCATATCAATGTGCAGGAATTCCTGTGCAGAGATAAACATGCCCGGGTGTGGTTTACGGCAATCACAGGTCTGACGATACGCTTCTACGCTTCCCTGCGGGTGATGCGGACAATAATAGATGCCATCAAGATCGACGCCGCGATCGGCCAGGGACCAGTCCATCCATTCCGTCAGCGTCTCGAATTGCGCTTCGGTGAACTTACCACGCGCAATACCAGACTGGTTAGTTACCACCACCAGCGCATAGCCCATCTCTTTCAACTGGCGCATGGCATCTATTACGCCCTCGATAAATTCGAACTCATCGATCTCATGCACATAGCCGTGATCCACATTAATCGTGCCATCACGATCGAGAAAAATTGCGGGTACAGATTTTGCCACCGGTTTGCTCCTGAAAAAGGCTTGTTCAGCTAGTATCTCATGAATCGCAGCGCAATAAAGTGCTCATCGCACAGAGGTGGATTGATTTAGACGTCTGGATGCCTTAACATCCATTTTGTTTACGGTCATTCCCCGTATCTGGCAGAAGAAAATGCCACGGCTAACTTACTTACGATAAAAATAATCTAATGATTAAACTTTCCAATATCACCAAAGTGTTCCAGCAGGGGAACCGAACCATTCAGGCGCTGAACAACGTCAGCCTGCATGTGCCTGCTGGTCAAATTTATGGCGTCATTGGCGCATCGGGTGCAGGTAAAAGTACACTGATCCGTTGTGTTAACCTGCTTGAGCGCCCAACCCAGGGCAGCGTAGAAGTTGGTGGCCAGGAGCTTACCGCCCTCTCAGAAAAAGAACTCACCAAAGCGCGTCGCCAGATTGGCATGATTTTCCAGCACTTTAATCTGCTGGCCTCACGCACCGTTTTCGGTAACGTTGCGTTACCGCTGGAACTGGATAACACACCGAAAGAAGAAGTGACGCGTCGTGTCACCGAACTGCTGGATTTGGTCGGTCTGGGGGATAAGCATGACAGCTACCCGGCAAATCTGTCCGGCGGGCAAAAGCAGCGTGTCGCAATCGCGCGCGCGCTGGCCAGCAACCCAAAAGTGCTGCTGTGCGATGAAGCCACCAGCGCATTAGATCCGGCAACCACACGCTCTATTCTGGAGCTGTTAAAAGACATTAACCGTCGTCTGGGCCTGACTATCCTCCTTATTACGCACGAAATGGATGTGGTGAAACGCATCTGTGACTGTGTGGCAGTCATCAGCAACGGTGAATTGATTGAGCAGGACACGGTGAGCGAAGTCTTCTCGCACCCGAAAACTCCGCTGGCTCAGCAGTTCATCCAGTCCACGCTGCATCTGGATATTCCGGAAGATTATCTGGAACGTTTAAAAACAGACGCAACGCCTGACAGTGTCCCGATGCTGCGCATGGAGTTCACGGGTCAGTCCGTTGACGCACCGCTGCTGTCCGAAACCGCGCGTCGCTTTAACGTGAATAACAACATTATTAGCGCGCAGATGGACTACGCCGGTGGCGTGAAGTTCGGCATTATGCTGACGGAAATGCACGGCACACAGGAAGAAACCCAGGCGGCAATCGCCTGGCTGCAAGAACATCACGTAAAAGTAGAGGTACTGGGTTATGTCTGAGCCGATGATGTGGCTACTGGTTCGCGGCGTTTGGGAAACGCTGGCAATGACCTTCGTATCGGGCTTCTTTGGTTTTGTGATTGGGCTGCCGGTCGGCGTACTGCTGTACGTCACGCGCCCGGGTCAAATTATTGAAAACGCGAAGCTGTATCGCACGCTCTCTGCGCTGGTGAACATTTTCCGCTCTATTCCGTTCATTATTCTGCTGGTGTGGATGATTCCGTTTACTCGCGTGATCGTCGGGACGTCGATTGGTTTGCAGGCGGCTATTGTCCCGCTGACCGTAGGCGCTGCACCGTTTATCGCCCGTATGGTGGAAAACGCCCTGCTGGAAATCCCAACCGGCCTGATTGAAGCCTCCCGCGCGATGGGTGCGACGCCAATGCAGATCGTGCGTAAAGTTCTGCTGCCTGAGGCGCTGCCTGGGCTGGTGAATGCAGCAACCATCACGCTTATCACCCTGGTCGGTTATTCTGCGATGGGCGGCGCCGTGGGTGCTGGCGGTTTAGGCCAGATTGGATATCAGTACGGCTATATTGGCTATAACGCTACCGTAATGAATACCGTTCTGGTATTGCTGGTTGTGCTGGTTTACTTAATCCAATTCTCTGGCGATCGTATCGTCCGGGCTGTTACGCATAAATAACGTTACAAACAACACAAACTCGACGAGTTAAGGACATAACATGGCGTTTAAATTTAAGACCTTTGCAGCAGTAGGCGCACTGATTGGTTCGCTGGCACTGGTGGGTTGCGGTCAGGACGAAAAAGATCCAAACCACATCAAAGTAGGCGTTATCGTCGGTGCAGAGCAGCAGGTTGCTGAGGCCGCGCAGAAAATCGCGAAAGAGAAATATGGTCTGGACGTTGAACTGGTGACCTTCAACGATTACGTTCTGCCGAACGAAGCGCTGAGCAAAGGCGACATTGACGCTAACGCCTTCCAGCATAAACCGTATCTGGATCAGCAGATCAAAGATCGCGGGTACAAGCTGGTTGCTGTCGGTAACACCTTCGTTTACCCGATTGCCGGTTACTCCAAGAAAATTAAATCTCTGGATGAACTCCAGCCGGGTTCACAGGTTGCCGTCCCTAACGACCCAACCAACCTCGGCCGTTCCCTGCTTCTGCTTCAGAAAGTGGGCCTGATTAAACTGAAAGAGGGGGTTGGCCTGTTGCCGACTGTTCTGGACGTAACCGAAAACCCGAAAAATCTGAAAATTGTTGAACTGGAAGCCCCTCAGCTGCCACGTTCTCTGGACGATGCACAGATCGCGCTGGCCGTTATCAACACCACTTACGCCAGCCAGATCGGCCTGACCCCAGCGAAAGACGGTATCTTCGTTGAAGACAAAGATTCCCCGTACGTCAACCTGATCGTGACTCGCGAAGACAACAAAGACGCGGAGAATGTGAAGAAATTCCTCCAGGCATATCAGTCTGAAGAAGTGTACCAGGAAGCCAATAAGGTGTTTAACGGCGGCGCTGTTAAAGGCTGGTAATCTCCCCTCAGTGTAATATCATCAAGACGGGCATTTGCCCGTCTTGTCATTTGTGCGGTCAACTGCTTCAATATCTGACGTTTTGATTATCCACTGAGGAATTATTATGCGTGCTTTACCGATCTGTCTTTTAGCACTGATGCTGAGCGGCTGTTCTATGCTAAGCAGATCTCCTGTTGAACCTGTTCAAAGCACTGCAACCCCGCCAAAAGCGGAGCCAGCAAAACCGAAAGCGCCTCGCGCTGCGCCGGTACGTATTATTACCAAAGCCGACGAACTGGTCGGTAAGCCATTCCGTGAACTGGGCGAAGTAAGCGGCGAATCCTGCCAGGCAACGAATCAGGACTCCCCACCCAATATCCCGACAGCCCGCAAGCGCATGCAGATTAACGCGTCCAAGATGAAAGCCAACGCGGTACTGCTGCACAGCTGCGAAGTCACCAGCGGTACGCCAGGTTGCTATCGCCAGGCGGTATGTATCGGTTCTGCGCTTAACATTACGGCGAAATGAGTTCATTTCAGTTCGAGCAGATAGGCGTTATCCGCTCCCCTTATAAAGAAAAGTTCGCCGTGCCGCGTCAGCCGGGTCTGGTCATGAATGGTGGCGGCGAGCTTCACCTTGTCGCGCCGTATAATCAGGCCGATGCGGTGCGCGGGCTTGAGGCGTTCAGCCATTTATGGGTAGTCTTTGTGTTTCACCAGACCATGGAAGGTGGCTGGCGTCCCACCGTGCGTCCTCCTCGTCTGGGCGGAAATGCCAGAATGGGTGTCTTTGCCACCCGCTCAACCTTTCGTCCCAACCCCATCGGGATGTCTCTGGTCGAACTGAAAGGCATACGCTGTCAGAAAGATCAGGTGATCCTGGAGTTAGGTAGCCTTGACCTGGTTGATGGCACGCCGGTCATAGATATTAAGCCTTACCTGCCCTTTGCCGAAGCGCTGCCGGATGCCCGGGCAAGCTATGCTCAGGACGCACCGCAGGCCGATATGCCGGTTCACTTCACTTCTGAAATAACCACGCAACTCAGCCAGCTGGAAACGCGTTATCCTCGACTGCGTGACTTTATCGTTGAAGTGCTGGCGCAGGACCCCCGTCCCGCCTACCGCAAAGAAGAGGAAGCCGGAAAAACGTACGCCGTCTGGCTGCTGGACTTTAACGTGCGCTGGCGCGTGACTGCGGCGGGTTTTGAAGTGTTTGCCCTGGAACCCAGGTAATTTTGTTCTCCTCTCTTTTGGCATCTTTGCCACACTGGTAAACTAAACCACTTTTTTGTGTCAGGCTGGTGTTTCAGCCTGTTCCAATCGTCGAAATGGAACCGTAACAACATGCGTACTAGCCAATATCTGCTCTCCACTCTGAAGGAGACACCTGCCGACGCCGAGGTGATCAGCCACCAGCTGATGCTGCGCGCCGGGATGATCCGCAAGCTGGCCTCCGGGTTATACACCTGGCTGCCGACCGGCGTGCGCGTCCTGAAAAAAGTCGAAAACATCGTGCGTGAAGAGATGAACAACGCCGGTGCTATCGAGGTGTTAATGCCGGTCGTTCAGCCCTCTGAACTGTGGCAGGAGAGCGGTCGCTGGGAGCAGTACGGTCCTGAACTGCTGCGTATTGCCGATCGTGGCGATCGTCCATTCGTGCTCGGCCCAACGCATGAAGAAGTCATTACCGACCTGATTCGTAACGAGCTGAGCTCTTACAAACAGCTGCCGCTGAACTTCTTCCAGATCCAGACCAAGTTCCGTGACGAAGTGCGTCCACGCTTTGGCGTCATGCGCTCTCGCGAGTTCCTGATGAAAGATGCTTACTCTTTCCATACTTCTCAGGAATCGCTGCAAGAGACCTACGACAAAATGTACGCGGCCTACAGCAAAATCTTCTCCCGCATGGGTCTGGATTTCCGTGCTGTCCAGGCTGATACCGGTTCAATCGGCGGTAGCGCCTCCCATGAGTTCCAGGTACTGGCGCAGAGCGGCGAAGACGATGTGATCTTCTCTGACTCCTCTGATTACGCGGCGAACATCGAATTTGCAGAAGCGCTGGCACCAAAAGAACCACGCGGCGCGGCAACGCAAGAAATGACGCTGGTTGATACGCCAAACGCGAAAACCATCGCCGAGCTGGTTGAGCAGTTTAATCTGCCGATCGAAAAAACCGTAAAAACCCTGCTGGTGAAATCGGCTGAAGGTAGCGCTTATCCGCTGGTTGCCCTGCTGGTGCGAGGCGATCACGAGCTGAACGAAGTGAAAGCCGAGAAACTGCCGCAGGTTGCCAGCCCGCTGACCTTCGCAACGGAAGCGGAGATCCGCGCCGTGGTGAATGCAGGTCCTGGTTCTCTGGGTCCGGTGAACCTGCCTGTTCCGGTGGTCATTGACCGCACCGTTGCGGCGATGAGCGACTTCTCTGCTGGCGCAAACATCGACGGTAAACACTATTTCGGCATCAACTGGGATCGTGACGTAGCGACGCCGGAAGTGGCTGATATCCGTAATGTGGTCGCAGGCGATCCAAGCCCGGACGGCAAGGGTACCCTGATGATCAAACGCGGTATCGAAGTAGGCCACATCTTCCAGCTGGGCGATAAGTACTCGCGTGCAATGAACGCTGCCGTTCAGGGCGAAGATGGTCGTAACCAGGTTCTGACCATGGGCTGCTACGGCATTGGCGTAACGCGCGTTGTTGCTGCCGCTATCGAGCAGAACTATGACGAACGCGGAATCGTCTGGCCGGATAACATCGCGCCGTTCCAGGTGGCGATCCTGCCAATGAACATGCACAAGTCTTACCGCGTGCAGGAGCTGGCTGAGAAACTCTACGCTGAGCTGAGCGCGAAAGGTATCGACGTGCTGATGGATGACCGTAAAGAGCGTCCTGGCGTGATGTTTGCTGACATGGAACTGATCGGTATTCCACACACCATCGTCATCGGCGACCGTAACCTCGACAGCGACGAGATTGAATACAAGTACCGTCGCAACGGCGAAAAACAGATGATCAAGACGGGCGACATTCTTGATTACCTGGTGAAAGCCATCAAAGGTTAAGCAACAAAAAACCCCGCCAGTGCGGGGTTTTTTAATGGCTATATCTTATTTGCTTTCGCAGTCTTTACCCGCAGCAAACTTCGCGTCTTTATCTGCCACCAGCGTCTTCACCAGCTCGCCGCTATCCGGATTTGGCTCCAGCGTAAAATGCCCTTCAACCGTCAGCAACACGGGCTTACTGTCATTGCCGCGCGCGACGGCATAGTCACGCTCCAGTTGGGCATTGTTCGCCACGCTGACTTTCTTCCCGGTAGCACAGTCCGTGAATATCGCCGCATCCGCCATGTAGAAATACATCCCTCGCATCGCCATTGGGGTGGCTGGCAGGGTCGCTTTCACCGGGGCCAACGTGTAGTTGAACTGGGATTCAATCGGATTGCCTTCGCGATCGAGCATTTCCATCCCCTCGCCTTTGGCGCGGAAATACGTTTTATCGCCCGTGGTATCCGTCAATACCAGCTTCTCAGCCGTACGCGCCCATGTTCCGTAAGTTGCGAAAGAAGACGGCTCTTTCGCCCCCTGGTAACGCTGGTTCATTACCCAGGTGCCATCTTTTTGCAGGAACAGAGAGGTTTCGATGCCCTCGCAATCTGCACATGGCAATACGCCGCGCCAGCTCTGCTGCATCGGCTTTAATTCTTCGTTTTGCGTTGGCTGTAGTACCTGCGTTTCTGAACGGTTGTTACAGCCAAAAAGCGCGAACAGGCTTGTCACGGCCAGCGCTGATAATAATGCTTTTTTCACAATACTTTCCTTATGAAAAAGGGTGTCCCTTTCGTCACATTACGGGTGACGGACTTTGCCACGCAGTGATTTTACAGTGGATTTTTGCGCCTTCGATGACAACCGACGTTCTTTCGATGCCCGTGTTGGACGGGTTGCCCGGCGACTTTTTTGCACAGCCGTCAGCTCCTTGATGACCGCGACCAGCCGGGCTATTGCCGCTTCCCGGTTAAGTTCCTGGCTGCGATACTCCTGCGCTTTAATCACCATTACACCCTCGCTGGTGATCAGGTGATGGCTGGCGGCAAGCAGGCTTTCTTTATAATACTCTGGCAGGCTGGAGGCCCGAATGTCAAAGCGCAAATGGATAGCCGTTGAGGCCTTGTTAACGTGCTGCCCCCCTGCTCCCTGGGCACGGATGGCGGTGATCTCCAGCTCGTTATCAGGGATGCTGACGTTTCGGGACAAAACAATCATGATGCGGGCTGCCAGGCCGTGAGATGTATTTCCAGATTATTCTGAGAATCGGAAAGCCAGATAGCCCCGTCCTGAATGGTTGCCTGTAGCGCCATCGTCCGGCTGGCGAACGCACTCAGCTGCGAAAGCTGTTCATCATCCAGATACCAGACGGTCAGGTTTTTGAACTGCGCACATTTATTTTTGATTTGTTGCCACCAGATCTCCGCGGCGCGCTGGTTGTAGGCAAACAACGCCACTTCAGCAGACTGGGTGCACGCCTTTTTGATCCGGCGTTCATCAGGCAGGCCAAGCTCAATCCATAAATCAATACCCAGATGATCGTTGCGCAGCCAGGCTTCCGGTTCATCTTCCGCGCTTAAACCACGGGTAAATTGCAGACGGTCGTCGGCATACTTAATCCACGCCAGCAGACGCAGCATCATGCGCTCCTGGGTTTCAGAAGGGTGACGCGCCAGCGTCAATGACGCATCCAGAAACTGGTTACGGTCAAGATCTGCCACATTGACCACAGCTTTATAAATTGTCGCTTTCAGCGCCATGAGAGAACTCCTTTCGATTCAGGCGTACATTGTAGCGAAAACCGCGGCAAAAGGCTGTTACGAGGTGGTGCTTCCCTCTTATCAAGGCGCTGATATTGCTTAAATGAGTATGGTATAGTCACCTTGCTAAACCGAGTTTAACTTCGTAGGCTTAATGATATCTCACAGTAAGTCAGTACGCTGGCAGGAGGTGATGTGAATAATTATTGTGAGTTGATTCGCAAACGGTATGCGGAAATCGCCAGCGGAGATCTGGGGTACATCCCGGATGCGTTGGGCTGTGTATTGAACGTGCTAAATGAAGTGGCCTCTGATGAGAGCCTTTCTGAATCGGTCAGGGAAAAAGCAGCGTATGCTGCGGCGAATTTACTGGTGAGCGATTATGTCGATGAATGATACTTATCAACCCATCAATTGTGATGACTATGACAACCTCGAACTCGCCTGCCAGCATCATTTAATACTGACGCTGGAGCTAAAAGATGGCGAAGTGCTAAAGGCTAAGGCCAGCGATCTGGTTTCCCGTAAAAATGTGGAATACCTGGTTGTGGAAGATGCAGGTGCAACGCGTGAGCTACGCCTCGACAAGATTGCCAGTTTCAGCCATCCGGAAATCGGCACCGTTGTGGTGAGCGAATCCTGATAACAAACGGGCAGCCAGGCTGCCCGTTACGCTTTCCATTCAAACTTCACACCGGCTTCGGCCCACCCTGCCTGAGTAATAAACACCCCTGCCGCCGCGATGAGCGTGTCGCCGTAAAACAGAAGCGGCGTGGTATCACGTCGCCAGGGCGGAACGCTCTGTTCCTGCCAGATTTTCTTCAGCTTACGCCCGCCGTTACGCCCGACGATATGCAGCATGCCGCTGGCCCTGAAGCGTATGGTGACGTTCTCGTCCGGCTCAGGTAGACGCACATTACCCGATGGGCTTAACGCAACGACACCCGCATTCAACGGTAGCGTTAATGCTTTCGCTGGCGATGGCCAGTCGAGCACAACGTCAGCCATCGACGGCACAGATTTTACCCACCAGAGTTGCCCCTTATAACGCCTGACGTCAAATCCATTCAGATGTATACACGGTGCGGCATCTTCCCGCGCCTCTGCTACTTCCTCCCAGATACGGTTGAGCATCGCCCGGGACGGCATTGCTGCACGATGGGTAGCCAGCCAGCGACGAATCAGAGCAGCCCGACGCACGGGGCTCATCACGTTTAACGGCGCAATGTTCAGGGCACCGTCAGCGGTAATCAGCGAATTCAGCTCCTCGTTCAGCAACTCATCCAGCAAGCTTTCCTGTTCAGCACAAAGCATGGCGCTTCTGGCCGCCGCTTCGGAAAAATGCGCCCAGCGTTCGCTCAAAAGCGGTAAAACGCGCAGACGCAGGAAGTTACGGTCGTAACTGTCGTCCTGATTGCTTTCGTCTTCAATCCAGCGCAGATGATGCTGCTGCGCCCAGGCTTCCAGTGACGCGCGCATCTCGCCCAGCAGCGGACGGATGAGCTCTGTACCGGCAAAATCAGCGCGCTCAGGCATGGCGGATAAACCCGCAGGTCCGCTGCCCCGCTTAAGCGCCAGTAAAAATGTCTCGCACTGATCGTCCAGATGCTGCGCGGTAACTAAGGCTTCTCCAGGCTGTAATGCGCCGGAAAACGCGGCGTAGCGGGCTTTCCGTGCCTGCGCCTCAATACCCAGCCCTTCATCCTCAAGCGTAACGCGCTCAACAATCAGCGGGATTGCCCACCCTGAGCACACCGCTTCGCAGTGCGCCACCCACTCGTCGGCATGTGGGCTTAAGCCGTGATGGATATGCATCGCCCGCAGCTGGACGTCAGGCTCACGGTCACGCCAGAGTTTTAGACGGTGAAGCAATACGGTGGAATCCAGGCCACCGCTAAACCCCACCAGCAGCTGGCGGTAGGGCGAAACGGCGTGCGCGATAGCGGGTAGGGTCATAGAAAATTACACATAAAAAATGCCCGAAGTGAACGGGCATTATCACACAAGACGGTGATTACTGCTGGTAAAGCTCCAGCGGAAGGCCGTCCGGATCGTTGAAAAAAGTGAAACGTTTATCGGTAAAGGGATCGACGCGAATCGCTTCACAGGCCACGCCGTGGGCTTCCAGATGCTTTACCGCACTGTCCAGGTCATCGACGCTGAAGGCCAGGTGGCGCAGGCCGCAGGCTTCCGGGCGCGAAGGACGTGCTGGCGGGAAAGGAAAAGAGAACAGTTCAATCACATATTGTCCGTTTAACGCCAGATCGCCTTTCCAGGAGTCGCGCTCCTCACGGTAGGCCTCGCTTAACAGCGTAAAGCCGAGAACGTCGCAGTAGAACGCCTTACTTTTCGCGTAATCGTTGGCAATGATCGCAATATGATGAACAGCTTTTAAACCCAGCATAGTTTCTCCTTTTTATGATGCCCAGAACGTTACAACCGACAACCTGCCCCTGGCAAGCGGCCCCTTTTATTTTAAGACTCTCACCCAGTACACGCCGTTATCATCGCGTTTCGCACCATGAATATCCGTCTCAAAACCGGGATAGTGGCGCCCCACCGAACAGAGCATCAGCAGGAAATCAAGCACCGCCCGGCTCTCCTCGGTGATCATCTCACCCGGCATCAGCAGCGGCACGCCCGGCGGATAAGGCAGGATCATGTTGGCCGACACGCGTCCGACCAGGTTCTCCAGCTCAACGGTTTCAACCTCCCCTTTTACCTGGCGTTGCCACGCTCTGTGCGGCGTCAGCTTCATTTCCGGCAGGACATCAAATGCCTGCAACATCAGGCGCGGCAGATCATGCTGGCGGATCAGCCTGTGGATCCCCTGGGCCAGATCCTGAATACGCATGTTGCGGTAAAAGTCAGGATCTTCCGCGTAGAGATCAGGCAGCATATTCTTCACCCGCAGGTTCAGATCGTATGCGCGCTTGAACTCCATCAGTCCGCGCAGCAGCCCCATCGCGCGGGTTTTATCGATCCCGATGCTGAACAGGAAGAGCAAATTATAGGGGCCGGTTTTCTCCACCACCACGCCGCGCTCATCGAGGAACTTCGCCACCAGCGCAGCCGGGATCCCCTCCTCACCCATCACGCCCTGCTCATCCATACCCGGCGTCAGGATCGTCACCTTAACCGGATCGAGGAACATATGGTCCGCATCCGCATCCCGGAAGCCGTGCCAGCTCTCCCCCGGCGCGACGGGCCAGCATTCTGCTTCATCAATCTCTTCCGGCTGCCAGATATCAAAGAACCAGCCGTCCGCTTCATCTTTAAGCCGCTGAACCTCTTTACGGAAATGCAGCGCCCGCTCGACCGAACGATTGATCAGGCGTTTACCCGGATTACCCCGCAGCATCGCCGCCGCCGTTTCGATGGACGCCACCAGCGGGTAGCTCGGCGACGTAGTGGTGTGCATCATAAAGGCTTCGTTAAACGTATCCTCGTCGTACTCGCCTTTAATATGGATTAACGAAGCCTGCGAAAACGCGGCCAGCATTTTGTGCGTCGACTGCGTTTCGAAGAACACTTTGCCCGGCACCCGCTCGCCGCTCATCCCGCTTTTACCGGAATAAATCGGGTGGAAATTGGTATAAGGCACCCACGCAGAGTCAAAGTGGATCGACGGCACATCCAGCGTCTGCTTGATCCAGTTCGTGTTGTAAAGCAGCCCGTCATAGGTGGAATTGGTGATCACCGCATGGACGGGCCAGCTTGCCTCGGGGATCGCCGCGATCTTGGTTTCAATGGCGTCATGCGCGAACTCACGGCGAGGAATACCGCCGAGGATCCCCAGTGCATTACGCGTTGGCGACAGCCAGAGAGGCACCACGTCGCTCATCATCAGCAAATGCGCCAGTGATTTATGGCAGTTGCGGTCAATCAGCAGCGTACTGCCGGCAGGCGCGGCGTACATCCCGACGATTTTGTTCGAGGTTGAGGTACCGTTGGTCACCATGTAGCTTTGCTCGGCGCCAAAGGTACGGGCGATGTACTCTTCAGCTTCCAGATGCGGACCGGTATGATCCAGCAGAGATCCCAGCTCGGTAACCGAAATCGACACATCCGCTTTCAGCGTGTTGCCGCCGAAGAAATCGTAGAACAGACATCCCACCGGACTTTTTTGATAGGCCGTTCCCGCCATATGGCCTGGCGTACAGAAGGTGTACTTCCCTTCATTCACATAGGTGAACAGCGCGCGCGTAAACGGCGGTGTGATGTTATCAAGGTATTCACCGGTGTACTGTTGAATGCGGGTCGCAATGTCCTCGGCAACGCCGAGTGAGTATTCGAAAAACCACAGCGCCATACGCATATCGTGCGCGCTGACGTCCATGGTTGAGTGAGTGTTGATAAAGGCGTACAGCGGAAGATATTCGTTGAGCTTATTGATATCGCTGCACAACTCCATGTCGTATTCGTCCCAGTCGAATATCACGCCACAGATACGCGGATTGTGTTCGATAAATTTCAGCAGGTCGGCGCTGTTTTGCGGCCATATCAGCTGATATCCGCGTGCTTTAAGGGCTTGCTCCAGCTCCTTGATAGGTTCGTCTTTATAAAAGACGCCGTGTGGCCCCATGATGGCAATGATGTTCATGGTTTACCTCCTTGAAAAACATCAGATAAGCATAGTTAAGGTAAACGGCAGGTATAAAAAAAGCCGCAACAATGTGCGGCTTTTAGGATAATTGTGAGGCTTACGCGTAACCGTAGGTCATCAGACGCTGATAACGACGGTTGAGCAGATCTTCTTTGCTCAGCACGTCCAGGTCCGCCAGGTCTGCCAGCAGCTGTGCTTTCAGGGAAGCCGCCATCACTTCCGGCTTACGGTGTGCGCCACCCAGTGGTTCAGGGATAACGGTGTCGATCAGCTTCAGCTCTTTCAGACGCGGGGCAATGATGCCCATCGCTTCCGCAGCCAGTGGCGCTTTATCGGCGCTTTTCCACAGAATGGAGGCACAGCCTTCCGGAGAGATAACGGAATAGGTGCTGTACTGTAGCATATTCACTTTATCGCCCACGCCAATGGCCAGCGCACCGCCGGAACCACCTTCACCGATAACGGTACAGATGACCGGCACGCTCAGGCGAGACATCTCACGCAGGTTGCGTGCGATGGCTTCAGACTGACCGCGCTCTTCCGCGCCAACACCCGGGTAAGCACCCGGCGTGTCGATGAAAGTGATGATTGGCATATTGAAACGCTCAGCCATCTCCATCAGACGCAGGGCCTTACGGTAGCCTTCTGGTGCTGGCATACCGAAGTTACGACGGATTTTCTCTTTGGTTTCACGGCCTTTCTGGTGACCAATGATCATCACCGGACGTCCATCCAGACGCGCGATCCCACCGACGATAGCTTTATCGTCAGCGTATGCGCGGTCGCCTGCCAGTTCGTCAAATTCGTCAAACGCCAGGCGGACATAATCCAGGGTGTACGGACGCTGTGGATGACGCGCCAGCTGGGCGATCTGCCATGCGCCGAGATCGGCAAAGATTTTGCGCGTCAGTTCTACGCTTTTTTCGCGCAGACGATGCACTTCTTCGTCGATGTTAATATCCAGTTTTTCATCCTGACGGCTTACGGCTGTCAGAGAATCGATTTTCGCTTCCAGCTCTGCAATCGGCTGTTCGAAATCAAGGAAATTCAGACTCATAGTATTCCTGTATTAGTCAAACTCCAGTTCCACCTGCTCCGAACCAATGAGGCCACGGAGATCGTTCAGTAAACGATCGCTCGGAGAGACACGCCACGTTGCACCAAAGCGCAACCGCGCACGTGCATCCGCCCTCTGATAGTAGAGATGTACTGGAATGGTCCCCGAGCGGTGGGGTTCCAGAGACTGACGGAGTCGGTTTAAAAGCTGGTCATCAATTTGCCTGTCCGTCAGCGAGATAGCAAGCCCGCGAGCATATTTTTCCCGGGCTTCGTCAATGTCCATCACTTCGCGGGCGGTCATTTTAAGCCCCCCGCTGAAGTCATCAAAGCTGACCTGTCCGCTGACGATAAGTATGCGGTCTTTTTCCAGCAATTGCTGGTATTTATCCAGCGCGTCGGTGAACAACATCACCTCCAGACGCCCGGAACGGTCATCCAGGGTACAGATGCCGATACGATTGCCGCGCTTGGTGACCATTACCCTTGCAGCAATCACGAGCCCCGCAGCCGTGGTGATTTTACCACGTTCTGTCGGATGCATGTCTTTAAGCCTGTGGCCGCCGACATAGCGCTCAATTTCTTTGAGGTACTGGTTGATCGGGTGCCCCGTCAGGTACAGGCCTAACGTCTCACGCTCCCCATCCAGCACCACCTGTTCTGGCCAGGGCTGGCAGTTGGAATAAGACTGCTCAATCTGCTCTGGCTCTTCCGCCAGCACGCCGAACATATCCGCCTGGCCAATGGCTTCCGCTTTCGCGTGCTGATCCGCCGCTTTCAGCGCATCGCCAAGCGAGTTCATCAGCGCGGCGCGGTGTGGCCCCAGCCTGTCAAACGCGCCGGACATAATCAATTTTTCCAGCACGCGGCGGTTCAGTTTTTTGGTATCGGTGCGGGCGCACAGATCAAATAACTCGCGGAAATAGCCGCCGTTGTTACGCGCTTCGATGATCGCCTCGATCGGCCCCTCACCCACGCCCTTGATCGCGCCGATCCCATAGACGATTTCCCCGTCATCGTTAACGTGGAAATGATACAGGCCCGAGTTAATATCCGGCGGCAGGATCTTCAGGCCCATGCGCCAGCACTCGTCCACCAGGCCAACCACCTTCTCGGTGTTGTCCATATCGGCGGTCATTACCGCCGCCATAAACTCAGCGGGATAGTGAGCCTTCAGCCACAGCGTCTGATACGACACCAAAGCATAGGCGGCGGAGTGAGATTTGTTAAATCCGTACCCGGCGAATTTCTCCACCAGGTCGAAGATTTTCATCGCCAGTTCGCCATCGACGCCGTTTTTCTTCGCCCCATCCTCAAAGATGGAACGCTGCTTGGCCATCTCTTCCGGCTTTTTCTTACCCATCGCACGACGCAGCATGTCTGCGCCGCCAAGGGTATAACCAGAAAGCACCTGGGCGATCTGCATGACCTGTTCCTGATACAGGATGATGCCGTAGGTCGGCTCCAGTACCGGTTTCAGGCTTTCATGCTGCCACTGCACGTCCGGGTAGGAAATCTCTTCGCGCCCGTGTTTACGGTCGATAAAGTTATCCACCATCCCCGACTGCAACGGGCCCGGACGGAACAGGGCCACCAGCGCGATCATATCTTCGAAGCAGTCAGGTTGCAGACGCTTAATCAAATCTTTCATGCCACGGGATTCAAGCTGGAAGACGGCTGTCGTCTCCGAGCGTTGCAGCATGTCGAAACTTTTCTTGTCATCAAGCGGGATGGCCGCGATATCCAGCGGCGGTTCGCCGTTCTTCTCGCGACGGGCGTTGATCATCTCCAGCGCCCAGTTGATGATGGTTAGCGTACGCAGGCCGAGGAAGTCAAACTTCACCAGCCCGGCGTATTCTACGTCGTTCTTATCAAACTGGGTGACCGGGTGCTGGCCCGCTTCGTCGCAGTACAGCGGCGCGAAGTCGGTAATTTTGGTCGGGGCGATAACCACGCCCCCCGCATGCTTACCGGCATTTCGCGTGACGCCTTCCAGCTTGCGCGCCATGTCGATCAGCGCTTTCACCTCTTCGTCGGCTTCGTAGATTTCCGGCAGCTGAGGTTCGGCTTCAAAGGCTTTCGCCAGGGTCATGCCCGGATCGGGCGGCACCAGCTTAGAGATACGATCGACAAAACCGTACGGGTGGCCCAGGACGCGGCCCACGTCGCGGATAACCGCTTTCGCCGCCATCGTACCAAAGGTAATGATCTGCGAAACCGCATCACGACCGTACATATCAGCCACGTGCTCAATCACCTGGTCGCGTTTTTCCATGCAGAAGTCGACGTCGAAGTCGGGCATGGAGACACGTTCCGGGTTAAGGAAACGTTCGAACAGCAGGTCGAATTCCAGCGGATCGAGGTCGGTGATTTTCAGCGCGTACGCCACCAGCGAGCCAGCGCCGGAACCACGGCCCGGACCAACCGGTACGCCGTTATCCTTCGACCACTGGATAAACTCCATTACGATCAGGAAGTAGCCCGGGAACCCCATCTGGTTGATCACCTGGAGTTCAATATCCAGGCGCTCGTCGTATTCAGGGCGCTTCTCTTTACGAACCGCTTCATCCGGGAAGAGGAATTCCAGACGCTCTTCCAGACCTTCTTTCGATTTCATGACCAGGAAATCTTCCGTGGTCATGTCGCCCGTCGGGAACTGCGGCAGGAAGTATTCGCCGAGACGCACGGTAACGTTACAGCGCTTGGCAATCTCTACGCTGTTTTCCAGCGCTTCCGGGATGTCGGAGAATAGCTCGCACATCTCCTCTTCATTGCGCATGTACTGCTGCGAGGAGTAGTTGCGCGGGCGTTTTGGATCGTCGAGGGTGAAACCGTCGTGAATAGCGACGCGAATTTCGTGCGCGTCAAAATCGCCCGGCTCAAGGAAGCGCACATCGTTGGTGGCCACCACAGGCAGACCACGCTCTTCCGCGAGGGCGACTGCCGCATGCAAATAGCTCTCTTCGTCCGCACGTCCGGTACGGATCAGCTCCAGGTAATAGCGATCCGGGAAATACTCTTCGTAGAACGAGACGCACTGATCCACCAGCGCGTTGTTACCGCGCAGCAGACATTTGCCGACATCTCCCATACGGCCACCGGAGATCAGCAGCAAACCTTCGTTCAGCTCCGCCAGCCAGTCGCGGTCAATCCATGGACCCAGTGCGCCGTAGCCACGCTGGTAGGCCTTTGAGATCAGCAGAGTGAGGTTCTGATAACCCGTGTTATTCATGGCTAACACGGAGATTTGCGTCAGTTCATCGCCGATGAGATCGCTCTGCACGTGAAAATCCGCGCCGACGATAGGCTTTAATCCTGCGCCATGCGCCGTTCCGTAGAACTTCACCAGGCCACACAGGTTGGTAAAATCGGTGATCGCCAGCGCAGGCATGCCAAGCGAGGCCGCCTTTTTTACCAGCGGCCCGGTCTTAGCCAGCCCATCGATCATGGAGTAGTCGCTATGCACCCGCAGGTGTACGAAACGTGGTTCAGCCATCTTCAGATCCCGCGTTACTTAATTGCTTGCGTCTTGATTCAGGACACCAGTCCCAGCGCGCGTTTCACCGGGCCAAAGCTGCGCCGATGATGTTCAGTTGCGCCATGTTCAGCCAGCTTTTCCAGATGGAAAGCCGTTGGATATCCCTTGTGCTGGGCGAAACCATACGCGGGATAAGTGAGGTCCAGCGCGGCCATTTCGGCATCGCGCGTCACTTTGGCAATGATTGACGCCGCACTGATTTCTGCGACGCGGCTATCGCCTTTTACAACAGCCATTGAAGGCATCGGCAGCGCCGGGCAACGATTACCGTCGATCAGCACATATTCAGGCACAATCTTCAGACCAGCAACGGCACGCTGCATCGCCAGCATGGTGGCATGCAGAATATTCAGATCGTCGATCTCTTCCGGCTCTGCGCGCCCGAGACTCCAGGCCAGCGCCTTCTCTTTAATTTCATCGAACAGCGCCAGGCGACGCTTTTCGCTCAGTTTTTTCGAGTCGTTCAGGCCAACGATCGGGCGGGCTGGATCGAGGATCACCGCCGCGGTCACAACGGCACCGACTAACGGGCCACGACCGACTTCATCCACACCAGCAACGAGGTGGGTATGGGGATAAATAAATTCCATCATTGTGCTAACTCCAGCACCGCATCGGCCGCCTGCTCATCAGCATTACAGCGGATCAGTTGATGCAGTTCGCGGAAGGTATCGTGCATCTGGTGACTGGTTTTACCGTTGGCGAGCAGCGGCAGTAATGCCTCCGCCAGCGCCTGCGGCTGGCATTCATCTTGCAAAAGCTCTTTCACCAGCTCGCGACCCGCAAGCAGGTTTGGCAGGGATACGTAATCTGTTTTTACCAGACGCTTTGCCAGCCAGAAGGTAAAGGGCTTCATGCGATAGCCGACCACCATCGGGCATTTCGCCAGCATACACTCCAGCGCAGCCGTACCAGAGGCCAGCAGTGCGGCATCGCTCGCAAACATCGCTTCCCGCCCTTTCCCGTCCAGCAGGCGGACGTGAAGATCCGGGGCGACATCGGCCTTGATACGCTCAAACTGCTCGCGGCGTTTGGCATTCACCAGCGGCACGACCACTTCAAGATCGGGGTACGTCTTGCGAAGAATCTGCGCCGTTTTCAGGAAATCGGCACTGAGCATTTCAACTTCCGCACCCCGGCTTCCCGGCAGCAGCGCCAGACAGTGCACATCATGCGGAATGCCCAGTGCGTCACGCGCGGCGTTTTTATCCGGATCCAGCGGCATGGCATCCGCCATGGTATGACCGATAAAACGGCACGGAACATTAAATCTGTCGTAAAACGCTTTTTCGAAAGGCAGAAAAGCCAGCACCAGATTGGTGGACCGTCCGATTTTGAAAACGCGTTTCTGTCGCCACGCCCACACGGACGGACTGACGTAATGGATCGTTTTGATCCCCTGCTTTTTCAGGTTCCCTTCAAGGGTAATATTGAAATCAGGCGCATCAATGCCGACAAACACATCGGGCTTGAGGTCGGTAAAACGGCGGGTAAGGTCGGCGCGGATATGCAGCAGGCGGCGCAGGCGGCCCAGCACCTCGACGATGCCCATCACGGCCAGCTCTTCCATTTCGTACCAGGCTTCACAGCCTTCGGCCTGCATCAGCGGCCCAGCCACGCCCACAAAGCGGGCATTGGGTACACGGGCTTTAAGCGCGCGGATAAGACCTGCACCAAGAATATCGCCGGAGGTTTCTCCGGCGACCAGGGCGATGGTAAGCGGACGACTGTCGACCATTAACGAATCAGACCACGGGTTGAACGTTCAAAGAATTCCATGAACGTTTTCACTTCAGGGTGCTTATTCGCCAGCTCGGCAATTTCCGGCTTAGCCTCTTCCAGCGTTTTACCGCTACGGTACAGCAATTTGTACGCGTTGCGGATCGCGGTAATTGCTTCGCGGCTGAAGCCACGACGCTTGAGGCCTTCAATGTTCACGCCAAACGGCGTGGCATGGTTGCCCTGCGCAATCACAAACGGTGGGACGTCCTGCGCCACACCGGAGCATCCGCCGACCATCACGTGTGCACCAATGATGCAGAACTGATGGACTGCGGTCATGCCGCCAATAATCGCGAAATCATCGACCGATACGTGTCCCGCCAGCGTTGCGTTGTTGGCGAGAATACAGCGGCTACCCACGGTACAGTCATGCGCAATATGCGCATTAACCATAAACAGGTTGTCGCTGCCCACCTTCGTCAATCCACCGCCTTGCGTTGTACCACGATGAATGGTGACGCTTTCGCGAATGCGGTTACGATCGCCGATTTCCACGCGGGTCGGTTCGCCAGCATACTTAAGATCCTGGTTAACTTCGCCGATGGAGGCGAACTGATAGATCTCATTGTTGCAGCCAATGGTGGTATGACCATTCACGACAACGTGAGATTTCAGTACTGTACCCTCACCAATTTCGACATGGGGTCCAACAATACAAAACGGGCCAATGTGGACGTTAGCGCCAATGATGGCACCCGTTTCCACAATGGCGGTAGGATGAATAAAGGCGGATTTATCAATCACGTATCAGGCCTCCCGGCTACGCGCACACATCATTGTCGCTTCGCAAACAACTTTGCCGTCAACCATAGCTACGCCTTTGAAGCGAGTCAGGCCGCGACGCGTTTTTTCAAAAGTGACTTCCATGATCATTTGATCACCAGGCACGACCGGACGCTTGAAGCGCGCTTCATCGATACCCGCGAAGTAATAGAGTTCACCCGGCTCCAGTTTACCTACGCTTTTAAACGCCAGAATACCGGTTGCCTGTGCCATCGCTTCCAGGATCAACACACCCGGGAAGATAGGCTTACCAGGGAAGTGCCCCTGGAAGAACGGCTCGTTAACGGAGACATTTTTCACTGCGCGCAGAAAACGACCTTCTTCAAAATCCAGCACACGGTCTACCAGTAAAAACGGATAGCGGTGCGGCAGAAGTTCTAAAATCTCTTCAATATGCAGAGTATGAGTGTCAGTAGTCAAAATACTCTTCCTGTCAAATGTACTAAGTAGCAATAATAACACGGCCTGCCGGTTTATAAACAAAGCCGACAGGCCGGGAAATTTAGCGTTAAACGGATGAACGCTTAGTCTTGTTGATCGATTTTGCGCTCAATCGCTTTGAGTCGCTTGCTCATATCATCAATATTCATCACCAGTGCAGCTGTTTTACGCCATACCTTGTTCGGTTGCAGCGGAATACCTGAGGAATAAACGCCAGGCTCAGTGATTGGACGCATCACCATGCCCATCCCCGTCACCGTGACTTTGTCGCATATTTCCATATGGCCATTGATCACGCTGGCACCGCCAATCATGCAGTAACGGCCAATTTTCAGGCTGCCTGCCATGATAACACCACCCGCAACTGCGGTATTGTCGCCAATCACAACGTTATGTGCAATCTGGCACTGATTATCTATGATAACACCGTTACCAATAATGGTGTCGTCAAGCGCACCACGGTCGATGGTTGTGCAAGCGCCGATCTCAACACGATCGCCAATAATCACGCGACCCAATTGAGGGATCTTAACCCAGTTACCCCGATCGTTGGCGTAACCGAATCCGTCAGAACCAATCACCGTGCTGGACTGTACGAGGCAATTCTCGCCAATCTCAACCTCATGGTAGACAGAAACATTGGCCCACAGACGAGTCCCTGCGCCAATTTTCGTATTTTTTCCAACAAAGCAGCCAGGACCAATCACCACGTTATCACCCAGCACTACGCCGGACTCGATAACGGCGTTTGCGCCGATTGCTACGTTGTTACCCAGCTGAGCCGTCGGATCAATCGCAGCACTGGCTGCAATGTTCTGTGCCGGCTGCGGCGTGGTATCAAGAATTTGAGCCATGCGCGCATAGGTCAGGTAGGGATTTTTCACTACCAGTGCAGCGCCAGAGGCAAACGGAAGATCGTCCTGCGTCAGAACAACGGCAGACGCCTGGCACTGGGCCAGGTGTTCACGGTACTTAGGGCTTACCATGAAGGTAATAGTGCCTGCTTTAGCAGATTGCATGGACGCAACAGCGGTGATGACGATATCGCCATCACCGTGTAATTCTGCATCCAACTGCTGAGCTAAATCAGCCAGTCGAATTGAAGGCATTACTTATTTAACCTGTTTCAGAACATCAGCGGTGATGTCTTTAACATCGCTGCTGTTGAATGCAACGGCGTTCGCATCAACAACCAGATCGATGCTCTGATCGGCTGCTACTGCTTTAACGGCAGACTGAATACGCGTCACCAGTTTGCCACGCTCTTCGTTAGAACGACGCTGACGATCCTGCTCGAAAGCCTGCGCTTTCTGAGAGAAGGTCTGGCGCTGAGACATGACATCTTTTTCCAGTTTGCTGCGCTCGCTCGCTTTCATGGTAGAACCATCACGCTGAAGACGCTGCATCTTGGACTGAAGATCACCTTCCATACGTTGCAGTTCGCTCGCACGGCCTTTGAATTCGTTTTCCAGCGTTGCAGAAACACCGGTTTTCTGTGCAACTTGCTGGAACAAATTACCCATGTTGACGATTGCAATTTTGTCCGCTGCCTGAGCAGAAGTTGCCATCGCTAAACCGAGACCTGCAGCTAATAACCACTTTTTCACAATTAACTCCTTACCATCCCATTGGCACCCGAGGGGTGCCGTTCTTTGCGTGGCAAGGCGACCGTTTTACCGATCGCCGGTTGTCAGCGCTACACTGCCAACGCATTCCATTGCAGCGGATTATTACCAGGTTTTACCAATGTTAAACTGGAACTGCTCCGCTTTGTCTCCATCGTATTTCTTAAACGGCTGGGCGTAAGAGAAGACCAACGGCCCCAGCGGTGACATCCATTGTAATGCGATACCTGCGGACATGCGAATGTTGCCCGGATCGCTGTAGTCTGGCACACCAGCTGCACGCATCTGGGCGGTGTTCTCCCAGTTGGTGTCCCACACCGTACCTGCGTCCATAAAGAAGGAGGTACGCACAGAGTTCGCATACTTGTCGCTGATAAACGGCGTCGGCGTGATGAACTCGAGGCTCGCCACGGCCATAGCGTTACCGCCTACCGCATCATCAGAGCTACATACTTGCTTAGGATCACGGCTTGCGCAGTTATCTTCGTCATTACCGCCGTAATAAACCGCTTTCGGACCAATGTTATTGGACTGGAAGCCACGCACGGTGCTTGAACCACCGGCGTAGAAGTTCTCATAGAACGGCAGCTCTTTGCTTCCGATACCGTCACCATAACCCCAACGGGTACGACCCAGAACGACCCACTTGTGATCTTCATCAATTGGGAAGTAGGACGCCGTATCCAGCGTGACCTTGTAGAACTCGTTATCCGAGCCAGGGATAGTCACTTTACCGTTCAGGTTGACGCGTGAACCTTCCGTCGGGAAGTAACCACGGTCAAGACGGTTGTAGGTCCAACCGTAGTTGAAGGTGAAGTCATCCGCGGCGAAACCGTTGTCATCGCTGGAGGTACTCGCCGACTGACCGATGGAGTCCAGATAACGCCACATCGCCACCTGCGGTTGCATGTTGGACAGGTCGTTGTGCACGTACCCTAAACCTGCACGCAGGGTGTTGTATTCGTTAACCGGGAAGCCGAGCGTACCATCCAGACCGTAACTCTTGTTGGTATACGAGGAGAGGTCCGCGTCGTCCGCTTTAAAGTCGTTATAGAAGATACGACCGCCCAGGCTTACACCGTCTACGGTGAAGTATGGGTTGGTAACGGAGAACTCAGAGTAGGTCTGGTAGTCGTTTTTCGTCCCGTTGATACCGACAGAGTAGCCTGTACCCAGCCAGTTATCCTGCTGAACACCGACCTGGAAGCTCACGCCACTTTCAGTACCGTAACCAATACCGAAGTTGAAGCTACCGGTATTACGTTCTTTAACTTTATAGACGACATCAACCTGATCCGGACGACCCGGTACACGCTGAGTATCGGTATCGACCGTTTCGAAGTAGCCCAGACGGTTCAGACGCTCTTTACCCTGGTCTACCAGATCGCTTCCCAGCCATGCCCCTTCCATCTGGCGCATTTCACGGCGCAGAACAGAATCTTTAGAGGTGTCGTTACCTTCGAAGCGGATCTTACGCACGTAGAAACGGTTGCCCGCATCAACGTTAATGTGAAGCTTAACGGTTTTATCCGTGTCGTTAATTTCCGGCTGCGTTTGCACACGCGGATACGCATAACCATAACGGCCGAGCAGCTTCTTAATGCTGTCTTCCATTTTGGTGACTTTAGATCCGCTATACAGATCGCCCGGCTGAATTTTGGTCAGCGATTCAATTTCAGCTGAATGCCCTGCCAGGTTGCCGCTGACTTCAACACCCGAAAGCGTGTACTTATCGCCTTCTGTGATGTTAACGGTAATGTAGATACCTTTCTTGTCCGGAGTCAGACTCACCTGAGTTGAATCGATGTTGAAACGGGCGTAACCGCGATCCAGATAGTAGCTGCGCAGGGTTTCAAGGTCACCCGCCAGTTTCTGTTTCTGGTATTTACGATCGCCCACCACGTTCCACCACGGCACTTCGTCACGCAGCTGGAAGTTGGAGATCAGTTCGTCGGTGCTGAACGCGTGGTTACCCACGATGTTGATTTGCTGGATCTTCGCAGAAACACCTTCCTGGAAGACCAGTTTCAGATCAACACGGTTACGTGGCAGCGGTGTAACAACCGCTTTAACGCTCGCGCTGTATTTACCGACGCTGTAGTAGAAGTCTTCCAGACCTTTTTCAATGTCTGCAAGGGTTGTGCGGTCCAGAGATTCCCCCACACGAACACCCGATGCCTCAAGGTTCTGCTTGAGCATGTCATCTTTCACCGATTTGTTACCGGAGAAAGTGATGCTGGCAATCGTTGGACGTTCTTTTACCTGAACCACCAGCGTATCACCATCGCGCAGGACGCGGACGTCCTCAAAGTTGCCAGTGGCAAACAGAGCACGGATGGTGTTACTGATATCTTCATCATTAACCGTATCGCCGGGGCGCACAGGCATACTGAGGAGGGCCGCACCAACGGCGACACGCTGAAGGCCTTCGAAATGAATATCTTTCACTACGAACCCGTCAGCACCGTATACGGTCGCGCTGCTAAACAGCAGCGACGCTATGAGCAACTTTTTCATCGCCATCGTTATTATGCGTTCTTCCTAACTAACTCTCTTACAACCGAGAGAAATCATTGAAAAGTGCAAGCCCCATTAACAGCACCAGCAAAATCGAGCCAATGCGATAACTAAAGTCTTGAACTCGCTCGGATACCGGTCCGCCTTTTAGCTTTTCAATCGCTAAAAACAGCAGATGGCCCCCATCTAATACGGGAAGCGGGAACAGGTTGATTATCCCCAGGTTCACGCTAATCAGCGCAAGGAACATGAGATAGTAAATCACCCCGAACTCCGCTGACATCCCAGCCCCCTGAGCAATCGAAATTGGCCCACTGAGGTTGTTCAGTTTCACATCACCGGTTATCAATTTCCCCAACATGTTGACCGTTAGCTTCATCAGCTGCCATGTTTTATCCGTGGCCTCAACGATGGCGCTAAACGGCCCATACTGGCGTATTGTTTTGTACTCGTCTGGCAGTGGGATCACTTTCGGCACAACGCCTGCAAACCCTTCCGCCTTACCGCCGCCCGATTTGGTATCCGGGGTGAGGGTCAGTGAGAGCGCACTCCCCTGCCTTTCCACCTCCAGCGCAAGCGGCGTGCCTGGATTATCGCGCACCAGAGTAACAAAGGTCATCCATTGTGTTAATGGCTGACCATCGACTTTAACGATCCTGTCACCCGCTTGTAAACCTGCTTTACTTGCCGCCGACTTGGCCTGTACTTCGGCTAATACCGGCTCGATCTGCGCGCCGCGCGGTCGAATCCCCAATGCGGCGACAGGATCTTCTTTGTCTGGCTCAAAGCGCCAGTGGCGTAAATCCAGCACTTTTTCCTGCCGCTGGTCGGAACCAAAAGGAGATACGCTGACGGTTGTCTGCTCATCACCGATTTTGGCAACCAGTTGTAACCTTACGGCATCCCAATCAGGGGTTTCGATACCATCAATCGCTTTAAGTTCCATTCCCGGTGTAATTTGCGCCGTTGCCGCAACAGAACCCGTGGTGATTTCGCCCACAACCGGGCGTACGCCAGGCACGCCGATGATGAACACCAGCCAGTAGGCGAAGATAGCGAAGATGAAATTGGCTACCGGACCGGCAGCAATGATGGCAGCACGTTGTCCAACGGTTTTGTTGTTAAACGCGCGATGTCGAAGTTCAGGGGCGACAGGCTCAACGCGTTCGTCGAGCATTTTGACGTAGCCGCCCAGGGGAATCAGAGCAATGACAAACTCGGTGCCATGCTTGTCGGTGCGCTTCCAGAGCGATTTACCAAAGCCAATCGAGAATCGCTCTACCCGCACACCACAGCGCCGGGCAACCCAGAAATGGCCAAATTCATGCACGGTAATCAGTACACCCAGTGCAACAATGAACGCCGCCAGATTCCAGAGAATGCTCAGCATAAAACCTTCCGTTATATCGTCCCAAACACCAGTAAAAGCAGGCAAGCAAACACTGGAACAGCCGCAGTAAGGCTGTCAATGCGATCCAGTATTCCGCCATGTCCTGGAATCAGGTGACCACTGTCCTTAATCCCTGCTTCACGCTTAAACATACTCTCGGTTAAATCACCCAGTACCGATGCCAGCGCCGCGAAAATCGAACATACCAGCAGCGTAGAGGGGGCAACCTCAAGATTCGCCCAGACGCCGTAGCCCCAGGAGATGATCGCTGCCGTAAACAGGCCGCCGATGAAACCTTGCCAGGTTTTGCCCGGAGACACCTTTGGCGCCAGTTTATGTTTGCCGAACAGTTTACCAAACATATAGGCCCCGGAGTCAGCCCCCCAGACGAGAATCATCACATAAAGCAGCCATATCGCACCGCTATAGTGGTTTTCATCATAGTGCCAGGCGCGCAGCGCAACCATACCCCAGAAAAACGGCACAATGGTGAGCAGGCCAAAAATAAGGCGCAACACTTTAGAGTTACGCCAGATTGCCGCAGAGCCCGGATAGAAAAGCACTAAAACAAGCGCAGCAATCCACCAGGCCAGCGATATCCATAAGGATCCGGCAACCAGCGGCTGGTGAACATCGTGATGATATTCAGGCAAGGTATACAGCATCAGGGCCAGTAAAAAACCACAGAGTACCGCCAGCCATACCCGCTGAGTGCGCGAGGTAAAGCCGCTAAGCTGCCCCCATTCCCACGCGGCGAGCATACACACCACCAGCGTAACAATGGCGAATCCCACCGGAGGCAGTAAAAACAGCGCTGCGATGACGACGGGTATTAATACAAAAGCGGAAATCAGGCGATACTTCAGCAAAAGCTACCCCCATCAGGCGTTATCGCCACCAGGCTCGGTGCCGCCGAAACGACGCTCTCGATTGGCAAAGGCATGCAGCGCACCTTCAAAGTCTTGTTCATCAAAATCTGGCCAAAGAACATCCGTAAAGTAAAGTTCGGCGTAGGCGATTTGCCACAGCAAAAAGTTACTTATGCGATGTTCCCCCCCTGTCCTTATAACCAAATCCACGGGTGCCAGTTCATTCATGCAGATTTGCTGACTCAGCGCCTCTTCATCAATCTGGTCGGGACTTAACAGCCCTTCCTGAACCTGCTCAGCCAAATGCCGAACCCCCTGGATAATATCCCAGCGTCCGCCGTAATTCGCCGCGATATTGAGCGTCAGGCCGGTATTATTTTCCGTCAGCGCTTCTGCTTTGCGAATCCGTTCCTGTAGACGTGAGTTAAAACGACTGGTATCGCCAATAATACGCAAGCGGACGTTGTGGCGGTGCAGGCTTTTTACTTCACTATCGAGCGCCCACACAAACAGTTCCATCAACGCAGTCACTTCCTGCGCAGGTCGATTCCAGTTTTCACTGCTAAAAGCATAGAGCGTTAACGCATCAATGCCGTTATTGGCGGCAAAAGAAACGGCGCGGCGAACAGATTTCGCCCCAGCTTTATGCCCAAAGGCTCGTATCTTCCCTTGTCTTTTCGCCCAGCGGCCATTGCCATCCATGATGATTGCAACATGGCGACAGCCATGTGCTGGCAAGTTTTCGCTTATTGGTTGATTCGCAGACAACATAACGCGTTTTTAGTCCCTGAAAGGATTTAACGGTACACAGGAATACTGAAGCCTATACATAAAAAAGCCGTGTCAAACCACGGCTTACCTGACCACTTAAAGCCAAATACCTGCGATCAGGTGGCGCAGACTATATCACTGAAGCCCAACGCTAACAAATAGCACGACGACTAGTGCTTGCTTTATCACCAGCTTGCGAGACGTGTCACCTGTTTACGCGCAACAATACGTGCCTGTTCATCCACGGCCAGCACCTCTTCCACGCTCTGCGGCTCACGCAAATCCATCATCTCCAGCACGGATAAATTCAACGCAGCGATGTCGGTAAAGCGGATCTGCTGATTCAGGAATGCGTCAACGGTCACTTCATTGGCTGCATTAAGCGCGGTTGTTGCCGCCTGCCCCTGATCGAAGGCCGTCATCGCCAGTTTCAGGCACGGATAACGGTCGTAATCAGGCTCGCTAAACGTCAGTGAACTCAGCTTGCAAAAATCGAGTGGCTTAACGCCTGATTTTACGCGGTTTGGCCACGCCATCGTATGAGCGATAGGCGTGCGCATATCCGGTTCGCCCAACTGTGCCAGCACGCTGCCGTCCTGATAGCGCACCATCGAGTGAATCACCGATTGCGGGTGGATCAGCACTTCCATCTGTTTCGCCGACGCATTGAACAGCCAGCGAGCTTCAATGTATTCCAGACCTTTGTTCATCATGGTGGCCGAATCGACGGAGATCTTACGCCCCATTGACCAGTTCGGATGGCGACACGCCTGATCCGGCGTCATTGCGCTCAATTCAGACAGTGGCGTTTCACGGAACGGGCCACCAGACCCGGTAAGCAGAATCGACACAACGCCATTCTGCTCCAGGTCAGCGTACCCCAGGTTTTGTTGAAAAGGTTGAGGCAAACTCTGAAAAATCGCGTTGTGCTCGCTATCGACCGGCAAAAGTCGCGCCCCACGCTTTTTAACCGCCTCCATAAAGAGGCGTCCGCAGGTGACCAACGACTCTTTGTTCGCAAGCAGGACATCTTTTCCCGCATCAATAGCGGCAAGCGTCGGCAGAAGACCCGCCGCCCCGACGATTGCCGCCATGACCTGATCAACTTCATCAAGCGCGGCCATATCGCACGCCGCCTGTTGCCCGCTGAGCACCTCGGTACGGCAGCCCTTCTCCTGCAACAGCGCTTTCACCTGCCGGGCGCTCTCTTCATCATCCATCACCGCAAAACGGGGGGTAAACTCCAGGCACTGTTCGACCATTCGCTGCACGTTTTTTCCGGCCACAAGCGCGGCCACGGTGTAACGGTCAGGATTATGACGTACAACGTCGAGAGTGCTGCAACCGATAGAGCCGGTCGAGCCGAGGAGAGTGAGATGCTTCATGAGATGCCCAAAAGTTAGACCAGATAAAAGCAAAACGCCGCCAGCAAGACTCAACGTCCTTCTGAACGGCGTTTATCAGTGTACAGCGAAAATCAGAACTGCATCAGTTCCGCTTCTTTTTCTGCTAGCGCCGCATCAATTTTCTTGATGGCAGCGTCAGTCATTTTCTGAATGTCGTCCTGAGAACGACGATCGTCATCTTCGCTGATCTCTTTTTCTTTCAGCAGTGCTTTCACTTTATCGTTCGCGTCGCGACGTACGTTACGTACGGAAACACGACCCTGCTCAGCTTCACCGCGAACCACTTTGATCAGGTCTTTACGGCGTTCTTCCGTCAGCGGAGGCAGTGGAACGCGGATGTCAGCACCCGCAGAGCTTGGGTTCAGACCCAGGTCAGATGCCATGATCGCTTTTTCAACGGCCGGGCTCATTGAGCGGTCGAACACGTTGATTTTCAGGGTACGGGTATCTTCTACCGTCACGCTCGCCAGCTGACGCAGAGGCGTTGGCGTACCGTAATATTCTACGATGATGCCATCCAGCAGGCTTGGGGAAGCACGGCCAGTACGGATTTTGCTGATTTGGTTTTTGAACGCTTCTACGCATTTGTCCATGCGTACTTCAGCATCTTTTCTGATGTCGTTAATCACGTTACGAATCCTTGAAAACTTGTCTCAGGCAGACTATCCGCCAGCACAGCGCTACAGGTGTGCTAAGTATAGTCGCGTTTAATTCATGACAACGCCAAAGGCGCGCCCGGGTAAGATACCACTTCGAAATAAAGCGGAATCTTACCTGTATTTATCGCCGACGGAAATTATTCCGTGATCAAAGTGCCTTCTTTTTCGCCCATAACAACGCGACGCAGCGCGCCAGGCTTGTTCATGTTGAAGACACGGATCGGCAGTTTGTGGTCACGAGCCAGCGTAAAGGCGGCAAGATCCATCACTTTCAGCTCTTTTTCCAGCACTTCGCTGTAGCTCAGCTGATCGTACATGGTCGCAGACGGATCTTTTGCCGGATCGGCAGTAAACACGCCATCCACTTTGGTCGCTTTCAGCACCACATCGGCTTCGATTTCGATACCGCGCAGGCAGGCTGCGGAATCGGTGGTAAAGAACGGGTTACCCGTACCGGCGGAGAGGATCACCACGCGGTTGTTGCGCAGCAGGCTGATGGCCTCTGCCCAGCTGTAGTTATCGCATACGCCATTCAAAGGAATAGCGGACATCAGGCGAGCGTTCACATAGGCGCGATGAAGCGCATCACGCATCGCCAGGCCATTCATCACGGTTGCCAGCATACCCATGTGGTCGCCCACTACGCGGTTCATCCCCGCTTTCGCCAGACCAGCACCACGGAAAAGGTTGCCACCGCCAATGACCACGCCAACCTGAATACCCAGTTCGACCAGTTCTTTGATTTCCTGTGCCATGCGATCAAGGATGCTTGCGTCAATACCGAAGCCTTCCGATCCTTGCAGCGCTTCGCCACTCAGCTTAAGCAGAATGCGTTTGTACACGGGTTTTGCATTGGTAGCCATGTTTCTTTCCTGAGACTGTCAACGATTAAGATGGGGTTAATTCTGGCGACATGATATGTCGCAAATCAGCACAGCGATACTGGAGCCTGTCTGATTTCGTGAGACGGGTGACAAAAAGAAGCCGCCCTCAGGCGGCTCCTTTTCAATCATTAAGACTGCTTGGACATTGCAGCAACTTCTGCTGCGAAGTCAGTCTCAACTTTCTCGATGCCTTCGCCCACTTCGAAGCGGATGAAGCCAGTTACATCAGCGTTGTGCTCTTTCAGCAGCTGAGCAACAGACTTGCTTGGATCCATTACGAAAGGCTGGCCAGTCAGAGAAACTTCGCCGGTGAATTTCTTCATGCGGCCTTCAACCATTTTCTCTGCGATTTCTTTTGGCTTACCAGACTGCATCGCGATGTCCAGCTGAACCTGGTACTCTTTCTCTACCACTTCAGCAGACACGTCTTCTGGCTTAACGAATTCTGGTTTGCTTGCAGCGATGTGCATTGCCAGCTGTTTAACCAGCTCTTCGTCAGCGCCTTTAGCCGCAACCAGAACACCGATACGCGCGCCGTGCTGGTAAGAGCCCAGAACGTCACCTTCCAGAGAAGCAACGCGACGGATGTTGATGTTCTCACCGATTTTAGCAACCAGCGCAACACGCTCTTCTTCGAACTGTGCTTTCAGAACTTCAACGTCAGTGATTTTGCCTGCAACCGCGGCGTCCAGAACTTTGTTAGCAAATGCCTGGAAACCAGCATCTTTAGCAACGAAGTCAGTCTGGCAGTTAACTTCCAGAATGATGCCGTAGGTGCCGTCGATTTTGGTGATGATCACGCCGTCAGCAGCAACGTTGCCTGCTTTCTTAGCTGCTTTGATCGCACCGGATTTACGCATGTTTTCGATTGCCAGCTCGATATCGCCGTTCGCTTCGGTCAGCGCTTTTTTGCAATCCATCATGCCTGCGCCAGTACGCTCACGCAGCTCTTTTACCAGGGATGCGGTAATTTCAGCCATTCTTAAATCCTCGGGAGATGTGAACTGCCCGGCCGGGAGCCAAACAGTATAAATTGAAAAAAGGGGCCGATAATGGGCCCCTATTCATACACGGTACTAATAAGGGGTAAAACCTTATTATTCAGCTTCTACGAAGCTTTCTTCCGCCTGAGAAGCCAGATCCTGGGAACGGCCTTCACGAACGGTAGCAGCTACAGCGCTCAGGTACAGGCTAACAGCACGGATTGCGTCGTCGTTACCCGGGATAACGAAGTCAACACCGTCCGGATCGGAGTTGGTATCAACGATAGCGAATACCGGGATACCCAGGTTGTTAGCTTCTTTGATTGCGATGTGCTCGTGGTCTGCATCGATTACGAACAGCGCGTCTGGCAGGCCGCCCATATCTTTGATACCGCCCAGGCTGTTTTCCAGCTTGTCCAGTTCACGAGTGCGCATCAGCGCTTCTTTCTTAGTCAGCTTATCGAAAGTACCGTCCTGAGACTGGGTTTCCAGATCTTTCAGGCGCTTGATGGACTGACGAACAGTTTTCCAGTTGGTCAGCATGCCGCCCAACCAGCGATGGTTCACGAAGAACTGGTCGCAGCTGTTAGCAGCATCTTTCACAGCTTCGCTTGCAGCGCGCTTAGTACCAACGAACAGAATCTTACCTTTACGGGAAGAGATCTTGTTCAGCTCAGCCAGGGCTTCGTTGAACATTGGTACAGTCTTCTCAAGGTTGATGATGTGAACTTTGTTACGTGCGCCGAAGATGAAAGGCTTCATTTTCGGGTTCCAGTAACGGGTCTGGTGACCGAAGTGAACACCAGCCTTGAGCATGTCGCGCATGGAAACAGTTGCCATGTTTAAAACCTCTATATTGAAAGTTGGGGTTATGCCTCCACGTATCCCATATTACCGACCCCGAAGGGCACCCCGGAATATGTGCCGATACGTGTGTGTTGTTACACAAAGTGAGATTTGTCGCTCCCGTCCAGCCTGTGTATCTGAGATGGATCGGAAGTCCGGCGCGCTTTATACCACAAAACACGGTCAGAAACCAATAATTGTTGGCGGAGTGTGCTGTTAATGATTCTCAATTTGGCACGGGGTGCGCCTGACTGATACCATTGACAACACTTACACTAGTATTGTCGAAAAAATCGACACCGATGGACAGATTACATGGCTATCTCTATTAAGACACCTGAAGAAATTGAAAAGATGCGCGTCGCCGGTCGTCTGGCCGCGGATGTGCTGGAAATGATCGAACCGTTTGTGAAACCGGGCGTCAGCACTGGCGAACTGGATCGCATCTGTAACGACTATATCGTCAACGAGCAGCACGCGGTTTCCGCCTGCCTCGGCTATCACGGCTTCCCGAAATCCGTCTGCATCTCTATTAATGAAGTGGTGTGCCACGGCATTCCGGATGACGAGAAGCTGCTGAAAGATGGCGACATCGTCAACATCGACGTGACCGTCATTAAAGACGACTACCACGGTGATACCTCTAAGATGTTCATCGTTGGCAAGCCCACCATCCTTGGCGAGCGCCTGTGTAAAGTCACCCAGGAGAGCCTGTACCTGGCACTGAAGATGGTTAAGCCGGGTATCCGCCTGCGTACCCTCGGTGCGGCTATTCAGAAATTTGTGGAAGCGGAAGGTTTCTCCGTGGTGCGCGAATACTGCGGTCACGGCATTGGTCGTGTGTTCCATGAAGAACCGCAGGTTCTGCACTACGATGCAGACGACGGCGGCGTGGTACTGCAAAAGGGCATGACCTTCACTATCGAACCGATGGTCAACGCGGGTGATTACCGCATCCGTACCATGAAAGATGGCTGGACGGTAAAAACCAAAGACAGAAGCTTGTCTGCCCAGTACGAGCATACTATTGTGGTAACAGACAACGGCTGCGAAATTATGACGTTGCGCAAGGATGACACCATCCCGGCGATACTGACGAACATTGAGTAATAAGAAGCCGGCGAATGCCGGCTTTTTTAATGGCGATAGCTTTTTCTTATGGGTGGCGCACGATGAGTAATCTCTTACCCGAACAGTATGCTAACACAGCACTTCCCACCCTCCCCGACCAGCCTGACAACCCGGGCGTCTGGCCGCCGCATGAGCTGACCTGCGCGCATATCAAAGCCCACATGGCGGTTTTCCATCGCTGGCTTGGGAGCGCGTTCGACGCGGGCGTGTCTGCCGAACAGCTTATTGAAGCGCGTACCGAATTTATCGACCAGCTCCTGCAACGTTTGTGGATCGACTACGGTTTCGGCCAGGTGAGCGACGTCGCGCTGGTTGCGGTCGGCGGTTATGGCCGGGGTGAACTGCATCCGCTCTCGGATATCGACCTGCTGATCCTCAGCCGCAAAAAGCTGCCGGACGAACAGGCGCAGAAAATCGGTGAATTGCTGACGCTGCTGTGGGACGTCAAACTGGAAGTGGGCCACAGCGTGCGCACCCTGGAAGAGTGTCTGCTGGAAGGGTTATCTGACCTGACCGTCGCCACCAACCTGATTGAAACCCGCCTGCTGATTGGCGACGTCGCGCTGTTCCTCGAACTGCAAAAGCACATATTCAGCGACGGCTTCTGGCCCTCGGAAAAATTCTTCGCCGCGAAGGTCGACGAACAAAACCAGCGTCACCAGCGTTATCACGGCACCAGCTATAATCTCGAACCGGATATCAAAAGCAGCCCCGGTGGCCTGCGCGATATCCACACCCTGCAATGGGTCGCCCGCCGCCATTTTGGGGCAACATCGCTGGACGAAATGGTCGGTTTTGGTTTTCTGACCGAAGCCGAACGTAACGAACTTAATGAGTGTCTGCATCTGCTCTGGCGCATCCGTTTTGCCCTGCACCTGGAAGTCACCCGCTACGATAACCGCCTGCTGTTTGATCGTCAGCTTAGCGTGGCGCAGCGCCTGAATTATCAGGGCGAAGGCAACGAGCCGGTCGAGCAGATGATGAAGGATTTCTTCCGCGTCACCCGCCGCGTCTCTGAGCTGAATCAGATGCTGTTACAGCTGTTCGATGAGGCGATCCTCGCGCTGACGGCAGACGAAAAACCGCGTCCGATTGATGACGAATTTCAGCTGCGCGGCACGCTGATCGATCTGCGCGACGAAACGCTGTTCATTCGCGAACCGGAAGCGATCCTGCGCATGTTCTACACCATGGTGCGCAACAGCACGATCACCGGGATCTACTCCACCACCCTGCGCCATTTACGCCATGCACGGCGTCATCTGAAGCAGCCGCTGTGTTACATCCCAGAGGCGCGCTCGCTATTTCTGAGCATGCTTCGTCATCCGGGCGCCGTCAGCCGCGGTCTGCTGCCGATGCACCGCCACAGCGTATTGTGGGCCTATATGCCGCAGTGGTCGCATATTGTCGGGCAGATGCAGTTCGACCTGTTTCACGCCTATACGGTAGATGAGCACACGATCCGCGTCATGCTGAAGCTGGAAAGTTTCGCTAAAGAAGAGACGCGATCCCGCCATCCGCTGTGCGTTGATCTGTGGCCGCGTCTTTCTCACCCGGAACTGATCCTGATCGCCGCTCTGTTCCATGATATCGCCAAAGGACGCGGCGGCGACCACTCGGTGCTGGGCGCACAGGACGTGCTGAAATTTGCCGAGCTGCACGGCCTGAACTCGCGTGAGACACAGCTTATCGCCTGGCTGGTTCGCCATCATCTGCTGATGTCGGTTACCGCTCAACGTCGTGATATTCAGGATCCGGAAGTCATCAAGCAGTTCGCCGAAGAGGTGCAAACGGAGAACCGCCTGCGCTACCTGGTTTGTCTGACGGTGGCCGATATCTGCGCCACCAACGAAACCCTGTGGAACAGCTGGAAGCAGAGCCTGCTGCGCGAATTGTATTTCGCCACCGAAAAACAGCTGCGACGCGGGATGCAAAACACCCCGGACATGCGCGAGCGTGTGCGCCACCATCAGTTGCAGGCGCTGGCCCTGCTGCGCATGGATAACATCAACGAAGAGGCGCTGCATCAAATTTGGGCGCGCTGTCGCGCTAACTACTTTGTGCGCCACAGCCCAAACCAGCTTGCCTGGCACGCCCGGCATCTGCTGAAGCATGACCTGACGAAACCGATGATTCTGCTCAGCCCGCAGGCCACGCGTGGCGGAACGGAGATCTTTATCTGGAGCCCGGACCGGCCTTATTTGTTTGCAGCGGTCTGTGCCGAGCTGGACAGGCGTAACCTGAGCGTTCACGACGCGCAGATTTTTACCACCCGCGACGGCATGGCGATGGATACCTTTATTGTGCTGGAGCCAGACGGTAGCCCGCTGTCGTCGGATCGTCACGAAGGAATACGCTTCGGTCTGGAGCAGGCTATCACCCAGCGCAGCTGGCAGCCACCGCAGCCGCGTCGCCAGCCGGCAAAACTGCGCCACTTTACCGTCGATACCGAGGTCAATTTCCTGCCAACCCATACGGATCGTAAATCGTTTCTTGAACTGATCGCGCTCGACCAGCCAGGACTGCTCGCCCGCGTCGGCCAGGTTTTTGCCGATCTGGGAATTTCGCTTCACGGCGCCCGAATTACAACCATTGGCGAGCGAGTAGAAGATTTATTTATAATCGCCACCGCCGACCGGCGTGCCCTTAATAATGACCTGCAACTTGAAGTGCAACAACGGTTGACAGCAGCCCTCAATCCAAACGATAAAGGGTGACGTGTTTTTTAGTGAAATGGAAAGAGTAAACAATGCAGCAGTTACAGAACGTTATTGAGTCCGCTTTTGAGCGTCGCGCCGACATCACTCCGGCAAATGTGGATACCGTGACCCGTGAAGCGGTTAACCAGGTTATTTCCCTGCTGGATTCCGGCGCGCTGCGCGTGGCAGAAAAAATCGACGGTCAGTGGGTCACTCATCAATGGCTGAAGAAAGCTGTGCTGCTCTCTTTCCGTATCAACGATAACCAGGTTATCGACGGAGCAGAAAGCCGCTACTTCGATAAAGTGCCAATGAAATTTGCGGAGTACGACGAAGCGCGCTTCCAGAAAGAGGGCTTCCGCGTAGTACCACCGGCGGCGGTTCGTCAGGGTGCCTTCATCGCACGCAACACCGTGCTGATGCCATCCTACGTGAACATTGGCGCCTACGTTGACGAAGGCACCATGGTGGACACCTGGGCTACCGTCGGCTCCTGTGCGCAGATCGGTAAAAACGTTCACCTGTCCGGCGGCGTGGGCATCGGTGGCGTTCTAGAGCCACTTCAGGCTAACCCAACCATCATTGAGGACAACTGCTTCATCGGCGCACGTTCCGAAGTGGTTGAAGGCGTGATCGTAGAAGAAGGTTCTGTGATCTCCATGGGCGTCTACATTGGCCAGAGCACCCGCATTTACGATCGCGAAACCGGTGAAATCCACTACGGCCGCGTTCCAGCCGGTTCCGTTGTGGTTTCCGGCAACCTGCCGTCTAAAGATGGCAAATATAGCCTGTACTGCGCGGTCATCGTGAAAAAAGTGGACGCGAAAACCCGCGGTAAAGTGGGCATCAATGAACTGCTGCGCACCATCGATTAATCGGGTATAACAAAAAGCGGGGGCAACCCCGCTTTTTTTATATCCGAAGGTGGCGAAAATAGATTTTTTCGTTAATTATTCATAGGTTATGTTGAGATCAAGGGTACCGCTATGTACGATAATCTGAAAAGTCTGGGCATTACCAATCCTGATGAAATTGATCGTTATAGTCTCCGCCAGGAAGCCAATAACGATATTTTGAAAATCTATTTTCACAAGGACAAAGGAGAGTTTTTCGCCAAAAGCGTGAAGTTTAAATATCCACGCCAGCGTAAGACCGTTGTCGCTGACGGTATCGGTCAGGGATATAAAGAAGTACAGGAAATCAGCCCTAACCTGCGCTACGTGATCGACGAACTTGATCAAATCTGCCAGCGCGATCGCAGCGAAGTCGATCTGAAACGTAAGATCCTTGACGACCTGCGTCACCTTGAAAGCGTTGTCACCAATAAGATCAGCGAAATTGAAGCGGATCTTGAGAAATTGACGCGGAAATAAAAGCAAAACGGCAATCCTTGATTGCCGTTTTTAATGTTTGCGCCCTCTCCCCGTGGGAGAGGGATGGGGTGAGGGCACCAGACCGCACTCAGTCATCTCTGTTCATCCAGCTGCAACGCCACATACAGCAGTAGCCGGTCGTCGAAATTTCCTAAATCCAGCCCCGTCAGTTCCGAGATCCGGTTTAGCCTGTACTCCAGCGTATTCCGGTGAATAAACAGCGCTTTTGACGTTGCCAGCGGCTGCACGTTATGCCGGAACCACGCCTGCAACGTGCGGCGCAGCAGCCCGTTGTTGTCCATCGCTTTCAGACGCACCAGCGGACGCGCCAGCTCGTTGGCCTGCCAGCCACCGCGCAGGCTGTCGAGCAGGACCGGCAGCATCAGATCCTGATAAAAATAACTGCGGCTCTCCGGCATGCGCTGTTTACCCACCATCATAGTAGTGCGCGCCGTTCGCCATGAACGGGCGATACTTCCCGGCCCGGTAAAGTAATTCCCCAGCGCGACGCGAAAACGGAGCTGACCGTTCTCCTTCATGCGCTCGATGAGTAACTCAACGCGACGACGATGATCTTCCGCGTCCCAACGGCCAAACTGATTAAGTGCAGGCTTGAGCACCACCATCTCGGTTAAAGAGACAATCGCCACCAGGTTGTTACGCTCGGGGGTCGCCAGCATATTTTGCAGCTGCTGTAGCTCCACCATGGCGCTGTCCACACCAAGCTGGCCGCTATCCACCTCGATAACGGCGACCACGCGCGGCTGATTCAGGTCGATACCCAGACGCTGCGCCCACTCGCTCAGGGCAGGCGTGTGCTCTTCCGCCTGAATCAAGTTCATCACCAGCTCTTCACGCAGGCGGCTGTCCTGGGCAAGCAGGTGCATCAGACGCGACTGCTCCAGCATCATCTCCGCCGTCATGCAGACCAGTTCGCCGTATTTACGCAGCGATTCAGGATCGCCGGTCAGACCGATAACGCCAACAATTTCCCCTTCCAGACGCAGCGGCAGGTTGATCCCCTGTCGGACCCCGTGCAGATGTTTCGCCACGGCGTCATCGATGTCGACCACGCGCCCCTGAGAGAGCACCAGCAACGCTCCTTCGTGCAATTCACCAATACGCTCACGATCGCCGCTGCCGATAATGCGCCCTCGGGCGTCCATTACGTTGATATTGGTATCAATGATGCGCATGGTGCGCGCCACGATATCCTGCGCCATTTTGGTATCAAGATGCCAGCCAGCCATATAACCCTCCCGTGAGCAGAGCTCAAGCATAGGGAAGTTCAGCTAAGGCTGCATTGTGCAGATGCCCAAAGGCAGAGAGAGATGTATGGAGTTGTGGGAAAGGTCACAGAAAAGAGAAAGCCCCTGCGAACAGGGGCTTAAGAAGATTACTGCATCAGGAGATAAATAGAGGTATCACCACGCTGAATATTCAGCGCCAGCACGGACGGCTTGCTGTCGAGAATTTTGCGCAGTTCAGCGATGTTTTTCACCGGCTGCTGGTTCGCGCCCATGATCACATCACCTTTTTTCAGGCCGATACGGGCAGCAGGTGAGTTCGCTTTCACGTTGTTCACCACCACGCCTTTATCTGCCCCTTTGTTGCTCATCTCAGCACCTTCAATACCGCTGAAGATGGTGCTGGAATCCACCTGATTCTGGCTGCTCTGTTGCAGTTCCAGGCTCACGTTAACCGGCTTACCTTCACGCAGCAGGCCGAGGGTCACTTTACTGCCGATTGGCATAGAACCCACTTCCGCACGCAGGGCTGCAAAGCTGCTGATCGGTTTACCGTTCAGCGAGGTGATCACGTCACCCGCTTTAATGCCAGCTTTCGCCGCCGAGGAGTTCGGCATAACCTGGCTTACGAATGCGCCGCGCTGAGCGTCCACTTTCATCGCTTTCGCCAGCTCGGAGTTCAGTTCGGTACCCATGATACCCAGCTCACCGCGTTTCACCTGTCCATACTGCACCATCTGCGCAGTCAGGTTTTTCACCATGTTGCTCGGGATAGCAAAGCCGATACCGATGTTGCCACCGTCCGGTGCCAGGATAGCGGTGTTGATACCGATCAGCTCACCGTTCAGGTTAACCAGCGCACCGCCGGAGTTACCGCGGTTAATTGCCGCATCCGTCTGGATGAAGTTTTCATAGTTTTCCGCGTTCAGGCCGCTACGCCCCAGCGCAGAGACGATACCCGAAGTCACGGTTTCGCCCAGACCAAACGGGTTACCGATGGCGACGGTGTAGTCACCGACGCGCAGCGCGTCAGAGTCGGCAAGTTTAATCGCCGTCAGGTTCTTCGGATCCTGGATTTGGATCAGCGCGATGTCGGAGCGCGGGTCTTTACCGACCACTTTGGCGTCAAATTTACGACCATCGCTCATCTGCACTTTAATGGTGCTGGCGTTATCTACCACGTGGTTATTGGTCACCACGTAGCCTTTCGCTGCATCAATAATGACGCCCGAGCCGAGTGCCATGAATTTCTGCTGCTGGCCGCCGCCCTGACCGTCATCCCCTGCACCGCCGCCCTGACAGAACGGGGAACTCTGGAATGGCGAACCGTCCTGGCAGAATGGCGAATTGTCGCCGAAGAACTGCTGGAAATTACGCGGCATACGCGGCGTATTGACGGTTGTGCTGCCCTCAACGTTAATACTCACCACCGATGGCATCACTTTTTCGAGCATCGGGGCCAGGCTTGGCATCTGCTGCGCAGTCGCTGCCGAGGAAGCTGTCTCGGCCGCCATCGCCAGAGGGGACAGCGCTAAACCTAAACTCAGAGCCAGTGCACTCATTGCTAATGTGGTTTTTTTCATGTTTCTCAATCTCGATTTACCAGATAACGCAAAATTGCTGTGTAACTCAGATTCGTTTTATACCGCTTAGTTCCGGGAATAAGTTTATGGAAAAAGTAAAAATTTATTGGCCGTCTTTACAAAACTCATGGCTTATTCAACGGCCATAAGCTTGCGGTATTCATCCCAGGCATACAAATCTGTCATTCCACTGATATAGTCCTGGATAAGACGACAGCGATAATAATATTCCAGAACTGGCCATTGGGAAGAATGGCGATCTATTTTACTGACGGCTTCAATGTATGCCAGCCGGTGGCGGGTTGAAAGCTTCTGATAGAGACGAGATTCAATCGGCAGGCGGCGAACACGTTCATTTTCGACCAGCTCGCTGAACTCATCGACCGTCAGCTGGAGCAGCGGGCCATAAATTTCCAGCAACCCGCTGATAACCCGGTATCCTTGCAGCTCCAGCTGTTCGACATCCGGGTGACTGAAAACGTGGCGAACGGCCACGTTTTTATATAATTCAAGCAGCTGACTAAAACTGCTCTCATCTTCCAGCAGGGCATGATTAAATTCCCCGCTAAATATCATCGGCAAATTATCAATGAAACGGGCGGCCGCATACGGCACCAGTTTATTCAGCGTGTTGACCCGCAAATACATAAAGAACTGGTCTTCGGTACTACGACTTAGCGAATTTGAACGCGATTTATCCCAGGCATTCTCCACGACCTGCGCAAACAGAGAACCTTTTTCATGCTCTCCCCAGGCATCATGAAGATGCTGGTACAGTTCCTCGACGCTGAATATTCTTTTTTCCACTGCGTCTTCCAGATCGGCCACGCAATAAGAAATGTCGTCAGCGGCCTCCATAATCCACGTCAATGGAAAACGGCCATTGGGCGTCAGGGAAAGTTCTTTACGCAACCGCGCGATGTACCCTTCTTCTGATAGGTAATAGCCCGGTTTTTTCATCAGGTAGCTATGGGTGGCGGGCGTTTCTCCGGTCCACCATGCGGGACGCGTATATTTAAGAATACAGCCCACCTGCGCCCAGGTCAGATTCATGCGCATCAGGGAGTGCACCAGGCGGATCCCCTGCGCGTTACCTTCGAAATGGCACAGATCCTGACGCACCTTACGGCGCAGATCGTTCAGGCTATCTTCACCTTCACGCAGGCATAAATCGCGTACCACACAGCGGTCGTCGCTGAGCGGCTGGCTTATGGCGTCAGAGGGAAAAAGCCGCTGTTTAAACCAGTCGTTGATGGCGGCCTCGCCGAAGTGACCAAAGGGAGGATTGCCGATATCGTGCATCAGGCAGGCCATCTCAACGATACTTTCGAACGGCCCGGTCAGTTCATCCAGCCCGTAGGTGTCGAGCAGACGTTGCTCTTTAAGGCGGCTGAGGATCTCTTTTGCAATGTAGCGCCCCACCTGCTGCACTTCCATGGAGTGCGTTAACCGCGTACGCACCGCGGCGTTACGCTCCAGCGGGAACACCTGGGTTTTTTGCTGTAACCGGCGGATGGCGGGCGAGTTGATGATGCGTCCGCGATCGCTCTCGAAAATACGCAGGATTTCATGTTCATTCTTTTCGCCCTGCGGCGAACGGTAACGTCGGTGCCAGTTAATTTTGGTGCGAAAATCGATTGGTGACATGTGCTCCCCCGCGTGAGAATGCGTTTCCCCTTAACCGCATGATAGACTATGCATCTTAACAAGGCACATCGCGAGTAAATCTATGAAAATCGGCATTATTGGTGCAATGGAAGAAGAAGTTACGCTGCTGCGTGACAAAATTGAGAACCGTCAGACCCTCTCCCTCGGTGGCTGTGAAATCTATACCGGCCAGTTGAACGGCGTTGACGTGGCTCTGCTGAAATCAGGCATCGGTAAAGTTGCAGCTGCACTGGGCGCGACCCTGCTGCTTGAACGCTGCAAGCCTGACGTTATCATTAATACGGGTTCTGCGGGCGGGCTGGCGCCGACGCTGAAAGTGGGTGATATCGTGGTTTCCGACGAAGCGCGTTACCACGATGCAGATGTCACCGCATTCGGCTACGAATATGGTCAGCTTCCGGGCTGCCCGGCCGGGTTTAAAGCGGATGATAAGCTGATTGCCGCCGCTGAAAGCTGCATTAACGAGCTTAACCTCAATGCGGTGCGTGGCCTGATCGTCAGCGGCGATGCCTTTATCAACGGCTCTGTCGGTCTGGCGAAAATCCGTCATAACTTCCCGCAGGCTGTCGCCGTTGAGATGGAAGCCACGGCGATTGCACACGTGTGCCATAACTTCAGCGTGCCGTTCGTGGTCGTTCGTGCGATTTCTGACGTGGCGGACCAGCAGTCCCACATCAGCTTCGACGAATTCCTGGCCGTGGCGGCCAAACAGTCCACCGTGATGGTGGAAACCCTGGTGCAGAAACTGGCGCGTGGGTAAGTTGTCGTTCAGGGCGCTGGCCGCCCTGCTTCTGCTCGCCCCGGCCTGGCTCATCGCCGCACCGCGGGTGATCACTCTCTCCCCTGCCAATACGGAACTGGCGTTTGCCGCCGGGATCACGCCCGTTGCGGTGAGCAGCTTTTCCGATTATCCCCCTCAGGCCGCCCACATCGAACAGGTTGCCACCTGGCAGGGAATGAATCTGGAACGCATCGTGGCGCTGAAGCCCGATCTGGTCCTCGCCTGGCGCGGCGGTAATGCCGAACGGCAGGTAAATCAGCTCTCGTCGCTGGGAATAACGGTGAAATGGGTGGACGCGGTGAGCATCGAACAGGTCGCGCAGGCCCTTCGCGAACTCGCGCCCTTCAGCCCTACTCCACAACGCGCCGTGCAGGCTGCACAGCAGATGCTCAACGACTATGCTGCGCTAAAAACCCGGTACGGTACGCAACCGAAACAACGCGTTTTTCTGCAATTTGGCAGCCAGCCGCTGTTCACTACCGGGAAAGGTTCGATCCAGAATCAGGTGCTTGAGACCTGTGGGGGTGAGAACATCTTTGCCGAAAGCCGTATCCCCTGGCCGCAGGTCAGCCGTGAGCAGGTTCTGGCGCGACAACCGCAGGCCATCGTGGTGGTCGGAAATGCGAGCGAGATTCCTAAAATAGAACAATTCTGGCATCAGCAGCTTAAAATTCCGGTCATCGCACTCAACAGCGACTGGTTTGAACGCGCCAGCCCGCGTATTATCCTCGCCGCAAAACAACTCTGTGCCAAACTGGCAGAGAGTCACTCAAACAGATAAATACCCCCTTCGAGGATTTAACGATGCTCGTGTATTGGCTGGATATTCTTGGCACAGCCGTTTTTGCTATCTCCGGCGTTTTGCTTGCCGGAAAACTACGCATGGATCCGTTTGGCGTCCTGGTGCTCGGCGTTGTTACGGCGGTGGGAGGCGGAACGATCCGCGATATGGCGCTGGCAAACGGCCCGGTATTCTGGGTAAAAGATCCCACGGATCTGGTGGTGGCGATGGTCACCTGTCTGTTAACCATCGTGCTGGTTCGTCAGCCTCGCAGACTGCCAAAATGGATATTGCCGGTGCTGGATGCCGTCGGTCTGGCGGTCTTTGTGGGGATAGGCGTGAATAAAGCCTTTAATGCCGGGACTGGCCCGCTGGTGGCAATCTGCATGGGCGTGTTAACCGGCGTGGGCGGAGGGATTATTCGCGACATACTGGCGCGAGAAGTCCCGATGATCCTGCGAACGGAAATCTACGCGACGGCCTGTATTATCGGGGGGATTGTTCACGCCACGGCGTATTACACCTTTGCTGTCCCGCTGGAGAATGCGGCGATGCTGGGGATGGTGGTGACGCTGGCGATCCGTTTAGCGGCGATACGCTGGCACCTGAAGCTGCCGACGTTTGCGCTGGATGAGAATTCAAGATAGGTGTCGTTTATAGGCCCGGTGACGCTTCGCTTACCGGGCCTACAATCTGCATTCAGGCTTAAATACTGAACGAAGAACCACACCCGCAGGTGCTGGTCGCATTGGGGTTAGTCACCACAAAGCGTGAACCTTCCAGACCTTCAGTGTAGTCCACTGAACCGCCTACAAGATATTGCAGGCTCATCGGGTCAACCACCAGCGCGACGCCCTGTTTCTCGATAGTCATATCACCATCGTTGACCTGATCGTCAAAGGTAAAACCATACTGGAAGCCGCTACAGCCGCCACCGGTAATATAAACACGCAGTTTCAGATCCGGATTGTCCTCGTCGGCAATCAGGGTTTTCACTTTTTTCGCTGCTGCTTCGGTAAATTCCAGCGGCAACGCTACGTCATCACTCATCTTATGCTCCCATGAATACTGCGACTGCTATTGGGCAAAAATCACCCAATTCTTGTTGTCATTATCTAATACCCTGGTAATTCATTCAAGTATTCTGCTTCAGGGCCTGCTCAGCTTCCTGTTTCGCCAGGGTACGGGCAAGAATGGTGGAGTATAGCGGTTTTCCACCCAGGAATTGGGCTAATAGTGTCGCGCCGAGACAGGTAATGATCATTGGCAAAATGAGCTGGTAATTGTCGGTCATTTCCAGCACCAGCACGATCCCGGTCAGCGGCGCGCGCAGGGAGGCCGCCAGCAGCGCCCCCATTCCCGCAACCGCAAACGTCCCCGCATCCAGATGGTAGGCCGGGAAGCCTGCCGCCGCCGCCATCCCGAACGCCGTGCCCAGCAGCGTACCCAGCGCCAGCATTGGGGCAAAAATGCCGCCCGGTGCGCCGGAGGAGAAGCATAATACCGTGGTGATGACGCGAGAAATAAACATAAACAGCAGCAGGCCAACGCTGAAATTCCCCGCCGCGGCAATGGGAATCAGACCGAAACCGCCGCCCGCCGCATTCGGTTCGATAAAACCGAGGATCCCGCACACGCCGCCGAGCAGGCCGCCCACCAGCACCCATTTGGTGGTATTGCCGCCGTGGATGCGCTGAAACATATCCTGCGCACGTAAAATCAGGGTATTGAACAGCGGGCCGACGATGCCAAAAATCATCCCCAGCACCAGATACAGCCACAGGGTATTGACCGGCGCGTTGGTCAGCTTGCCTACCTCAATCACCGCGCCTTCGCCGTTGACGATGCGAAAGACGATGCTCGACATAATCACGCCGGTAAACACCGCTTTAATGGAGATAAGGTTGTAGCGGAACTGAGCGCGCATCTCTTCGATGATAAACAGTATCCCCGCCAGCGGTGCGTTAAACGCCGCCGACAGCCCCGCCGCGGCCCCCGTCGCCAGCAGCGTATGGCGCGCTTCAGCGCTGCGCATGCGGAACAGATCGCCAACCATGCGTCCGACGTTGCCGCCCAGCTGTACCGTCGGCCCTTCCCGTCCGAGCACCATGCCCGCCCCGAGCGTCCCCATGCCACCGATAAATTTTACCGGGAGCACCCGCCACCAGCGGACCGGACGCAACTCCTCCAGCGCCCCCTCAATTTCAGGGATCCCCGAGCCGCCGGCTTCGGGCGCGAATTTACGCACCAGAAAATACCCCACCATGGCAAACAGCGCTGAAAGTCCAAATGCCAGCACCCAGACCAGCCATTCCCGATCGGCAAAGCTGGCGACGGTACCAATGCGCCAGTTGAGTACCGCATTGACCGCTTTCTCGAACGCGACACCCACCAGCCCGGCCAGCGTACCGACCACGGCGGCTGCCAGCAGAATGGCTAACGGGGTTTTGTCACGGTTGAGCAGCCGCCGGATACTGACCCGGTGCTTCGCGCGCGTAAATTGTTGTTGTTCAAATGAAGGCGTGTTCTCGTTCATTACCTGTTCTGTTTCGTCATACAAAAGGCCGCAGGGATTCTACCAGAGACAATCCCCTCGTCCTCTGAAAAATACTTAACAATTGTTAAGCCTTCTGAGGGGCAAAAATTTTATAACCTCTTCCGAATCACTTAGAATAGCTGCCTTAACTTATTTCTACGAACCAGGAACGACGCCATGAGCAAGTCTGAAAACCTCTACAGCGCAGCCCGCGAGCTTATCCCAGGCGGCGTGAACTCACCTGTGCGCGCCTTTACCGGCGTGGGTGGCACCCCGCTGTTTATCGAACGTGCGGATGGCGCATATCTGTATGATGTGGATGGCAAAGCCTATGTCGATTATGTCGGCTCCTGGGGCCCGATGGTACTGGGCCACAACCACCCGGCGATCCGCAACGCGGTGATTGAAGCCGCTCAGCGCGGTCTGAGCTTCGGCGCGCCAACCGAGATGGAAGTCAAAATGGCGGAGCTGGTCACCGAGCTGGTGCCTACGATGGACATGGTGCGTATGGTGAACTCCGGTACCGAAGCGACCATGAGCGCTATCCGCCTGGCACGCGGTTTTACCGGCCGTGACAAGATCATCAAGTTCGAAGGTTGTTATCACGGCCATGCCGACTGCCTGCTGGTGAAAGCCGGTTCCGGCGCGCTGACCCTCGGTCAGCCAAACTCGCCTGGCGTACCAGCGGATTTCGCGAAGCACACCCTGACCTGCACCTACAACGATCTGAACACCGTTCGCGCGGCGTTCGAGCAGTATCCGCAGGAGATTGCCTGCATCATCGTTGAACCGGTGGCGGGCAACATGAACTGCATTCCACCGCAGCCGGATTTCCTGCCGGGCCTGCGCGCGCTGTGCGATGAGTTCGGCGCGCTGCTGATTATCGACGAAGTGATGACCGGTTTCCGCGTGGCGCTGGCGGGGGCGCAGTCATACTACGGCGTGGAGCCGGATCTGACCTGCCTCGGTAAAATCATCGGCGGCGGCATGCCTGTCGGCGCGTTTGGTGGTCGTAAGGACGTGATGGAAGCCCTGGCTCCAACCGGTCCGGTTTACCAGGCGGGTACGCTCTCCGGCAACCCTATTGCGATGGCGGCGGGCTTCGCCTGTCTGACCGAAGTGGCGCAGCCGGGTATCCATGAAACCCTGACGGACCGGACGACGCAGCTGGCAAACGGCCTGCTGGAAGCCGCTGAAGACGCGGGTATTCCGCTGGTGGTAAACCACGTGGGCGGCATGTTCGGGATTTTCTTCACCGAGGCAAAAACCGTGACCTGCTATCAGGACGTGGTGAAGTGCGACGTGGAACGCTTCAAACGCTTCTTCCACCTGATGCTGGAAGAAGGCGTGTACCTGGCGCCGTCAGCGTTTGAAGCGGGCTTTATGTCCGTGGCGCACAGCGAAGAAGATATCAATAACACCATCGACGCAGCGCGTAAGGTGTTTGCGAAGCTTTAAGGGCATTGCCGGGTGGCGCTAACGCTTACCCGGCCTACGATGTTCCCCCTCTCCCACAGGAGAGGGCATTACCGACTCTGCTTTCTCAGCAGATAAATAAAGTACGGCGCGCCAATAAAGGTCGACAGCAGGCCCGCCGGGATCTGATACGGGAACAGCACCATCCTTCCACACCAGTCAGCAAAGACCAGGATCACCCCCCCCGTCAGTGCTGAGATCACGATATGCGGCAAAGTCCTGCGAAAGCCCATCATACGGGCGATATGCGGCGCCATTAATCCGACAAAACTGAGCGGGCCGATAGTCATGGTGGCCGTCGCCGTCAGGCACGCGGCCAGCAGCAACAGGGCGATACGCGTTGGTGTCAGCGCCACCCCGACCGCGCGTGCAGTGTCCCCACCCAGCGGCAAAATGGTCATCCAGCGACGGCACAGCGGCACAATCGCCAGCAGCACGATCATCACGATCCCGGTATGCACCACCTGACTGCCAGTAGCGTTGTATGTTGAACCGGAAATCCATGTCAGGATCTGCGCCATGCGCGGATCGCCGCTCGCCTGCAACATCATCAGCAGCATGGTAAACGCGGTGCTGAGCGCCATCCCGGCCAGCAGCATGCGGTGAGGTGAGAACCCCCCTCGCCCGGAAGCGATCAGAATAATCATCAGCGTGACAGCCGCACCGATGCTGCCGGCAGGCATCAGCCAGCCGAACGCATTCCCCGGCACGAGGAACAGCATCAACACTACGCCAAACGCGGCCCCGGAACTGATCCCTAATACTTCCGGGCTTGCCATCGGGTTGCCGGTGAGACGCTGGATTATACAGCCCGCCACCGCCAGCATGACGCCCGCAATCAGCGCGGAGAAGATCCGCGGCCAGCGCCACTGCATGAGTTCATGCAGCAAATCCCCCGTCGCCCAGTGCCAGCCCGTGGCGTCGCGTCCCAGTGAAAGTGCGGCAAACGAGGCGATAATCAACACCACAAGCCCGGCAAGGCTGAACCACACCACCGACTGGCGCTCGGCATGTACTTTATCTCCGGCATCCATTGCCGGGGCGCTCATGCTGCGCAGGCGCGGCAGCAGCCACAGCAGCAGCGGCGCGCCGATCAGGGCGGTCACCGAGCCGGTGGAGACTTCCATCCAGACGCGCGCCAGCCAGAGAATGAGTTGATCGGAAAGCCAGAGGATCAGCGCGCCAATCAGCGGGGCCAGCATCAGACGCGCCAGCAGACGGCGCGCGCCGAGCATTTTTGCCAGCAATGGCGCAAACAGGCCGATAAAACCGATGATGCCGACGGCGTTAACCAGTAACGCGCTCAGCACAATCGCCAGGGTCAGGGCTGCCAGACGCGCCAGCGACAGCGCCAGCCCCAGATTGCGCGCCACACCGTCATCCAGGCCCATCAGCGTGAGCGGACGCAGCAGCAGCAGCGTCAGCACCACGCCGCCGAACAGCTGCGGCCACAGGCGCTGGACGATACTCCAGTCGGTCTGGGTGAGCGTGCCGGTACTCCACATAAACATGCTTTGCAACTGGTCGTGGTGAAACAGTACCAGCAGTTGGTTGATCGCCCCGCAGTAGAGGCTGACGACCAGCCCCGCGAGGATCAGCGTGACCGGCGAGAGACGTTTTCCCCAGGCCACGCCAAAGACCAGCGCCCCCACCACGCACGCACCTGCCAGCGCGGCGAACTGCGCGGTTAATGCGCCCGGCAGGGTCCAGAGAGTGGTAATGGTGATCCCCAACTGAGCCCCCGTCGCCACGCCCAGCGTGGTCGGCTCCGCCAGCGGGTTACGCAGCACCTGCTGAAACAGTACGCCCACCAGCCCCAGCCCCGCCCCGACCAGCAGAGAGATAGCCAGACGCGGCAGCAGGCTGTAGTGGAACAGCATTTGCTGAATATTATCGATATCCGGCGCGGCAAACGCGGCTACCCACTGATCCCGGGGTAACGCCGTGGTCAGGTTAAAGCCGGTTAACGCCAGGGCCGCCAGAAAAATGAGCGCCAACAGTAACATCGGGAAACGGGCCATCCGCGTGCTCATGCCTTGCCTCCCAGTGCATTGTCCAGCACGCGAGCAAAATGCATGGCCGACAGCGTCGCACCGTAAAACCAGACCGCTGGCGCGCGCAGGAAGCGCCGCTCGCGCACGAACGGCATTGCCTGCCAGAGCGGGGTCGCCATCAGGGTTTGCATTTCGCGCTCATTGCCGTGGTCAAAGCACAGAACATCGACATCACGAAATGCCGCCAGACGGTCAATACCTACGGCGGTACTGCCCCAGAACGTCATCTCGCCTTCCCAGGCATTACGAATGCCAAAGCTGTCGAGCACTTCCTGGAACAAACAGTTTTTTCCAAAAACCAGCATATGGCGGGCATCCAGCAGAGTCACCATCAGCAAAGGCCGATCGCCACGGTGGGCAAAGCGCGGCTTAAGGGAACTAATCAGCGCATCAAATTCATCGAGGTGTTTTTTCGCTTCAGCCTCACGGTTGAGGAACTGCGCCATCTCGTGGATGGAATTTTTGGCCATGGTCAGCGGCTTTTTACCGTCGCTAAAGGAAAAGCCCCGTCCGGGGGCAATCTTTGCCATGGTCTCTTCCGACGGGCCATACCCCGCAGACCAGAATAAATAAGACGGTTTCATCTGGGTGAGAAGCTCAAGGTTCGGCTCCGTACGCAGACCGATGTCGATGACGGAGTCCGGCAGTTTGGGCTCATTCACCCACAGGGTGTAGTTGGGAATATCGGCCACGCCGTAAGGCGTCACGCCCAGCGCCATCATCAGTTCGACGGGCAACCACTCCAGCGCCACGATGCGGTGCGGATCGATAGCGGCAGCGCGGGCCTGGCCCATCTTTAACAGCAGCGGTGAGAGCGCCATGGCCGTCAGCAGGCGACGGCGGCTAATGAATGTTGATTCCAGCATCAGTAGACAAAGCTCACGGGTGCAGCCCCGGCCGGGTGAGGCAAGATGCCCATAGGAATGCCGTAGATATGCTCCAGCGTTTCGCTGCGCATCAGTTCGGCAGGCGTGCCCTGAGCGATCATTTCACCGCCGCGCAGCGCCACCAGATAGTCGCAATAGCGCGCGGCCATATTGATATCATGCAGAACGGCAATCACCGTCAGGCCACGCTGTTGGCTTAAGCGATGCACCAGCGCCAGGACGTCGACCTGATGCGCAATGTCCAGCGCCGACGTGGGTTCGTCGAGCAGCAGGCAGCGGCTGTCCTGTGCCACCAGCATCGCGATCCACGCGCGCTGACGCTCGCCACCGGACAGGCTATCCACCAGACGGTGCGCCAGCGGTTTTAACCCAACCAGCGCGATCGCCTCTTCCACTTTCTCTCTGTCAGCGACGCCAAAACGCCCGAGCGCACCGTGCCACGGATAACGTCCAATCGCTACCAGCTCGCGCACCGTCATGCCCTCCGCCTGCGGTAACTGCTGCGGCAGATAGGCCACCTTGCGGGCAAAGGCCTTACTGTTCCAGCTCGCCAGCGGCTGGTCATCCAGCAGAATGTCACCCTCGGACGGCGGCTGATGGCGGCCCAGCATCTTCAATAACGTCGATTTACCGGAACCATTGTGCCCGATTAAACCGGTCACTTTACCTGCGGGAAACGTCAAAGAGAGCGGATGCAGCAAGGTGCGCCCGGGTACGCGAAAGGAGAGATTGTTGAGCGTGAAGGTGGAGTCGGATTGCGTTTTATTATCCTGCATGTCAGCCAACTTAAATAAAAAGGGCACGGCGAACCGTGCCCATAAAGAGGTTAGAAGCGGAAGGTCGCCGTGGCAACAACCTGGCGTCCTGCTCCCCAGTAGCATGCATACTCACTGTAGCAGCTGGAGACGTATTCCCGGTCAAAGATGTTGTTCACGTTGACGCCGACGGAAGAGCCCGGCAGACCGAAGCGCGCCAGATCGTATTTCACGGTCGCATCCGCCAGGGCATAACCCGCGACGTTAAAGGACTCATAGGCTTTAGGCGATGCTGCGGAGTAGTACGTCACTGTGTTTCCGATGTAACGCGCGCCCGCACCGACGGTCAGGCCACTCAGCGCCGTCTCGTGGAAGGTGTAGTCCGCCCACAGGGATGCCATATTACGCGGTACTTCCGCCGGACGACGGCCTTCATACCAGGTATCGTGAGTATATTCCGCATCGGTATAGCTGTAAGCCGCCGTCACGTTCACGTTAGCCGACACCGCCGCTTTCGCTTCCAGCTCAAAGCCACGGGAGCGAATTTCACCGCCCTGCACGCTAAAGCCGCTGGTCGGGTTCGCCGGATCGGCAGTCAGGTTGTTGTTCTTGGTCAGCTGGTATACCGCTGCCGTCACCACAACAGGCAGATCTTTCGGAACATACTTCACGCCTGCTTCATACTGCTTGCCGCGCGCCGGATCGAACGGTTTGCCGCCCTGGGTGGTACCAGAGAGCGGTTCGAAGGATTCACTGTAGCTGAAGTATGGGGTAATCCCGTTGTCGAACAGGTAGTTAATGCCCCCGCGCCAGGTGAACGCCTGATCGTTAATTTCCGCGGTGGTGCCGTTATTACGGTTAAAGGCAGACGTTTTCGCAAAGTCATAGCGGCCACCCAGGGTGAGTACCCACTTATCCCATTCCGCCTGATCCTGCGCATAAAGCCCGGTCTGCTCCTGGCGATTGAGCATGGCATACGGGAAGTTCACATTGACGTTCGCATTGCCGTGCTGCGGATTGTTCATACTGATCGGATCGGCAGTACCGTAGTCAGCATCGATGTCATTGCGCATACGAAGGTAATCCACGCCCGTCAGCAGCGTATGGTCAACGGCGCCGGTCGCGAATTTCGACTGGAGCTGTGTATCAACGGTGAACGAGTTGAGATCTTCATCTGAGCGCACGTACGCCCGGCTGATCTGGGCCGGGGCGATATAGCCGTTACCGTACACTGAACGGTAAAGCGTGTTGATTTTGGTGTAACGCAGGTTCTGACGCACGGTGAAGGTGTCGTTAAATTCATGCGCGAAGCTGTAACCCACCATTTTCTGACGACGGGAGATCTTATTGTCTTCATCGCCTTCGTTAAAATCGGTCGGCAGCTTGTGCGCCTTTCCGGCTGCATCATAGTAAGGCACAACGGTACCTTCACGCGGCAGCCAGCCATAGTAGCCTGCATCCGGATCGCTCTGGAAGTTGCTCAGGAAGGTGAAATCGGTTTTATCATCAGGACGCCAGCTGAAAGACGGTGCAATCGCGTAACGAGTAGACTTCACCATTTCCTGCTGCGCGTTCTCGCTGCGGCCCAGGCCGGTCAGACGGTAGGACCACACGCCGTCATCGTCAATCGCGTCGCTGAAATCAAACCCAGTCTGCCAGAGGTTATCCGTCCCCATTTTGAACTGAATTTCTTTCAACGGTTCCGTGGTAGGACGCTTGCTGACCATACTCACTACGCCGCCCGGATGGCTTTTGCCATACAGTACGGACGTCGGGCCACGCAGCAGCTCTACGCGCTCAAGGAAGTACGGATCCATGGACGCTTCAGAGTAGTTGTCACCCTGCAACTTCATACCATCCAGATACTGGTTGGTATTCACGGTGCTGGAGGTCGTGAAACCACGAATCGAAACCACATCGTACGTTGTTGATGCGCCGCGCGTAGCGAACACGCTTGGGGTATAGGCCAGCGCCTGTTTCACCGTCCCCGGTTGTTTCATGTCCATCTCTTCACGTGTGACCACGGAAATAGACTGCGGGGTTTTCTCGATCGGTGTATCGGTTTTCGTCGCCGTTGCGGTACGTTTTGCCGCAATGGTCGGTGCAGGACCCCAGGCACTTTCCTGCGCTGCCGGTGCGGCAGTCACGGTGATAGTTTCTTCTTTGTTGGGGGTTTCAGCGGCCTGTGCATAAGCAGACATGCCGGCAACCGCTGTGGCTACGACGGCTGCGAGTTTACGCAGCGACGTGTTAATTGGCTGAGCAGTATTGGAAAGCGCCATGATGGATCTCTGATGGAAAAGGTGAATGATAACGTAAACGAGAATTATTATTATGACCGCAGAATAATATGCGAAACGCTGACGGCATAGCAAGCGATATGCGGCCCTACAAGAATTAAGGGTTTAAGAAATAATCAACGGAAAATAGGTCGTTAATCAGGATTGAAAACGGGGTTAAGAAAATGAGTTGCTGAGGTAAAAAAATACCCCCTTCCGCAGAAGGGGGTATGTGTCAGTTCCCGCCGAACATATCCTTGATCCAGCCAGCGACGCCGTCGCTGTCTTTCTTCTCTTCCTGCTGCTGCGGCTGTTGCTGTTGCTGCTGCGGCTGAGAAGACTGGTCAAACGGATTGCCCGTTGGCTGCTCCGGCTGGCTTTGCTGGCACAGCGCATCCGGATTGGTCGTCCAGACCGGCAGCGAACGTACACCACCGCCGCAAATGAAGTTACCCGAGCTGTCCACGCCCATATCGACGATATCTTCCGGCGCAACGAGGTTCAACGGCACCGGAGACTGATTCGCGAGGTAGCGCTGGTAAATCGACATCGCGCCGCTTGCACCATACAGTCTGGTCGGCTGGTTGTTATCGCGGCCCACCCAGGTAATGACCACTTCACGACCATCAATACCGGCAAACCAGGTATCCACGTTGTTGTTGGTGGTCCCGGTTTTCCCCGCCAGATGCAGGCCAGGATATTTCGCCCCCAGCTGACGGCCCGTACCACGCTGGACAACCTGCTGCATGGTCCACAGCGTCATGTAAGCCGCCTGCGCCGGAACGGCACGTTCAGCCTGCGGGAAGCTTTGATACAACACGGAGCCATCTTCGGCAATCACCGAACGCAGGGCGGAAAGCGGCGCACGGTTACCGCCGCTGGCGATGGTCTGGAACGCCTGGGCCACTTCGATTGGCGTCAGGTTAAGCGCCCCCAGGATCATGGCTGGCACAGGGTGCAGCTGATCTTTCGGCACGCCCAGCTTCTGCCAGGTATCGGTGATGGCGGGCAGGCCCAGCGCCATCCCGAGGTTCACCGTAGGCACGTTCATTGAGCGGGTTAACGCATCCACCAGCATCACCTGACCGCTGAACTGTCTGTCATCGTTCTGCGGAGACCATACCTGACCATTAGGCTGGCGCAGGGAGATAGGCGCATCGGCAATCCAGGTGTTCAGGCGGTAAAGATTCGGCTGGCTCAGCGCGGTCAGATACGTTGCCGGTTTTGCCAGAGAACCAATTGAACGACGCGCCTGCATCGCGCGGTTGTAGCCCGCATACTGCGGCTCGGCACCGCCCACCATCGCGCGAACTTCGCCGGTGTTGCGGTCAACCACCACCATCGCGGTTTCCAGATCGCTCAGCTTACGCTGCTTCTTCAGAACCGGAATGCCTTCTACCGCCGCTTTTTCTGCCGCATCCTGCGCCACGGAATCAAAGGTAGTGAAGATCTTCACGCCGGAGAGATCTTTAACTTTATCCCCGAGCTTCGACTGCAACTCCTGACGCACCATCTGCATAAACGCAGGCTGCGGAGAGATCACCCCACCGCGCGGCTGAACGCCCAGAGGACGCGCGCTCAGCATGTCGTACAGCTCCTGGTCAATCACCTGCTGTTGTTGCAGCAGACGCAGCACCAGGTTACGACGCTCCAGCGCCAGTTTCGGGTTACGCCACGGGTTGTAGATCGACGCGCCTTTCACCATGCCCACCAGCAGTGCCTGCTGGTCGAGACTCAGCTCTTCCACCGGACGGCCAAAGTAGTACAGGCTCGCCAGCGGGAAGCCGCGGATCTCGTTATCACCGCTCTGACCGAGGTACACCTCGTTCATGTACAACTCAAGGATACGATCCTTGCTGTAGCGCGCATCCATTAGCACGGCCATGTACGCTTCGTTGGCTTTACGCCAGTAAGAGCGTTCGCTGGAGAGGAACAGGTTTTTCACCAGCTGCTGGGTGAGCGTACTCGCGCCCTGCACCGTACGTCCGGCGGTCAGGTTCGCCAGCACCGCACGACCAATGGAGTAGAGGCTAATACCGTCGTGCTCGTAGAAGTGGCGATCCTCGGTTGCCAGCAGGGTATCCACCAGCAGATCCGGGAAGCCGTTACGCGCCACGAACAGGCGCTGTTCGCCGTTTGCAGACGACAGCATGGTGATGAGACGCGGATCGAGACGGAAGAAACCGAACTGGCGATCGTTATCCATGTTCTCAATGGTTTCCAGACGATCGCCATCAAAGGTCAGACGCGCGCGCACCTGCCCCTCTTTGCTGTCCGGGAAGTCGAACGGACGGCGGATCATCTCAATGCTTTTCGCCTGGACGGTAAATTCGCCCGGACGGGTCATTTTCGTGACCTGCCGATACTGCGTGGCTTGCAGCAGCTTCACCATCTCGTTCTTGCTGATGGACATGTCCGGCTCAAGGTTCACCATGCGGCCATACACTGCCGCAGGTAATTGCCACACTTTCCCGTCGATACGGCTGCGGATCTTCTGATCCAGATAAACGCCGTAAATCGCGATCAGAACAACAAAAACAATGAACAGCTTCAGCAACAGCCAGAACCAGCCGCGCTTACCACGAGGCTTACGCCCTTTGCCTTTCCCTTTACGCGGCATCGGTTCTTCATCCTCATAATCGTCTTCATAGTCATCGTCATACTCCTCATCTCTGAGGCGACGACGGCTTACCTTTTCTTTCGCCGGACGCGTTGGCTTTCCCTTACGTCCTATTGGCTCGCGGTCATTCCCCGCCATGCTTTTTCTCCGCAACATTCAGGCGCAAAGGCCAGATTTTCTTATCCTGCACAGGTCAGTGAAAGAAGAAATCTCTCAAAGTGTGTTTCTCCCTCTCCCCGTGGGAGAGGGCCGGGGTGAGGGCATCAGGCCGCACTTTCCCCATTACGAATATTTCTTCGTGCGCCGTGTCGGCGCGGTATTCGCCGGATCGTCCGGCCAGACGTGTTTGGGATAGCGCCCTTTCATCTCTTTCTGCACTTCACGATAGCTCCCCGCCCAGAACGCCCCGAGATCGCGGGTGATCTGCAATGGACGATGCGCAGGCGAAAGCAGCTCAAGCACTAACGGCACACGCCCTTCAGCAATGGACGGCGTGGTGGCCTCACCAAACATCTCCTGCATCCGAACCGCCAGCGCGGGCGGATTATCCTCATGATAACGAATGGCAATCCGGCTTCCGGTTGGCACAGTGTAATGCCCAGGCAGTTCACTATCCAGACGTTGACGTAACGACCAGTCCAGTAAATTCTGTAACGCTGCCTTAACATCAAGCGCCTTAAGAGCACGCAGCGAGTGTACGCCGCTCATCTGCGGCAGTAGCCACTGTTCCAGCGTCGCGAGCAGCGTCTCATCATCCACCGTCGGCCACCCCTGTTCCGGCAGCCACTTCGCGGCACAGTGCAGGCGAATGCGATACTGTTCGGCCTCCGGCGTCCAGTTCAGTACGCTTAGCCCTTTTTCCCGAATGCCGTTCAGCATCGCCTGGTGTAACTCTTCTTCCGACGGCTTCGCCAGCGGTTTCGTCCCGAGCGTCAGTTTACCAATCTGACGACGACGAAACGCCTTCAGCGTGCCCTGGGCATCGTCCCACTCCACGATGTCCGATTGCTGAAGCAGCTGCGGACAGGCGCGCGTCAGGGCGTCAATATCCACGGCTATCGCCTGCAAAATACGCGCGTCCGGGGAGTGGCTGCCCTGTAACAGCAGAGGGGCAATCAGCCACTCATGTCGCGTCAGCGCATCGTCGCTGTCCAGCATCGCGCCCATCCCGTTTGCCAGCTGATAACGACCATCCAGCCCGCGACGGCGTGCGATCCTGTCCGGGAAGGCCTGGGCCAGCAGAGGGGGAATGTTATCGCTGTCAGGTGAACCGCCCCGGCAATTCAGGCGTTTACACAGCTGCTGCGCCCGTTGTTGCCAGTTTCCCTGGTTGCGTGAAAAGGCCTGCCCCAGATCGCTGCTGCCACCGCGCGGCGGCTCCTCAAGAATAGCCGCCAGTTTTGCCGCCGTGGCAATTTCATCTTCGCCCTGCGCGGCCACCAGCATCGCCGCCAGACGCGGATCGTTGCCCAGTGCCGCCATTTTCTGGCCGCGCGCCGTCAGACGTTCGCCTTCCAGCGCGCCAAGCTGGGTCAGCAAGGTGCGCGCGGCGGCGAGGTTCACGACAGGCGGAGGATTAAGCCAGGTGAGCTGGTCAGGATCCGGGCAGCCCCACTGCATCAGATCCATCACCAGCCCGGAGAGATCGCTTTGTAAAATCTCTGGCGTGCTCTGCAATGCCGCACGCTCCGCCTGCTCGGCGCTGGTTAAATGCAGGCAAATACCCGGCTCAAGACGCCCTGCTCGCCCTGCGCGCTGCACCATCGAGGCCTGGCTGATGCGCTGCGTCAGCAGCCTGGTCAACCCGGTACGCGGATCAAAACTGGCCACCCTCTCCTGGGTACTGTCCACCACCAGACGAATACCTTCGATGGTCAAACTGGTTTCCGCGATATTGGTCGCCAGCACCACTTTGCGCTGCCCCGCCGGTGCGGGAAGGATCGCCTGGCGCTGTTCGGCCAACGGCAGCGCACCGTAGAGCGGACACAGCATAACGTCACTGTTCACACGGGATGCCAGTTGCTCCTGTACGCGCTGGATTTCGCCTACGCCGGGTAAAAACAGCAGCAGCGAGCCGGGTTCCTGACGAAGTAATTCGGCGGTGGCGGTGGCCACGGCTTCGTCAAAGCGCTGATGGGCAGGAAGCGGCTGATAACGGCGCTCGACCGGGAACGCACGCCCTTCAGAGGAGATCATCGGCGCGTCAGGGAGCGTCTGCCGGAGCCGCTCGTTATCCAGCGTCGCCGACATAATCAGCAGCCGAAGGTCGTCGCGCAGCCCCTGCTGAACGTCGAGCAGCAGCGCGAGGGCCAGATCGGCCTGGAGGCTGCGCTCGTGAAATTCATCAAGGATCACCAGCCCGACGCCGGTCAGCTCCGGATCGTTTTGCAGCATACGGGTGAGAATGCCTTCAGTTACCACCTCCAGCCGCGTGGACGGGCCAACGCAGGTTTCGGCGCGCATCCGGTACCCTACCGTCTCGCCCGGTTTTTCATTCAGCAGTTCCGCCAGGCGCTGCGCCACATTGCGTGCCGCCAGCCTGCGCGGCTCCAGCAGGATAATTTTCCCGCTGATGTTCCCCGCGCGCAGAATTTGCAGGGGCAGCCAGGTGGATTTACCCGCTCCCGTGGGCGCGCTGAGCAAAACCTGCGGTGCATGTGCTAAGGCGGCAAGAAGCTCAGGAAGGACGACGGCAACGGGCAAAGAGGACACTTACGGCTCCAGAGGGTTAACATTAATCGGCGTACATTGTAGCATCGGCGCATATCATTACCGAGTCTTGCGCATGTCTGAATCAAAACGGCTATTCTTCGCCATTGAATTACCCACCACGCTTCAACGGCAAATTGTTCGCTGGCGCGCCAGCCACTTCCCCGCGGACGCGGGCCGCCCCGTCGCCGCCGCCAATATGCACCTGACGTTAGCGTTTCTCGGCGATGTAAGCGCTGAAAAGCAGCGTGCGTTAAGCGCAATGGCCGGACGCATTGCTCAGCCGGGGTTTACGCTGCATCTTGATGATGCCGGGCAATGGCTGCGCTCTCGGGTGGTCTGGCTGGGGACGCGTCAGCCCCCTCGAGGGCTGCTCCAGCTCGCAAACATGCTGCGGGCGCAGGCCGCGCGCAGCGGCTGTTATCAAAGCCCGCAGCCGTTTCATCCCCACATCACCCTGCTGCGCGATGCGGGTCAGGCCACGGCTATCCCGCCACCGGGCTTTCACTGGTCCTTTCAGGTGAATGAATTTGCGCTTTACGAATCTGTCTTTGTACAAGGACGCACCCGCTATACGCCGCTCCAGCGCTGGACGCTGGGCGACACGCTAAGGAATTCTGATGAAGTTTAGCCCTGCCCTCCAGCCCGCCACGCTGATCCAGCGTTACAAACGCTTTCTCGCTGACGTGATCACGCCTGAGGGCGAAACGCTCACCCTGCACTGCCCCAACACCGGTGCCATGACCGGTTGCGCCACGCCGGGTGACACGGTCTGGTATTCCACATCAGAAAATACTAAACGCAAATATCCCCATACCTGGGAAATGACCGAGACGCAAAACGGGGCATTTATTTGCGTGAATACCCTGCGCGCAAATCAGCTGGTTAAGGAAGCCCTGACAAATGGAATTTTTCCTGAACTGATTGGTTACGGCACGCAAAAAAGCGAAGTGAAATATGGCGATGAAGGCAGCAGAATTGATTTTCTGTTACAGGCGGAAGACCGGCCTGAGTGCTATATTGAAGTGAAATCAGTGACGTTAGCGGAACAGGAAAACGGCTTCTTTCCGGATGCGGTAACGCTACGTGGCCAGAAGCATCTGCGAGAGCTAATGAGTGTAGCGGCGGCGGGCAAGCGCGCCGTGTTGCTGTTTGCGGTTCTGCATTCAGCCATTGAACGGTTTTCCCCGGCCCGTCATATTGATCCTAAATACGCGCAATTGTTGAATGAGGCACAAAAGCAGGGGGTAGAGATTTTCGCTTATAAAGCGGAACTTTCTGCCGATAATATGACTCTGAGATCGTCTCTTCCCATTGTCTTATAAGGGATTAGACGATTGACTAATAAGTGTTCTGGCCGCGTGCGCAAATACGCTTTTCCTCACAGGGTTGTCAAGTGTTACGTTTAGATAATTGCCATACGGAAAAGCATCTGCTATTTATAGCGACCTGATTTTTCCCCCAACACGGGGATCGATAGTGCGTGTTAAGGAGAAGCAACATGCAAGAAGGGCAAAACCGTAAAACATCGTCCCTGAGTATTCTCGCCATCGCTGGGGTGGAGCCGTATCAAGAGAAGCCGGGCGAAGAGTATATGAACGAAGCCCAGCTGTCGCACTTCAAGCGTATTCTTGAAGCATGGCGTAATCAACTCAGGGATGAAGTCGATCGCACCGTTACACATATGCAGGATGAAGCTGCTAACTTCCCGGACCCGGTCGACCGTGCCGCTCAGGAAGAAGAGTTCAGCCTCGAACTGCGTAACCGTGACCGCGAGCGCAAACTGATCAAAAAGATCGAAAAAACGCTGAAGAAGGTCGAGGACGAAGATTTTGGCTACTGCGAATCCTGCGGTGTTGAAATCGGCATTCGTCGCCTGGAAGCGCGTCCAACAGCCGATCTGTGCATCGACTGTAAAACGCTGGCAGAAATCCGCGAAAAACAGATGGCTGGCTAACGCCTGCCCTCTCACTACTCTGCTAAGGCGGGAGTCTCTCCCGCCTTGTTACCGTTGATATGTCTGAATCTCACTATATTGGGCGCTTTGCGCCATCTCCCTCCGGTGAATTACACTTCGGCTCATTAATTGCCGCGCTCGGCAGCTACCTACAGGCTCGCGCCCGTCAGGGTAAATGGCTGGTCCGCATTGAAGATATCGATCCTCCGCGTGAAGTTCCCGGTGCAGCAGAAACTATTCTGCGTCAGCTGGAACATTACGGTCTTCACTGGGACGGCGAGGTACTCTGGCAGTCTCAGCGCCATGATGCCTACCGTGAACGTCTGGCGTGGCTTGCTGAACAGGGCCTTTCCTATAACTGTACCTGCACGCGCGCGCGTATTCAGAGCGTAGGTGGCGTTTATGACGGCCACTGCCGTACGCGGCACAACGGCCCTGAAAATGCCGCCGTACGGCTGATACAGCGTTCTCCGGTGATGCAGTTTACCGACGCACTCTCAGGCACCATTCAGGCGGATGAACGCCTGGCGCGTGAAGATTTTATTATTCACCGTCGTGATGGTTTGTTTGCCTATAACCTGGCGGTGGTGGTTGATGACCATTTCCAGGGCGTCACGGAAATCGTGCGTGGGGCAGATCTGGTTGAGCCTACCGTGCGGCAAATATCGCTTTATCAGCAGTTTGGCTGGACGGTGCCGGATTACATCCATCTGCCGCTGGCGGTCAATGAACAGGGAAATAAGCTGTCAAAACAGAATCATGCCCCGGCGCTGCCTGACGGCGATCCGCGCCCGGTTTTGATCGACGCGCTGCGATTTCTCAACCAGAATGTAACGCAGGAATGGCAGGAGCTGAGTCTGGATGAATTGCTGAAAAGGGCGATTGCTGACTGGTCGCTTATGACCGTGCCAAAAATCCAGCATTCTCAAATGCGTTGCGCTGAGCTATGATTAGCCGCTTTTTTGATAACAAAACACACTACGAGGTGTACTATTTTTACCCGAGTCGCTAATTTTTGCCGTAAAGTGCTGAGCCGCGAAGAGAGCATGGCGAACGACGCTATTGCACAGCCACACATGTCGGTCATTCCGCGTGAGCAGCACAATATTTCCCGCAAAGATATCAGTGAAAATGCCCTCAAGGTGCTCTATCGTCTGAATAAAGCAGGCTACGAGGCCTATCTCGTCGGCGGCGGGGTTCGCGATTTACTGCTGGGCAAAAAACCAAAAGATTTCGACGTGACGACCAGCGCCACGCCTGAACAGGTGCGTAAATTATTCCGCAACTGCCGTCTGGTTGGCCGCCGTTTCCGTCTGGCGCACGTGATGTTTGGGCCGGAAATTATTGAAGTGGCGACCTTCCGCGGTCATCACGAAGCGGGCGTCAACGATCGCACGACTTCCCAGCGCGGCCAAAACGGCATGCTGCTGCGCGACAACATCTTCGGCTCTATTGAAGAAGATGCCCAGCGTCGCGATTTCACCATCAACAGCCTTTACTACAGCGTGGCGGACTTTACCGTACGCGATTACGTTGGCGGCATGCAGGATCTGAAAGATGGCCTGATTCGCCTGATCGGCACGCCGGAAACGCGCTATCGCGAAGATCCGGTCCGGATGCTGCGCGCCGTGCGTTTCGCCGCCAAGCTGAATATGCGCATCAGCCCGGAAACCGCAGAGCCGATCCCGCGCCTGGCGACGCTGATTAACGACGTGCCCCCTGCCCGTCTGTTTGAGGAGTCGTTAAAGCTGCTCCAGGCAGGCTACGGGTTTGAAACCTACAATCTGCTGCGTGAATACAACCTGTTCCAGCCGCTGTTCCCGACCATTACCCGCTACTTCACCGAAAACGGTGACAGCGCAATGGAGCGGATAATTGCGCAGGTACTGAAGAACACGGATACCCGTATTCATAACGATATGCGTGTGAATCCGGCGTTCCTGTTCGCGGCCATGTTCTGGTATCCGCTGCTGGAAACGGCGCAGCGCATCACCCAGGAGAGCGGTCTCGCCTATTATGATGCGTTCGCGCTGGCGGCAAACGACGTGCTGGACGAAGGCTGTCGCACGCTGGCGATCCCGAAACGGATCACCACGCTGGTGCGTGATATCTGGCAGCTTCAGCTGCGTATGTCCCGCCGTCAGGGTAAACGCGCCTGGAAGCTGATGGAGCATCCGAAGTTCCGCGCCGCGTTCGATCTCCTCTCTCTGCGTGCTGAAGTTGAAAGGAATCAGGAGCTACAGCGTCTGGCGCAGTGGTGGGGCGAGTTTCAGGTTTCTGCGCCACCGGAGCAGAAAGATATGCTTACGGATCTGGATGATGAGCCGGCACCGCGCCGTCGTCACCGTCGCCCGCGTAAGCGCGCACCGCGTCGTGAAGGCACGGCATGACCCTTGCGTATATCGCCATCGGCAGCAATCTGGCCTCTCCGCTGGAGCAGGTTAACGCTGCCGTGCAGGCCCTGGGGGAGATCCCCCACAGCCGCATTGTTGCGCTCTCCTCATTTTACCGTACGCCACCGCTCGGCCCGCAGGATCAGCCTGATTATCTGAACGCCGCCGTGGTGCTGGAAACGACCCTTGACGCAGAAACGCTGCTGGATAATACCCAGCGTATTGAGCTACAGCAGGGTCGCGTTCGCAAAGCCGAACGCTGGGGACCGCGCACGCTCGATCTCGATATTATGCTTTTCGGTCGCGAGGTGATTAACACCGAACGCCTCACCGTTCCGCACTACGACATGAAAAATCGGGGGTTTATGCTCTGGCCGCTGTTTGAAGTCGCGCCCGATCTCACCTTCCCTGACGGCACCTCGCTGCAAGCCGTTCTGCAACATCTCAACGCGGATAAACCGGCCCGCTGGTAATCCCGTCTCCGCATCGATTAGCCATTCATTATTTGTGGTTAATCGATTGCCTAAAATCATTGTTCCCTCGAATGTTACTGTTAGAATGCGCAAAGATTCGCTTTTGGGTCATCAGGAAACAGTATGAAACCAACCACCATCTCCTTATTGCAGAAATGCAAACAGGAAAAAAAACGCTTCGCCACTATCACCGCGTATGACTACAGCTTCGCAAAACTGTTTGCCGAAGAAGGGATCAACGTCATGCTGGTCGGAGATTCGTTAGGGATGACGGTACAAGGACATGATTCCACTCTGCCGGTCACGGTCGAGGATATTGCTTACCACACCCGCGCCGTGCGCCGGGGTGCCCCCGCCTGCCTGCTGCTTTCCGATCTGCCGTTTATGGCCTACGCCACCCCGGAACAGGCCTTCGAAAATGCGGCGACAGTGATGCGCGCCGGTGCCAATATGGTCAAAATAGAAGGCGGCGCCTGGCTGGTCGATACGGTGAAAATGCTCACCGAGCGCGCCGTGCCGGTTTGTGGCCATTTGGGCCTGACGCCGCAGTCTGTCAACATCTTTGGCGGCTACAAGGTTCAGGGACGCGGCGATGCGGCGCAGACCCTGTTTGATGATGCCGTGGCGCTGGAAGCCGCAGGCGCGCAGCTGCTGGTGCTGGAGTGCGTGCCGGTTGAACTGGCCAGGCGTATCACGGAGGCGCTGTCGATTCCGGTGATCGGCATCGGCGCGGGCAACGTGACCGATGGCCAGATCCTGGTCATGCACGACGCCTTCGGGATCACCGGCGGACACATTCCAAAATTCGCCAAAAATTTCCTGACAGAAGCAGGCGACATGCGTGCTGCTGTGCGGCAGTATATTGCCGAGGTTGAGTCCGGCGTCTATCCGGGCGAAGAACACAGTTTCCATTAAGGAGTCTCGTTGTGCTAATCATTGAAACCCTGCCGCTGCTCCGCCAGCATATTCGTCGCGCGCGTCAGGAAGGTAAACGTATCGCCCTGGTCCCAACCATGGGCAATCTGCATGACGGCCATATGAAGCTGGTCGATGAGGCGCGTGCGCGGGCAGATATCGTGGTGGTGAGTATCTTCGTTAACCCAATGCAGTTTGACCGCGCCGACGATCTGGCACGCTATCCGCGCACCCTTCAGGAAGATTGTGAGAAGCTCAAAAAACGTCATGCGGATATCGTCTTCGCACCGGCCCCGGCGGATATCTACCCGCAGGGCACCGACGAAGCCACCTTCGTTGACGTTCCGGGCATTTCCACCATGCTGGAAGGAGCAAGCCGTCCAGGCCATTTCCGCGGCGTTTCCACCATCGTCAGCAAGCTGTTTAACCTGGTGCAACCGGACATCGCCTGCTTTGGCGAGAAAGATTTCCAGCAGCTGGCGCTGATCCGCAAAATGGTTGCCGACATGGGCTACGACATTGAGATCGTCGGCGTGCCGATTGTGCGTGCGAAAGACGGTCTGGCGCTCAGCTCCCGTAACGGCTATCTAACCGCCGAGCAGCGCAAGATCGCGCCGGGCTTAAGCAAGGTGATGAACACCATGGCCGAACAGCTTCTGGCGAAAGCGTTAAGTTCCGAGGAGATCGTCGCTCTGGCGGAACAGTCGCTGAACGACAACGGCTTGCGCGCTGATGATATTCAAATTCGTGATGCGGATACGCTGCTTGAACTCACGGAGTCCAGCAAACGCGCGGTGATTCTGGTGGCGGCATGGCTCGGTCAGGCACGCCTTATTGATAATAAAGTCGTTGAGCTGGTGTAGTTCTTCACTCCTGAAAATTGAAGGTAAACGTAATGATTCGCAAAATGCTGCAAGGTAAGCTTCACCGTGTGAAAGTCACCCAGGCCGACCTGCACTATGAAGGCTCCTGCGCGATAGATCAGGATTTTCTCGACGCGGCGGGTATTCTTGAAAACGAAGCCATAGATATCTGGAATGTAAACAACGGCAAACGCTTCTCAACGTATGCGATCGCCGCCGAGCGCGGATCGAAAATCATCTCTGTTAATGGCGCTGCGGCGCACTGCGCAGATGTAGGTGATATCGTGATTATTGCCAGCTTTGTCATGATGTCTGATGAGGAAGCGCGCCGCTGGCAGCCGAAAGTCGCCTACTTCGAAGGTGACAACGACATGAAACGCACCGCGAAAGCCATTCCGGTTCAGGTAGCCTGATCCTCACCTTTCAGGGCTGTAAACCTTACAGCCCTTTTCCCTTCTCTCTCATATTCCATATATATAAATTATATTTCACAGAAATATTTCATTATCAATTTTACACCATTGAAATAATTTCGCTTGCAATAAAGGGACATTGCCCTGACAATTTTCACCCCTTAATTCCCCCCCCCCAAAGAGAAACCTTTATCACGCCCATAATATATTCACCGCAAAACTGAAATATAATTATACATTCTCAAACATTATTAAACGCAAATCTTATTCAGTGTCTTAACCATCTAATTTCACTTACATAAAATATAATATTATTCAAAAGATATAGTTTTGCTTAATGACAACCTAATAAAAACTAAATATTAAACGCCGATAAAATAATATTATCATTAGTCTGTTCTATGAATTCACAGAACAAATATTTAGCGGCAAATCAAATATTTTTTTATAAATGGATGTTTAACATGTTTAACAAAACGATTTTAGCTACTGCTGTGGCGGTTATGGCAATGGGTTCTGTTTCGGTCATGGCTGCTGACGTTGGCGTGATTACTTTTGATGGTGCGGTCACCGATACCACCTGCGTAATCACCACCAACAACGGCGTTGATGCCAACAACGTCACCGTAACCCTGCCAGTTGTTAAAAAAGCTGACGTGGAAAAAACCACCGTTGACGCAGGCGTGGGTTCTAAGGAGTTTGAACTGCACCTGAGCAAATGCCCGGATACCGTGAAAAAGGCCTCCGCCGTATTTACCTCCCAGCAGTTCGCAGACCTGTCAAACGGTACGCTGAAAACTGACCCAACCGTGGCTGGCGCGGCTAACAACGTCAGCCTGGCGCTGTTCAACAACACCGCAGCCCTGACCGACCGTATCAAAGTGGGCCAGCCGGGCACAGCAACACAGACTGTGGACATTACCGCAGGCGAAGGCACCCTGGCTTACCGCGTTGCGTACGTACCGAGCGCAGACTGGAAGTCAGGCACCAATGACATCACTTCCGGTAAAGTCAGCAGCAACGCAACCTTCACCATGGTCTACCCGTAATCGTTTGATTAATACATGCGCTCACGGATGAGGTGGGCGCATTTTTTGTTTAAGGATAAATATGATGCGCCCCATTAAAACGTGTTTCACCGCGCTTATGTTAAGTGCGGCTTTTTGCGTTTCCCATTCAGCCTTTGCCGATATTGTTATCTCCGGCACCCGCGTTATTTACCCGCAGTCGGCAAAAGACGTGACGGTAAAAATGGAAAACCGCGGTAATAAACCCTTATTAGTTCAGACATGGCTGGATGATGGCCGTGACACCGCTAACCCACAGGAAATAAAGCTGCCGTTTATCGTCACGCCGCCGGTTTCCCGCGTTGACGCGGCAAAAGGCCAGACGGTACGTATTACCTATCTTGGTCAGCCTTTGCCCGCAGACAGAGAAACAATGTACTGGTTTAACGTGCTGGAAGTACCACCAAAAAGCAAAGACGTTGATGCGCAGAATATGCTGCAACTGGCATTCCGCACGCGTATCAAAATGTTTTATCGCCCGGACGGCCTGAAAGGCGAACCGGCAGTCGCGGCTGGCCAGCTGAAATGGTCCCAGCAAGGCAGCACCCTGACGGCGCGTAACGACTCTCCGTTCTATGTCTCGATAGCGAGAATGGACGCCACGATCGGCGGCAAGAAAATTGAGATTGAGCCGCACTACGTTTCGCCGTTTGCCACCCAGAGCTACAGCGTAAAAGAAGCTGCATCAGCGCGAATTTCCAAAGTCACCTACATCTCAATCAATGATTATGGTGGCTCTGAAAACCACGACGCAAACGTGAATTGATCGCCATACCAACAAAAATTGACGTTCAACTTTTAGCCGCTAACGGATTAGTGATTGTATGTTATTTCGCCGCTCATTACTTTGTCTTGCCATCTGCACGGCCCTACAGACTACAGCTTATGCCGCTGAAGCCCCGGCTGCGCCATCTTCAGAGAGCGAAGAGGTCGAATTCAACGATCAGTTTTTGTTCAATACCGGAACAAGCATTGATGTTAGCCGCTTTTCCCGGGGCAACCCGGTGGTGCCCGGCACGTTTAAAACGCAGGTCACCCTTAACGGACAGAAAAAGCTGCTGACCGATTTCACCTTTAAAGATAACGGTACGCCGCGCGCTACCCCGTGTTTTACGGCGAAACTGTTGCTACAAGCAGGCGTAAAAGAAGCGCGTCTGAAAGAGGTGACAAGCGAGGAGAGTTTCGACGATCGCGCACAGGAGAGCTGCCTTACGCTCGACAAGGCTCTGCCGGGGTCGTCCTGGGACTACGATCCGGGCACCCAGGAGCTTAGCCTCAGCGTGCCGCAAATTTATATCGATCGCCGCCCCGGCGGTTATGTCGATCCTTCCCTTTGGGATGATGGCATAACCGCGGGCATGCTCTCTTACGATCTTAACGCCTGGCACAGCGAAGGTTCCAGCGGCTCAGAAGACACCGTCTACGCGGGGCTGAAGTATGGTCTGAATCTGGGCCCCTGGCGTTTGCGCTCGCGCGGAATGCTCGACTGGGATCAGGACGACGGTACCGACTATTCCAGCCAGGAAGTTTACCTACAGCGAGACATCACGGCGCTTCGCGCGCAGATGCTGATTGGCGACTCTTACACCCGCGGTGAAACCTTTAACTCGTTCAGCCTGCGTGGTCTGCGCATGTATAACGACGACCGTATGCTGCCGGGCGGGATTTCCACCTACGCGCCAACCATACGCGGCGTGGCAAACAGCAACGCCAAGGTCACCGTCACCCAGGGCGGAAACAAAATCTATGAAAGCACGGTGCCACCGGGCGCGTTTGAGATCGACGATCTCAGCACCACCGGCTACGGCAGCGATCTGATCGTTACCATTGAAGAGTCTGATGGTAGCAAGCGCACCTTCTCGGTGCCCTACTCGTCCGTCAGCCAGATGCTGCGCCCGGGCTATAGCCGCTGGGATATCGGCGTGGGCGAACTGCACGATACCGGCATGCGGGATAAACCGCGCGTCGGCTACCTGACGGGCTACTACGGTCTGAGCAGCCTGTTTACCGGCTATGCGGGTATGCAATATATGGACACCGGCTACTGGTCTGGCTTGCTCGGTCTGGCGATGAATACCCGCATCGGTGCCTTTGCGCTGGATGTCACCCACTCCGATGCGGATGTGGATGGCATTGGCAAGCTGAAAGGCCAGAGCTACCGCCTCTCCTGGAGTAAGTTGCTGGAAGATACCAACACCTCGTTTAACGTCGCGGCCTACCGCTTCTCAACGGAAGACTTCCTGACGCTGAACGACGCCGCATCGCTGGCGGAAGATGTGAAGTATCGCGATACCGAACGTAACCCGGGCGACACCGGCGAAGATGTGTATAACCACTTCCAGCGTATGAAGAACCAGGTCCAGCTCAACGTCAGCCAGCCGGTTCGCGTTGGAGAGGAGGATTACGGCTCGCTGTACGCCACCGGAAGCTGGCAGGACTACTGGACAGAGTCCAGCTCCTCTTCACAGTTCTCCGTCGGCTACAACAACAGCTTCTGGCTGGGCAGCTACAGCGTTTCCCTTCAGCGAACCTACGATGAGTACGGTGAAAAGAATGACAGCATCTATCTCAGCCTGACGATCCCGCTGGAAAATCTGCTGGGCCATAACAAACGTCCGGGTGGATTCTCGACGGTGTCGGCCAACATGAACTCGGACTTCAAAGACAGTACTTCTTTTAACACCAGCGCGAATGGTAACACCGACGATTACCGCTTCAGCTACAGCGTCAACACCAGCACCAGCCGGGCAAACAGCGGCGATCTTAACCAGATCGGCGGTTACGGTAACTATAACAGCCCGTATGGCCCGCTCAGCCTGTCGGCCTCCGCCTCTGACGACAACAGCCGTCAGTACTCCCTGAGCTACAGCGGCGGCATGCTGGTGCATTCCGGCGGTATTACGCTGGCACCGGGAAGCATTGGCGATACCGACACGCTGGCGCTGGTCAGCGCACCGGGCGCCAAAGGCGCTCACCTGACCGTGGGTGACGGCGTCATTGGTAGCTCCGGCTACGCCATCATGCCGTATCTCTCCGCCTACCGTGAAAACACGGTCGGGATTGATATCTCGCAGCTTGAGTCCGACGTCGAGGTGAAAAGCACCAGTACAGTGGCGGTGCCGCGCAGCGGCGCGGTTCTGCGCGTGGATTTCGAAACCGATCAGGGGCGTTCGTTGCTGCTCGATCTGCATCGTTCCGACAACAGTTTTATTCCGCTCGGAGCGGACGTGCTTAATGAACAGGGTCAGTCGGTGGGTTCCGTCGGACAGGCGGGCCAGGCCTACGTGCGCGGCGTTGAAGACAGCGGCACGTTACGCGTGGTGTGGGGCAACGAGGTGAACAACGCCTGCACCGTCACCTACCGGATTACGGCATCGGCACAGAAAGTGGGGCTGACAACCATGCTCACCAACCAGACATGTCAGATGCAATGATTTTTTAACAGGGAGTTAATTTGAATGAAGAAAATGATGTTACTGACGCCGCTCAGCACCCTGCTGGTGCTGGCGCTGAGCTCACAGGCGATGGCCGCAAGCCTTGACGTCACGTTTACGGCAACGCTGCGTGAAACCACCTGCGACATGAAAATCGAGGGCGGCACCGGTGATGGAAACAATAATACCATTCCCATTGGTACTGGCGGTAAAACCAGTCTGGCAGATATCGTCAGCGGCTCGGATGCGGCAAGTACCACGTTCAAGCTGAAGATTGTTAATTGCCCGGCCAGCCTGGCGAAGCTGAAAACCACGGTAACAGGCTCAGCATCCGGGTATGTTAAAGCAGGCATTGTCAATGCGGCCACCACTTCCCCTGCGGATTACATGGCAGTGACCGTTGCGCGTGTTTCCGCGCCAGATGCGCCGTTTGAAGTTAACTCTACCGATGACAGCAAACGTCTGGTCTGGACGACGGCAGAAATCAGCAGCAAAGAAGTACCGCTGGTGGCGCGTCTGGTTGAGACCCAGGCTGGGAAAGCCACGACCGGTAACTTTAGCGCCATCGCTACTTTTAACTTTACTTACGAATAAGCGGAAGGATACGCAATGATGAAAATGAAACCGTCCACCCTGATTGCGCTGGCCGTTTCCGCGGGGTTGTTCTCTGGTGCCGCCAGCGCCATTACCGGTACCAGCAGCGTGAAGGCGACATTTACCTCTACGATTGAGGCCGGTACCTGTACCGCACAGATTCAGGACGCCAGCAGTAAGGCCATTTCCACGCTGCCCTTTGGTGATGTTTTCAAATCAGACCTGGTTGCACAAAGCCGCAGCGAGCCCTTCAAGATCGCGTTTTCCGGTTGCGCAGGCGTGAAAACGGCCACCGTGACGGTACAAAAAAAATCCTGTTCCGGTGCGAATGCTGACGGTGACTCCTTCGCAGCGGGTAATGCCACGGCATTCGAAGTATGGAAAGGGACAGCGGGCAACGGCACCCTTTTAAGCTGTAACACGCCGACAGACCAAAAGGTGACCATCAGCAGCGGAGCGGCGAAGCTCGATTTAGCGGCGCGCATTGTGTTAGCCAAAGGTCAAACGATTGATAAAGTCACGACGGGTAACGTCAGCGTGCCGGTCACTTTCGTTGTGACCTACCAGTAACACAATACAGGGGCAGAACAGCCATGTTGCACAACCATCAAAAGGTGCTAAGAAGATTCACCGTCCTGGCCGCACTGCTAACCTGGTATTGGTCTGCCCCATGCCTGTCCGCTGAGACAGGCATGGATATTACACTCAATGCCAACATTGTCGAAAACACCTGCCAGGTGTCGATCCCTGACGACGGTCAGGTGCATTTACCGACGGTGAGTAAATACTGGTTTTATAACCCGGACGGCAGCAACCGCCTGATGCCGACAGACGCCGCCTCCGGCACGCTTTTTAAGGTCCGGGTGGAAAGCTGCGGGGATGACGGCGCGAGCGTGCAAAAACTGAATTTCAGCTTCCAGCCGCAAAGCAAACAGTGGCCGACCGCAAGCCGCCAGGTGTTTATCAATGAAACGCCCGTCGCCGAAGGGGGCGCGGAAAATACCGGCGTGGTGATATTTTCGAAAGCTTTAAATACCAACGTCCTCAATGCCGACGGCACCTCCAGCGTGGTGCTGGATGCCGGAACGGGCAGCTGGGCGAAAGACTATCAGTTCTACGCGCGCTTGCAGAACACCGGCACGGTTAAGGCCGGGAAAGTCACCAGCCGCGTCGTTGTCGATGCGACGTACAACTAGAGTAAAAGGGAAAAGATACTCATGAAACAAAAAGGACAAATAGATGTAATTGCCCTGACAAAGCTCCTCATTGGGGCGTTGTGCCTGGTGCAAAGCTATGCCTATGCCAATGAATGCCATTTTGGCGCAGAAGGTGAAGGCGGCACCTCCACCATTATCAACGGCACCTCAAGCACGCCGGTCTATTTCATAGAGCAGCTACAGTTTGACCACCCCAATGTTATAGAAATTGGCGGGCCTTACGAGGCAAAGCTGACTCCTCCTCTCTGGTCTGAGTGTGACCCAGGTGGTGATGGCAAAGGGATGGAGAATATTACCTATGACTCTTTCGGTGAGGATGTGGCGAAATGGCCCACCAACATACCAGGGATTTATTATGCCGTTCGCGTCTATAGCAATAATAACCCCGGAGCCTGGTTTAAGACGACCAACGGTAAATGGGCATCGCTGGGCGTTCAGGCGCCAAACGAAAGTAAAGACTGGAAGATCCAGATCAAGCTTTATCAGACCCAGGAATTTAGCGGTAACCTGAACTACAGCACAAAAATCACCCCGCAGGCATCGAAGCGGATCGGCGGTATGTCGATTGGCAATCACACTGACAGCGACAACCTGCCCTGGTGGTTTGAGGTCACGACGGCCAGCTTCAGCATTCCCGTTTCGGCATCAACCTGCCAAACGGCAATGGTGAATAACGGCTCTAATACCGTCGATTTTGGCGAAGTGATGGCCTCCGATATCAGGGATACGTCCTTTTTCCCACGAAAGTATTTCAGCCTTCAACTCAGGGGCTGTAATAACGTGACGGCTATTCAGTATAAGGTGACGTCCAAAACGGCTGACGGGACCGGCGCGTACATCCCCAATTCGCTGACATCGTCAGATGCGGCGACAGGCGTCGTCGCCGGGTTTTCGAAGATATTCATTACTAACCCTCCGAATGGTGGAGACATCAATGACCCGGCGTTTGTGTACGTGCCCTTATACGGCGAAGGTGGCAGTTACGTTTCAGGGACCAACTCAAGCATCGATCTGCCGTTCGAGGCATGGATGGGCAGGGACTGGGCTACTCCCGTTAAGCCAGGCAATTACCGGGGCATCGCCACCTTCACCATAAACTATTTATGATTCACCCCTGCGGCTGATTGCTGATCAGCCGCGACATGGTCTCCAGCGAATCCGTTCTTAAAATATACAAACGTTTCAGTAAGAACGGATTATCCCCCGGCTTCACCTTCCCTTTCACCGTTGTCACCGCCAGATGAAAACCGGCATCATTGGCCGCCTTTATCGCTTTATTGTCATACCCGCCAAACGGGTACGAAACATAGAGCACGCGCGGATTAAACTGCGCCAGCGCCCGGCGCGAACGTTCAAAATCGAACAGGATCACGTGATAGCTGCGGCTCAATAAGATAGGGTGTTTATACCCATCCACACGATGCAGGAAGTGGGTGTGAGACTGAATGTCGAACACATCCTGAATGGCCTTGATTTCCTGAACGCTCATAAACTGTAGCGATTTCGGGTCCCACTTCTGAGGGTGGCCTTTGATTCGTGACGAAATGATAAACGCCGTCGCATTGAAGCCATACTCTTTCAGCACCGGATACGCGTAGCGGCTCACCGACTTCAGGCCGTCGTCAAAGGTAATCACCACCGCCTTCGCGGGCAGGTTCATTTTATTACGCACGTAGCCTTCCAGCTGGTACATCGTCAGCGTGGTGTAACCCTGATCGCGAAGCCAGGTCATCTGGTTGCTGAACGCGCGCACACTGGTGGTCGTGGAGGTGTGACGAAAACGGGTGTTCTCTTCATCACGCAGGATATGGTGGTAGGTCAGCACCGGGATGCCGTTATCTTCCTGGGCATCCAGGCTGCTGATCCACGCCAGGCGGTTACCGATGCGGATCTGATACCAGGTCTGGTTCAGGCGGTCTTTCAGCTTATTCAGAATCGGATAACGCAGGTTGGCGCTCAGGGTGCCAAACGGCGCACTTCCGCTGCTGGGAGCGTTATACACCGGGGTATCTTTCCAGGTGATGAGGTTTTGATTACTGAGCGGCTTGTTCAGATCGCCCAGGCTATCCTCCACGCGCTGCTTACCCTGCACTTTCTCAAGGTGGTCTTTATCAATAAAACCGGTCCCGAACCCGAAGCGAAATTCATAGTAATCCGCCGCGGCCGGAAAGACGGCGAGGATCTGCCCGGCGCGGACATTGCCCACGTTCACGACGGCATTTCCCACCTGCGCCCAGATGGCCGCATCTTCGGTGGTTTGCATATATTGGGCAGGTAGGCCTTGCTGACTGGTCAGGCTGGCAGACGCTCCACCGGAAACCAGTAGCAGAAGGATAAAGATAAGGCGCATGAGCATGGGATATAAATCGACACGGAAAATCAGTCGCCATTGTAGCAAAAGCGACATCAATACCAATGTTTAATGCTTATACAGATCGTGAAGCAGGACGAAAGGCGGGTTCTTCTGCTGCTGGTGCCACAGGCTGCTCACGCCCGGCGCACCCTGCGCCACAATGGCGTGGCGAAACTCAGCGCTGCTTAACGTTGCCCGCAGCGGATACATCGCTTCAAGTAATGGCAGGCTGATACCGGAGATCACTTCGCAGTTATCGTGCTTATGGCTCATTAACGCCGCTGAACGGTAAGGCGCCGCGCCCGATCTGTCGGTAAGAAAAATCACGCCGTCACCGGTGTCAGTTTCATGCAGCGCGTCGCACATCATCCGGCTGAGCATATTGGTACTCAGCCCTCGCCAGTAATTTACCGCACGACATTGCGCCAGAGGGCCAAATTTGGCCTCCAGCTTCAGGAACATTTCCTGTGCCTCTTCATCGTGGCAGGTGATAACCCAACCCAGCATAACGTCTCTCCTTAGCAGGCGAGTAGTTTACCCGGGTGAAGGTTAGTTTACGGTGATAACTGTCAAAGAAAGTGCCCGGCAGACAGAACGTCGCCGGGCTGAAGTTTAGCTACGCAACCCACGTCCACGCTGGATCAGATACCAGCACAGCAAATAGAACGCCACGATAAATACCGCCAGCACCACAACGGTGGTGAACAGCGGGACATCGGTAATGCCGAGGAAACCAAAGCGGAAACCGCTGATCATATAGACAATGGGGTTCAGGTGCGACAGCGCCTGCCAGAACGGCGGCAGCAGCGTCAGGGAGTAAAACACCCCGCCCAGATAGGTCAGCGGCGTCAGCACGAAGGTCGGGATCAGGCTGATGTCATCGAACGTTTTGGCGAACACCGCGTTCAGCAGACCGGCCAGTGAGAACAGGATCGCCGTCAGCAATAATGTAAGCGCCACGAACAGCCACGAATGCACCTGGAACGGGACGAAGAACAGCGAAATCGCCGTCACCAGGATCCCCACGCAGAGACCGCGCGCCACGCCGCCGCCCACGTAACCGGCGATGATGACGTGCGTCGGCACTGGCGCCACCAGCAGCTCTTCAATGTTGCGCTGGAACTTAGCGCTGAAGAACGACGAGGCCACGTTGGCATAGGCATTGGTGATCACCGCCATCATGATCAGGCCCGGCACGATAAACTGCATATAGGTGAAACCGTGCATCTCACCGATGCGGGAACCAATCAGATTACCGAAAATGATGAAGTAGAGCGTCATGGTGATCACCGGCGGCACCAGGGTTTGCACCCAGATGCGCATAAAGCGGTTAATCTCTTTCGCCCAGATGCTTTTCAGCGCGACCCAGTAAAGATGCGTCATGCCTTGTCTCCTTGTTTATCGTGCACCAGAGAGACAAACAGCTCTTCCAGTCGGTTCGCTTTGTTACGCATACTTAATACCTGAATGCCCTGCGCGCTCAGCTGAGAAAACACGCTGTTGATCCCCTGCTCGCGCAGCACTTCCACTTCCAGCGTCGAGGTATCGACCAGGCGATAGTTATACCCCTCCAGCTTAGGCAGGGCGCTTTTCGCCGCCAGATCGAGGATAAAAGTCTCTGATTTCAGCTTGGAGAGCAGATTTTTCATCGAGGTGTTTTCCACCAGCTCGCCATGCTGAATGATGCCGATGTTGCGGCACAGCATTTCCGCCTCTTCCAGGTAGTGCGTGGTCAGAATGATTGTCGTCCCTTTATCATTCAGATCCTTCAGGAAGCCCCACATGGAACGACGCAGTTCAATATCCACGCCCGCGGTCGGTTCATCGAGGATGAGCAGCTTTGGCTCATGCATCAGCGCACGGGCAATCATCAGGCGGCGTTTCATCCCCCCGGATAACATCCGCGCACGCTCGTTACGTTTTTCCCACAGGTCAAGCTGTTTCAGGTACTTTTCGCTGCGCTCAAGCGCCTCTTTGCGCTCAACGCCATAGTAACCCGCCTGGTTAACAACAATCTGCTGCACCGTCTCGAACGGGTTGAAGTTGAACTCCTGCGGCACCAGCCCCAGCTGGCGCTTGGCGTTCACCACATCTTTTTGCAGATCGTAGCCAAACACGCTGACGCGGCCCGAGGTTTTGTTGACCAGCGAGCTAATGATCCCGATGGTGGTGGATTTCCCCGCCCCGTTCGGCCCCAGAAGCGCATAGAAATCTCCCGCTTCGACTTTAAGATCTATCCCGCGCAGCGCCTGAACGCCCCCCGGGTAGGTTTTTTTGAGCTGTTCAAGCTCCAGTGCAATCGCCATGAATTCAACTTACCTTAAGTTCTGACACACGTTGTGTGGTTTCATTAAAAGTCGGGTTACCCTATAGTAGCGCAACGCAATCACTTGGTTACAGGTCGCTAACCTCCATGAACGACATAGATACACTCATCAGCAACAATGCACTATGGTCAAAAATGCTGGTGGAGGAAGACCCCGGATTTTTTGGAAAACTCGCACAGGCGCAGAATCCGCGCTTTCTCTGGATTGGATGTTCCGACAGCCGCGTCCCCGCCGAACGTCTGACCGGTCTTGAACCGGGCGAACTGTTTGTTCACCGCAATGTGGCTAACCTGGTTATTCATACCGATCTCAACTGCCTTTCGGTTGTTCAGTATGCCGTTGACGTTCTGGAGGTTGAACACATCATTATTTGTGGCCACTACGGCTGCGGCGGTGTACAGGCGGCGGTCGAAAATACAGAGCTGGGGTTAATCGATAACTGGCTGCTGCATATCCGTGATATCTGGTTCAAACATAGCTCACTGCTGGGCGAAATGCCGCAGGAGCGCCGTCTCGACACGCTGTGTGAGCTGAATGTGATGGAGCAGGTGTATAACCTGGGCCACTCTACCATTATGCAGTCGGCATGGAAACGCGGGCAAAAGGTCTCTATCCACGGCTGGGCGTACGGTATTCACGACGGCCTGCTGCGCAATCTGGAAGTGACCGCCACCAACCGTGAAACGCTGGAACAGCGTTACCGCTCGGGAATTGCCAACCTCAAGCTTAAGCACGTTAACCACAAATAAACAAAGCCGGGTGGCGGCTGCGCCTTACCCGGCCTACAAGAGCCTTTCGTAGGCCCGGTAAGCGGAGCGCCACCGGGCAACACGCCACGATTACTCGTCCAGCATCACGACCTTGCCAACATACGGCAAATGACGATAACGCTGCGCGTAATCAATGCCGTAACCCACCACGAATTCGTCCGGGATGGAGAAACCCACAAACTCCACCGGCACCTGCACTTCACGGCGCTCAGGCTTATCCAGCAGGGTACAAATCGCCAGTGATTTTGGTTCACGCAGGCTCAGGATCTCACGCACTTTTGAGAGCGTGTTGCCGGAGTCGATGATGTCCTCAACGATCAACACATCTTTGCCACGAATATCTTCATCCAGATCTTTCAGGATTTTCACATCACGGGTTGTGGACATGCCGCTGCCGTAGCTGGAGGCGGTCATAAAATCGACCTCGTGTGGCACCTGCACCTCACGGCACAGGTCTGCCATGAACATGAAAGAGCCACGCAACAGACCGACCAGCACCATCTCGCTGCCGCTGTCCTTGTAATGTTCGGTGATTTGACGACCCAGTTCGGCGATACGCGCTTTGATCTCGGCTTCCGGGATCATCACTTCAACAGTATGTTTCATATTACTAACCAAATGATTTTAGTGAAAATCTCTCAATGCGGATGACTCTCGCTCCGGCATCGATACGCAAGCCAGCCATTATACCAGCAAATGGATAACCCTGGCGTATGAGTTATAAAAGCAATATTTGTGATTCCGATCACAGTTGTTAATACCTATAATTAATTGCTAGCAAATAATTAACAAAACTGACGAGTACTTTTCTATGGCTGAAACAAAAACTAAACAGCCGCGTCTACTGGTGACATTAACAGCCGCGTTTGCCGCATTCTGCGCGCTGTATTTGTTAATCGGTGGCGTATGGCTGGTCGCTATTGGCGGCTCCTGGTACTACCCGATTGCGGGTCTGGTTATGGTTGGCGTAACCATCCTGCTCTTACGCAGAAAACAATCTGCTTTGTGGCTGTACGCAGCGTTACTGCTCGCAACCATGATCTGGGGCGTCTGGGAAGTCGGGTTCGACTTCTGGGCGTTGACGCCGCGCAGCGACATTCTGGTCTTCTTCGGTATCTGGCTGATCCTGCCGTTTGTCTGGCGTCGTCTGATCGTCCCTTCCAGCGGTGCCGTGGCCGGTCTGCTCGTTGCCCTGCTGATTAGCGGCGGCATCCTGACCTGGGCCGGATTCAACGATCCACAGGAGATCCACGGTACGCTGAACACAGAAGCCACGCCAGCTGCGGCTATCTCGCAGGTGGCTGACGGCGACTGGCCAGCCTATGGTCGTAATCAGGAAGGTCAACGTTACTCCCCGCTGAAGCAGATCAACGCGGACAACGTGAAAAACCTGAAAGAAGCCTGGGTATTCCGTACCGGCGACCTGAAGATGCCAAACGATCCGGGTGAGCTGACCAACGAAGTGACCCCGATTAAAGTAGGCAACATGCTCTACCTGTGTACGGCGCACCAGCGTCTGTTCGCGCTCGACGCGGCCACCGGTAAAGAGAAATGGCACTTTGATCCACAGCTGAACTCTAACCCATCGTTCCAGCACATCACCTGCCGTGGCGTCTCTTACCACGAAGCGCGTGCCGATAATGCCAGCCCGGACGTCATTGCCGACTGCCCTCGCCGCATTATGCTGCCGGTGAACGATGGTCGCCTGTTTGCCATCAACGCTGAGACCGGCAAGCTGTGCGAAACCTTCGCCAACAAAGGCATCCTGAATCTTCAGACCAACATGCCGGACACCACGCCGGGTCTGTATGAGCCGACCTCCCCGCCAATCATCACCGATAAAACCATCGTGATTGCCGGTTCGGTAACGGATAACTTCTCTACGCGTGAAACCTCCGGCGTTATCCGTGGTTTCGACGTGAACACCGGTAAACTGCTGTGGGCCTTCGACCCGGGCGCGAAAGATCCCAACGCGATCCCATCGGATGAACACACCTTTACCTTCAACTCGCCAAACTCCTGGGCGCCTGCCGCGTATGACGCGAAGCTGGACCTGGTATACCTGCCGATGGGCGTGACCACGCCGGATATCTGGGGCGGTAACCGTACGCCAGAGCAGGAACGTTACGCCAGCGCCATCGTGGCGCTGAACGCAACGACCGGTAAACTGGCATGGAGCTACCAGACCGTTCACCACGATCTGTGGGATATGGATATGCCGTCCCAGCCGACGCTGGCGGACATTACCGTTAACGGCAAAACCGTTCCGGTGATTTACGCCCCGGCGAAAACCGGCAACATCTTCGTTCTTGATCGCAGCAACGGTAAGCTGGTTGTTCCAGCGCCGGAAAAACCGGTTCCGCAGGGCGCGGCCAAAGGCGACTACGTCAGCAAAACGCAGCCGTTCTCTGACCTGAGCTTCCGTCCGAAGAAAGATCTCAGCGGCGCAGACATGTGGGGTGCCACCATGTTTGACCAGCTGGTGTGCCGCGTGATGTTCCACCAGCTGCGCTACGAAGGGATTTTCACTCCGCCATCAGAGCAGGGTACGCTGGTCTTCCCGGGTAACCTGGGGATGTTCGAATGGGGTGGGATCTCCGTTGACCCTAACCGTCAGGTCGCTATCGCTAACCCAATGGCGCTGCCGTTCGTGTCCCGTCTGATCCCACGCGGTCCGGGTAACCCAATGGAGCAGCCGAAAGACGCGAAAGGCAGCGGTACCGAAGCCGGTATCCAGCCGCAGTATGGCGTGCCTTACGGCGTGACCCTGAATCCGTTCCTCTCTCCGTTCGGCCTGCCGTGTAAACAGCCTGCCTGGGGTTATATCTCCGGTCTGGATCTGAAGACCAATAAGATCGTCTGGAAGAAACGTATTGGTACGCCACAGGACAGCATGCCGTTCCCGATGCCGGTTCCGGTGCCGTTCAATATGGGTATGCCAATGCTGGGTGGCCCAATCTCCACCGCCGGTAACGTGCTGTTCATCGCGGCAACCGCAGATAACTACCTGCGCGCGTACAACATGACCAACGGTGAGAAGCTGTGGCAAGGCCGTCTGCCTGCCGGTGGACAGGCAACACCGATGACCTATGAAGTGAATGGCAAGCAGTACGTTGTCATCTCTGCGGGTGGTCACGGTTCGTTTGGCACGAAGATGGGCGACTATATTGTCGCGTATGCGTTACCTGACGAAAACAAGTAACTGAAAAGCCCGGTGGCGCTAACGCTTACCGGGCCTACGGGTGCCCTATGCAGGCCGGGTAAGGCGAAGCCGCCACCCGGCTTTTTTATACGGTAAAGCCCAGCATCATCCCCGTATCTTCGTGCTCCAGCAGATGACAGTGGGCCATATAGGCAAACTCTTTCGGCGCCTCGTGGTCAAACTTCACCAGCACCTCGCTGACGCCGCCTTCCACTCTAACCGTATCTTTCCAGCCCATGCGATGCGCCTCCGGCGCTTTACCATTTTCAGAAAGAATGCGGAACTGCGTGCCGTGGATATGGAACGGGTGCAGCATCATGTCACCTTCGCCTGAAATCACCCAGCGCTCGAACTGCCCCTTCGTGGCGGCAAACATCGGGGTAGTCATATCAAATGCTTTACCGTTGATGCGGTTGGCATTGTGGAAATCAAACCCATGACCGCCGTGATCCATGCCGCCCATTTTGCCGTGGTCCATATTCATATGGCCCATCATCTGTCCGTGGTGCATTCCCGCCATGGCCTGATTGCCGTACTTCTTCATCAGTGCCTGCATGCCCATCATGTCGAGCATAGGATCCATGGAGAGCTGAAGTTTACGCTGCGTAAGCCCATCCAGTGACGGGAGTGCTGGCAGCGTGGTGAGGGTGTCCGGCAGCGTACCAGAGGCGGTGATCTGTAGCGGCTGAATGCGCAACACCGGATGCGGTTTATCAAACGGCGCAACGGCCATCCCCATCTGGCTGACCGGCAGAGTCACCAGATCAAACGGTTTGCCGTCACTGATGTCCACCAGCACCTCGAAGCGCTCGCCCATCAGCATCGGTAGCTCGCTCACTTTTACCGGCTCCGGCAGCAGACCGCCGTCGCTTGCCACCACGTAAAGCGGGCGTTTATCGCTAGTGGCAAAGTTCAGCGAGCGGGCATTACAGCCGTTAAGCAGGCGTAAGCGCAGCCAGCCTTTTGGCGCGGCATGCTGCGGGTAGATCGCGCCGTTGGTCAGTAGCGTATCGCCAAACCAGCCCACCGCCGCGCTCATTACGTCCAGCTGATAGTCAATTTGCCCGTCAGCGCCGAATTTTTTGTCCTGCACAATCACCGGGATATCATCGATACCCCACTGTTTCGGCAGGCGCAGCAGGCGGCTTTCATCGTCTTCAATCAGCACCAGACCGGCCAGCCCCATCGCGACCTGATGGCCCGTTTTGCCATGTTGATGCGGGTGGAACCAGCAGGTCGCCGCACGCTGGTCAGGGGTAAAGGTTACGCTGCGTTTACCGCCAGGCTTGATGATGCCCTGAGGCCCCCCATCCACTTCGCCCGGCACTTCCAGACCGTGCCAGTGCAGCGTGGTCTCTTCCGCAAGCGTGTTATGAATGTCTACCGTCACCGCCTTCCCTTTGCGTAACTGCAACGCCGGGCCGAGCAGATTACCGTTATAACCCCACGTTGTCGCAGCGTGCTGACCGAACGTGGTTTTACCGACCTGCACAACAAGCTGAATGCGGCTACGGGCATCTGCGGCGAGTAATTCAGGAATGGGTAAAGCCGGTCTGTCGGCGGCAAAAACGGCGCGGCTCCAGAGTGGTAACGCGCTGGCAACCCCCAGCGCGGCAGAATATTTCAAAAAATCACGACGTTGCATGTGCATTTCCTTATTTCCAGCAGGCGATCTTTTGAGCATAAACCCTCCCCTTACCGGAAGGTCAAGCACGGCGGCAATAATAAAGATCGTCGGCCTGGCATCAAGTATGCTAACGTTAATTTTCCGTGATGCAGTGGTAAAGGCAATGAAGACGTTTTTCAGAACAATTTTGTTCGCCAGCCTGATGGCGATGTGTGCGAACAGTTATGCGCTAAGTGAAAACGAAGCGGAAGATATGGCCGATTTAACGGCAGTTTTTGTTTTTCTGAAGAACGATTGTGGTTACCAGAATTTACCCAATGGGCAAATTCGTCGCGCACTGGTCTTTTTTGCCCAGCAGAACCAATGGGACCTCAGCAACTACGACAGCTTCGACATGAAGGCGCTCGGTGAAGACAGCTACCGTGATTTAAGCGGTATTGGCATTCCCACTGCTAAAAAATGCAAAGCGCTGGCTCGCGATTCACTCAGCCTGCTCGCCTACGTGAAGTAACCTTCCCGACGCCCCTTGTTGACCCGCTAACCGCTTCACGGCGGTTTTTGTTGCGCCCATCTGCCGGATGTAATGGATGTTAACGAAGGAGGTGCTCCCCATGACCGATAAAACGGTATGGCAAGAAACGCTGCATGACCAGTTTGGTCAGTATTTTGCCGTGGATAACGTGCTTTATCATGAAAAAACCGATCATCAGGATTTGATCATCTTCGAAAACGCTGCCTTTGGCCGCGTAATGGCGCTGGACGGCGTGGTGCAAACCACCGAGCGCGACGAGTTTATCTATCATGAAATGATGACCCACGTTCCGCTGCTGGCCCACGGCCACGCGAAGCACGTGCTGATTATCGGTGGCGGCGACGGCGCGATGCTGCGTGAAGTCTCCCGCCATCAGAATGTCGAAACCATCACCATGGTGGAAATCGATGCCGGGGTGGTGTCATTCTGCCGCCAGTATCTGCCCAACCACAATGCCGGTAGCTATGACGATCCGCGTTTTAACCTGGTTATCGACGATGGCGTTAATTTTGTTAACCAGACTACGCAAACGTTTGATGTCATTATCTCTGACTGTACCGACCCTATCGGTCCGGGCGCGTCGCTGTTTACCTCGTCGTTTTACGAAGGCTGCAAGCGCTGCCTGAATCCAGGCGGGATTTTTGTGGCGCAAAACGGCGTCTGCTTCCTGCAACAGGATGAAGCGCTTGATAGCCACCGTAAGCTGAGCACCTATTTTGCTGACGTCAGCTTCTATCAGGCGGCGATCCCCACGTACTACGGCGGGATCATGACCTTTGCCTGGGCGACGGATAACGACGTTCTGCGCCATCTCTCCACCGAAATTATCCAGGCCCGCTTCCATCAGGCCGGGCTTCAGTGCCGATACTACAATCCGGCGATCCACACCGCAGCCTTCGCGTTGCCTCAATATCTGCAAGACGCGCTGTCCTCAAAGGAGGTGAACTAATTGAAAAAGCTTAAACTGCATGGCTTTAACAATCTGACCAAAAGCCTGAGTTTTTGTATTTACGATATCTGCTACGCCAAAACAGCAGAAGAGCGCGATGGTTACATCGCCTATATCGATGAACTCTACAACGCCAACCGTCTGACCGAGATCCTGTCAGAGACCTGCTCAATTATCGGCGCGAACATCCTGAATATCGCGCGCCAGGATTATGAACCTCAGGGTGCGAGCGTCACCATTCTGGTGAGCGAAGAGCCGGTTGATCCGAAGCTTATCGACAAAACCGAGCACCCCGGCCCGCTGCCGGAAGTGGTTGTCGCCCACCTGGATAAAAGCCACATCTGCGTGCACACCTACCCGGAAAGCCACCCCGAAGGCGGGCTGTGCACGTTCCGCGCGGATATTGAAGTGTCGACCTGCGGCGTGATTTCCCCGCTGAACGCGCTGAACTATTTAATCCACCAGCTGGAATCCGATATCGTCACCATTGATTATCGCGTGCGCGGTTTTACCCGTGATATCAACGGGATGAAGCACTTCATTGATCATGAGATCAACTCCATTCAGAACTTCATGTCCGAGGACATGAAGTCGCTGTACGACATGATGGATGTGAACGTCTATCAGGAGAATATCTTCCATACCAAGATGATGCTTAAAGAGTTCGATCTTAAGCACTATATGTTCCACACGAGACCGGAAGATTTAAGTGAAGAGGAGCGTAAGGTCATTACCGACCTGCTCTGGAAAGAGATGCGCGAAATCTACTACGGCCGCAATATTCCGACCGTGTAAACGTGACCCGGAGCAGGGACGCTTCGGGAGTTACTTCTGTTTCATAAAGTCGCGGTAGGCGTTCACCACGCTCAGGAAGTCTTCCACGCCGCACAGCGACAGGCTCTCTTCGTCGTAGTAGCTCATCCCCTCTTCCATCTCATCACCCGAGAACTCAAGCTGGTTGGCGCGCACCATCACCTCTTCGCCATCCATCCACAGGGTGTACTCATGCCCGGCGCGCTGCCAGGATCGTTCACTGCCTTTCACCGTTTCCGCCGCCTGTTCGACTTCATCCAGCAGCGCGAGGTTCTCTTTCACCTCTTCGTTAAACCAGTGTCCAACGGCTTCGTGGCCCATCGACATACGCACTTTCACCACACCGGTGATGTCGCGCAGAAATTCGTAATCCATAGCGTTTTCCTCTGCAAAGCCATTAGGGTAATTATCGCAGCAGAGAGGAAGAAAAAAAGCGGGAGAGGCGGGAGGAATGAAAATAAAAAAAGAATCCCCCCTCACCCTGCCCCTCTCCCCAAAGGGGAGAGGGAATATAACCCCCCTCGCCCCTTTGGGGAGAGGGGATGGGGGTGAGGGGTCGTTTTTTATACCGCGGTCTGGAAGATCACCCCGTCAGCCTTCTCGGTATACTGAGAGAGCTGGTCGAAGTTCAGATAGCGATAGGTATCCACCGCCGTCTTATCAACCTGAGCCACAAAGGTCTGGTACTCTTCCGGCGTTGGCAGTTTGCCAATCAGCGCCGCAACCGCCGCCAGCTCCGCAGAGGCCAGGTAGACGTTCGCCCCGGTACCTAAACGGTTCGGGAAGTTACGGGTAGAAGTGGACACCACCGTCGCACCGTCGGCCACGCGCGCCTGGTTACCCATGCACAGTGAGCAGCCAGGGATTTCGATACGCGCTCCGCTCTTACCAAACACGCTGTAGTAACCCTCTTCGGTCAGCTGCGCCGCATCCATACGGGTTGGCGGTGCCACCCACAGACGGGTCGGCAGCTGGCCTTTGTGGGTATCCAGCAGCTTACCGGCAGCGCGGAAGTGGCCGATGTTGGTCATGCAGGAGCCGATGAACACTTCGTCGATCTTATCGCCCTGCACGTCAGAGAGCAGACGCGCATCGTCCGGATCGTTCGGTGCACACAGGATTGGCTCTTTGATATCCGCCAGATCGATCTCAATTACCGCCGCGTACTCTGCGTCAGCATCGGCTTCCAGCAGCTGCGGATCCGCCAGCCATTTTTCCATGCCCTGGATACGACGCTCCAGCGTACGGCGGTCACCGTAGCCTTCTGCAATCATCCACTTCAGCAGCACGATGTTGGAGGTCAGATACTCAATAATCGGCTCTTTGTTCAGCTTGATGGTACAGCCCGCCGCAGAACGCTCGGCGGAGGCATCGGTCAGCTCGAACGCCTGTTCCACTTTCAGATCCGGCAGACCTTCAATTTCCAGGATACGGCCAGAGAAGATGTTTTTCTTGCCTTTCTTCTCAACGGTCAGCAGACCCTGTTTGATGGCATACAGCGGGATCGCGTGCACCAGGTCGCGCAGGGTAATGCCAGGCTGCATTTTGCCTTTGAAGCGCACCAGGACGGATTCCGGCATGTCCAGCGGCATCACGCCAGTCGCGGCAGCAAACGCCACCAGACCGGAGCCCGCCGGGAAGGAGATCCCAATCGGGAAACGGGTGTGGGAGTCACCGCCGGTACCCACGGTATCCGGCAGCAGCATGCGGTTCAGCCAGGAGTGGATGACGCCATCGCCCGGACGCAGGGATACACCGCCGCGGTTCATGATGAAGTCTGGCAACGTGTGGTGCGTGGTGACGTCAACCGGCTTCGGATACGCCGCGGTGTGGCAGAAGGACTGCATCACCAGGTCAGACGAGAAGCCCAGGCACGCCAGGTCTTTCAGTTCGTCACGGGTCATTGGGCCAGTGGTGTCCTGAGATCCCACGGAGGTCATTTTCGGTTCACAGTACGCGCCAGGACGGATACCGGCGACGCCGCAGGCACGACCCACCATTTTCTGTGCCAGCGAGAAGCCGCGATTGCTTTCCGCCACATCTTTCGCCTGACGGAACACGTCACTGTGTGGCAGACCCAGCGCTTCACGCGCTTTGGTGGTCAGGCCACGGCCGATGATCAACGGGATACGGCCACCGGCACGCACTTCGTCGATCAGCACGTCGGTTTTCAGCTCGAAGCTGGCCAGCAGTTCGTTGGTTTCGTGGTTGCGCACTTCGCCTTTATACGGGTAGACGTCAATCACGTCGCCCATGTTCAGGTTGCTCACGTCCACTTCAATTGGCAGCGCGCCCGCATCTTCCATGGTGTTGAAGAAGATTGGCGCAATTTTGCCGCCGAGGCACAGGCCGCCGCCGCGCTTGTTCGGCACGTGCGGAATGTCGTCGCCCATGAACCACAGCACGGAGTTGGTAGCGGACTTACGGGAAGAGCCGGTACCGACAACGTCACCGACGTAAGCCAGCGGGAAGCCTTTCTTCTGAAGTGCTTCGATCTGTTTGATTGGGCCAACAACACCCGGCTGATCCGGCTCAATGCCTTCACGGGCGTTTTTCAGCATCGCCAGGGCGTGCAGAGGGATATCCGGGCGAGACCACGCATCCGGTGCCGGAGAGAGGTCGTCGGTGTTGGTTTCACCGGTCACCTTAAAGACGGTCACGGTGATTTTTTCCGCCAGCGCCGGGCGGTTCAGGAACCATTCGGCATTAGCCCAGGACTGCATCACCTGCTTCGCGTATACGTTGCCCGCTTTGGCTTTTTCTTCTACATCATAGAAGTTATCGAACATCAGCAGCGTGGAAGAGAGCGCTTTAGCGGCAATCGGTGCCAGCTTGTCGTTATCCAGCGCGTCAATCAGCGGATGAATGTTGTAACCACCCTGCATGGTGCCGAGCAGTTCAATGGCTTTTTCAGGAGTAACCAGTGGGGAGGTGGCTTCGCCTTTGGCGATAGCAGCAAGGAATCCGGCTTTTACGTAGGCAGCTTCATCTACGCCAGGCGGTACGCGGTTGATCAACAGATCTAACAGGAATTCTTCTTCGCCCTCAGGCGGGTTCTTCAGCAGCTCGACGAGCGCGGCCATTTGGGTTGCATCTAACGGTTTGGGTACAATTCCCTCGGCGGCACGTTCTGCTACGTGCTTACGGTATTCTTCTAGCACGACGGTTCTCCTCGCTCTCATTGTCATATGCGGCGGGCGTTCTCTTCACGCTCCTGTGAGACAGCAGTTTGTAGGGTAAATGCCCGATACCGCGTCGGGCAGCATAGCAGGATTTCTGCACAGTGTTAATCTGTTTACAAAAAAGCAACATTAAAAAATTTGCTGAATCGTTAAGCATGGTGTAGCAGGGAGACGAGACGAATTTGGGGCACAAAAAAACCGCCTGATAGCGGTTTATTTGTTGCCTTGCGGTGGTAGCACACCGGGTTGGCAGATTTGCGGCAACACCAACGTGAAATATTGTGCATCACCGCCAGTTAGCTTGCAAGCCACTATCACGCTTTTGCGTAGCGCCTTCCCATTACGTATGAAAGCCCATGTAATTGCATTTTTTGCCTTCTTCAGAACCATTGAATTGACTATTCTTCTCCGCGGCCTGCTTCGCTGGTGTAGCAACCAGTCACCGGGCCCGGGAGCAGTTCCGTAACCTACGCGGCAACACCAACTTGCCTAGTTCTGCCTTTCCCGGTGAAGAATGAACCCGCGTAGCCTGTACAGGAACGCACGCAATGGAGATGCGAATCACTGCGCTGATCGTTGTGATCGGTTTACTGCTAACCGCGCTGCACGGTGGCTGGAATATATCCGACATCACGGTGCTGTTTGTAGTTAACCTCGGCAACTAGCTGCTGGCCGCTCGCAAGAGCGGCCTTCTGAATCCCCAGCGGTTTTTACCGCATCGCATATAATTGTGTAATAAATGCACACACTCTTTATCCGGACGTACCAGACGCTTCCCAATAAAAGTCAAAACAGTAAAAGACGGGTGATTGATACTCACGCCAACCGTAACGCCTCACGGCACAGCGCTTGTCTCGTTGGAGTCATTTTATGAAGTTGCCCTTTAAGCCACATCTGCTTGTCCTTCTGTGCAGTGCCGGGCTGTTTGCCGCCTCTGGCGTGATGTTTGTCAAAAGCCGTGCAACGGAGCCTGTTGCACCGGCCCCCATCGCACAACAACCGGCAGCACCGGCTACGCCTGCTGCGGCACAGCCCGCCCCAGTCGTCACGCCAACTTATACTGCGGCGCAAATCGATCAGTGGGTTGCTCCCATTGCGCTCTACCCGGATGCCCTGCTGTCGCAGATCTTAATGGCGTCCACCTACCCGTCTAACGTTATCCAGGCAGCGCAGTGGTCCAAAGACAACCCTAAAATGGAAGGAGACGCTGCGATTCAGGCCGTTGCCAGCCAGCCCTGGGATCCCAGCGTAAAATCGCTGGTCGCGTTCCCTCAGCTGATGTCGCTGATGGGTGAAAACCCGCCGTGGGTACAAAATCTGGGCGATGCGTTTCTCGCACAGCCGAAGGACGTGATGGATTCGGTGCAACGCTTGCGCCTGCTGGCACAACAAACCGGTGCGCTGCAATCCACGCCGCAGCAGACGGTCACCACCGTAACGAAGCCCGCACCGGCAAAAACAACATCAACAACGGCAACGGAAACAACCACCAGCCCGACCGTTATTAAGATCGAGTCCGCCGATCCGCAGGTGGTTTACGTCCCCACCTATAACCCGAATACGGTTTACGGTACATGGCCCAACACCACTTACCCGCCGGTGTATCTGCCGCCCTCCCCCGGCGAGCAATTCACCGACAGCCTGGTCAAAGGTTTAGGTTTCAGCCTCGGGGTCGCAACAACCTATGCCATCTTCAGCAATATCGACTGGGATGATGACGATGACTGGGATCATCACCATGATGACTGGGATAATCGCGGCGGCTATAACCACAACGGTGACAACAACATCAATATTAACGTTGATAACTTCAACAGAATCAGCGGGCAGCATCTCACCGATATCAATCGCACCTGGCAGCACAATCCGGCCTATCGTGAGGGCGTTCCGTACCCAAATAACCAGCTGGCTAACCGTTTCCACTCCACAAATACCGCCACCGGCCTGAGCGCAACGCAGCAAAAGCCGGTTAATCGCGACAGCCAGCGCCAGGCCGCGCTCAGCCAGATGGAGAAATCAACGGGGAAAACTCTCCCGCACACAGGCTCGCGGGATGCTCAGCGTCTGGCCTCGACGCAGCAGTTAAAGCAGATTTCGCAGCGCAATAACTACCGTGGGTATGACACCAGGCCGCAGACCGTAAAACGCGCGAGTGCGCCGCAGCGTGAACATCATCAGGCTGCCGTGCACAGACAGGAGAAGCGGGTTTCACAGACGGTACAGCAGCCAGCCAGGCTGCATCGGGCCAATGCCCTGAGCGGCAACGACAGCCGCTCCGCGAACTGGCAGGCGCAGCAGCAGCGCGGGGCACAAAGCCGGCAGCTCGTTACTCGTCAACATCAGCCGCGCCAGCTCACTGGCGAACGCGCTGAACGCCATGAATTCCGTCATCGTTAAGGGAGCCGACATGAAACGTCAATTACTCAGTGGAATGGTGTTGTTCATGGTCTCGGCGACCGTCATGGCCCAGCAATCGTTCAGTTCACCAGAACAGGCGACCAGTGCGCTGGCAAGCGCCATCAGCGAGCAAAACGAAAGTGCCATGAACAACCTGCTCGGTGAAAACTGGCGCGATTTTCTGCCGCCCGAAGGCGTTGATCCTGATGCGGTCGATCGCTTCCTGCGCGACTGGAAAGTGCGTCATAACACCGTTGTCGAAGGGGATACGGCGCATCTTGTGGTCGGAGACAGCGGCTGGCAGCTTCCCATTCCGGTAATCAAAACCGCCTCCGGCTGGCAGTTTGACATCAAAGAAGGGGCCGAGGAGATCCTCACCCGCGAAATTGGGCGTAACGAACTCGCCGCCATTGAAGCCCTGCATGCCTACGTGGTTGCTCAGCAGAGCTACTTTGCGATGAACCAGACATACGCGCAGAAGATAGTCAGTTCTGAAGGGAAAAAGGACGGGCTGTACTGGCCCGTTTCGCCTGGCGAAGCGCCAAGTCCGCTTGGCCCGGCGTTCAGTCCGAAAGAGCCAGGTGCGGGATACCACGGCTATCGCTTCCGCATCCTGCCAGATAATAACGGCTTTGCGATGGTGGCCTGGCCGGTTAGTTACGGCCAGTCAGGAGTGATGAGTTTTATGATCAATCAGGATGACAAAGTGTACCAGAGCAATCTCGGCGGTGAGTCAGCCAGGAAAGCCCAGGCATTGACCATGTACAGACCCGATACATCCTGGCAACCCGTTGCGCCTTGATAGTATGATTGCACTTCGCCAGCAGGGGCGAGAGAGTGAGGAAAACGCCTCCAAAGAGGCGTTTACAGAGCTGAAGAGGCTTATTTCGTCTATGCTTTCAGGCAAGTACAGATGAATTATTTAACAAAGCTATAGGTAACATTCCCCTGCAAATCTGCTGGCATCTTTGTGATATCTGTTCTGGCCTCTTCGCCCCATTCAAAGAGACGACCATCGTTGCGCAGAGCGCAAAAACGATAGCCGCAGGCATAGATAGCACGAATATCATAGAGCTCGTTTGCAACAGGCGTGGTGTCACCGCCCTCCCCAGGATGCCCCCAAGCCACTACGGAACCATCACGGCGAAGCGCGGCAAAAGCCCCCCATCCAGCGGACAGAGAAACCACATCGGACAAATCCGCAGGCATCTTTTTTTCAAAATGTGTAGCAGATCCCCAGCAGTACACTTTTCCTTCAGAAGTTAAAAAAGCATAACTGCTATTAGCTGCCCCCTGGACATCTATAATATTCGTCAGACTGGCAATCTCCTCCGGAAGCTCGACCAGAGAATAATCCTGCCCCCAAAACACGACGCTGCCGTTCTGTCTCAAGGCAATAAAAGTCGAACTGGTACAATGTACGGAAACAATATCCGTCAGACTGGCGATGTTATCCGGAATGACAGCACCATACCGGGTACTTCCCCATGAAAAAATACTGCCTGAAGCTCTGAGTGCGACAAATGCACCAACGTTGCTATAAAGGGTGATCACATCATTCACTTCTTTCAGATGTACCGGCAACTCACCACCATAGGCTGCATCCCCCCAGGTAATAACATGGCCATTTTGGGTAATTCCCGCAAAGGCATATTCTGTAGTCTGGATGGCAATGAAGTCTTTACGCTCGGCAATGTCTGCTGGAAAATCATTATGTGAAGTACCATCTGTCCACTGCACTACCTGGTTATTAGCCCGCAATGCCAGATAGGTATAATTACCCTGATCTGTAAAATATTGGGCCACTTTAATATCTACAATATCATCCAACGCCGCCACGTTATCCGGTAAAGGGTTATCATCATCGACGGACCAGGTAAATACCTGACCATTGGCATTAACCGCAGCAGACACATCCCAGCCACCGTAAACGGCTCTGACGTTATGATTTCGATCGCTTGTTGGTGATGTACCACCATTTTGGGGCATTCCCCACGCTTCAACAGTACCGTCATTTTTAATGACCGCTAATGCGGAACCCGAACCACCAAAATTACTGATATTAATGACGTCACCCAGTCGATAAACATCGGAATTTGCCAGCAAGCGTACATCTGGACGAGTGTCAGTAAAAACGGGGCCGGTAAAGCGAGATGTGGTCTCATCTTCATACCACCAGTCAACGCTCACCGGTTGCAGCGTTTCTTTATCCAGGGCAACGAGTTTATGCGTCGCACTTGCCCAGCAACTTCCTGATTGAGTTCTGGCCCCCATTACTTTTAAATCACGAATATCAGATGTTAATTCATTACTTTTCATAATAATACCCTTTCTGGAGTAAAGTAATCATCCGAACAGTAATACACCCTTTATAATTTAAGTCAAATTAACTAACCCACTATTAAAAACAATAAAAATATTGGAAACATATAATCGCTTTTAAAAAAGAATTGGAATAATTTGAACTATAAATACACTCGCCAATTAGCATATAAATAATTGATTGGTTTTCTTATTAACATTAACAGTTAGCAATTTGGAATTACAGCCAAAAAAAACGCCTCCATCGGAGGCGTTTCGCAATCAAGAAGAAACTTATTTCTTCTTCGCTTTCGCGTTTGGCAGGTCGGTGATGCTACCTTCAAACACTTCTGCCGCCAGGCCAACGGACTCGTGCAGAGTCGGGTGAGCGTGGATGGTCAGCGCGATGTCTTCCGCGTCACAGCCCATTTCGATAGCCAGACCGATTTCACCCAGCAGCTCGCCGCCGTTGGTACCGACAATCGCACCACCGATCACACGGTGAGTCTCTTTGTCGAAGATCAGTTTGGTCATACCGTCTGCGCAGTCGGACGCGATAGCACGGCCAGAAGCAGCCCACGGGAAGGTGGCGGTTTCGTAGCTGATGCCTTTCTCTTTCGCTTCTTTCTCGGTCAGACCGACCCATGCCACTTCTGGCTCGGTGTAGGCGATAGATGGGATCACTTTCGGATCGAAGTAATGCTTCATGCCAGCGATAACTTCAGCGGCAACGTGACCTTCGTGAACACCTTTGTGCGCCAGCATTGGCTGACCGACGATATCGCCGATAGCAAAGATGTGCGGCACGTTGGTGCGCAGCTGTTTGTCAACGCGGATGAAGCCACGGTCGTCCACTTCCACGCCAGCTTTGCCCGCGTCGAGGTTTTTACCGTTCGGCACACGACCGATCGCCACCAGCACGGCGTCGTAACGCTGTGGTTCGGATGGGGCTTTTTTGCCTTCCATGGAAACGTAAATACCGTCTTCTTTCGCTTCAACGGCAGTCACTTTGGTTTCCAGCATCAGGTTGAACTTCTTGCTGATGCGTTTGGTGAAGACTTTAACGATGTCTTTGTCGGCAGCCGGGATAACCTGGTCGAACATTTCAACCACGTCGATCTTTGAACCCAGCGCATGGTACACGGTCCCCATTTCCAGACCGATGATGCCGCCGCCCATAACCAGCAGACGCTCAGGAACGGTTTTCAGCTCCAGCGCATCGGTGGAATCCCACACGCGTGGATCTTCATGTGGAATGAATGGCAGTTCGATTGGGCGAGAACCTGCCGCGATGATCGCGTTGTCGAAGTTGATCACGGTTTTGCCGTTTTCGCCTTCCACTTCCAGGGTGTTCGCACCGGTGAATTTACCCAGACCGTTTACCACTTTCACTTTACGGCCTTTGGCCATACCCGCCAGACCGCCGGTCAGCTGAGTGATAACTTTCTCTTTCCAGGTACGAATTTTGTCGATATCGGTTTTCGGCTCGCCGAAGACGATACCGTGTTCAGCCAGCGCTTTGGCTTCTTCGATAACTTTCGCTACGTGCAGCAGCGCTTTAGAAGGGATACAGCCGACGTTCAGACAAACACCGCCGAGGGTGTTGTAACGTTCTACGATGACGGTTTCCAGACCTAAATCCGCGGCGCGAAATGCTGCGGAGTAACCTGCCGGGCCTGCCCCAAGTACTACGACCTGAGTTTTGATTTCTGTGCTCATCATGACCTCTTAATGTATACCCGTCGTCCACCGGGTCGTTCTATCCGCCCGTATTTTACAAAATTGTTAACAATTTTGAAACAACAAACGGCTCACGAATTATCGCTTTCACCAATAACCTCAAAAACCCCATGAGATTATCAGAAAAAAGCCGGCCGACTGGCCGGCTTTTCGATTACATCACCAGGCGGCGAATGTCGCTCAGCATGTTGTTGATGATGGTGATGAAACGCGCACCATCAGCCCCGTCGATCACGCGGTGGTCGAAGGACAGAGAGATTGGCATCATCAGACGCGGCACGAACTCTTTGCCATTCCACACCGGCTCCATCGCGGACTTGGACACACCGAGGATAGCCACTTCCGGCGCGTTAACAATCGGCGCGAAGTGGGTGGTACCCAGGCCGCCGATGCTGGAGATAGTAAAGCAGCCGCCCTGCATTTCGCCGGCAGTCAGCTTACCATCACGCGCTTTTTTGGAGATGGTGGTCAGTTCACGGGACAGCTCGGTAATGCTCTTCTTGTTCACGTCTTTGAAGACCGGAACAACCAGACCATTTGGCGTATCAACCGCAACACCGATGTTGATGTATTTCTTCAGCGTCAGCTTCTGGCCATCTTCGGACAGGGAGCTGTTGAAGCGTGGCATCTGCTCAAGGGCAGCGGCAACCGCTTTCATGATGAAGACCACTGGGGTGAATTTCACGTCCAGCTTACGCTTCTCAGCTTCGGCGTTCTGCTGCTTACGGAACGCTTCCAGATCGGTGATATCGGTTTTGTCGAAGTGGGTAACGTGCGGGATCATCACCCAGTTACGGCTCAGGTTCGCACCAGAGATTTTCTGGATACGGCCCAGCTCCACTTCTTCGATTTCACCGAACTTGCTGAAGTCCACTTTCGGCCATGGCAGCATGCCCGGGATACCGCCGCCAGCGGCTGCCGCAGGTGCAGCTTCGGCGCGTTTCACCGCGTCTTTCACGTAAGCCTGAACGTCTTCGCGCAGGATGCGACCTTTACGGCCTGTACCCTTCACTTTCGCCAGGTTCACACCGAATTCGCGCGCCAGGCGGCGAATCAGCGGGGTAGCGTGGACGTAAGCGTCGTTTTCAGCGAACTCTGATTTTTCTGCTTTCGCAGCAGGGGCAGCCGCTGGTTTAGCAGCCTGAGCCGGTGCAGCAGCCGGTGCCGGAGCAGCCGCGGCAGCTGGAGCGGCGGCAGGCGCCGCGCCTTCCACTTCGAAGACCATGATCAGAGAGCCGGTAGACACTTTGTCGCCGGTGCTGATTTTGATCTCTTTAACAGTACCCGCGAACGGCGCAGGCACTTCCATAGAAGCTTTGTCGCCTTCTACGGTGATCAGTGACTGTTCAGCGGCAACTTTGTCGCCCACTTTCACCATCACTTCGGTCACTTCAACTTCGTCACCGCCGATGTCCGGTACGTTAACGTCTTTCGCGCCGCCAGCCGCTGCTGGTGCAGCAGCCTGTGCCGGAGCAGCTTCCGCTTTCGCTGGAGCCGCAGCGCCTTCAGCGCCCGCCACTTCGAAAATCATGATCAGGGAACCCGTGGACACTTTGTCACCGGTGTTGATTTTGATCTCTTTAACGGTACCGGCGAACGGTGCAGGTACTTCCATAGAGGCTTTGTCGCCTTCTACGGTGATCAGTGACTGCTCAGCCGCAACGGTGTCGCCCACTTTCACCAGGATTTCAGTGACTTCTACTTCGTCACCGCCGATGTCAGGCACGTTCACTTCTTTCGCTGCCGCGGCAGCGGCTGGAGCAGCGGCGGCCGGAGCGGCTTCTTTCTTCTCTTCCTGCGCAGGTGCAGCAGCTGCTGCACCGTCGGCGGAATCGAAAATCATGATCAGTTTGCCAGTCTCGGTTTTATCGCCAACAGAGACTTTGATCTCTTTAACGATGCCAGCCTGAGGAGACGGGACTTCCATAGAGGCTTTGTCGCCTTCTACGGTAATCAGCGACTGTTCAGCTTCAACTTTGTCGCCCACTTTGACCAGGATCTCGGTGATTTCAACTTCATCAGCCCCGATGTCCGGTACATTGATTTCGATAGCCATTATTCTTTTACCTCTTACGCCAGACGCGGGTTAACTTTATCTGCATCGATGTTGAATTTGGTAATTGCGTCCGCAACCACTTTCTTATCGATTTCGCCACGTTTAGCCAGTTCGCCCAGTGCTGCTACAACCACGTAGGAAGCATCAACTTCGAAGTGGTGACGCAGGTTTTCGCGGCTGTCAGAACGACCGAAGCCGTCAGTACCCAGTACGCGATAATCATCAGCTGGAACGTAAGTACGAACCTGCTCTGCGAACAGTTTCATATAGTCAGTAGACGCCACCGCTGGCGCGTCGTTCATCACCTGAGCGATGTACGGAACGCGTGGGGTTTCCATTGGGTGCAGCATGTTCCAGCGCTCACAATCCTGGCCATCACGCGCCAGTTCAGTGAAGGAAGTCACAGAGTACACGTCGGAACCCACACCGTAGTCTTTCGCCAGGATCTGCGCTGCTTCACGAACGTGACGCAGGATAGAACCGGAGCCCAGCAGCTGAACTTTACCTTTGCTACCTTCAATGGTTTCGAGTTTGTAGATACCTTTACGGATACCTTCCTCGGCACCTGCTGGCATTGCCGGCATGTGGTAGTTTTCGTTCAGGGTGGTGATGTAGTAGTAAATGTTCTCTTGCGCTTCACCGTACATGCGCTGCAAGCCGTCATGCATGATGACTGCCACTTCGTACGCGTAAGACGGGTCGTAAGAGATACAGTTCGGGATAGTCAGAGACTGAATGTGGCTGTGGCCATCTTCGTGCTGGAGACCTTCACCGTTCAGGGTCGTACGACCAGAAGTACCACCGATCAGGAAGCCGCGAGCCTGCTGGTCGCCTGCCTGCCAGCACAGGTCACCGATACGCTGGAACCCGAACATGGAGTAGTAAATGTAGAACGGGATCATCGGCAGGTTGTTGGTGCTGTAAGAGGTCGCAGCAGCCAGCCAGGATGCGCCTGCACCCAGTTCGTTGATACCTTCCTGAAGGATCTGACCTTTCTCGTCTTCTTTGTAGTAGGCAACCTGCTCACGGTCCTGCGGGGTGTACTGCTGGCCGTTCGGGCTGTAGATACCGATCTGACGGAACAGACCTTCCATACCGAAAGTACGCGCTTCGTCGGCGATGATTGGAACCAGACGATCTTTGATCGACTTGTTCTTCAGCATCACGTTCAGGGCACGAACGAAAGCGATGGTGGTAGAGATCTCTTTGTTCTGCTCTTCCAGCAGCTGAGAGAAGTCTTCCAGCGCTGGCAGTTCTAGCTTCTCGGTGAAGTTAGGCTGACGAGCAGGCAGGTAGCCTTTCAGTGCCTGACGACGTTCGTGCAGGTACTTGTGCTCTTCAGACCCTTCCGGGAAGGTGATGTAAGACAGGTTTTCAACCTGCTCATCGGTCACTGGAACGTTGAAACGGTCGCGGATATAACGCACGCCGTCCATGTTCATTTTCTTAACCTGGTGAGCGATGTTTTTACCTTCTGCGGTATCACCCATGCCGTAACCTTTGATGGTGTGGGCCAGGATCACAGTCGCTTTACCTTTGGTTTCACGCGCTTTTTTCAGTGCAGCGTAAACTTTCTTCGGATCGTGACCACCGCGGTTCAGCGCCCAGATCTGCTCATCAGTCCAGTCTGCAACCAGGGCTGCGGTTTCAGGATATTTGCCGAAGAAGTGCTCACGTACGTAGGCACCGTCTTTGGATTTGAAGGTCTGGTAGTCGCCGTCAACGGTTTCGTTCATCAGCTGGATCAGTTTACCGCTGGTGTCTTTACGCAGCAGCTCATCCCAACGACCGCCCCACATCACTTTGATCACGTTCCAGCCTGCACCTGCGAAGATGCCTTCCAGCTCGTTGATGATCTTGCCGTTACCGGTTACCGGACCATCCAGACGTTGCAGGTTACAGTTGATGACGAAGCACAGGTTGTCCAGCTTCTCACGGGTCGCGATGGTGATCGCGCCTTTAGATTCTGGTTCATCCATCTCACCGTCGCCCAGGAAGGCGTAAACGGTCTGCTCAGAGGTGTCTTTCAGACCACGGTGTTCCAGGTACTTCAGGAATTTAGCCTGGTAGATCGCACCGATTGGACCCAGACCCATAGATACGGTCGGGAACTGCCAGAACTCAGGCATCAGTTTAGGGTGCGGGTAAGAAGACAGACCCTTACCGTGAACTTCCTGACGGAAGTTGTTCATCTGCTCTTCAGTCAGACGACCTTCCAGGAAGGCGCGTGCATAGATGCCCGGAGAGATGTGGCCCTGGAAGTAAACCAGATCGCCGCCATCTTTCTCGTTCGCTGCACGGAAGAAGTGGTTGAAGCACACTTCGTAAATGGTCGCAGAAGACTGGAAGGACGCCATGTGGCCACCCAGCTCCAGGTCTTTCTTGGATGCGCGCAGAACGGTCATGATGGCGTTCCAGCGGATTGCAGAACGGATACGGCGTTCCAGATCCAGATTGCCCGGGTATTCCGGTTCGTCTTCGACGGCAATCGTGTTTACGTAGTTGCTAGCCCCTGCACCTGAAACCACTTTCACGCCGCCTTTGCGTGCTTCTGAAAGCAGCTGATCAATCAGATACTGAGCGCGCTCAACACCTTCTTCACGGATGACCGATTCGATCGCCTGTAGCCAGTCGCGAGTTTCGATCGGATCCACGTCATTTTGGAGACGTTCTGACATGGGGGTATTCCTTATCTATCTAATACGTTGATTTGTCTGGAACCTGTCCCATTGTATTTTCGCCAGAAAACACAATAAGACAGGTTCTGCGTTTAGTTGCCGCGCTCTAAAAGTACCTGGCGCTTAATCCTTTCGTTGCTGTATGCGGCGTAATGAACGTTCGCGACGCGATTGTTCACGGCTGCGGTCCAGCAAGATTTCCTCAATGAAAGCCAGATGGCGGTGCGACGCTTCGCGCGCCTGCTCCGGTTCCCCGGCCATTATCGCCTCGAATACTCGGGTGCGATGGTTGCTTACCAGCGGGAGCATCTCCCGACGGGCATACAACAATTCAAAATTCTGACGAACGTTCTGGGCCAGCATCGGCTCCATGCAGCGTAGCAGATGGAGGAGCACCACGTTGTGTGCTGCTTCGGTGACGGCGATTTGATACTGGACAACGGCGCTGGACTCGGCGTCTAAATCGCCGGACTGCTGTGCCCGTTCAATGGCCTGATGCAGCTCGCGAATACGCACGCGGTCTTCATCAGTGCTGCGAAGGGCGGCGTAATAGGCCGCGATACCTTCCAGCGCGTGACGGGTCTCAAGCAGATCAAACTGGGATTCTGGGTGGTCAGAGAGAAGTTCTACCAGCGGGTCGCTGAAGCTCTGCCACAGGCTGTTTTGCACAAAGGTTCCGCCACCCTGGCGACGGAGCAACAGGCCCTTTGCTTCGAGACGTTGAATCGCCTCACGCAGAGAGGGACGTGAAACGTCGAACTGTTTTGCCAGCTCGCGTTCTGGCGGGAGTTTCTCGCCCGGGCGCAGTGTCCCTTCGAGAATTAAAAACTCCAGCTGCTGCTCAATCACATCGGAAAGTTTTGGTTGGCGAATTTTGCTGTAGGCCATATTCCCTGTCTTACGCCTTTTTGCCCTGAGTCAATTGGTCTTACCAATTTCATGTTCGTATCGCTAAAGTAACAAAGTATTCACCTTCTGTCCATATTGGTTTTGATTGAAATCAGTAAACCCGGCACATTTTAACAACCTTACAGAACTAACGTTTCAGGAATGTAACTTTGCACAAATGAAATGGTTACTACCAAAGAGGCAGTTTTAACCATAATGAAACGAGGGTTTTTGCAATCTGAAGCGATTCAACAGGGCAAAAAATGAAAATTCACCCTCTTCTGCCGCATTTCTATTCTATAGGTTGGGGTAGGAGGGGTTAACGTACCGATTTACAATTGGTTTCTTTTTATTCAAGTCGTCATCATCCCTTCATAAAGCAGGTGCATTCGCTGGCACTTATCACTATTCTGGCGCTAACGGAAGCCATCTCCGCTTTTTTCGGTATCGTTAACCGTAAAGAAATAAATACAGAATATGGACTTTCATAATTACACACGCACAGCGTGAACATAACAACCACACACGAGGTTTCAAATGGAAGCTCAACAGCATGGCGATCAGCTAAAGCGCGGCCTTAAAAACCGCCATATTCAGCTCATCGCCCTGGGCGGTGCTATTGGTACTGGCCTGTTTCTGGGCAGTGCATCGGTTATCCAGTCGGCCGGTCCGGGCATTATTCTGGGTTACGCGATTGCGGGTTTCATTGCGTTTCTGATCATGCGCCAGCTTGGTGAAATGGTCGTTGAGGAGCCGGTCGCAGGCTCCTTCAGCCACTTCGCCTATAAATACTGGGGCAGCTTCGCGGGCTTCGCCTCCGGCTGGAACTACTGGGTGCTGTACGTCCTGGTTGCCATGGCTGAACTGACCGCCGTCGGGAAATACATCCAGTTCTGGTATCCCGAGATCCCCACCTGGGCGTCGGCGGCGGCCTTCTTCGTTATTATCAACGCCATTAACCTGACCAACGTAAAAGTGTTCGGTGAGATGGAATTCTGGTTTGCCATCATCAAAGTGATTGCCGTTGTGGCGATGATCATCTTCGGCGGCTGGCTGCTGTTCAGCGGAAACGGCGGCCCGCAGGCAACCGTACGCAACCTCTGGGAACAGGGCGGCTTCCTGCCGCACGGCATGACCGGCCTGGTGATGATGATGGCGATCATCATGTTCTCATTCGGCGGTCTGGAGCTGGTGGGCATCACCGCCGCAGAAGCCGATAACCCGGAGCAGAGCATCCCGAAAGCCACTAACCAGGTTATCTATCGTATTCTGATCTTCTATGTAGGCTCCCTGGCAGTCCTGCTCTCCCTGCTGCCATGGACGCGCGTCACGGCGGATACCAGCCCGTTTGTGCTCATCTTCCACGAGCTGGGCGATACCTTTGTGGCGAACGCGCTCAACGTCGTGGTGCTGACCGCCGCGCTCTCCGTTTATAACAGCTGCGTTTACTGCAACAGCCGTATGCTGTTCGGCCTGGCGCAACAGGGCAACGCACCGAAAGCGCTGCTTACCGTTGATAAGCGTGGCGTACCGGTTAATACCATCATCGTGTCGGCGGTCGTGACGGCGCTGTGCGTTCTGATTAACTACCTGGCACCGGAATCTGCCTTCGGCCTGCTGATGGCGCTGGTGGTTTCCGCGCTGGTGATCAACTGGGCGATGATTAGCCTCGCGCACATCAAGTTCCGCCGTGCCAAGCACCAGCAGGGCGTAACCACCCGCTTCCCTGCCCTGCTCTATCCGCTGGGGAACTGGGTTTGCCTGCTGTTCATGGCAGCTGTGCTGATCATCATGCTCATCACCCCGGGCATGGCGATTTCCGTATACCTGATCCCGGTCTGGATTGCGATCCTCGGCGTGGGCTATATGGTGAAACAGAAAAATGCCAAAACGGTGAAAGCGCACTAAGTGTTTTCTCGCTGTACTCGCGGTTGCGGGTACAGCGTCTTGTTACCTTCCTCACAAATTCGCGCCAACAGCAAAATCCTCCATATCACCGCCTTTATATTGCAACGCATATATTCGTTTGCCAGCGAATAATTCTCTCCATACCGAACCCCGGAGAGCTGTCGATGAATAACAACAAACTGTCAGTAAAAGAAAAGATCGGCTATGGCATGGGTGACGCCGGATGCAACATTATCTTTGGCGCCATCATGTTATTTGTTAACTATTTTTATACGGATATTTTTGGTCTGGCTCCTGCACTGGTTGGCGTTTTGCTCCTGTCCGTACGCGTCATTGATGCCGTAACGGACCCAATCATGGGCGCGATTGCCGACCGGACCCGCAGCAAATATGGCCGGTTTCGTCCATGGCTGCTGTGGATTGCCTTCCCCTACGCGCTGTTCAGCATTCTGATGTTCACCACGCCGGAGTGGAGCTATAACAGCAAAGTTATCTATGCGTTTGTCACCTACTTCCTGCTGTCACTCACCTATACCGCCATCAACATTCCGTACTGCTCGCTCGGCGGCGTGATCACCAACGACCCGAAAGAGCGCGTTGCCTGCCAGTCCTATCGTTTTGTAATGGTTGGTATCGCCACGCTGCTGCTGTCGCTAACGCTCCTGCCGATGGCCGACTGGTTCGGAGGGGACAACAAAGCCAAAGGCTATCAGATGGCGATGACCGTGCTGGCGCTGATTGGTACCTGCATGTTCCTGTTCTGCTTCGCCACGGTGCGTGAGCGCGTGCGTCCGGCGGTGCAAACCCACGACGAACTGAAAAACGACCTGAAGGACGTGTGGAAGAACGACCAGTGGGTGCGGATTCTGCTGTTAACGCTGTGCAACGTCTGTCCTGGCTTTATCCGCATGGCGGCCACCATGTATTACGTGACCTGGGTAATGGGGCAAAGCACCCATTTCGCCACGCTGTTTATCAGCCTGGGCGTTGTCGGCATGATGTTCGGCAGTATGCTGGCGAAAGTGCTGACCGACCGCTGGTGTAAGCTGAAGGTCTTCTTCTGGACCAACATCGTGCTGGCCATTTTTTCTACCGCTTTTTACTTCTTCGACCCGAAAGCCACCGTCACCATTGTGGTGCTCTATTTCCTGCTTAATATCCTGCACCAGATCCCTTCCCCGCTGCACTGGTCCCTGATGGCCGACGTGGATGACTACGGTGAGTGGAAAACCGGGAAACGCATCACCGGGATCAGCTTCTCCGGCAACATCTTCTTCCTGAAGCTGGGTCTGGCGATTGCCGGGGCGATGGTGGGCTTCCTGCTCTCCTGGTACGGTTATGACGCAGGCGCAAAAGCGCAGAGCGCGGACGCCATCAACGGGATTGTGCTGCTCTTTACCGTCATTCCTGGCATTGGATACTTGATTACCGCGGGCGTAGTACGTCTGCTGAAGGTGGATCGCGAAACCATGAAGATGATCCAGTCCGATCTGGAAAAGCGTCGCACCAACTATCGCGAACTGAACGATTATCAGGAACTCAAAGCCGTCGAGACAAAATAAGGAAAGCCGAATGCAAACCTGGCCCAACCCGTTTATTGAACAACGCGCCGACCCGTATATCCTGCGCCACGAAGGACAATACTACTTTATTGCCTCCGTGCCGGAGTATGACCGGCTGGCGATCCGCCGCGCGGACTCGCTGGAAGGTTTACGCGACGCTAAAGAGGTGGTTGTCTGGCGTAAGCCCGACACCGGCCCGATGAGCCAGCTGATTTGGGCACCGGAGCTGCACCACATTGACGGCAAGTGGTACATCTATTTTGCCGCCACGCATACCCAGGCGCTTGATCAGCTCGGGATGTTCCAGCATCGCATGTTCGCCATTGAATGCGCAGATCGCGATCCGCTCACCGGTACGTGGGTGGAAAAAGGGCAAATCAAAACCCCGTTTGACACCTTCGCGCTGGATGCCACCACCTTTGTTCATCAGGGTAAACGCTGGTATCTGTGGGCGCAAAAAGCCCCGGACATTTCCGGTAACTCCAATCTTTACCTGTGTGAAATGGAAAATCCGTGGACGCTGAAAGGCGAGCCGGTGATGCTCAGTAAACCAGAATTTGACTGGGAGTGTCGCGGGTTCTGGGTCAACGAAGGCCCGGCGGTGCTGTTCCATGGCGATAAGCTTTTTATCAGCTACTCCGCCAGCGCCACCGACGAAAACTACTGCATGGGGCTACTGTGGACAGAGATAAGCGCCGATCCGCAAAACCCGGCAAACTGGCATAAATCCCCGCGCCCGGTGTTCGTCACCAGCTACGAAAACCGTCAGTACGGGCCTGGCCATAACAGCTTCACGCAGACGCCGGAAGGCGACGATGTGCTGGTCTATCACGCGCGAAACTACACTGAAATAGAGGGCGATCCGCTTTACGATCCGAATCGCCATACTCGCATGAAGCTCGTCCGCTGGGACGAAAACGGGATGCCTGACTTCGGCATCCCGCCTGCGGATACGCTGTAACGGCTTCGGCGCGCTGGTTCAGACCAGCGTGCCGTAAATCGTCAGTAGCGCCACAATGACCACCACCACAAACGACGTTTTCTTCGCCATCGAGACGGCAGCTTTTGGCGTTTCGACTTTGTCCGTGTGCGGCTCACGCGCCAGCGAGAATTGTGCCAGTCGGGTCAACACCTGATACTGCGCGGTATGGCGGTCTGCCAGAGAAGCAAACCACGCGGGCAACGCTTTTTCACCGTGGCCGATAAGAGCATAAACAACCCCTACCAGACGCACCGGAAGCCAGTCGAGCACGTGCAGGATGGCATCAATGCCGGACTGTAGACGTTCATGCGGCGTCAGGTAGCGGGCAAGCCATGTCTGCCAGGCGCGGAGGAACGCATAGCCCATCAACAGTACCGGTCCCCACGGGCCGCCCACCACAAACCAGAACAGCGGCGCCAGGTAGTAGCGGAAGTTGATCCACAGCAGCGCGTTTTGCAGCTCGCGCAGGAACTCGCGTTCATCGCAGTCCGGCGGTACGCCGTGGATCATCGTCAGCTCGCTCGCCATCGCGCCGCGCGCGTGGGCATCATCCCGGGAGGCGGCCTTAAGGTAGGCGTGATAGTGCAAACGCACCTTGCCCGCACCAATACACAACACGCCGAGCAGGATCCACACCACCAGCAGCGGCACGTTGAAAAAGAGGCCATAAAGCGAGCGCAGGAGCAGAAACGTAATCGCCATCACACCTGCCGTCATCAGCAGCGTGCGCAGCATGGAAAAATGCCTGATGCGGCGGAATAACACTTCCAGCCGATGATCCAGATGCCAGTGCTCACCGAGCTTAAAGAGGCGTTCAGCGATCATAACCAGCAGCATGGTAAACAACGTCATGTTATCTCCTTATCTGACGACGTGGTAAGCATGGCGTGAAACCGGGACCAGTCAAACGCCGGGCCGGGGTCGGTTTTTCTTTCGGGGGCGATGTCACTGTGCCCTGTTATATTTTCGGCTATTGCGGGATAGCGCGCGATTAACGTTTGCGTCACAGCAACCAGTTTCTGATACTGCGCATCGGTGTAAGGCGTGGTGTCCGTTCCTTCCAGTTCAATCCCGATAGAGAAATCGTTGCAGCGCTCGCGCCCCTGATACAGCGACACGCCTGCATGCCAGGCACGCTTATCAAAGGGAACATACTGAACCACTTCGCCATCACGACGGATCAGACAGTGCGCCGATACGCGCAAATGCGCAATCTCAGCAAAGAAGGGGTGGGCATCGGGATCTATCGTTCCAGTGAATAACGCATCGATCCACGGACCGCCAAACTCACCCGGCGGGAGACTAATATTGTGAACCACCAGCAGTGTGGGCTTTTCATCCTCCGGGCGGCAGTCGTGGTGCGGCGACGGTACATGCCGCGCGTCCACCAGCCATCCGTCTTCTAACAACATGCTGGAACTCCTTATCTATGGTGCTGTTACTCGGTTCAGAGTAGCATGTTTCAATATTATGATTCGTTACCAATTTGGAGTTTTATCATGCCGCCTCGCCGCTATAACCCCGACCACCGACGTGACGCGCTTCTGGAACGTATTAATAGTGATATCCCGGCAAGCGTTGCCCATGCCCTGAAAGAAGATCTCGGCGGCGACGTCAGCGCCGATAACGATATTACCGCCCAATTGTTGCCAAAAGAGACGCGCTCGCACGCGGTGATTATCACCCGCGAAGCGGGAGTGTTCTGCGGCAAACGCTGGGTTGAAGAGGTCTTTACCCAGCTGGCGGGCAACGACGTGCAGGTAACATGGCACGTTGAAGACGGTGATGCGGTCACGGTGAATCAGCCACTGTTTGAGCTGGACGGCCCTTCCCGCGTCTTGCTGACCGGCGAACGCACCGCACTCAATTTTGTGCAAACGCTCTCTGGTGTCGCCAGTGAAGTACGCCGCTACGTTGACCTGCTGGCGGGTACGCGCACCCAGCTGCTGGATACCCGTAAAACCCTGCCGGGCCTGCGTACCGCGCTGAAGTACGCGGTGCTCTGCGGCGGCGGCGCTAACCATCGTCTGGGGCTATCCGATGCCTTCCTGATCAAAGAGAACCACATTATTGCCTCTGGCTCGGTGCGTCAGGCGGTGGAAAAAGCCTTCTGGCTGCATCCGGATGTGCCGGTCGAAGTGGAAGTGGAAACGCTGGAGGAGCTGGACGAGGCCATTAAAGCGGGGGCTGACATCATCATGCTCGATAACTTCAACACGGAGCAGATGCGTGAAGCGGTCAAACGCACAAACGGCCAGGCGCAGCTTGAGGTGTCCGGCAACGTGACGTTCGACACCATCCGCGAATTTGCTGAAACCGGCGTCGATTACATCTCCGTTGGCGCTCTGACCAAGCATGTACGCGCCCTCGACCTCTCGATGCGCTTCAAATAATTTGTCCTCCCCTCTCCGCCCGGAGAGGGGAAATACGAAACCGCTCGCAATTACGCTGTCCTTCACTGCAACACTGAATCATTTCCCTGAAAGCCCCTTCACGTTCACGCTTTTGCCCCTCGTTTCTGCGCGCTGGCACTGCCACAGTAGCGCCACTTAACGTAAGGAGCAGACATGAACAGACAACAAGGATTTACCCTGATTGAGCTAATGGTGGTCATTGGCATTATTGCCATCCTGAGCGCGATTGGCGTCCCGGCCTATCAGAACTACCTGCGAAAAGCGGCGCTCACCGATATGCTGCAAACGTTTATCCCCTACCGCACCGCCATAGAACTTTGCGCCCTGGATCATGGTGGCGTGGAGCGCTGCGACGCAGGCACCAATGGCATCCCCTCGCCCGCAACCACACGTTACGTTTCAGCGATGAGCGTGGCAAAGGGGACCGTATCGTTAACAGGGCAGGAAAGCCTTAACGGGCTTGAAGTGCTCATGACACCGATCTGGAGCGACGGTAACGGTATGACGGGCTGGACGCGTGACTGCAAAGTTGCGTCCGACACGGCGCTCAAACAAGCCTGTGAAGATGTTTTCCGCTTCGACAACAACTGACAGGAGTGGACAATGAATACCGAACAGCTTATGACGCTCTGTCAGCGCCATCACGCACTGCTACTCGCAAGCGACACCGATATGATCAGCATTGCGGTGGTGGGTAATCCTGCCTCTGAGCTGATGGAGGCGTTACGCTTCGCCACGCAGAAACGTATTGATATTGAGTGCTGGACGGCCGAACGGATGGAAAAACGGCTCCAGTCCGCCTCATCCTCACATCTGCCGGGCATAGCGCCAAACTCAGCCGCTGATGTGCTCAATACAACGTTGCAGCAGGCAGTAAACCAGCGGGCGTCTGACATCCATATTGAACCGACGGAGCACAGCTACCAGATCCGTTTGCGAATCGACGGTGTTCTTTACCCGCAACCGCCGATCTCTGCCGCCCTCGGTACGACGCTTGCCGCGCGCCTGAAGGTGCTGGGCCAACTGGATATTGCGGAGCGCCGCCTGCCGCAGGACGGTCAGTTTACGGTGGAGCTGGCAAGCGTCCCCGTCTCTTTTCGTATCGCAACCCTTCCCTGTAGCGGTGGAGAAAAAATCGTGCTTCGTCTGCTTCACCAGGTGCAGCAAGCGCTGGAGCTTGAACAGCTGGGGATGAGTGCAGACCAGCAGGCCCGTTTTGCCGGTGCGCTTAACAGCCCTCAGGGGTTAATTCTGGTCACCGGCCCGACCGGTAGCGGGAAAACGGTAACGCTGTACAGCGCGTTGCAGGCGCGAAATACCCCTGACGTCAATATTTGTAGCGTGGAAGATCCCGTTGAAATCCCGCTTGCAGGCTTAAACCAGACGCAGATTAATCCTCGTGCGGGGCTGACCTTCCAGAGCGTGCTGCGCGCCCTGCTCAGGCAGGATCCTGACATCATTATGGTGGGTGAAATTCGTGACGGCGAAACGGCAGAAATTGCCATCAAGGCCGCACAAACCGGGCATCTGGTGCTGTCCACGCTCCATACTAACTCAACGACTGAAACGCTGGTACGGCTGCAACAGATGGGCGTCGCGCGCTGGATGATCTCCTCGGCACTCTCAATGGTGATTGCCCAGCGGCTGGTGCGCCGGTTATGCCCGTACTGCCGACAGGAAGCCAGCCGCCACACCGAATTACCGCGCGCGTTGTGGCCCCGGCCGCTTCCTCGCTGGCAACCTACCGGCTGCGATCGCTGTTACCACGGTTTTTATGGTCGCGTAGCCATTTTTGAAGTGCTCGTCATCGACGACACACTCCGGCAGGCCATTGCCAGCGGAGCAAGCACGGAGGTGATTGGATCCAGCGCACGTCAGGCGGGAATGACCTCTTTGTTTGAGCATGGCTGCATGGCCGTGGAGCAAGGGCTGACTACGCTCGAAGAGCTGTTGCGTATCCTGGGAATGCCCGATGGCTGCTAATTCACTCTGGCGCTGGCGTGCCCTGACCTCCGGTGGGGACGTGCAAACTGGCACCCTCTGGGCCATAGACCGTGACGCAGCTTACACGGCTCTGGTGCTTAAACAGCTGCACCCGCTGGCGCTAAACCGCTGCCAGCAGCGCCACCGATGGCAGGTGCAGCACTGCTACGATATTTTTCGCCAGCTCGCCACGCTGCTACAGGCCGGACTCACGCTGTCCCAAAGCCTGCACATGCTGGCGGAACAGCATCCTTTACACCAGTGGCAGGCGCTGCTGCACAGTCTTGCTGATGACCTGAGCGAAGGCTGCGCCCTGTCGGAGTCCATGAAGAAATGGCCTGACGTGTTTAGCCCACTTTATGTCTCGATGGTAAAAACGGGTGAGCTGACGGGAAAGCTTGAAGCGTGCTGTCGCCAGCTTGCGCAGCAGCAAAAATCTCAGCAGCAGCTAAATGCTAAGGTGAAGAAAGCGCTGCGCTACCCGCTGATCATCCTGACGCTGGCCTTTTTCGTGGTGCTGGCGATGGTGACGCTGGTTTTGCCGGAGTTTGCTGCAATCTACAAAACGTTTAACACCCCGCTCCCTTTGCTCACGCAGGCAGTCATGGGGCTGGCGGCCCTGGTTCAGGCGCACATCCTCACCCTTTTGGCTCTGCTTGTAGTGATGATTCTCCTCGCCTGTAAACTGCGGCGGCATCCGCGCTGGCAGTATGTCTTGTTACACGTACCGGTAATGGGCACGCTGTCGCGCGGGCAAAAACTGGGGCAGATTTTTACCGTGCTGTCATTAACCCAGCAGGCCGGAATTGCCTTTTTACAAGGCCTGGAGAGTGTGGAAGAGACCGTTGAGCGTGGCTACTGGCAGGACAAAATCCGCGGGATACGCAGCGATATCGAACAGGGGATGCCCGTGTGGTCCTCCTTCCAGAAGGCCTCTGTTTTTACGCCATTGTGTATTCAGCTCATTCGCACCGGAGAAGTGTCGGGTTCACTGGATGTGATGCTGATGAATCTGGCCCGCCACCATACGGAACAGACATTTCAGCAGGCAGACAATCTGGCGGCGCTTCTTGAGCCTTTGCTACTGGTCGTGACGGGACTGATTATCGGCACGCTGGTGGTGGCGATGTATCTGCCGATTTTCCATCTGGGGGATGCAATGAGTGCGGGGTAATGCTGGCGCACGAACGCGCGCCAGCCGTAGCCGTCAGAGGCTATTAAATACGCGGTTTTCCTGCTCCTGAACGCGGATAAACGTCGTGCGTTTGGTCAGCTCTTTCAGGCGGGAAGCTCCAACGTAGGTGCAGGCAGAACGCAGACCGCCGAGGATATCGCGCGCCGTGTTTTCAACCGGACCACGCAGGGGCAGCTTAACGGTTTTGCCTTCCGCCGCACGGTATTTCGCGACACCACCCACGTGACGGGTCATCGCAGATTCAGAGCTCATTCCGTAGAACAGCATGAATTTCTCGCCGTTCTCTTCCACGACGGTACCGCCGCTCTCTTCGTGGCCTGCCAGCATGCCGCCGAGCATCACGAAGTCAGCGCCGCCGCCGAAGGCTTTTGCGACATCGCCTGGCATAGTGCAGCCACCGTCGCTGATGATCTGGCCGCCCAGTCCGTGCGCAGCGTCAGCGCATTCAATTACCGCAGACAGCTGCGGATAACCCACACCGGTTTTCACGCGCGTGGTGCATACGGACCCAGGACCAATACCCACTTTCACAATGTCGGCACCGGAGAGGATCAGCTCTTCACACATTTCACCGGTCACCACGTTGCCCGCAATGATGGTTTTGTTTGGCCAGGCTTCACGCGCCTTGCTGACGAACTGGACGAAATGCTCGGAATAACCGTTTGCCACGTCAATGCAGACAAAATTCAGCGCCGGATTTGCGTTCAGGATCTGTTTGGTTTTCTCGAAATCTGCATCAGACGTACCGGTCGAGACCATCACATGCTTCACCACGTCAGCCGGGGCGGAGGCGACAAACGCATTCCACTCCTCAGGGCTGTAGTGTTTGTGTACCGCAGTAAGGATGTCGAATTGCGCCAGTGCGGTCGCCATCTCGAAAGTTCCGACGGTGTCCATGTTGGCCGCGATGATCGGCACGCCAGACCACGTCTGACCGGAATGCTTAAAGGTGAATTGACGTTCGAGTTCAACGTCTGAGCGACTTTTCAGTGTAGAGCGTTTAGGGCGGATAAGAACGTCTTTGAAACCTAACTTCAGATCTTCTTCGATACGCATGTGCGGATTCCTGGGGTTAGAGGCAAATATATTAAAAGCACAACTCCAGTGACGCTATCATACGCACTAATACCTGCTCCGCAAGACTGCGAAATTCTCTTTTTTTACGCTACAATCCTATAAATTTACCTGGTAAAAAGCGGGTAAAGAGAACTAAACATTCGCTGTTGTAAGTTTGAATTTTAAGCAACTGATTTTAAAAATGAATAATTCCCAGGATCTGATTTAATGGGGTATATCGTCGCATTAACCGGCGGCATCGGTAGTGGTAAAAGTACCGTTGCGCACGCGTTTGCTCGTCTCGGCATCACGATTATCGACGCCGATATCATTGCCCGTCAGGTGGTAGAACCGAATACACCCGCCTTAAACGCCATCGAAGCGCATTTTGGTCGCCGTGTGATACAGGCTGACGGTACCCTGAACCGTCGCCAGCTGCGTGAATGCATATTTTCTGATTCTTCGGAAAAGGCCTGGCTTAATGCCTTGCTCCACCCCATTATCCATCAGGAAACTCAGCGTCAAATTGCCGCAGCCCGTTCGCCCTATGTGATGTGGGTGGTTCCGCTCCTGGTAGAAAATCAGCTGCATAAGAAAGCCGATCGGGTACTGGTGATTGATGTTGCACCCGAAACGCAAATCCAGCGAACCATGACCCGCGACCACGTTTCGCGTGAACATGCAGAACAAATTCTTGCCGCACAGGCCACGCGCGAAGCGCGCCTCGCCGTTGCGGATGATGTTATTGATAATAACGGCGCACCAGATGCTATTGCATCGGATGTTGCTCGTCTGCACGCGCAGTATCTGACCTTCGCCGCGCAGGCCGTTGCACAGGAAAAACCATAATGTCGACTCATATTCTTTTTGAGCACCCGCTTAACGAAAAAATGCGTACCTGGCTACGCATAGAATTTCTTATTCAACAGCTTTCACAACATCTGCCTGTCAACGATCACGCCACCGCGTTGCATTTTTTCCGCAACGTGGGCGATCTGCTTGATGTGATTGAACGCGGCGATGTCCGCACTGAGCTGTTGAAAGATCTGGAGCGTCAGCAGCGTAAGTTACAGGCCTGGGCCGAAGTACCGGGCGTGGATCAAAGTCGAATTGACGCTTTACGCCAGCAGCTGAAAAACAGCAGCACGACGCTGATGGCCGCGCCGCGCGTCGGGCAATTTTTACGTGAGGACCGTCTGATTGCGCTGGTGCGCCAGCGCCTGAGCATACCGGGCGGGTGCTGTAGCTTTGACCTGCCGACGCTGCATATGTGGCTGCACATGCCGCAGGAACAGCGCGATCGCCAGGTGAACGGCTGGCTGAGCAGCCTGGAGCCGATGAATCAGACGTTATCGCTGATCCTCGATCTTGTGCGTAACTCTGCCCCGTTCCGCAAGCAAACCAGTCTCAACGGTTTCTATCAGGATAACGGCGACGACGCCGATCTTCTGCGTCTGAATCTGTCTCTTGGCGAGCAGCTTTACCCGCAAATTTCCGGACATAAAAGCCGTTTCGCGATCCGCTTTATGCCGCTGGACAGTGAACATGGCACCGTGCCGGAACGCCTCGATTTTGAACTGGCCTGTTGTTAAGGAGTGCCAATGTCTGACGTAACTACCGTAAGCTGCCCAACCTGTGGCAAAACTGTCGTCTGGGGTGAAGTGAGTCCATTTCGCCCATTCTGCTGCAAGCGCTGTCAGTTGATTGACCTGGGCGAATGGGCGGCGGAAGAGAAACGCATTCCGAGCGAAGGCGATCTCTCTGATAGTGATGACTGGAGCGAAAACCAGCAATAACGTTCAAAGCCTGCTGGCGCTTCGCTTAGCAGGCCTAAGGTTGGGCAACCAGCCGGAGGATCACAGGCTCATTGGCAGGCGGGAATTTTTCCGCATCGCTGGCCTGAAGTTCAATCCAGCTACCTGGCTGCCCCTCTTTTCCCCAGGGCTCACCTTCCCAGTTTTCCACCAGCCAGAACCACAGCGTAATGTGACGATCCGGGAACTGGTACTCCAGCTTATCGAACAGCGTTGCGCCAAGCGGGGTGATGCCCACCTCTTCCTGAAGCTCGCGCACCAGCGCCTGCTCCGGCGTTTCACCTGATTCGATTTTCCCGCCCGGGAATTCCCATTTGTTAGCCATGTGCGCATCGGCGGCACGCTGGGTTATGAAGATCTGGTTTTTCGGGTTGCGAATGATCCCGACAGCAATTTGCAGTGTTTTCATGGTGTCACTTCCATAAAAAAGGCGCAGATATCTGCGCCTTTTCAATTTGTTATGTTCTTAGCTCAGACGGCCGTGGCACGCCTTGTATTTTTTGCCAGAACCGCATGGGCACGGATCGTTACGACCGACCTTACGATCGCCCGTCTGCGCTGCGATTGCCGCTGCGGCTTCGCTTTCATCGGTCTGATGGCTCAGCTGCTGCATCTGTGCCAGACGCTCAGCTTCTTCACGGCGCTGCTGCTCCATCGCTTCCACTTCTTCCGGCATACGCACCTGAACCTTGCTCAGGGTGCTGATGACTTCATACTTCAGCGATTCCAGCATGGCAGCAAACATGGAGAAGGATTCACGCTTGTACTCCTGCTTCGGATCTTTCTGCGCATAACCACGCAGGTGGATACCCTGACGCAGGTAGTCCATCGCCGCCAGATGTTCTTTCCACAGGGAGTCCAGCGTCTGCAACATCACGCCTTTCTCGAAGTGACGCATCATCTCGGCGCCAACCACTTCTTCCTTACGCTTGTAGACGTCCAGCGCGGTTTCGTAAATACGTTCGCGCAGGGTCTCTTCGTGCAGCTCAGGCTCTTTGTCCAGCCACTCTTTGATTGGCAGTTCGAGATCGAAGTCGTTTTTCAGACGTTCCTGCAAGCCTTCGATATCCCACATCTCTTCCAATGACTGCGGTGGAATGTGCGCGTCGATAGTGGCTTTGAACACATCTTCACGAATGCTGTTGATGGTTTCGCTCACGTCGGACACGTCCAGCAGTTCGTTACGCTGGGTGTAGATCGCACGACGCTGGTCGTTGGCAACGTCATCATATTCCAGCAGTTGCTTACGAATATCGAAGTTGCGGCTTTCCACTTTACGCTGGGCGTTAGCAATCGCTTTGGTGACCCACGGGTGCTCAATGGCTTCGCCTGGCTTCATGCCCAGCTTACGCATCATGCCAGACACACGGTCAGAGGCGAAAATACGCATCAGCGCATCTTCCATAGACAGGTAGAAGCGGGAAGAACCGGCATCACCCTGACGACCCGCACGACCACGCAGCTGGTTATCAATACGACGAGATTCGTGACGCTCGGTACCAATGATGTGCAGACCACCGGATGCCAGCACCGCGTCGTGACGCACCTGCCAGTCGGCTTTGATCTGCGCAATTTGCTCTGGGGTTGGGTTTTCCAGCTCCGCCACCTCGGCCTGCCAGCTACCACCGAGCATAATATCGGTACCACGACCCGCCATGTTGGTGGCGATGGTCACGGCAGCCGGATAACCCGCCTGCGCAACGATATCCGCTTCTTTAGCGTGGAACTTGGCGTTCAACACGTTGTGCTTGATGCCTGCTTTGGTCAGCTCGTTAGACACCACTTCGGATTTCTCGATGGAGATGGTCCCCACCAGTACCGGCTGGCCATTGGCAGTACGGTCGCGAATATCTTCGATGATCGCCTGAATTTTTTCCGCTTCGGTCATGTACACCAGGTCCGGCATATCTTTACGGATCATCGGACGGTTGGTTGGCACAACCACGGTATCCAGCTTATAGATGGAGCTGAATTCAAACGCTTCGGTATCGGCAGTACCGGTCATCCCCGCCAGCTTCTCATACAGACGGAAGTAGTTCTGGAAGGTGATGGAGGCCAGCGTCTGGTTTTCGTTCTGAATGTCCACGCCTTCTTTGGCTTCCACAGCCTGGTGCAGGCCATCGGACCAGCGACGCCCCTGCATGGTACGACCGGTGTGTTCATCGACGATGATGACTTCACCGTCTTTGACGATGTAGTCAACGTCGCGGGTAAACAACGCATGCGCGCGCAGTGCGGCCGTTACGTGGTGCATCAGCATGATGTTGCTCGGGGAGTACAGAGACTCGCCCTCTTCCATAATGCCTTCAGCCACCAGCAGCTCTTCGATTTTCACCAGGCCGCGTTCGGTCAGGTTGACCTGACGTGCTTTTTCATCCACGGAGAAGTGGCCTTCACCCTGGAAGGTATCAGAGTCTTCTTTCTCCTGACGCAGCAGGTGAGGAATGATTTTGTCGACTTTACGGTACATCTCGGAGCTGTCTTCAGCCGGGCCGGAGATGATCAGCGGGGTACGCGCTTCATCGATCAGAATGGAGTCAACCTCATCCACCAGCGCATAGTGCAGTTTACGCTGGACGCGCTCTTCCGGGCTGAACGCCATGTTGTCACGCAGGTAGTCGAAGCCGTATTCGTTGTTGGTGCCGTAGGTGATGTCCGCATTGTACGCTTCACGTTTGGCCGGTGCCGGCAGGCCGGACATGTTAATGCCCACGGTCATACCGAGGAATTCGAACAGTGGACGGTTGTTTTCGGCGTCACGCTGCGCCAGATAGTCGTTGACGGTAACAACGTGAACGCCCTTACCGGTCAGCGCGTTCAGGTATGCTGGCAGCGTTGCGGTCAGGGTTTTACCTTCACCGGTACGCATTTCCGCAATGCAGCGCTCGTTGAGCACCATCCCGCCCAGCAGCTGCACGTCGAAGTGACGCATGCCGAACACGCGTTTACTGGCCTCACGCACTACGGCGAAGGCTTCCGGGATCAGGCTCTCTAAGGTTTCGCCTTTCTCCAGACGCGCGCGGAATTCCGCGGTTTTCGCTTTCAGCTCATCATCAGAGAGCTTCTCCATCGCCGGTTCCATACCGTTGATGACGTTCACAGCTTTGCGCATGCGGCGCAGGGTACGATCGTTACGACTACCAAAAACTTTGGTTAACAATTTGATTAGCATAATAAATTCTCAAACGCCCCAGACGGGCAGATAAATTAAGGTATTGAAAAAGGTTAATTTAGCTGAGGCGTTGTGGCCCGGCACGGATGCCATGAACCTGGCTAATCCATGTCGAAACAGAGAAGGATGCGGGGGAAACAAAATCCGTTTGCGCCGTCTGAGTCACGGTCACAGGCGGCTGGTTATCCTGCGTCAGAAGCGCATTAAGCGTATCGAGCAGGGCAAGATGCTGAGCCTGAACCGGCAGCGTCTCTTCGGCAACAGGCATCGTTTGCGGCGCCATCGCGAACGACAGATGGCGAATAACCGTGCGAATGGCGTGTTGCTGCCAGTAATCAACGGAGAAATTAGGACGACGGCTGGCTTCAAGCCATGCGAGATTAGTAAAATTAACCCGCGTAGTAAGATCGTGTTTGGTGGTGCTGGAACGGGTGGGTGTCGCCGCGTCTGCACTGTTGCTGAGCACAGGCAAGCCGAAACTCGCCGCGACCATCCCTAATAAGAGATGCGGCCAGAAGTAACGTCTGCCAAATTGTCGCCAGCGCGTCAGTATTCCGCTCACTTGCTCCACCACGTTCGCCCGCCAGTGCAGGCTGAGTTCAGTTATTCTTTTTTAGCGCCCAGATATTACCACTAAAGCCAATATACAGCAGCAGGAATGACACCTTGCAGCAGGTAAAAACGGTCAATAATGCAGCGAACACACCGTTATTCGGCACCCGACACAGGCCGAGGGTGAGAGGGACAATTAAAGAAGGGTAGAAATAAAAACGACTGGCTTCCCTGGTCGGAGAGAGTACCAGGTGAACCAGTCGCTTTTCTTACGAAACGGTGTGAACCGTTACGCCAGGACCATAGTTGGTGCTTTGAACGCCAGCGGCAGTTCAGCTTCGTCTTCGAAGGTCACGTACTCCCAGGCTTCCTGTTTTGCCAGGACTGCCTGCAACAGTTTGTTGTTCAGTGCATGACCGGATTTAAACGCGGTAAAGGCACCAATGATATTGTGACCACACATGAAGAGGTCGCCGATCGCGTCCAGCATTTTGTGACGAACAAATTCATCTTCAAAACGCAGGCCGTCTTCGTTCAGTACGCGATAATCGTCAACAACGATGGCACAATCGAAGCTGCCGCCCAGGCACAGGCCGCGGGATTGCAGATATTCGATATCACGCATAAAGCCGAAGGTACGTGCTCGGCTGATCTGACGCATAAACGCATCCGCAGAGAAGTTCATCGCATAGCGCTGGGTGCTGGAGTCAATCGCCGGATGGTTAAAATCGATGGTGAAGTCCAACGAGAAACCATTGTACGGTTTGAATTCAGCCCATTTGTCGCCATCTTCGACGCGAACGGTCTCTTTAATGCGAACAAATTTCTTCGCGCAGTTCAGTTCTTCGATGCCGGCATCCAGCAACAAATAAACGAACGGAGCAGCACTCCCGTCCATAATCGGGATCTCTGGCGCATCGACTTCAACAATAATGTTGTCGATACCCAGACCCGCCAGGGCGGCGTTCAGGTGCTCTACGGTAGAAATCCGCACGTCATGCTCGTTCACCAGACAAGTACAGAGCATAGTATCACGCACAGATTTGGCATCGGCCGGAAAATCTACCGGTGGATTCAAGTCGGTGCGACGATAGATGACCCCGGTATTGGCCGGCGCAGGGCGTAACGTCAGCGTGACTTTCTTGCCGGTATGTAAACCGACACCCGTCGCCTGAACGATACGTTTAAGTGTCCTTTGTTTGATCATCGTATAATCTCGCCAAATTAACTATCCAACCGAGAGTGTATATCACTAACGGTGGGCCAGTTTAGCACAAAGAGCGCAAATCCCCAAATTCCAGCCAATTCTTAGTCAGCTTGCTTACGCAGGAACGCCGGGATATCCAGATAATCTGGCTCTTTTGCCGTTTGTGGAGTCGGGTCGTTCACCACTTTCGCAGCCGGTTTTTGCTCCTGAGTCAGAGGCGCCATGCCGTGCTGCTGGTAACGATCCATCACCGGCTGCTGAGTCTGTTTATTGGTCACCAGGGTGATCTCAGGACGCTTGTCCATACCGATACCGGTGGCCACAACGGTCACACGCAGTTCGTCGTTCATTTCCGGGTCAAGGGAGGTACCGATCACGACGGTCGCGTTGTCAGAGGCGAATGCACGGATGGTGTTACCCACGGTTTCGAACTCATCCAGACGCAGGTCAAAGCCAGCGGTGATGTTGACCAGCACGCCGCGCGCACCAGACAGATCGATATCTTCCAGCAGTGGAGAAGAGATCGCCATTTCAGCGGCTTCTTCCGCACGGTCTTCACCGCTTGCCACGCCAGAGCCCATCATCGCGTAGCCCATCTCGGACATCACGGTGCGAACGTCTGCAAAGTCAACGTTCATCAGGCCAGGACGGGTAATCAGTTCAGCGATACCCTGAACCGCGCCTTTCAGCACGTCGTTTGCCGCGCCAAAGGCGTCCAGCAGAGAGATACCGCGACCCAGCACTTTCAGCAGTTTGTCGTTCGGGATGGTAATCAGAGAGTCCACGTGTTTGGACAGCTCGGTGATACCCTGCTCCGCGAAAGCCATACGCTTCTTGCCTTCAAAGTTGAAAGGCTTGGTCACGACAGCAACGGTCAGAATACCTAAATCTTTAGCGACTTCCGCCACAACAGGTGCTGCACCGGTACCTGTACCGCCGCCCATACCCGCTGCGATGAAGACCATGTCTGCACCGTCCAGTGCAGCGCGCAGCGCTTCACGATCTTCTTCAGCCGCGTTGCGGCCCACTTCCGGGTTAGCCCCTGCTCCCAGACCTTTGGTGATGCCACCACCGATCTGAATCGTCTGGCCAACAGCCGTTTTACGCAGTGCCTGCGCATCGGTGTTCACCGCGAAGAATTCAACACCTTCAATGCGCTCGCGCACCATGTGCTCTACGGCGTTACCGCCGCCGCCACCGACGCCGATGACTTTAATCACCGCGTCGTTGGTTAATTCCATAGGTTCAAACATAATCTCTCTCTCCGTTGTGCCTGTCGCCCGAGACCGCTAATTCTCTCCGGTCTCTTAAAAAATTAAAATTCTTTTCGCAACCAGGTGTTAAGTCGTTTGACCCACGACCCCACCGAGACGCGTTTTTCCACCTCTGCCTCACCACTTAAATGGGATTCTTTCCCGTAGTGCAGCAGGCCCACCGCCGTTGAATAGTACGGCTCCTGAGCATAATCCGTTAAACCGGTGATATTCAGCGGCGCACCAATACGCACCTGCGTATGGAACACGCGCTGAGCGCAGGCCGCAAGACCTTCAATTTGCGCTGCCCCGCCGGTTAATACAATCCCCGCCGCGAGATGATGTTTCACACCCTGCTGGCGAAGCTGTTCCTGTAACTGCAAAATCTCTTCGTTGACCAGGTTGAGCAGCTCGGTATAACGCGGCTCAATTACCTCTGCCAGCGTCTGGCGTTGCAGGCTGCGCGGCGGTCGCCCCCCTACGCTCGGCACCTCAACGCTCTCGTCTTTGCCGACGATAGAGCCCAGCGCGCAACCATGGCGCACTTTAATCGCCTCTGCATCGCTCGGTGGCGTACCAAAGGCGTAAGCGATATCGCTGGTTACCACATTCCCGGCGTACGGGATCACTTTGGTGTGGCGCAGCGCACCGCCGGTATACACGGCCATGTCCATTGTACCACCACCAATATCGACCACACAGACGCCCAGTTCACGTTCGTCTTCGGTCAGTACGGAGTAGCTCGCGGCAAGACCGGCGAAAATTAGTTGGTCAACTTTCAGGCCACAACGTTCAACGGCTTTTACAATGTTCTTTGCCATATCGTTGTGACATGTGATCAGGTGCACTTTTGCCTGCATACGCACGCCCGACAGACCGACCGGATTCTTGATGCCTTCCTGGTAGTCGATCGCGTATTCCTGCGGGATCACATGCAGCACACGGTGCTCGTCGCGAACACGCACGGATTTCGCCGTGTGGACAACGTTCTCCACGTCTTCCTGCGTCACTTCTTCTTCGGAAATCGGCACCATACCGATTTCATTCTGGCAGCTGATGTGCTTACCAGAAAGGGCCAGATAGACAGAGGAAATCTGGCAATCTGCCATCAATTCAGCCTGGTCGATGGCGCGCTGAACGCATTTCACCACCGACTCAAGGTCGTTTACCCCACCTTTATCCATACCACGGGAAGGGCAGCTGCCCACGCCAATGATATTGACCATACCGTCGGGCAGAACTTCCCCTACCAAAGCGGCAACCTTCGCGGTGCCAATCTCCAGTCCTACTACCAATTTTCTGTCCGTCGACTTGATCATTGTTGTTCTGCCTGTACCTGTGCCTGATTTTGTTGCTGATTAGGTTCCTCGACCGGAGCCGGCTCCCAACCGACTGCTGCGCCTGAGTCATAGCGCAAATCAACGTAGCTTATCCGTTTGCCATCCGCCTGCGCCTGCTGCTGTAAAACCGGGTAAAGTTCTACAAATCGCGCCAGACGTTTCATTGTGTCGCCACGGCCAAGATTGAGCTTAATGCCATTCGTTAAGGTCAACTGCCAGGAACGGCGCGCCGTCATCGCAGCATCTTTTAACGTAAAGCGATCCTTAGCCAGCACCTGCCCCATCTCACGAAAACCCTGCAATACTTCGTTTTCGCTGCCTTCCGGGCCATACAACATCGGTAAATTCTGCTTGTTGACACGATCGCTCGGGACGCTGAACGAATTTCCGTCTACGTCAACCATATGCTGATCATTCCAACGCGCAATCGGCACATATTCAACCAGATGAATCTTCAATTCATCAGGCCATTGCTTTCTGACACTCGCCTGTTTTATCCACGGCAGACGTTCAATCTGACTCTGAATAATGTTGACGTCCTGCGTCATAAAGGTGCCAGGCGACCCAAGCGCCAGAATCGACTGGCGAATATCATCATTACGCGTGTAGTGACGCTCCCCGGTCACCACCAGCTTCGACAGCGGCAACCGCTGCGCGTCTTCCATCCAGCCCAGCACCATCCAGCCGCTGATAAACACGGTGCACAGCACCCCGAGCAGGAAGATGATCCCTGCAAGACGCGTTCCATTACTCCGGCGCGAAGAGGAATATTCTTCTTCGTCATCGCGGTTGCGCGTGTTCAATGCAGCCTGAGACATATCAGCCCGCCTGGTCCAGAATACGTACGACTAATTGCGAGAAGCTCATTCCCGCCTGACGCGCCGCCATCGGCACAAGGCTATGGCTGGTCATACCCGGAGACGTATTTGCTTCCAGCAGATAAAATTGCCCGTCACCGTCAAGCATCACGTCAATGCGTCCCCAGCCACGACATCCCAGAACATTCCAGGCTTTAAGCACCAGAGACTGTAATTCGGCCTCACGTGCTGCTTCAAGACCAGCTGGGCAGAAATATTGCGTCTCATCAGAGAGATACTTCGCCTCATAATCATAGAAGACTCCGGCGGGTTGGATGCGAATTGACGGTAAAATTTCTTCGCCAAGCATCGCGACGGTAAATTCGGGTCCGCTAAGCCATTTTTCAATCAGAACTTCTTCATCATGTTGAAATGCCAGTGCTAAAGCGTCAGCCAAATCTACAGCTTTATCAACTTTAGACATTCCCACGCTCGACCCTTCACGGCTCGGCTTAACAATAACCGGTAAGCCCAGTGCCGCAATGCGTGTATTAACGCTGTCCGACAGGCCCAATTCAAATTCACGACGCGTCAGTGCAACCCATGGCGCAACGGGCAGACCCGCGCCCTGCCACAGCAGTTTGCTGCGCAGCTTATCCATGGAGATGGCCGATGCCATTACGCCGCTGCCGGTATACGGCATACCGATCAGCTCCAGCAGCCCCTGTAACGTGCCATCTTCACCGCCGCGACCGTGCAACGCGATAAAGGCTTTATCGAAGCCCATCGCTTTCAGTTGCGTAACGTCCACCTCTTTCGGATCAACCGGGTGCGCGTCTACGCCACCTTCACGCAGGCCCGCCAGCACGGCAGCGCCCGAATTCAGGGAAACTTCGCGTTCAGCGGAAGTGCCGCCAAACAGGACAGCAATCTTATCAGCCATGACGCTCGTCCTCCTGAGTTTGCGGCTTCAGTTTGATTTCAGCTAAGGTACGGGCGATTTTGCCGATATTTCCCGCGCCCTGAATCAGGATCAGATCGTTACCTGTCAGGACCGGGGCGAGCATTTCAGCTACCTGCGCCGGGTCGGGAACCAGAATAGGATCCACTTTACCGCGTCCGCGGATGGTACGACATAAAGAACGACTGTCCGCGCCCGGAATTGGCGTTTCACCCGCGGCATACACATCCAGCATCAGCAGGGTATCAACCTGCGAAAGCACGTTGGCAAAATCGTCGTACAGATCGCGAGTACGCGTGTAACGGTGCGGCTGGAAGATCATGACCAGATTCTTTTCCGGCCAACCCGCGCGTGCCGCTTTGATGGTTGCGTCCACTTCGGTCGGGTGGTGACCGTAATCGTCAACCAGCATCGCTGTGCCAGGCTTACCGTTTACTGGCTCCAGCGGGAATTCACCGAGGAAGTCGAAGCGACGGCCCGTCCCCTGGAAACTCTCCAGCGCGCGCAGGATCGCCTCATCGTCAATGCCTTCTTCTGTCGCAACAGCCACCGCCGCCGCCGCATTGAGAGCGTTGTGACGTCCCGGAGCGTTCAGGGTCACATGCAGAAGCTCTTTATCCTGACGTGCCAGTGTAAAATGCCCCTGCGCACCAACCTGCTTATAATCTTCTACGCGTACATCAGCGTCTTCACTGAAGCCGTAGGTCGTAATTTGACGCCCGACGCGCGGCAGCAGCTCGCGAATAACCGGGTCGTCCACGCACATCACCGCACGGCCATAGAACGGCAGGTTGTGCAGGAAATTGATAAAGGTCTGCTTTAAGTTCTCGAAGTCGCCCTGGTAGGTATCCATATGGTCAGCTTCGATATTGGTGACAATCGCCACCATCGGCTGGAGATGCAGGAACGACGCATCGCTCTCATCCGCTTCTGCAATCAGATAACGGCTGTGGCCCAGACGCGCGTGTACGCCAGCGGCTTTCACCAGACCACCGTTGACGAATGTCGGATCGAGACCCGCTTCCGCATAAATGCTGGAGACCATCGCTGTTGTGGTGGTTTTGCCGTGCGTACCGGCCACCGCAATGCCGTGACGGAAACGCATCAGTTCCGCCAGCATTTCCGCGCGACGGATCACCGGAATACGCGCCTCATGCGCCGCAACGATTTCCGGGTTATCCGCAGAGATCGCGCTGGACACCACAACCACGCTCGCATCGCTCACGTTTTCCGGGCGATGATTGAAATAGATAGTCGCCCCCAGCGACGCCAGCTGCTGCGTAACAGGGTTTGGCGCCAGGTCAGACCCGCTGATCTGATAACCTTCGTTAGCTAACACTTCGGCAATACCGCCCATGCCAGCACCACCGATGCCGACAAAGTGAATGTGCCGGACGCGACGCATCTCGGGCACGATAGAACGCAGTTTTGCCAGTTGTTGTGTATTCATTCTCTAAACGCCATCGACTACTTCAAAAAAATCGTGCAGCGCAACACGCGCTGCGAGAATTATGCCTGGGCTGCCAGGCTCACTTCTTTTGCCACCCGTTCCGTTGCATCCGGGATAGCGGTCGCGCGTGCGCGATGCGCCATCTCCAGTAATACATCCCGGTTCCAGCCCGCCAGGGTGGTGGCGACCGCATCGGCGGTAAATTGTGGCTGCTCAAAAATCTTCGCGGCACCCGCTTTCTCAAGCGGCAGCGCATTCCAGTACTGCTGTCTGTCTTTGTGCTGGAACGGCACGAACAGCGCCGGCAAACCGGCGGCGGCGATTTCGCTCACCGTCAGCGCGCCCGAACGACAGACCACGACATCGGCCCAGGCATAGGCTGCGGCCATATCATCAATAAATTCAGTCACTTTATGCTGCGGCTGACCTTCCTGCGCGTAGGCCTGCTCAACGGTCTGCTGAGCGCCCTTCCCGCTCTGGTGCCAGAGGGTCACGGCATCACCCAGTTTTGCCGCAACCTGCGGCATCGTCTGGTTTAAAATACGTGCGCCCTGGGAACCGCCGACGACCAGCACGCGCACCGGTCCTTCGCGCCCCGCCAGACGCGCATCTGGCAGCGGCAGCGCCAGCACGTCCACACGCACCGGGTTCCCTACAACATCCGCTTTCGGGAATGCCCCAGGGAAGGCCTGCATAACTTTGGTGGCGATTTTTGCCAGCCATTTGTTGGTCAAGCCAGCAATACCGTTCTGCTCATGCAGAACAACGGGGATGCCCAGTGACCACGCCGCCAGTCCGCCAGGACCGGAAACATAACCGCCCATGCCGAGAACGACGTCGGGCTTAAAACGCTTCATAATGGCGCGCGCCTGACGCCAGGCATTGAAAATGCGCACCGGCGCCAGCAGCAGCGCCTTGATCCCTTTGCCACGAAGGCCAGAAATACGAATAAAGTCGATCTCGATACCGTGTTTTGGTACCAGGTCGGCTTCCATACGGTCTGCGGTTCCCAGCCAGCGTACCTGCCAGCCCTGTTCCATTAAATGGTGCGCAACCGCCAGTCCCGGGAACACGTGTCCGCCGGTACCGCCTGCCATCACCATTAACCGCTTCGGTTGATTCATCGTGAACCTCGTGTAAACGCCTGGGCTTTCTCCAGACGCGTCTCATAATCTATGCGTAACAAAAACATGATGGCTGTCGACATGATCAACAGACTCGAACCACCATAACTGATCAACGGCAACGTCAGACCTTTGGTCGGCAGCATACCCGCCGCCGCCCCTACGTTTACCAGCGCCTGGAAGCTAAACCAGATACCAATTGAGCAGGCCAGGAAACCGGAGAAGCGGTGGTCGATCTCTAGCGCTTTTCGGCCAATCGACATGGCGCGGAAAGCGACGAAGAATACCATTAATAGCGCCAATACCACACCGATATAACCCAGCTCTTCACCAATAATGGAGAAGATGAAGTCGGTGTGCGCCTCCGGTAAATACTCCAGTTTTTGCACCGAGTTGCCCAGGCCTTGTCCCCAGACTTCGCCGCGGCCAAACGCCATCAGCGACTGCGTCAGCTGATAACCGCTGCCAAAGGGATCTTCCCACGGGTTCCAGAATGAGGTCACACGGCGGATACGGTATGGTTCAGCGAGGATCAGCAGCACCACCGCCGAAATCCCCATTCCAATGATGGCGATGAACTGCCAGAGCTTCGCCCCTGCCAGGAACAGCATTGCCAGCGTGGTGACAAACAGTACGACTACCGTACCGAGGTCGGGCTGTGCCAGCAGCAGGATCGCGAGCACCAGAATCACGCCCATCGGTTTTAAGAAGCCGCGCAGGTTGTTGCGCACTTCATCAACTTTACGCACCAGGTAGTTCGCCAGATAGCAGAACAGTGACAGCTTGGTGAACTCCGCTGGCTGAATACGCAGCGGCCCGAAGGCAATCCAGCGCGATGCCCCGTTAACGGAACTGCCGACAACCAGTACGATCAACAGCATGATGATTGAGGCGATGAGCATGGCGGTGCTGTGCCGCTGCCAGAACGACATCGGCAGGCGTAAGGTGATCATTGCCAGGCAGAACGCGAGAATGATGTACAGCCCGTCACGCTTGGCAAACAGAAACGGATCGTTTGCCAGACGCTGTCCGACTGGCATTGACGCCGAGGTGACCATAATAAAGCCGATCGCCGCCAGCCCCAGCGTAAGCCAGAACAGCGTGCGGTCGTACATGATCAGGCTGTCGGAATCTTTATCCCGTGAAGCCATCACCCAGCCTTTCAGCGCCGTAAACAGCCATACCAGGATACCAAATCCTGGCAGGCGCGGCATTTTCAGGCGAGGGAGAGATAAACGCATCAGCCTAACTCCTTCGCCAGGCGGGTAAAGAGATCGCCCCGCTGTTCGAAATTCTTGAATTGATCGAGGCTGGCACAGGCTGGCGAGAGCAGCACCATATCGCCGGGCTTCACGCGTGGGGCGATAAGCCGCATCGCCTGCTCCATGGTCTCGGTTTGCTCGGCAACCTCAGGACGCAATGCCGCCAGCTCACTGCCATCGCGACCAAAGCAATACAGGCGCACGTTATCGCCGTTGAGGTACTGCTTCAACGAGGAGAAGTCAGCCGATTTACCGTCGCCGCCCAGCAGCAGATGCAGCGTGCCATCAACGTGCAGACCGTTCAATGCCGCCTCGGTGCTCCCCACGTTGGTCGCTTTGGAATCGTTAATCCAGCGTACGCCGTTGTGCTCCAGCGCCAGCTGGAAGCGGTGCGCCAGGCCGGTAAAGGTGGTCAGCGCCTTCAGGCTTGAAGATCGCGGCAGGCCAACGGCATCCGCCAGCGCCAGCGCCGCCAGGGCATTGGTGTAGTTATGCTGGCCGGAAAGCATCATCTCTTTCACGTTCAGCACCTTCTCACCTTTCACCCGCAGCCAGGTTTCGCCCTGCTGACGATTAAGGTGATAGTCACCCATGTTAATACCGAAGCTGATGCAGCGATCGTCTGCGCCGCGCACCGGCATGGTGAGTGCATCATCGGCATTCACGACGCAAACTTTGGCATTTTCATAAACACGCAGCTTGGCCGCGCGGTACTGCTGCAAGCCGAACGGATATCTGTCCATATGATCTTCGGTGACGTTGAGGATCGTCGCCGCCGCCGCATGCAGACTTGAAGTGGTTTCCAGCTGGAAACTTGAAAGCTCCAGAACGTACAGCTCGCACCCTTTATCCAGCAGCATCAGTGCAGGCAGGCCAATATTACCGCCGACGCCGACATTTTTGCCCGCCGCCTTCGCCATTTCCCCCACCAGCGTGGTGACGGTGCTTTTACCGTTCGAACCGGTAATGGCAACGATTGGCGCCTGCGCTTCCCGGCAGAACAGTTCGATATCGCCAACAATCTCAACGCCAGCCTCCGCCGCGGCACTCAGCGAAGGATGCGCCAGCGCCATACCCGGGCTGGCAACAATCAGATCGGCGGCCAGCAGCCACTCATCATTCAGACCACCCAGGTGGCGTTCAACCTGCTCCGGCAGCTTGTCCAGACCCGGCGGAGAGACACGCGTGTCCATCACGCGCGGCGTCACGCCGCGCGCAAGGAAAAAGTCCACGCAGGAGAGACCAGTAAGGCCCAACCCGATGATAACGACTTTTTTGCCCTGGTAATCTGCCATGATTAACGTACCTTCAGCGTTGCCAGGCCAATCAGCACCAGCATCAGCGAAATAATCCAGAAACGCACAATGACGCGCGGCTCCGGCCAGCCTTTCAGTTCATAGTGGTGGTGAATCGGTGCCATACGGAAGATGCGCTGACCGCGCAGCTTGAAGGAACCGACCTGCAAAATCACCGACAGGGTCTCAACCACAAACACACCGCCCATGATCACCAGCAGGAACTCCTGACGCAGCAGCACGGCGATAATGCCCAGTGCACCGCCCAGCGCCAGTGAACCGACGTCGCCCATAAAGACCTGCGCCGGATAGGTGTTGAACCACAGGAAGCCCAGACCCGCCCCGACAATCGCCGTACAGACGATCACCAGTTCACCCGCGTGGCGCAGATAAGGAATGTGCAGATAATTAGCAAAGTTCATGTTACCGGTCGCCCACGCCACCAGCGCGAAGCCGCCAGCGACAAACACGGTTGGCATGATCGCCAGGCCGTCCAGACCATCGGTCAGGTTGACGGCGTTACCGGTGCCGACGATGACAAAATAGGCCAGCAAGATGTAGAACAGCCCCAGCTGCGGCATCACGTCTTTGAAGAACGGCACCACCAGCTCGGTGGCCGGGGTGTCTTTTCCTGCCAGGTAAAGCGCAAACGCCACGCCCAGCGCAATTACTGACATCCAGAAATACTTCCAGCGGGCAATCAACCCTTTGGTGTCTTTGCGCACAACTTTGCGGTAGTCATCCACAAAACCGATGATCCCGTAGCCAACCAGAACGGTCAGCACGCACCACACGTAAGGGTTGGACGGATAAGCCCACAGCAGAACGGAAACCACAATCGCAGTCAGGATCATGATCCCGCCCATGGTCGGCGTACCGCGCTTGCTGAAATGCGATTCCGGACCGTCGTTACGCACAACCTGGCCGAAAGAGAGTTTTTGCAGACGGGCAATCATGCGCGGGCCCATCCACAGCGAGATGAACAGCGCAGTCAGCAGGCTGACGATGGCGCGAAACGTCAGATAGGAAAAGACGTTAAAGCCTGAATAATATTTGACCAAATGTTCGGCCAGCCAAACTAACATGTCCCGTTCTCCTGTAATGCGTGCACAACCTCTTCCATGGCGGCACTACGTGAACCTTTAACTAAAACAGTCACAATCTGTTTTTCTGCAATCAATGCCTTCAGGCGTTCGATCAGTGCAGATTTATCGGCAAAATGTTCGCCAACTTCACTGGCATCAGAGATAGCCTTGCTCAGCGTGCCTGCGCTCAATACGCGGTCAAGCCCTGCGGCTTTCGCCGCTTCGCCAACCTGAACATGGCAGGCTTCGCTTTCATCACCCAGCTCGGCCATATCGCCAACAACCATCACGCGGTAGCCCGGCATCTCAGACAAGACCTGCACGGCCGCCGTCATGGAGCCGACGTTGGCGTTGTAGGAGTCATCCAGCAGGAGTTTGTTTTCAGCCAGCTGGATCGGGAACAGACGCCCCGGCACGGCTTTTAAATTCGCCAGACCCGTTTTGATCGCAGCGTGTGAGGCACCCACCGCCATTGAGAGCGCGGCCGCAGCAAGCGCATTGGCGATGTTATGACGACCCGGCAGGGGGAGCAGCACGTCGATGTCGCCCGTTGGGGTTGTGAGGGTGAACTCGGTGCCGTGTGACGTCACATGAATGTTGGTCGCCGAAAAATCACTGTTTGCCGCATTCGGTGAGAAGCGCCAGGTTTTGCGTGAACCAATGATGCTCTGCCAGTTCAGCCAGTCGTTGTTATCGGCATTCATAATGGCGATGCCGTCATCCGGCAGGCCGGTATAAATTTCACCTTTCGCTTTTGCCACACCGGCCAGCGAACCAAAACCTTCAAGATGTGCCGCCGCCAGGTTATTCACCAGCGCCGCTTCCGGACGCGTCAGGCTCACGGTCCAGGCGATTTCGCCCTGATGGTTGGCCCCTAACTCAATCACCGCATATTCATGCTCGTGGGTCAGGCGCAGCAGCGTCATCGGCACACCGATGTCATTATTAAGATTGCCCGCCGTATAAAGCGTGTTACCGCACTGGCTAAGGATCGCCGCCGTCATCTCTTTAACGGAGGTTTTACCCGAGGAGCCCGTCAGCGCCACGACGCGAGTCGGCACCTGCTGACGAACCCATGCCGCCAGCTCGCCAAACGCCAGGCGCGTATCTTTCACCACAATCTGCGGCAAATCGATATCGAGCTTACGACTGACCAACAGCGCGCCCGCGCCGTTTTCTTTGGCCTGTTGCGCAAAATCGTGGGCGTCAAAACGTTCGCCCTTCAGCGCCACAAACAGGCAGCCCGCCGTCACCTTACGGGTGTCGGTGGTCACAGCCTCAATGGTCAGATCCTGACCGTGCAGCATCCCCTGCAATACCGCAGCGGCCTGGCTTAACGTAATGCTAATCATGCCACCACTCCCAGCAGACGCGCTGCCGTCACGCGGTCGGAGTAATCGAGACGACGATTGCCGACAATCTGATAATCTTCATGACCTTTACCGGCCAGCAGAACCACATCGTTCTCCTGCGCCTGCATAATGGCGTTAGTCACGGCCTCCGCACGGCCTTCGACCACGCGCGCACGGCCCGCATCCAGCATGCCCGCCAGAATGTCATTGATAATGGCGCGCGGCTCTTCGGTACGCGGGTTGTCATCGGTCACCACCGGAATATCCGCGAACTGCTCAGCGATCGCGCCCATCAGCGGACGTTTGCCCTTATCGCGATCGCCGCCGCAGCCAAACACGCACCAGAGCTTACCTGCGCAATGCAGGCGCGCCGCTTCCAGCGCTTTTTCCAGCGCATCCGGCGTGTGGGCGTAATCCACGACCACCGTCGGCTTGCCCGGAGCGCTGAACACTTCCATGCGGCCACAGACCGGTTGCAGACGCTCAGCCGTTTTCAGCAGATCCGCCATCGGATAACCCAGCGCCAGCAGCGTCGCCAGCGCCAGCAGCAGGTTACTGACGTTAAAAGCCCCCATCAGGCGGCTTTCAATTTCACCTTCGCCCCAGGTGGAAGCAAAGCGGATCGTTGCCCCGCTGTCGTGGTAGTTCACCTCAACGGCCTTCAGCCAGCGGCCACGACAGTTTGGATTGATGCGATCTTCCATCGACACCGCTACCGCATCCGGCAGTTTTTCCAGCCAGCGACGACCGACTTCGTCATCGGCGTTGATGATGGCCTGCCCGTGGTGGTGAGTGGAATAAAGCAGCCATTTCGCCGCTTCGTAGTGCTCCATATCACCATGATAATCAAGGTGATCGCGGCTCAGGTTAGTAAAGACAGAGGCAGCGAATTTCAGCGCTGCCACGCGGTGTTGTACCAGCCCATGGGAGGAAACTTCCATCGCCGTGAAGGTCGCCCCCTGCTCTGCAAGGCCTGCCAGCACACGCTGCACGTCAACCGCCGAGCCAGTGGTGTTTTCCGTCGGGCTTACTTTGCCCAGAAGACCGTTCCCCACCGTGCCCATGACGGCGCCGGTTTCGCCCAGCAGCTGCGCCCACTGCGCCATCAGCTGAGTGGTGGTGGTTTTTCCGTTGGTTCCAGTCACGCCAACCAGTTTTAACTGGTCGGAAGGTTCGTTGTAAAAACGTCCTGCCAGCGCGGAGAGACGCTCATTCAGTTGGCTGAGATAGATGACCGGCACGCCGTGCATTTCACGGATCTCACCGTCTGTTGCCTCATCTTTGGCCTCAGCAATAATGGCAGCAACACCTTGCGCAATCGCCTGCGGGATATAACGACGCCCGTCCGCCTGATGACCCACCACTGCCACAAAAAGATCGCCAGAAGCCGCTACGCGGCTGTCCAGTACCATCTCTCGCAGTGCTCGCGCAGGTAGCATAGGCACCCACGGAGCAAGAAGGTCGCGCAAATTACGATCTGCCACCTGTTCCCTCGCCTTGATTAATTACAAATTCACTTTTTTCGCCCGTCGCCAGCGCATCCGGTTCAATGTTCATGGTGCGCAACACGCCGCCCATAATAGCCCCGAACACAGGCGCGGAGACGGCGCCGCCGTAGTATTTACCCGCCTGCGGATCGTTGATAACGACCACCAGCGCAAAACGCGGATTGCTTGCAGGCGCTACGCCTGCGGTATAGGCAATGTATTTGTTGATATAGCGGCCGTCCGGCCCCACTTTTTTCGCCGTACCGGTTTTAATGGCGATGCGATAGCCCTTAATCGCGGCCTTCACGCCACCACCACCGGGCAGCGCGACGCTTTCCATCATATGCACGACGGTACGAACGATAGATTCCGGGAAAACACGTTCACCGGGAACCGGTGGATCAACTTTGGTGATCGACAGCGGACGATAAATGCCATAGCTGCCAATCGTTGCGTAGACTCGCGCTAACTGTAACGGGGTTACCATTAGCCCGTAGCCGAAAGAGAAGGTGGCCCTCTCTATGTCAGACCACCGTTGTTTTTGAGGATATAAGCCACTGCGTTCTCCGACCAACCCCAAATTGGTCGCCTTTCCCAGCCCAAAACGTGAGTAAGTATCTACTAACGCTGAGGACGGCATCGCTAACGCCAGTTTTGACACACCGACGTTACTCGACTTCTGTAAAACCCCGGTCAGGGTCAGTTCGCTGTAACGTGCCACGTCTTTAATTTCGTGACCGTTAATTCGATAAGGGATCGTATTCAGAACGGTATTTTCGTTGACGATGCCTCGCTGTAGAGCCGTCATCACCACCATGGGTTTTACGGTTGAGCCGGGTTCAAACACATCAGTGATGGAGCGGTTACGCATTGCATCTTTTGCTGTACCGGCAAAATTGTTCGGGTTATATGAGGGGCTACTGGCCATCGCCAGCACTTCACCTGTCGCCACATCCACCAGCACGGCACTGCCCGATTCCGCCTTGTTAAACGCGACGGCGTTGTTCAGCTCACGATAGACCAGCGCCTGCAAGCGCTCATCAATACTCAGGGCCAGGTTGTGCGCGGCCTGGCTGTCTGTCGAGGAAATGTCTTCAATGACGCGACCATAGCGGTCTTTACGCACGATTCGCTCACCAGGCTGGCCGGTAAGCCATTTGTCGAAGCTTTTTTCTACGCCCTCAATCCCCTGGCTATCCACGTTGGTGAAGCCAATCAGGTGTGCGGTGACTTCGCCGGAAGGATAGTAACGGCGGGATTCTTCCCGCAGATGAATGCCGGGCAGCTTCAGTTTCTTAATGTAGTCAGCCATGTCAGGGTTCACCTGACGGGCAAGATAGATGAAGCGCCCTTTCGGGTTGGCGTTAACGCGTGACGCCAGCTGATCCAGCGGCATTTTCAACGCGTCTGAGAGCGCCTTCCAGCGGTTATCAAGGGTGATCCCGCCTGCGTCGTGTAGCTCTTTAGGATCGGCCCAGATCGCCTTCACCGGCACGCTCACCGCCAGCGGACGGCCGGAGCGGTCAGTGATCATCCCACGAGAGGTAGACACTTCCTGCACGCGCAGAGAACGCATATCACCCTGACGCACCAGCATGTCAGGCGCGATGATTTGTAGCCATGCCACGCGTCCAAGCAGGAAACCCAGCGCCAGTAAAATGCAGCCGCAAAGCAACGCAAAACGCCAACTGACAAAGTTGGCCTGTTCTTCCTGGCGTTTTGGTTTTAGCGTTTTTGCCGCTGCTTTCATGCGTCGCGTTTTCCCTTATTTTTGTACTACGATATTTTCCTGCGAAGGATCAACATGCTGCAATTGCAGTTTTTCCGTTGCGATCCGTTCAACCCGGCTGTGATCGCCAAGCGCGTTTTCTTCAAGGATCAGATTTCGCCATTCAATATCCAGCGCATCGCGTTCCAGTACCATCTGTTCGCGCTGCGCAGTTAATAAACGGGTATGGTGAGCGGTGGTAACCACCATGACTGCCGTCACAATGATGCAAATGAACAAGCAGAGTGGCAGCTTCCCAAACCGCAAAAGATCGTCGCCGATCACGCCAGGCAAGGCATGGCGCTCGTTGCTTCCTAACGATCCCTTAACTTTGCTTAGGGTCTCTGTCACTCTGCTGATCATGCGTTCGTCCTCTCTGCAATACGCAGCACTGAACTACGGGCACGTGGATTCTCTGCCACCTCTTCTTCGCCCGGCATCAACTTGCCTAATGCTCGCAACTGACGGCCTCCCAGCTTTCTGAGTTGTTCTTCCGTCATCGGCAGCCCTGCTGGAACCTGTGGACCGCGGCTCTGTTCACGCATAAAGCGTTTTACGATGCGATCTTCCAGCGAATGGAAGCTGATGATGGATAACCGCCCACCCGGGGCCAGCACGTCGAGCGAGCTTTTTAGCGCCAGCTCTATTTCCTCCAGTTCACTGTTTACCCAGATACGAACCGCCTGGAAGGTACGGGTCGCAGGATGTTTGTGCTTGTCCTTCACCGGCGTTGCCGCCGCGATGACTTCTGCCAGCTCTTTGGTACGGGTCATTGGCTCAACGCGGTTGCGTTCCACGATGGCGCGGGCAATACGTTTGCCAAAGCGTTCTTCGCCAAAGGTTTTGATCACCCAGGCGATATCCGCTTCGTCAGCAGTTTGTAACCATTCTGCGGCAGACTGACCGCGAGTAGGGTCCATACGCATATCCAGCGGTCCATCACGCATAAAGGAGAAGCCGCGTTCTGCATCATCAAGCTGGGGTGAAGAGACGCCAAGATCGAGAAGAATCCCGTCGATCTTGCCCGTCAGGCCGCGCTCGGCTACGTAATCCGCAAGCGCAGAGAAAGGTCCATGCACGATGGAAAAGCGAGGATCATCGATGGTTTGCGCAACGGCAATCGCCTGAGGATCGCGGTCAATTGCCAGCAGGCGTCCTTCCGCTCCAAGCTGAGAGAGGATCAAACGCGAGTGACCACCGCGACCAAAAGTGCCATCAATATAGATGCCGTCTGGACGAATATTCAGGCCGTTAACGGCCTCATCCAGCAGCACCGTTGTATGTTTATAATTTTCCATCATATTTATAGAGACAAGTCCCGCAGCCGTTCCGATAATGTTGCGGAATCAGACTGCTCAGCGTCGATATCTTCCTTGACCTGTTGATACCAGGTCGTTTCGTCCCACAGTTCAAACTTGTTGAACTGCCCGACCAGCATCACTTCTTTAGTCAGACCGGCATGTTGCCGCAACACAGGCGCAATCAATAATCGCCCGGCGCTATCCATCTGACATTCACTGGCATGTCCCAATAACAGCCGCTGTACGCGGCGTTCCTGCGGGTTCATGCTCGACAGTCGCGACAGCTTTTGCTCAATGATTTCCCATTCAGGCAAAGGGTAAAGCAGCAGGCAGGGGGAGTTGATGTCAATGGTGCAAACCAGTTGACCCGAAGCGTTCTCGATCAGCTGGTCGCGGTATCGGGTTGGTACCGATAAACGCCCTTTGCTGTCGAGATTGACTAACGTTGCTCCACGGAACATGCCAGCCTCACCCCTCCTCACCACTTTAACCCACAAATTCCCACCTGAAGGAGTTTACGGAGCGAGGGAAAAGCTTGTCAAGCCAGGACTCTCTCCGTATGGACCCGAAACCATCCTATTTACAGAGTAAGCGTGACCTGGCTAATAACTACACAACTGGCGAGGCAAAATTAACGTTATGAATATTTGTAAGAAAAAAACCGAATATGCACACGAGCGTTAAGACTCACTCAATATCATCGCAGGGAAATATAAAGTGTCAGTTTGCGACGCGGGCAGCATTTTAAGGCATATCGCCGGGGGATAACAGCACCAGATTAATCCCAAGGCAATATGGATCCGTGCGTGTGTACTGAGGCCTGGCGGGGGGGAGTAAAAATGGCTGAATATTCATCGGCTGGCGCCTGTTTGTAACAAAACAATACAAAGAAATGCCCGTTAAAATTTATAAATGCGTTTTTTAACGCCAAAAAGGATTCAGAAAAATAGCAGGCTATCAATCTTAGAGATAAATCCTAATTTTTATCCGGGAATTATTTGCCGCAATAAATGGGCTGCAAAAGGGGCAGTTTTACCGCCCCTGAGAAAATATTAATGGCGGCTCAAAATTCCGCGCCGGTAGAGATTACGTTTGATACGCGTCAGCCCGGGTTTCGGTTTGCGGGGTTCGTCCAGACTTGCCAGAACAATCTCAAGCACGCGCTCGGCGACGTCGCGGTGACGCTGAGCCACGGCCAGCACCGGACATTGCAGGAAGTCGAGCAGTTCGTTATCGCCGAAGGTCGCAATCGCCAGATCGGATGGCAGCTTACCGTCACGACGTAATGTTACGTCCATCACCCCCTGCAACAGGGCAAACGAGGTGGTAAACAACGCCTGCGGCATGGGGTGCGTTTCCAGCCATTTCTCAAACAGCTGAGCAGCCGCTTCCCGCTCATAGCTGTTGGCATACAGATAATGAACGTCACGCGGATCGTCTTTCCACGCCGTACGGAACCCTTGTTCACGCAGGAAGCTCACGGAAAGTTCAGGTAACGCGCCGAGATACAGCACCGTTTCAGCCGGGAAGGTACGCAGCTCGGCAGCCAGCATTTCTGCATCGTCCTGATCGGCACCGACGACGCTGGTGAAATGTTCGCGATCAAGCGCACGATCGAGTGCCACAATCGGGAACGGATCGTTCGCCCAGCGCTGATAGAAAGGATGCTCTGGTGGTAAAGAAGTCGACACAATGATGGCGTCAACCTGACGTTGCAGCAGATGCTCAATGCAGCGCATCTCGTTGTCGGGCTGATCTTCGGAGCAGGCAATCAGCAGCTGATAGCCACGCTGACGCGCCTGACGTTCCAGATAGTTGGCGATACGGGTATAGCTGGTGTTTTCCAGGTCCGGGATCACCAGACCAATCGAGCGGGTGCGCCCGGCACGTAAACCTGCGGCGACAGCATTCGGATGGTAATTATGCTCACGAACGACTGCCATTACTTTCTCAACGGTCTTATCGCTGACACGGTACTGCTTTGCTTTACCGTTAATCACATAGCTGGCCGTGGTTCTCGACACGCCGGCGAGCCGGGCGATTTCATCCAGTTTCACAATTGCCCCTCAAAAAAGAAAAAGTCCATGGCCCTGTCAAGGTTATGGTTAAATATTTTAACATCTAAACGCAGAATAGCTTTCACGGCAACCGCTTTTGTCCGCGTTGTCGGCGGATTACGCAAAAAAAAGCCCGGCTTTGGCTACCGGGCTGAAAGAGGCGAACCTTTTGCGCTACTCACGCATGATTTTATCGCCGCGCGAGAGGCCAACCACGCCAGAGCGCGCAACTTCAACAATTTTTGCCACATCCCTGACAGAGGCCAGGAACGCATCCAGCTTATCGCTCGTTCCGGCAAGCTGAACAGTATATATAGAAGGCGTGACGTCGATGATCTGCCCACGGAAAATATCCGTGTTGCGCTTGACCTCTTCACGGCCATAACCGCTGGCCTGAATTTTCACCAGCATCACTTCACGTTCGACGTAAGCCCCCTGCCCCAGCTCGCTGACGCGCAACACGTCCACCAGCTTATGCAATTGCTTTTCGATCTGCTCAAGCACCTTCGCATCGCCGACAGTCTGGATCGTCATGCGGGAGAGCGTGGGATCATCGGTCGGCGCCACGGTCAGGCTTTCAATGTTGTAGCCGCGCTGCGCAAAAAGCCCAATGACGCGCGACAGTGCGCCCGACTCATTTTCCAGTAATACAGATAATATCCGGCGCATATCAGGTTCTCTCCGTTTTGCTTAACCACATTTCATCCATACCGCCACCACGAATATGCATCGGATAAACGTGTTCTGTACCGTCAACGATGACATCCATGAAGACGAGGCGATTGTTTTTAACGTGTTCAAGCGCTTCGCCGAGCTTCGCTTCCAGCTCAGACGGATCGGTTACCCGCATGCCAATATGGCCATAGGCTTCAGCCAGACGGACAAAGTCCGGAAGTGACTTCATATAAGACTGGGAGTGACGGCCAGAATAAATCATATCCTGCCACTGTTTCACCATGCCGAGGTAACCGTTATTCAGGTTAAGCACCAGCACTGGCAGCTCATATTGCAGTGCGGTAGAAAGTTCCTGAATATTCATCTGGATACTGCCATCACCCGTCACGCAGATAACCGTTTCGTCTGGCAACGCCAGCTTCACCCCCAGCGCGGCGGGCAGACCAAAGCCCATCGTGCCCAGCCCGCCTGAGTTGATCCAGCGACGCGGTTTATCAAACGGGTAATACAGGGCTGCGAACATCTGATGCTGGCCCACGTCAGACGTGACATACGCATCGCCCTTCGTCAGACGCCAGATCGTCTCGATCACCGCCTGCGGCTTGATGTTCTCACTTTGCGTGTCGTATTTAAGGCACTGACGACCACGCCATTGCTCGATTTGCTGCCACCAGTCGCGGATCTCGTCCAGCGGTTGAGATGCGGTCTCCTGCGCCAGCAGATCCAGCATTTGATCCAGCACCTGTCGGGCATCCCCCACGATCGGCACATCCGCCGGCACCGTTTTAGAGATAGAGGTAGGATCGATATCAATGTGCAGCACCGTCGCATTCGGACAGTATTTCGCCAGGTTGTTGGTGGTGCGATCGTCAAAACGCACGCCGACGGCAAAAATCACATCTGAATTGTGCATCGTCATATTGGCTTCATAGGTGCCGTGCATACCCAGCATGCCCAGCGCCTGACGGTGAGTGGCCGGAAATGCCCCCAGCCCCATCAGCGATGACGCGACAGGAAGATTAAGCTTCTCAATCAGTTCGCGTAGTTGCGTTTCACAGGCTGCATTGACGGCGCCGCCCCCCACGTAGACTACGGGTTTTTTCGCAGCCAGCAGCGTTTGCAGCGCACGCTTAATCTGGCCTTTATGCCCTTGCGTTGTCGGATTATACGAACGCATGCTCACCGACTCAGGCCACAGGTAAGGCAGTTTATTTGCCGGATTGAGAATATCTTTTGGCAGATCGACAACCACTGGCCCGGGACGACCGCTGGCGGCCAGCCAGAAGGCTTTTTTCAGCACGCCCGGGATATCTTCCGTTTGCTTAACCAGAAAGCTGTGCTTCACCACGGGGCGTGAGATCCCCACCATGTCGCACTCCTGAAACGCATCATAGCCAATCAGTGACGTCGCCACCTGACCGGAGAGAATGACCAGTGGAATGGAGTCCATATACGCAGTCGCAATGCCGGTAATGGCATTGGTCGCCCCCGGACCGGAAGTGACCAGCACAACCCCCACTTCGCCGGTGGCGCGGGCCAGGCCGTCAGCCATATGCACAGCCGCCTGTTCATGACGAACCAGAACGTGATCGATTCCGCCTACCGTGTGCAGCGCATCATAAATATCGAGAACCGCCCCTCCGGGATAGCCGAACACTTGTTTCACGCCCTGATCGATAAGCGATCGGACGACCATTTCCGCGCCAGACAACATCTCCATGCTTTGCCTCCAGGCTTTTGTTATAGACGGTCTACGGAATTCATTTCCGCGCCGTCTTCTGACAGGGTAAACCCGTCTTATAATGTGCAGAGTGATTGATACCTTAACCGCTCGTTATGAGGCAGGCAATTAGCAAACGGAATGCGGGAAAGGGCAATAAAAGCAGAAAAAACAGCTGTCAGGCACGAATGTGGTGAATTCGTCTGGTATGAGTGGAGAGACTAATAATTCGTCTCTTAAAAAGAGGATGAATCAGGAAATCATCTATTTTTAAGCATCCGCGAGTCACAAAAAAAAATCGTGCAGTACAAAATAGTGTTTGTATAAAAAATCACAGAATAAACCGCATGCCGCCATGCGGTTTATTCCCCCTGACTTATCGACGACAAATATTGATCAGCAGCTCTTCCATCCACTGATGCCCTTTATCCCGACCCGCGGCTTCATGCCAGGAGAGATAACAGGTACGGCTATTAAGCTTGAGCGGCAGAGGTAAAATTTGCAGGCTCAGCGATTCAGAGAACTCTTCAGCAAGCCAACGTGGTGCAATAGCGACTAACTGCGTCTGAGAAACGACATTTAATACGCTGACCATGGCCATGCCCTGATAGGCCACGCTGGCTTGTTTATCGGCTGTGTCATACCACGGCTGACTGAAGGAGGCATATCTGTCGAGAGCAACAACGGCGTGCTGCTCGCTATAAACATCGCTTTCACGCAGCGGTGAATTCATGCGTGGATGTTTTTTGCTGGCGACTAATACCATTTCATCTTTGAATAATGGAACACAGGCAAACTCTGGACGGCGAAACTCTTCGTAGCCCAGAACGAACTCCGTTTCCTGATAACGAAGCTGGTGCTCAGTGTTTTGATTCAGTGATGATTTAAAAACAAGATGAATATTAGGGGCGATCTGTTCAACTTTATTATATATAACAGACGTCAAATAATTATCTAACGGACTGCAAACGCAGAGATGGAAAACCCGCTCACTGCTTAAAGGTTCAAAACCCGAGCCGGGAAGCTCATTTTGAACCAGCTGTAGCGCCTGACGAATTGAACCGAATAGCTGGAATGCACGCGCCGTGGGCTGAATACCTCTGCCATAACGGACGAATAACTCGTCGTTAAACATCACCTTAAGTCTGGCTACGGCATTACTCACGGCAGGTTGAGACATTCCCAGAGATTGTGCTGCTCGCGTGATATTCTGCTCCTGCATAACTGCATCAAATACAGTTAACAGGTTGAGATCCACTGTGCGTAACTGAGGCTTAACGCCATCATAAGCCTGTGGTTGATTAATATTATTTTCTGGCATTTCTGACTCCACTGTCACGCTAAATTCCCTTTGCCAAAGTACAGTAATAACTTCGAAAAATATGATTTACCATGCATATACAACAAGCGAAAGGAAATTATTTAAAATTCGGAATATATAAAGAACCTTCATTCAAAAGATGGCATTTGGCATCCCGTAAATGAAAAGCTAAAAAACGTTCAAATGATATCTGTAACTTTAATGCAGGCATGAAACCATAAACCGGGCAAATATACAATCACCGCCCTCGTTAATAATGACTTAAGTATTATTAAACTATGAAGGGCGGACACCGTGAATTCATTAACAAAATGATATCAATATTGATAACTTTCCCACCCGCAATCCATTCACAGGACTTATAACTCAATGAAATAAAACGTATTCCATTTCACAGCATAACGGTAAAAATACTGTGTTCAATTGCTACCAATTATATTCAAATTATTCCAGAGATGAATCATCAGTCCAATAATAGACAATTAAATCGGTTAGCTACATCAAAACCAGCACAATTAGCTAATGTGTTTATCCTGTGTTGCGTGGCCGTTTTGCCTGAGAGGGGTTGACATGCGTCGGCGTATCCAGTACCACTAAAAGCATATCGCATTCACCTGGAGCACAATTCATGATTCGCACCCTTCGTTTCACCGGTCTACTACTACTAAACGCATCCACTGTGCGCGGTAGACTGGCGGGCGAAATTCAGCGTTGAATCGTCTTCAGTAAAACGAGAAACCCGCGCCACTGCGCGGGTTTTTTTATGCTCGTAGCAAGGCGCCCTAAGACAGACAAGGACCTAACCCATGAGCCAGCAAGTCGTTATTTTCGATACTACTTTACGTGACGGTGAACAGGCATTACAGGCGAGCCTGAGTGTTAAAGAAAAACTGCAAATTGCGCTGGCCCTCGAACGTATGGGTGTAGACGTAATGGAAGTCGGCTTCCCTGTCTCCTCGCCGGGTGATTTCGAGTCAGTACAGACCATCGCCCGCACCATTAAAAACAGCCGCGTGTGCGGTCTGGCTCGCTGCGTTGAGAAAGATATCGATGTGGCTGCGGAATCCCTGAAAGTTGCAGAAGCCTTCCGTATCCATACTTTTATTGCCACCTCCCCTATGCACATTGCGACCAAGTTGCGCAGCACGCTGGATGAAGTAATCGAACGTGCGGTGTATATGGTCAAACGCGCGCGTAACTACACCGATGACGTCGAATTCTCCTGTGAAGATGCGGGACGCACGCCGATTGAAGATTTGGCCCGTGTGGTAGAAGCCGCCATCAATGCCGGTGCCAGAACCATCAACATCCCGGACACCGTCGGCTACACCATGCCGTTTGAGTTCTCCAACATCATTACCGGCCTGTACGATCGCGTGCCAAATATTGATAAAGCCATTATCTCCGTTCACACCCATGATGATTTGGGTCTGGCCGTAGGCAACGCCATCGCCGCCGTCCACGCCGGTGCACGCCAGGTAGAAGGCGCGATGAACGGCATCGGCGAACGTGCCGGTAACTGCTCACTGGAAGAAGTGATCATGGCGATCAAGGTGCGCAAAGACATCATGAACGTGCACACCCGCATTAATCATCACGAAATCTGGCGCACCAGCCAGACCGTCAGCCAGATTTGCAACATGCCAATTCCGGCGAATAAAGCGATTGTTGGCACTGGCGCGTTCGCTCACTCCTCCGGTATCCACCAGGATGGCGTGCTGAAGAACCGTGAAAACTACGAAATCATGACGCCGGAGTCCATCGGTCTGAACCAGGTTCAGCTGAACCTGACCTCACGCTCTGGCCGCGCGGCGGTGAAACACCGTATGGAAGAGATGGGTTATCAGGACAGCGACTACAACATGGATCAGCTGTACGACGCGTTCCTGAAGCTGGCTGACAAGAAAGGCCAGGTATTCGATTACGACCTGGAAGCGCTGGCATTCATCAACAAACAGCAGGAAGAGCCAGAGCACTTCCGTCTGGACTACTTCACCGTTCAGTCAGGCTCAGGCGATATCGCTACCGCTTCCGTCAAGCTGGCCTGCGGGGATGAAATCAAAGCGGAAGCCGCCAACGGTAACGGCCCTGTGGATGCTATTTACCAGGCGATTAACCGCGTCACGGAGTACGACGTAGAGCTGGTGAAATACGACCTGACGGCGAAAGGGCACGGTAAAGACGCCCTGGGCCAGGTGGATATTGTCGTCAATTACAACGGTCGCCGCTTCCACGGCGTGGGTCTGGCGACAGATATCGTCGAATCCTCCGCGAAAGCGATGGTGCATGTCCTGAACAACATCTGGCGCGCCGCCGAAGTCGAAAAAGAGTTGCAACGCAAAGCTCAGAATAAAGAGAACAACAAGGAAACCGTGTGATGTCGAAGAATTACCATATTGCTGTGTTGCCGGGTGACGGTATTGGCCCGGAAGTGATGGCACAGGCGCTGAAAGTACTGGAAGCCGTTCGTTCGCGTTTTGCGATGAAAATTACCACCAGCCACTACGACGTGGGCGGTATTGCGATTGATAACCACGGTACACCGCTGCCGAAAGGGACTGTGGAAGGCTGCGAGAATGCCGACGCTGTACTGTTCGGCTCCGTGGGGGGGCCTAAGTGGGAACACCTGCCGCCAGCCGGGCAGCCAGAGCGCGGCGCGCTGCTGCCGCTGCGTAAACATTTCAAACTGTTCAGCAACCTGCGTCCGGCGAAACTGTACCCGGGGCTGGAAGAGTTTTGTCCGCTGCGCGCGGACATCGCGGCCAACGGTTTCGACATCCTGTGCGTGCGTGAGCTGACTGGCGGCATTTACTTCGGCCAGCCAAAAGGTCGCGAAGGCAGCGGTCAGCATGAGAAAGCGTTTGATACCGAGGTCTATCACCGTTTCGAAATTGAACGTATCGCCCATATCGCGTTTGAGTCAGCGCGCAAGCGCCGCCGTAAAGTGACCTCCATCGATAAGGCGAACGTCCTCCAGTCGTCTATTTTGTGGCGCGAAATTGTCAGTGAAATCGCTAAGCAGTACCCGGACGTTGAGCTGTCGCACATGTACATCGACAACGCGACGATGCAGTTGATCAAAGATCCGTCCCAGTTTGACGTGCTGCTGTGCTCCAACCTGTTCGGCGATATTCTGTCTGATGAGTGCGCGATGATCACCGGTTCCATGGGGATGCTGCCCTCCGCCAGCTTGAACGAAGAAGGCTTTGGTCTGTACGAGCCTGCGGGCGGCTCCGCGCCGGATATCGCAGGTAAAAACATCGCTAACCCGATTGCGCAGATCCTCTCTCTGGCCCTGCTGCTGCGCTACAGCCTGGATGCAGGCGATGCAGCAACCGCAATTGAAAACGCCATTAACCGGGCGTTAGAAGAAGGCGTCCGTACCGGTGATTTAACACGCGGCACGGCGGCAGTCAGTACCGATGAAATGGGCGACATTATTGCCCGCTATGTCGCTGAAGGGGTGTAATCATGGCTAAGACGTTATATGAGAAATTGTTTGATGCGCACGTTGTTTACGAGGCGCCAGACGAAACCCCGCTGCTGTACATTGACCGCCATCTGGTGCACGAAGTGACCTCCCCTCAGGCATTCGACGGACTGCGTGCGCACAAGCGCCCGGTGCGTCAACCGGGGAAAACCTTTGCCACGATGGATCACAACGTCTCCACCCAGACTAAAGACATTAATGCCTCTGGCGAGATGGCGCGTATCCAGATGCAGGAGCTGATCAAGAACTGCAACGAATTTGGCGTGGAGCTGTACGATCTGAACCACCCGTATCAGGGTATCGTCCACGTGATGGGGCCTGAGCAGGGTATCACTCTGCCTGGCATGACCATCGTCTGCGGTGACTCCCACACCGCGACACACGGCGCATTCGGCGCCCTGGCGTTCGGGATTGGGACCTCTGAAGTTGAGCACGTTCTGGCGACACAGACCCTGAAACAGGGCCGCGCCAAAACCATGAAGATTGAAGTGAAGGGTAAAGCCGCACCGGGCATCACCGCGAAAGATATCGTGCTGGCGATTATCGGCAAAACCGGGAGCGCGGGCGGCACCGGTCACGTGGTGGAATTCTGCGGCGACGCCATCCAGGCGCTGAGCATGGAAGGTCGCATGACCCTGTGTAACATGGCCATTGAGATGGGCGCCAAAGCAGGCCTGGTCGCGCCGGACGAAACCACCTTTAACTATGTGAAAGGCCGTCTGCATGCGCCGAAGGGTCAGGATTTTGACGACGCGGTCGCGTACTGGAAAACCCTGAAAACGGACGAGGGGGCAATTTTTGATACCGTTGTGACGTTACAGGCGGAAGAGATTGCGCCGCAGGTCACCTGGGGCACCAACCCGGGCCAGGTGATTTCCGTCAACGACAGCATTCCTGACCCGGCCTCCTTTGCCGATCCGGTCGAACGCGCCAGTGCGGAAAAAGCGCTGGCTTACATGGGGCTGAAACCCGGCGTACCGCTGACCGACGTGAGCATTGATAAAGTGTTCATCGGCTCCTGCACCAACTCCCGTATCGAAGATCTGCGTGCAGCGGCAGAGATTGCCAAAGGCCGCAAAGTGGCGCCGGGCGTGCAGGCGCTGGTAGTGCCAGGCTCCGGGCCGGTGAAAGCCCAGGCGGAAGCGGAAGGTCTGGATAAGATCTTTATTGAAGCAGGCTTCGAGTGGCGTTTGCCTGGTTGCTCCATGTGCCTGGCGATGAACAACGACCGCCTGAATCCGGGCGAGCGTTGTGCCTCCACCAGCAACCGTAACTTTGAGGGTCGTCAGGGTCGCGGTGGGCGCACCCACCTGGTCAGCCCGGCAATGGCCGCCGCTGCGGCAGTGACCGGTCATTTCGCCGATATTCGCAGCCTGAAATAAGGAGACAATCATGGCAGAGAAATTTACCCAACACACGGGCCGGGTTGTCCCGCTGGACGCCGCTAACGTCGATACCGATGCGATCATTCCAAAGCAGTTTTTGCAGAAAGTGACGCGCACGGGTTTTGGTGCACATCTGTTCAACGACTGGCGTTTTCTCGATGATAAAGGCGAAGTTCCTGATCCGGAGTTTGTCCTGAACTTCCCGGAATACAAAGGAGCATCCATTCTGCTGGCACGGGAAAACTTCGGCTGCGGCTCGTCACGTGAACATGCGCCATGGGCATTGACCGACTACGGCTTTAAGGTGGTTATCGCCCCGAGCTTCGCGGATATCTTCTACGGCAACAGCTTCAACAACCAGCTGCTGCCGGTGACGCTGAGTGACGAGCAGGTCGATGAACTGTTTGCGCTGGTACAGGCGAATCCGGGGATTTCGTTTGAGGTGGATCTGGAAGCCGAAGTGGTGAAAGCCGGGGATAAGACCTACAGCTTCAGCATTGATGCTTTCCGCCGCCACTGCATGCTGAACGGTCTGGACAGCATTGGCCTGACGCTCCAGCACGAGGACGCCATCTCCGCCTACGAGAAAAAACAGCCTGCGTTTATGGGCTAAAGGCAATGGCCCGCAGGGTGCGGGCCATTGATAAGGGTGCGTTGAGGCTCAACCACTCTGGAGAGGCGGGGAAAGTTTCCCCGCCAATACCGCTAACGTTTTGCTTCGTAAGCCAACACTGCCGCCAGCTCTGTTTTCTCCTGTCTGAAGTGCAGCTCGCACAGCGAGTCGCGTACCATCCAGGTGAAGATCAACAGCGTCGTACAGATCAGAAACAAACCTAACAGCAGAGTACGTTTTGGCATTCCAGCCTCCTTATTGCTTTTCGGCAATGAAGAGACTAACCTCGCAATGTTGGTTGTGAAGTTGGTCTCCCCATCAGTTTTTTGATGTGGGACTCTCCACTGTTTGCCTCTTGCGAAAGCCTGAGGCAAACAGCCTCAAGCACCCGCCACGCACTCTATGCGCCTTCTCTGCGCCTGTCAGAAAGTCGTTTCATTTCGTGAAGCCGCCTTCCAGAATCAAACGTCTTTAACCCGGCAGGTCAACATCAGCGTGACCACCGAAATCGCTGCAATCACCCAGTAAACCGAGGCATGGCCATAGCTTTGCGACAGCGCGCCCTGAATCACCCCTGCCAGAATCACCCCGGTAGAAATACTGTTGGTAAAGAGCGTGGTCGCGGAGCCTGCGCGCCCCGGCATTAAATCCTGGAACCAGAGCATGCCGATCCCGGCAACGATGCCAATAAACACCGCGTTAAACAGCTGCAACGCCAGCAAGGCTTCACGCGAATGGAAAAGGATCAGCCCCGCGTAGAACAGTACCCCAGCCGCCACGGCGACGATCATCATCCGACGCTTTCCGAGACGTTTGACGTAGTAACCCGCCAGAATCATCGCCGGGATCTCCAGCCCGGCAGCGGTGCCCATCAGAATACCCGCGAGCTTGTCCGGCAGTCCCAGATCGCTGCTGATCCACAGCGGCATATCAATGATGTACATGGTGTTGCAGGTCCACATCAGCGTGGAGGCGATAAACAACAGGCGAACGTTTTTATCCTGCCAGCCGCTCACCTGGGTGATGGGTTTGTCCATCGTCTGCTCTACGCGCGCCACTGATGGCAGCGCAAAGGCTATCAGCGCCAGGCTGATGGCAAAAATCCCCGCAGCGATGGTGAACATGGCGGTGAAACCGTAATTCAGCGCCAGCATGAACGCCAGCGGAGGGCCGATGACCCACGCGAGAGAGAGCTGCGCGCGCATCACCGAGCTGAACATCACCACTTCCCGCGCCGAGTTGTCGGCGTACTCCCGGGCCAGGGCGAAGAGCTGCGGCATGGCGGTATTCGCGAGCGAGGCCAGCAGTACGCCGCAGGTGATAAGGGTCAGGTAATGGCGGTTGAAGGCAAACAGCAGAGCGTTGCCCACGGCCATGGCGCAACAAAAGAGGATCAGCTTACGGCGATCGCCCTGGCTGTCGGATCGTTTCGCCAGCCCCAGGCTGACGAGGATCCCGGCAATGGCGTTGACGGTATAGAACAGGCCCACCCAAAACGGCTGCGCCCCCACCTCGCGGCTGAGAAACAGGCTTAGCGTCGGCGCCTGTAGCGCACCGGCCACGCCCATCATGAAGGCCACCAGCATAAAAGCGGCGTACACGCCGTTCAGGCGTCGCCCCATCGTCATCAACCAGAGCATGCGCAAGTCCTTATGAAAGCGAATCGAATTGGGTGAAATAGTAAACGAAAAAAGCCAGCAAAAACATTTTGCTGGCGGGTGATTAGCACCAATACTCAGTCACACATGATCGAGGCGAGTTAGCGAGAAGAGGTCGGTTTCGTAACGTCCCACTGCATCAGTTCTTCTAACGTTTTCAGCCGCTGCTCTGCGCACTGGCGGGCCAGCCAGGACGATCCTTTTGTCGCTGAAAAGTACTGCTGATAAAACTGACGTGCGGTAGACCTCTTCATAATTTACCTCCTCGCTTCATCGGGAAGCATTATTGGCCTAATATAGGGATTAATAAATTGCTGATTTTTTGTCAGGAGTTCCTCTTTTATGCCATCCGGTCGACTGCAACAACAATTTATCCGCCTCTGGCAGTGCTGCGAGGGGCAATCGCAGGAGACCACGCTCAACGAGCTGGCTGAGCTTCTCAACTGCTCCCGGCGTCATATGCGTACCCTCCTTAACACCATGCAGCAGCAGGGCTGGCTGAACTGGGAGGCCGAGGCCGGACGCGGCAAGCGCTCGCGCCTGACATTCCTTTATACCGGCCTGGCATTACAGCAACAGCGGGCGGAGGATCTGCTGGAGCAGGACCGCATCGATCAGCTGGTACAACTGGTAGGCGATAAAGCCGCCGTACGCCAGATGCTGGTCTCGCATCTCGGGCGCAGCTTTCGTCAGGGACGCCACATTCTGCGGGTGCTTTACTATCGCCCAATGAAAAATCTGTTGCCCGGTACGGCGTTACGTCGTTCAGAAACCCACATGGCCAGACAGATTTTCAGCGGCCTGACGCGGATAAATGAGGAAAATGGGGAACTGGAAGCGGATATTGCCCACCACTGGCAGCAGCTTTCCCCCCTGCACTGGCGTTTCTTTTTACGCCCCGGCATTCATTTCCACCATGGACGCGAACTGGAGATGCGTGACGTTATCGACTCTTTAACGCGCGCCCGTACCCTGCCGCTCTACTCACATATCGCACAGATCCACTCCCCGACGGCCTGGACGCTGGATATTGAGCTGTCGCAGCCGGACAAATGGCTGCCGTGGCTTCTGGGCTATGTCCCCTCGATGATCCTGCCTGCCGAGTGGCGATCCCTGAACAATTTTTCCAGCCTGCCGATTGGTACGGGCCCCTACGCCGTTTCGCGGAACAACAACAATCAGCTTAAGATCCGCGCCTTTGATGACTACTTTGGGTATCGGGCGCTGATCGACGAAGTGAACGTCTGGGTGTTACCGGATCTCAACGAAGAGCTGAGCGCAGGCCTGACCCTGGAAGGGCCAACGGCTGGCGAAAAAGCGTTCGAGAGCCGCCTGGAGGAGGGCTGCTACTACCTGCTCTTTGACAGCCGCAGCCATCGCGGAGCAAACCACGACGTCCGCAAGTGGATCAGCCATATTCTGGCGCCCGCTAACCTGATTTATCACGCCGAGGAGCAATACCAGACCTGGTGGTTCCCGGCCTATGGCCTGCTTCCGCGCTGGCACCATGCGCAGCCCGTGCGCAGTGAAAAACCTGCCGGACTGGAGACCATCACCCTCAGCTACTATCGCGATCACATTGAGCATCGTTTCATCGCGAAGATCATGAGCACGCTGCTGGCGGCCGAAGGCGTGACGCTGGCGATACAGGAAGTCGATTATGATGAATGGCACCGCGGGGATGTCGTTAGCGATATCTGGCTCAACAGCGCGAACTTCACGCTGCCGCTTGATTTCTCGCTCTTTTCTCACCTGTATGAAGTGCCCCTGATTCAGCACTGTATCAACCGGGACTGGCAGCAGGACGCCGCGCGGTGGCGGGCAGGCGAAATGGATCTGGCCGCCTGGTGTCAGGAACTCCTGGCCGGGCAGACGATCGTACCGCTGATCCACCACTGGCTGCTGATCCAGGGACAGCGCAGCATGCGCGGCCTGCGGATGAATACCCTGGGCTGGTTTGATTTTAAATCCGCCTGGTTTGCGCCGCCGGAGCCATAACGCTTTCGTAATATTCACCAAATCATTACAATAACGCCGTTCTCAACGGGGTGCTGCATCACTGATGTGCGCTGAGATAATACCCGTCGAACCTGATCCGGATAACGCCGGCGAAGGGATTTGAGGCTGTCTCTCAAAATCCTTTGCCACTCAACCCTGAGGTGCAAAGTGTTAAAAAACGTTCTTCCTCTGCTGTCGCTGTTTGCGCTGCCTGTTTTTGCTAAGCCCGTTCTGACGGTCTACACCTACGACTCCTTCTCCGCCGACTGGGGCCCTGGCCCTGTGGTCAAAAAAGCCTTTGAAGCCGACTGCAACTGCGAGCTGAAATTCGTGGCGCTGGAAGATGGTGTGTCGCTGCTCAACCGTCTGCGCATGGAAGGCAAAAACAGCAAAGCCGACGTGGTGCTGGGGCTGGATAACAACCTGCTGGAAGCCGCCACCCAAACCAGACTGTTCGCCAAAAGCGGCGTGGCGGCAGATGCCGTCAACGTGCCGGGCGGCTGGAAAAACGACACCTTTGTTCCCTTTGATTACGGCTACTTTGCGTTCGTCTACGACAAAAATAAGCTGAAGAACCCGCCAAAAAGCCTGAAAGAGCTGGTCGAAAGCGACCAGAAGTGGCGCGTGATTTATGAAGATCCGCGTACCAGCACGCCGGGTCTGGGGCTGCTGCTGTGGATGCAAAAGGTCTACGGAGACAAAACGCCGGAAGCGTGGCAGAAGCTGGCCGCGAAAACCGTTACCGTCACCAAAGGCTGGAGCGAAGCCTACGGCCTGTTCCTGAAAGGCGAAAGCGACCTGGTACTGAGCTACACCACCTCTCCGGCCTACCACATTATCGCCGAGAAGAAAGATAACTACGTCGCCGCGAACTTTGCTGAAGGACATTATTTGCAGGTGGAAGTGGCTGCCCGCACCGCCGCGAGCAAACAGCCGGAGCTTGCTGAAAAATTCCTGAAATTTATGGTTTCACCGGCCTTCCAGAATGCTATTCCGACAGGAAACTGGATGTACCCTGTCACTGACGTTGCGCTGCCGGCAGGTTTTGAGCAACTGAACAAACCGCAAACCTCACTGGAATTCACGCCGCAGCAGGTTGCCGCCCAGCGTGCCGCATGGATAAGCGAATGGCAACGCGCCGTCAGCCGCTGATCCCCGGCTGGTTAGTTCCCGGGCTGCTCGCCGCCATACTGATGGTGGTCGTCAGCCTGGGGGCATTCCTTGCGCTGTGGTTTAACGCGCCAGAGAGCGATCTGCTCGCCCTCTGGCACGACAGCTATCTCTGGCACGTCATTCGTTTCTCCTTCTGGCAGGCGTTTCTCTCCGCACTGCTGTCGACGATCCCGGCTATCTTCCTCGCGCGCGCACTCTATCGCAGACGTTTCCCCGGCAGACTGGCCCTGCTACGGCTGTGCGCGATGACGCTCATCCTCCCGGTACTGGTGGCGGTGTTCGGGATTCTGAGCGTCTACGGTCGGCAGGGCTGGCTGGCCTCCCTCTTCAGCCTGCTTGGCCTGGAATGGACCTTCTCCCCCTACGGCCTGAAAGGCATTCTGCTGGCGCATATTTTTTTCAATATGCCGATGGCGACGCGCCTCTTTTTACAGGCGCTGGAAAACATTCCCGGCGAGCAGCGCCAGATTGCCGCCCAGCTTGGCATGCGCGGCTGGTCGTTCTTCCGTTTTGTCGAATGGCCGTGGCTGCGACGCCAGATCGCCCCGGTTGCCGCGCTGATTTTTATGCTCTGCTTCGCCAGCTTTGCGACCGTGCTTTCTCTCGGCGGCGGGCCGCAGGCCACCACCATTGAGCTGGCGATCTATCAGGCCTTAAGTTACGACTACGATCCGGGGCGCGCCGCGCTGCTGGCGATCGTCCAGATGGTGTGCTGTCTGGCACTGGTGTTACTCAGCCAGCGGCTAAGCAAAGCGATCCCCGCAGGCAGTAATAACGTGACTGGCTGGCGCGATCCGCAGGACAGCCTGCACAGCCGCGTCTCGGATTTCATGCTGATCGCGCTGGCACTCCTGCTTCTGCTGCCCCCGCTGCTGGCCGTTATCGTTGATGGCCTGAATCGCAATGTGGTGTCGGTACTGCAACAGCCTGTCCTGTGGCAAGCGACGTGGACCTCATTGCGCATCGCGCTGGCAGCCGGGCTATTGTGTGTGATCCTGACCATGATGCTGCTCTGGAGTAGCCGCGAACTCTACGCGCGTCATGCCCGCAAAGCCGGACAGGCGCTGGAGCTGACGGGCATGCTGATCCTGGCGATGCCGGGCATTGTGCTGGCGACCGGATTCTTTTTACTGTTTAACAGCACCCTCGGCCTGCCGGAAAGCGCCGACGGCATCGTCATTTTTACCAACGCCTTAATGGCCATCCCGTATGCGCTGAAGGTGCTGGAAAACCCGATGCGGGATGCAAACAGCCGGTATAGCCTCCTGTGCCAGTCCCTTGGCATTATGGGCTGGCGGCGGCTGAAGGTGGTCGAGCTACGCGCCCTGAAACGACCGCTCGCCCAGGCGCTGGCCTTTGCCTGCGTGCTGTCGATTGGCGATTTTGGCGTAGTCGCCCTCTTTGGCAACGAAGATTTCCGCACGCTGCCGTTCTGGCTTTATCAGCAAATTGGCTCTTATCGCAGTCAGGATGGCGCGGTCACGGCGCTGCTCCTGTTGCTGCTGTGTTTTGCCTTATTTACCGTTATCGAAAAACTTCCGGGGCGTGATGTTAAAACTGACTGATGTAACCTGGCTTTATGAGCACCTGCCAATGCGTTTTACCCTCTCCGTTCGTCAGGGAGAGCGAATCGCAGTGCTTGGCCCAAGCGGGGCCGGAAAAAGTACCCTGCTCAATCTGATTGCCGGTTTTTTGCAGCCTGCCAGCGGGTCGATCGTCATTGATAACGGCGAGTATACCTACGCTCCACCGGCTAAGCGTCCGGTGTCGATGCTGTTTCAGGAAAACAATCTGTTTAATCACCTTACGGTGTGGCAGAACATCGCGCTGGGTATGGATCCGGGCTTAAAGCTCAACGCTGCGCAACGTCAGAAGCTGGAGGCGATCGCCGGACAGATGGGCCTGTCTGCGTTTATCCCCCGACTACCGGGCGAACTTTCCGGCGGCCAGCGTCAGCGCGTGGCATTGGCTCGTTGCCTGGTACGCGAACAGCCGCTGCTGCTGCTCGACGAACCCTTTTCGGCACTCGACCCGGCCCTGCGTCAGGAGATGCTCTCGCTGGTTGAAGAGGTATGCAAGCGCGAGCAACTGACGATGCTGATGGTGTCGCACAGTATTGAGGATGCTGCCCGCATCGCGCCGCGATCGGTAGTGATCGCGGAGGGACGCATTTTATGGGATGGAGAAACAGAAGAACTTCTGAGTGGTAACGCGGGGGCATCTTCATTGTTGGGCATTCGTGCGGTCTGACGCCCTCACCCTGGCCCTCTCCCACGGGGAGAGGGAAAACACCTTAACGGCTCACGACCTTCAACAGGATCTCGCCATATACCGGCATCAGCGGGTGGCGGATCAGCGCCACCAGCGCGACCACGGCCACGCCCAGCATCAGCGGAGCCAGCCAGAGCAGGCGCGTGCGCGGGAGATAGCGCGTCAGACGATCGACACTGGCTTTCGCACTGCGCCATAAGCGCCAGCAGAGCCAGACCGCCAGCCACAGCAGCACCGCCGTTGCCAGCAGCAGCCATTTAAACTCACCGCTTTGCATACCGTCAGGGATATCAATAGCCGCGCCCGCCAGGATCCCCGGCAGGAAGTAAAACGGCGGCCAGAAGACGCAGCCGATGATGTTCGGCACCACGAATTTCGCGACGGGCAGATCCAGCATCCCGGCAACCATTGGCACCAGCGGACGCGTTGGGCCAACGAAGCGCCCCACGAGGATGGTGAACATGCTGTGCTGATGCAGCGCGTGCTCGGTTTTATCCAGCAAGGCTTTGTTCTTTTTCATAAACGACCAGCGGTGCAGCGGCTTCTTAAAGCGCCAGCCCAGCCAGAAGGAGATCCAGTCCCCCAGTAAACAGCCGATAATACCGGCCATCCACGCCTGCCAGAAATTGACTTCGCCGCTGCCGATAAGCGCGCCAAGCCCCGCCATCATCACGGTGCCGGGCAGGATCAGCCCAACCAGCGCAAGCGATTCCAGAAACGCCACCAGCGCCACGGCGATGAGCGAATACATAACGGACTGGGTAATAAAATGTTCCAGCAATGCCTGCATAACTATTCCGGTCAGAAAACGAATCAGCGATTCTGCTTAGCGCCCCGCACCGCGTCAAGGCATCAATTGTCTGAATAGTTTACAGGATGCGCCTGAAGTTCACCTGAATGTTTACCGATTATTCACATCCCGCGCGAAATTCGCTCGGGCTGGCCCCGGTGCACTTCTTAAACACGCGAGAGAAATAGAGCTGATCTTCAAAGCCCACGTTACGTCCGACGGTGGCGATAGGCATTCGGGTGGTGCTAAGCAGGAGTTTCGCCTGGCTGATGCGCTGATCCTCACGCCAGCTGAGCACGCTCACCCCAAGCTGCTGGCGGAAGAGATGAGAGAGCCGTGACGGCGACAGGCACACGTGCTGGGCGACGCTGGCAATATCAAACTGGCTGTCGGCCAGATGGTCGCTGATGTACTGACAGGCATCGCGGACGCGGTTGTCCAGCGGCGGGTTAAGGGATTCGTTGATGGCTTCCATGCGGCGCAGCAGCACCTGTTCAAGCAGGTTAATCGCCAGCAGTTCGGCGTAGCGTCCGCCCGCCTGCCCCGCTTCAATAATCTGTGCGAACAGCTCACGGAACTGTGCCAGATGCGCCTCATCCGGGCGATAAAAACCGGTATGGGCGAAAATGGCTGGCCATGAGAGCCATTCCTGCCAGTAGGCACGCGGACGGAAATAGACCCACTGGTGATACCACTCTTTGGCATCCGGGTGTCGCCCGTAGTGGTGGATCTCCCCCGGCGGGAACAACAGCATATCGCCAGGGCGACAGATGAACTGCTGATCACCGTTTTTGATCACCCCTTCTCCGCGTACGGTCAGGTTCAGGATATATCCCTTCATACCAAGAGGGCGGTCGACGTAGAAATCGAGATATCCCTCGGCCTCAATGGGCGTCAGCCCCGCCACCAGATGGGCGTTAAATGAGTAGCCCGGCAGTAAGGGATCGTTTTGCGGTTCGGCCATAGATTCAGTTCTCCCAAGGGTCCTGAAGGAAACCAATTGTCCATATCGATAAAAGCAGGTTAAAAATGGCCCGCGAAAAGATCCAAAAGGCATCACGCCTCTTTTACGTCCGCCATGTTTCAGCCTTTCCCCCTGATTTCTCCGCCAGTACAGGCAGATAAGCAGTAACAAAAGTGTCTATAAGTACGGCAGAAATGTCCACATTGAATATTTGCACGGCGTCACACTTTCCGTTGCTACAGCAATTTAGTCCATAAGATTAGCGGATCCTGCCTGACGATTTTTGTCCCCAGTCTCTAATGTTCTTCCATAACCTGTTTTTTGGATGGAGCAACACCATGGCAATTGCAATTGGCCTCGATTTTGGCAGCGACTCAGTTCGCGCGCTGGCAGTGGACTGTACGACTGGCCTGGAGATAGCAACCAGCGTTGAGTGGTATCCGCGCTGGCAAGAGGGGCGCTACTGCGATGCGCCGAACAACCAGTTCCGCCACCACCCGCGTGATTACATTGAATCAATGGAAGCGGCGATCAAAACCGTGCTGGCGGAGCTGACGGACGCCCAGCGGGCCGATGTGGTGGGGATTGGCGTCGACAGTACCGGCTCAACGCCTGCTCCTGTCGATGCCGAAGGCCGCGTGCTGGCGCTGCGCCCGGAATTCGCCGATAACCCGAACGCCATGTTCGTGCTGTGGAAAGACCATACCGCCGTGGAAGAGGCGGAAGCCATCACCCGCTTATGCCATCAACCAGGCAAAACGGACTACTCCCGCTACATCGGCGGGATCTACTCCAGCGAGTGGTTCTGGGCCAAGATCCTGCACGTTACCCGCGCGGACGCGTCGGTCGCACAGGCTGCGGCGTCATGGATTGAGCTGTGCGACTGGGTTCCCGCCCTGCTCTCCGGCACCACCCGCCCGCAGGATATCCGCCGCGGCCGTTGCAGCGCCGGGCATAAATCGCTGTGGCATGAAAGCTGGGGCGGTCTGCCTCCGGCGGCGTTCTTCGACGAACTCGACCCGATCATCAACAAAAACCTGACATACCCGCTGTTTACCGACACCTTCACCGCCGATATTCCGGTCGGCACGCTCTGTGAAGAGTGGGCGACGCGTCTCGGCCTGCCGCAAAACGTGACCATTTCCGGCGGCGCCTTCGACTGCCATATGGGTGCCGTGGGCGCAGGTGCGCAGCCAAACACGCTGGTGAAAGTTATCGGCACCTCCACCTGTGACATTCTGACGGCAGATAAAACCAGCGTCGGCGACCGCGCGGTGAAAGGCATCTGCGGTCAGGTTGACGGCAGCGTGGTGCCTGATTTTATCGGCCTTGAAGCGGGTCAGTCCGCCTTCGGTGACATCTACGCCTGGTTTGGCCGTGTGCTCGGCTGGCCACTGGATCAGCTGGCTGTCGCGCATCCTGAACTGAAAACGCAGATTACCGCGAGCAAAAAACAGCTCCTGCCGCAGCTTACAGAAGCCTGGGCAAAAAATCCGTCTCTCGACCACCTGCCGGTCGTGCTGGACTGGTTCAACGGCCGCCGCACGCCGTTCGCCAACCAGCGTCTGAAAGGGGTGATTACCGATCTCAACCTGGCGACCGACGCGCCCGCGCTGTTTGGCGGCCTGATTGCCGCCACCGCGTTCGGCGCGCGCGCCATTATGGAGTGCTTCATCGACCAGGGCATTGACGTGAACAACGTGATGGCGCTGGGCGGCATCGCCCGTAAAAACCCGGTGATTATGCAGGCCTGCTGCGACGTGCTGAACCGGCCGCTGCAAATTGTGGCCTCCGATCAGTGCTGTGCGCTGGGCGCCGCGATTTTCGCTGCCGTGGCCGCAGGCGTTCATGCGGATATCCCGACCGCGCAACAGCATATGGCGAGCGCCGTCGAAAGTACGCTCCAGCCACAGACTCAGCAGGCACAACGCTTTGAACAGCTTTATCAGCGCTACCAGCAATGGGCAAAAAGCGCCGAACTTCACTATCTCCCTGTCGCCGCCCCGGCCAAAAGCACCGCGGACACTACGGCAACCCTGACACATTAAGGACACGATGATGACCATTTTTAATAATTATGAAGTGTGGTTTGTGATTGGCAGCCAGCATTTGTACGGACCGGAAGCGTTGCAGCAGGTGACGAAACACGCGGAGCACGTTGTGAATGCGCTGAACGCGGAAGCTAAACTGCCGTGCAAACTGGTGCTGAAGCCGCTGGGAACCACCCCGGACGAAATCACCAACATCTGCCGCGATGCCAATTACGACGACAAATGCGCCGGCCTGGTGGTGTGGCTGCACACCTTCTCACCGGCCAAAATGTGGATCAACGGCCTGGCTATCCTCAACAAACCGCTGCTGCAATTCCACACGCAGTTCAACGCCTCCCTGCCGTGGGACAGCATCGACATGGACTTTATGAACCTGAACCAGACCGCGCACGGCGGCCGCGAGTTCGGCTTCATCGGCGCGCGTATGCGTCAACAGCATGCCGTGGTGACCGGCCACTGGCAGGACGGCCAGGCACAAAAACGCATTGGCTCCTGGATGCGTCAGGCGGTCTCCAAGCAGGATACCCGTCACCTGAAAGTGGTGCGTTTCGGCGACAACATGCGCGAAGTGGCGGTTACTGACGGTGATAAAGTGGCCGCACAGATCAAGTTTGGCTTCTCCGTCAACACCTGGGCGGTGGGCGACCTGGTGCAGGTGGTGAACGACATCAGCGATGGCGACGTTAACGCGCTGGTGGACGAGTACGAAAGCAGCTACCGCCTGACGCCTGCGGCACAGGTCAACGGCGACAAGCGCCAGAACGTGCTGGATGCCGCTCGAATTGAGCTGGGCATGAAGCGTTTTCTGGAACAGGGCGGCTTCCATGCCTTCACCACCACCTTTGAAGACCTCCACGGCCTGAAACAGCTCCCGGGACTGGCGGTACAACGTCTGATGCAGCAGGGCTACGGCTTTGCGGGCGAAGGCGACTGGAAAACTGCCGCTCTGCTTCGCATCATGAAGGTGATGTCGACCGGTCTACAGGGCGGCACCTCTTTTATGGAGGACTACACCTACCACTTCGAGAACGGCAACGATCTGGTGCTCGGCTCGCACATGCTGGAAGTGTGTCCCTCCATCGCGGTTGAAGAGAAACCGATCCTCGACGTGCAGTACCTCGGTATTGGCGGCAAAGCGGATCCGGCCCGTCTGATCTTCAACACCCGTACCGGCCCGGCCATCAACGCCAGCCTGATCGACCTCGGCGACCGCTTCCGCCTGCTGGTGAACTGCGTCGATGCGGTTGAAACCCCGCACTCTCTGCCGAAGCTGCCGGTCGCCAACGCGTTGTGGAAAGCGCAGCCTGATCTGCCAACCGCGTCAGAGGCCTGGATCCTGGCGGGTGGCGCGCACCACACCGTCTTCAGCCACGCGCTTGACCTGAACGATATGCGTCAGTTCGCCGAGTTGCACGACATCGAGCTGACCGTGATTGATAACGACACCCGTCTGCCAGCCTTTAAAGACGCGCTGCGCTGGAACGAAGTCTATTACGGTACAAAACGCTAAGTACGCAATGCCCGGTGGCACTGCGTTTACCGGGCCTACGATCCTGTAGGCCGGATAAGCGAAGCGCCATCCGGCACTGGAGACAACCATGTTAGAAGATCTCAAACGTCAGGTGCTCGAAGCCAACCTGGCGCTGCCAAAACATAACCTGGTGACCCTGACCTGGGGCAACGTCAGCGCCGTTGACCGGGAAAAAGGGCTATTCGTGATCAAGCCTTCGGGCGTGGATTACACGGTGATGACCGCAGAAGATATGGTGGTGGTCAGCATCGAAACGGGTGAAGTGGTGGAAGGCAACAAAAAACCCTCTTCCGATACGCCCACCCACCGCCTGCTGTATCAGGCCTTCCCGACCATTGGCGGCATTGTGCACACCCATTCGCGTCACGCGACCATCTGGGCGCAGGCGGGCCAGTCCATTCCGGCTACCGGTACCACCCACGCGGACTACTTCTACGGCACCATTCCCTGCACGCGTCTGATGACCGATGCGGAGATCAACGGTGAATACGAGTGGGAAACGGGGAACGTGATTGTCGAAACCTTTGAAAAACAGGGTATCGACGCGGCGCAAATGCCCGGCGTACTGGTGCACTCCCACGGCCCGTTTGCCTGGGGTAAAAATGCGGAAGATGCGGTGCATAACGCGATCGTGCTGGAAGAAGTTGCCTACATGGGGATCTTCTGCCGCCAGCTGGCGCCGCAACTGCCGGATATGCAGCAAACCCTGCTGGATAAGCATTACCTGCGCAAACACGGCGCGAAAGCGTATTACGGGCAATAGAGTGTAGGCCGGATAAGCGCAGCGCCATCCGGCTAAGCAGACACTGTATAAAACCCCAGCAAACCCACCTCAACCAGGCTATAATCAGGCCTGGTTTTGTTTTATGGGATAGCGGCGTGGCACAGGCGCAAGAAGGCTTTTTACTGACCCGACACTGGCGGGATACCCCTCAGGGTACGGAGGTTGCGTTCTGGCTGGCAACGGACAACGGTCCGCTGCACGTTACGCTGCCGCCGCAGGAGTCCGTGGCTTTTATTCCCGAACACCACGTCGAAAAGGTCAAACAGCTGCTGCACGGTGAAAACGGCTGGCGCCTCACGCCGCTTGAACTGAAAGATTTTCATCGCCAGCCCGTGCATGGCCTCTACTGCCGCGCCCATCGCCAGCTGATGCGCTATGAAAAACTGCTCCGCGACGCGGGCGTGACGCTCTACGAAGCGGATATCCGTCCACCGGAACGTTTTCTGATGGAGCGGTTTATCACTGCCCCCGTCTGGGTGGACGGCACCGCGCAGAACAGCAGTCTCGTTAACGCGCGCCTCAAGCCTAACCCGAATTATCGTCCACCGCTGAAGTGGGTCTCGCTGGATATAGAAACGACCCGCCACGGTGAACTGTACTGCATCGGCCTTGAAGGCTGCGGGCAGCGGGTTGTCTATATGCTCGGGCCGCCGAACGGCGATGCGTCCGCGCTGGATTTTCATCTGGAGTACGTTAACAGCCGCCCGCAACTGCTGGAGAAGCTTAACCAGTGGTTTGCCGAGCATGACCCGGATGTATTGATCGGCTGGAACGTGGTGCAATTTGACCTGCGCGTGCTGCAAAAACATGCCGAGCGTTACCGCATCCCGCTGATGCTGGGGCGCGGCAACAGTGAGCTGGAGTGGCGCGAGCACGGATTTAAGAACGGCGTGTTCTTTGCCCAGGCCAACGGTCGCCTGATTATCGACGGCATCGAGGCGCTGAAATCGGCCTTCTGGAACTTCTCGTCTTTCTCGCTAGAAGCGGTAGCACAGGAATTGCTCGGTGAAGGCAAATCCATCGACAATCCCTGGGACCGAATGGACGAGATCGACCGGCGCTTTAACGAGGATAAACCGGCGCTCGCTACCTATAACCTGAAAGATTGCGAGCTGGTGACGCAGATTTTCCACAAAACCGAGATCATGCCCTTCCTGCTTGAGCGCGCAACGGTAAACGGTCTCGCGGTCGACAGGCACGGCGGCTCGGTAGCGGCCTTCAGCCACCTCTATTTCCCGCGGATGCATCGGGCGGGCTATGTCGCGCCTAATCTCGGGGACGTGCCGCCGCAGGCCAGCCCCGGCGGTTACGTGATGGACTCCCGGCCAGGATTATATGACTCCGTTCTGGTACTGGATTATAAAAGCCTGTACCCGTCGATTATCCGCACGTTCCTGATTGACCCGGTGGGGCTGGTGGAGGGGATGGCGCAGCCAGACGATGCGCACAGCACCGAAGGTTTTCTCGGGGCACGCTTCTCGCGCGAAAAACACTGCCTGCCTGAAATTGTGGGCAACATCTGGCACGGCCGGGACGAGGCGAAACGCCACGGCAATAAGCCGCTGTCACAGGCGCTGAAAATCATTATGAACGCCTTTTACGGCGTGCTGGGCACCAGCGCCTGCCGCTTCTTTGATCCCCGTCTGGCGTCGTCCATCACCATGCGCGGGCACGACATTATGCGCCAGACAAAAGCGCTGATCGAATCCCGGGGCTATGACGTGATTTATGGCGACACCGACTCCACCTTTGTCTGGCTGAAAGCCGCCCATTCAGAAGACGATGCCGCGCAAATCGGCAAAGAACTGGTCGCTTTCGTGAACGCCTGGTGGCAGGAACAATTGCAAAAAGAGCGGTTAACCAGCGCGTTAGAGCTGGAGTTTGAAACCCATTTCGCCCGCTTTTTAATGCCGACCATTCGCGGGACCGACCAGGGCAGCAAGAAGCGCTACGCCGGACTGATTCAGGAAGGCAACACGCAGCGGATGGTGTTTAAAGGGCTGGAGACAGTGCGCACCGACTGGACGCCGCTGGCGCAGCAGTTCCAGCAGACACTCTATCTGCGGGTGTTTCGCAATGAGCCTTATCAGGATTATGTGCGCGACACCATCGCCAGCCTGATGGCGGGCGAACTTGACGCGCAGCTGGTGTATCGCAAGCGCCTGCGCCGCCCGCTGGCGGAGTATCAGCGTAACGTTCCCCCCCCCGTGCGTGCCGCGCGGCTGGCGGACGAAGAGAACGTTCGCCGGGGACGCGCGCCGCAGTATCAGAACCGGGGAACAATCAAATACGTCTGGACAACTAACGGTCCGGAGCCCGTTGATTACCAGCAGTCTCCGTTCGATTACGATCACTACCTCACCCGCCAGCTTCAGCCGGTTGCGGAGGGAATTTTACCGTTCATCGATGACGACTTTGCTACACTAGTGACAGGACAACTTGGGCTATTTTGACGCGTGACGAAACCGTTGCCATCCAGTACCATAGCGCCCTTTCCATTCCCGGACCCATTTTTCGATGACCGTCTTTTTTGACGGGGTCGAACTATTGCCTGCAATTAAAGATTAGAGCCGAACAACTATGCCTTTTACACTTGGTCAACGCTGGATCAGCGATACAGAAAGCGAACTTGGATTAGGAACCGTCGTTGCCGTCGATGCGCGCATGGTTACCCTCCTTTTCCCTGCTACCGGTGAAAACCGCCTGTACGCTCGCAATGACTCCCCTGTTACCCGCGTAATGTTCAACCCGGGTGACACCGTGACCAGCCACGAGGGCTGGCAGCTGAAGGTTGAAGACGTAAAAGAAGAGAATGGACTGCTCGCCTACATCGGAACGCGTCTTGATACCGACGAGACGAATGTCATCCTGCGCGAAGTGCTGCTCGACAGCAAACTGGTTTTCAGCAAGCCGCAGGACCGTCTGTTTGCCGGGCAAATCGACCGAATGGATCGCTTCTCCCTGCGCTACCGCGCGCGTAAGTTCCAGAGTGAACAGTACCGCATGCCGTGGAGCGGCCTGCGCGGTCAGCGTACCAGCCTGATCCCCCACCAGCTGAATATCGCCCATGATGTGGGCCGTCGCCATGCGCCTCGCGTGCTGCTGGCTGACGAAGTGGGCCTGGGTAAAACCATCGAAGCAGGCATGATCCTGCACCAGCAGCTGCTCTCTGGCGCCGCCGAGCGCGTGCTGATTGTGGTGCCGGAAACGCTGCAACACCAGTGGCTGGTCGAAATGCTGCGCCGCTTTAACCTGCGCTTCTCCCTGTTCGACGACGAGCGCTATGCCGAAGCCCAGCACGACGCGGACAACCCGTTTGAAACCGAACAGCTGGTGATCTGCTCCCTGGACTTCGTGCGCCGCAGCAAGCAGCGCCTGGAGCACCTGTGCGACGCGGAATGGGATCTGATGGTCGTCGACGAAGCACACCACCTCGTCTGGAGCGAAGACGCGCCAAGCCGTGAATACATGGCGATTGAGCAGCTTGTCGAGCGCGTACCGGGCGTTCTGCTGCTGACCGCAACGCCGGAGCAGCTGGGCCTTGAGAGCCACTTCGCCCGTCTGCGCCTGCTCGACCCGAACCGCTTCCACGATTTTGAGCAGTTTGTTGAGGAACAGAAAAACTACCGTCCGGTGGCAGACGCCGTCGCGCTGCTGCTGGCAGGTAATCGTCTCTCTAACGATGAACTTAACACCCTGAGCGATCTGATTGGCGAGCAGGATATCGAGCCGCTTTTGCAGGCCGCGAACAGCGACAGCGATAACGCGGGATCTGCGCGTAAAGAGCTGATCGACATGCTGATGGACCGTCACGGCACCAGCCGCGTGCTGTTCCGTAACACCCGTAACGGCGTGAAGGGGTTCCCGAAACGCGAGCTGCACACCATCAAACTGCCGCTGCCGACCCAGTACCAGACGGCGATTAAAGTCTCCGGCATTATGGGCACCCGTAAATCTGCGGAAGATCGCGCGCGCGACATGCTCTACCCGGAGCAGATTTATCAGGAATTTGAAGGGGACACCGGCACCTGGTGGAACTTCGATCCGCGCGTGGAGTGGTTGATGGGTTATCTGACCGCGCACCGTTCCCGGAAGGTGCTGGTGATCTGCGCCAAAGCAGCCACCGCCCTGCAACTGGAACAAGTGCTGCGCGAGCGCGAAGGTATTCGCGCTGCCGTGTTCCACGAAGGCATGTCTATTGTCGAGCGCGACCGCGCCGCAGCCTGGTTTAGTGAAGAGGACAGCGGCGCGCAGGTTATGCTGTGCTCCGAAATCGGTTCTGAAGGCCGTAACTTCCAGTTCGCCAGCAATCTGGTGATGTTCGATCTGCCGTTTAACCCGGATCTGCTGGAGCAGCGTATCGGGCGTCTGGATCGTATCGGTCAGGCGCATGATATTCAGATCCACGTGCCGTATCTGGAGAAAACCGCCCAGTCCGTTCTGGTTCGCTGGTATCACGAAGGTCTGGATGCGTTTGAACACACCTGCCCGACCGGTCGCACCATTTACGATCAGGTGCATGCGGATCTGATCGGTTACCTCGCGGCCCCGGAAAACACCGAGGGTTTTGATGAGCTGATCAAGTCCTGCCGCGAGAAGCACGACGCCCTGAAAGCCCAGCTGGAACAGGGGCGCGATCGCCTGCTGGAGATCCACTCCAACGGCGGTGAAAAAGCGCAGCAGCTTGCCGAAAGCATCGAAGAACAGGACGACGACACCAGCCTGATCAGCTTCTCTATGAACCTGTTCGACATCGTCGGCATTAACCAGGACGATCGCGGTGAGAACATGATCGTCCTGACCCCGTCCGATCATATGCTGGTGCCGGATTTCCCGGGCCTGCCGGAAGACGGTTGCACTATCACCTTTGAGCGTGATGTGGCGCTGTCGCGCGAAGACGCACAGTTCATCACCTGGGAACACCCGCTGATCCGCAACGGTCTGGATCTGATCCTCTCCGGCGATACCGGCAGCAGCACCATCTCCCTGTTGAAGAACAAAGCCTTGCCTGTGGGCACACTGCTGGTGGAGCTGATCTACGTTGTGGAAGCGCAGGCGCCGAAACAGCTTCAGCTTAACCGCTTCCTGCCGCCAACGCCGGTGCGTCTGCTGCTGGATAAAAACGGTACAAATCTGGCCGGTCAGGTGGAGTTTGAAAGCTTCAACCGTCAGCTGAGCGCGGTGAACCGTCATACCGGCAGCAAGCTGGTGAATGCGGTGCAACAGGACGTGCATGCCATTCTGCAACTGGGTGAAACCCAGGCCGAAAAAGCGGCCAGAGCGCTGATCGATGCGGCGCGCAGTGAAGCCGGTGAGAAGCTGTCTGCCGAGCGGTCGCGTCTGGAAGCGTTGAAAGCGGTGAACCCGAACATTCGTGACGATGAACTGGCCGCAATCGAGAGCAACCGCCAGCAGGTACTGGAAAGCCTGAATCAGGCGGGATGGCGTCTCGACGCCCTGCGTCTTATCGTTGTGACGCATCAGTAAGCGGAGCGCAAGATGATAATGGAGCCCTACAATCCCCCGATGGATCCGTGGCTGGTCATTCTGTATCAGGACGAGCACATTATGGTGGTCAACAAGCCGAGCGGCTTGTTGTCCGTGCCGGGGCGTCTGGACGAGCATAAAGACAGCGTGATGACGCGTATCCAGCGTGATTATCCTGAGGCCGAGTCTGTCCATCGTCTGGATATGGCGACCAGCGGTGTGATTGTGGTGGCGCTGAATAAAACGGCAGAACGCGAGCTGAAGCGTCAGTTCCGCGAGCGTGAGCCGAAGAAGCAGTATGTCGCGCGCGTCTGGGGTCATCCGGCGCAGGCGGAAGGGCTGGTAGATTTACCGCTGATTTGCGACTGGCCGAACCGGCCTAAGCAGAAAGTGTGTTATGAAACCGGCAAGGCCGCGCAAACCGAGTATGAAGTGCTGGAGTATGCGCCAGATAACACCGCGCGCGTCCTGCTAAAACCGATTACCGGGCGCTCCCACCAGCTGCGAGTGCATATGCTTGCGCTGGGTCATCCTATTCTGGGGGACAGATTCTATGCGCCGCCGGAAGCGCTGGCGTTAGCGCCGCGCCTGCAACTGCATGCGCAGACGCTCACCATCACCCACCCGGCGTTCGGCAACGCCATGACCTTTAAGGCGCCGGTGGATTTCTGAAAAAATGGCCCGACAGTGTCGGGCCATTTTTTTATTTGAAACCTTTCTGCTCTTTAATCAGCTCGTAGGCTTTCTGGATTTCCTGCGCTTTCTGTTTCGCCATCTCCATCATCTCTGGCGGCAGACCTTTCGCCACCAGCTTATCCGGATGGTGCTCGCTCATCAGTTTGCGATAGGCGCGTTTGATGGTCGTGGCATCGTCAGAGGGCTTCACGCCAAGCACGTTACAGGCATCTTCAAGCGTAGGGCCACGCTGCGCCTGCTGCCAGCCGCCGCCAGAGGATTGGTGCTGATAACCGCCGCCAAAGTGCGCGCCACCCTGCATCATGCGCAGGAACTGGTCGAACTGCATGCGGGAAATGCCCAGCTCTTCGGCAATCACATACAGAACGTCCCGTTCATTCGGATGCAGAGAACCATCCGCGAAGGCAGCCTGGATTTGAATTTCCAGAAACATCCGAATTAAATCAAAGCGCCCGAAACAGATGCTACGGAACTGCCGCATTTTTTCACGCAGCGGGTAGTGATCGGATTTGCCAATCCGAAACGCATTCTGCGCCGCGATGCGGGATTCGCCGTGCAAATTCATGCGATCCATAAAGACGCTGGCAACCTGAATATCGGCTTCCGTTACGCGCCCTTTTGATTTGGTTAAATGCCCCATCACCTCGAAGGTGGTGGAGAAAAAGAGTGACTGGCGCTCGCGCTGGTTGGCAAACCAGGCCATTTTGCGGCTGCGTGCTTTGTCAAACATATGGCCGATAATGAGGCCAAGAACGACACCCCAGAATCCGGCACCCATAATAATTGCGAACGCAACGCCGATTATTTTACCCCAATACTGCATATACTCCCCGAATGGTCATGTTCCTGGCCGACGCAACGCCATCATTACAGTGGTCGCGCCACGGTCAATTGAGGGACATCGCCTATAATTTGCATTATCATACTCGTCATTCGATAGCGAGCCTAACACTCTGGCGCGCAAACGGGCAGGATTAACGCTGGTACTGCGCTGATGAGTAAGATAGTCTCTGAGCGTTTGTAAGCCGTAGCCACTGATGACGGAACAATAAAATACAACGTATGAAAAAACGTATCCCCACCCTTCTGGCCACAATGATTGGCACCGCCCTGTATAGCCAACAGGGACTCGCAGCCGATCTCGCCTCGCAGTGTATGCTTGGCGTCCCAAGTTACAATCGCCCACTGGTGAAAGGCGATACGAATGACTTACCCGTCACCATTAATGCCGACAGCGCAAAAGGTAATTATCCTGACAACGCGACCTTTACGGGCAATGTCGATATTAACCAGGGAAACAGCCGCCTGCTGGCTGACGAAGTGCAATTGCACCAGAAGCAACCGGAAGGTGCCCAGGCGCCTGTCCGTACCGTGGATGCGCTGGGTAATGTGCACTATGACGACAACCAGGTCATCCTGAAAGGTCCGAAAGCCTGGTCGAATCTGAATACCAAAGATACCAACGTCTGGGAAGGTGATTACCAGATGGTGGGTCGTCAGGGGCGCGGTACCGCAGACCTGATGAAACAGCGCGGCGAAAACCGCTACACCATTCTTGAAAACGGCACGTTTACCTCCTGTTTGCCAGGGTCAAATACCTGGAGCGTTGTGGGCAGTGAAGTGATCCATGACCGTGAAGAACAGGTTGCTGAGATCTGGAACGCCCGTTTTAAACTTGGCCCAGTGCCTATTTTCTATAGCCCTTACCTGCAACTTCCCGTGGGTGACAAACGTCGTTCAGGTTTCCTGATCCCGAACGCCAAGTACAGCACGTCGAACTACTTTGAGTTCTACCTGCCGTACTACTGGAACATTGCGCCCAACATGGACGCCACGATCACGCCGCACTATATCCATAAGCGCGGTAACATCATGTGGGAGAACGAGTTCCGCTATCTGACCAAGGCGGGCGCGGGTCTGATGGAGTTTGATTATCTGCCATCAGATAAGGTGTTCCAGGACGAGCATCCGAGCGAAGGTGATAAGCACCGCTGGATGTACTACTGGAAGCACGCCGGGGTATTAGATCAGGTGTGGCGCTTCAACATCGACTACACCAAAGTCAGCGATCCGTATTACTTCAACGACTTTGACTCAAAATACGGTTCGAGTACCGACGGTTACGCCACGCAGAAATTCAGCGTGGGCTACGCCATTGAGAACTTTGACGCGACGGTGTCGACCAAGCAGTTCCAGGTGTTTGATACGCAATCGCGTAGTACCTATGGTGCCGAGCCGCAGCTGGACGTGAACTGGTACCAGAACGATGTGGGGCCTTTCGACACGCGCGTTTACGCTCAGGCGGTCCATTTCGTCAACACCAACTCGGATATGCCGGAATCAACGCGTCTGCATATCGAGCCGACGATCAATCTGCCGTGGTCAAACGACTGGGCGAGCCTGAATACCGAAGCCAAAGTGATGGCCACCCACTACCAGCAGAAGAATCTGGACTGGTATAACAAACGCTATGGCACCGATCTTGAAGAATCGGTAAACCGTACGCTTCCGCAATTCAAAATGGACGGGAAGCTGATCTTCGAACGTGATATGGCTCTTCTCGCGGATGGATACACCCAGACGCTTGAGCCACGTATGCAGTATCTGTACGTGCCATATCGCGATCAGAGCAAAATTCAAAACTACGACTCGTCGTTCCTGCAATCTGACTATAGCGGTCTGTTCCGTGACCGTACCTACGGCGGCCTTGACCGTATCGCGTCTGCTAACCAGTTAACGACCGGCGTCACAACGCGCGTATATGATGATGCTGCCGTTGAACGTTTTAACGTTTCTGTTGGTCAAATCTACTATTTCACCGAGTCTCGTACCGGTGATGACGACATTAACTGGGAGAAAGACAACAAAACGGGCTCACTGGTATGGGCGGGCGACACCTACTGGCGCATGACGGATCGTTGGGGTCTGCGCGGTGGTGTTCAGTACGATACACGACTGGACAATATCGCGACGGGCAGTGCTGCCATCGAATATCGTCGTGATGAAGACCGCATGTTGCAGTTGACGTACCGTTACGCCAGCCCGGAGTATATCCAGGCGACGCTGCCAAACTATGCGAATACAGACCAATACAAAGACGGTATTTCACAGGTGGGTACCGCCGCGAGCTGGCCGATCGCCGATCGTTGGTCAGTCGTCGGTGCCTACTACTATGACACGAATGCCCAAAAACCTGCTGACCAGATGCTGGGTCTGCAATATAACTCCTGCTGTTACGCAATACGTGTCGGTTACGAACGCAAACTTAACGGCTGGGATACGCAAAACAGTCAGGGCAAATATGATAACGTGATTGGCTTTAATATCGAGTTGCGCGGCCTGAGTTCTAACTACGGTCTGGGCACGCAGCAGATGCTGCGCTCGAACATTCTGCCGTATCGTAGTTCATTGTAATGTGCTTGATTTACAACGTAATCCGCTTTGCGGTTAATTGAAATGGAAAAAGTATGAAGAACTGGAAAACGCTGCTACTCGGTGTCGCTATGGTTGCGAATACCAGCTTCGCGGCCCCACAGGTTGTCGATAAAGTCGCGGCTGTGGTTAACAACGGCGTCGTGCTTGAAAGTGACGTTGACGGTTTGATGAAATCTGTAAAGCTCAACTCGGGTCAAGCAGGTCAGCAACTTCCGGATGACGCTACGCTGCGCCACCAGATCCTGGAACGTCTGATCATGGATCAGATTGTCCTGCAAATGGGCCAGAAAATGGGTGTGAAGATCTCTGACGAGCAGCTCGATCAGGCGATCGCCAACATTGCAAAGCAGAACAACATTACCCCGGACCAGATGCGTAGCCGCCTGGCCTATGACGGCATCAGCTATGCCACCTACCGTAATCAGATTCGTAAAGAGATGCTGATTTCAGAAGTGCGTAACAATGAAGTCCGTCGCCGCGTCACCATCCTGCCTCAGGAAGTAGATGCCCTGGCAAAACAGGTGGGGAATCAGAATGACGCCAGCACTGAGCTGAACCTGAGCCACATCCTGATCCCTCTGCCGGAAAACCCAACCTCCGATCAGGCGGCTGCGGCGGAAAGCCAGGCACGCGCTATCGTTGAGCAGGCGCGTAATGGCGATGACTTCGGCAAACTGGCTATCACGTACTCCGCTGACCAGCAGGCGCTGAAAGGCGGCCAGATGGGCTGGGGCCGTATTCAGGAGCTGCCCTCTCTGTTTGCCCAGGCGCTGAGCACTGCGAAGAAAGGCGACATCGTCGGTCCAATCCGTTCCGGTGTGGGCTTCCACATTCTGAAAGTGAACGACCTGCGCGGTCAGAGCCAGAACATTTCGGTTACCGAAGTGCATGCGCGTCATATTCTGCTTAAACCGTCTCCGATCATGACTGACGATCAGGCCCGTGCGAAACTGGAACAGATCGCCGCAGACATCAAGAGCGGTAAAACCACCTTTGATAAAGCGGCAAAAGAGTTCTCTCAGGACCCTGGCTCTGCTAACCAGGGCGGTGACCTGGGTTGGGCGGCAGCCGATATTTACGATCCGGCTTTCCGCGATGCGTTAATGAAGCTGAATAAAGGCCAGATGAGCGCGCCTGTGCACTCTTCCTTTGGCTGGCACCTGATCCAGCTGATGGACACCCGCAACGTGGATAAAACCGACGCGGCGCAGAAAGACCGCGCGTATCGCATGCTGTTTAACCGTAAGTTCTCTGAAGAAGCCGCAACCTGGATGCAGGAACAACGCGCCAGTGCTTACGTGAAAGTGTTGAGCAACTAATGAAACCGCATCGTGTGGTGATCACTCCCGGCGAACCCGCCGGGATTGGGCCTGACCTTGTGGTTCAGCTCGCCCAGCGCAGCTGGCCGGTAGAGTTGGTTGTCTGCGCAGATGCAACACTGTTACAAGACCGGGCTGCTTTGCTTGGTCTGCCTTTAACGCTCCTCCCTTACGTTGAAGGCCAGCAGCCTGCACCGCAGCAGGCTGGCACCCTCACCCTGCTTTCTGTCCCGCTCCGTGCGCCTGTTGTCCCCGGTGAGCTACATACCGAAAACGGCCACTACGTTGTCGAGACGCTGGCGCGCGCCTGTGACGGTTGCCTTCAGGGCGAATTTGCTGCCCTGATCACCGGTCCGGTGCATAAAGGCGTAATCAACGACGCGGGCATTCCGTTTACCGGGCATACCGAATTTTTCGAAGAGCGTTCGCACAGCCCGAAAGTGGTGATGATGCTGGCAACCGAAGCGATGCGCGTTGCGCTGGTAACTACGCACCTGCCGATCAAAGCCATTCCTGATGCGATTACGCCTGACCTCCTGCGTGAGATCATTGGCATTTTGCATCACGATCTGCAAACCAAGTTCGGCATTCCGCAGCCGCACGTTCTGGTCTGTGGTCTGAATCCGCATGCGGGCGAAGGCGGACATATGGGCACCGAAGAGATCGACACCATCATTCCGGTGCTGGAAGAAATGCGGGCGAAAGGGATGCACCTCAGCGGGCCTCTGCCTGCCGACACCCTTTTCCAGCCCAAATACCTGGATAATGCTGACGCTGTGCTCGCGATGTACCACGATCAGGGCCTGCCCGTGCTAAAATACCAGGGATTTGGCCGCGGGGTGAATATCACCCTCGGTTTACCCTTTATTCGAACGTCCGTTGACCACGGTACTGCGCTGGATCTGGCAGGCCAGGGAAAAGCGGATGTCGGCAGTTTTATTACGGCGCTTAATCTCGCCATCAAAATGATAGTTAATACTCAATGACTAATCGAGTCCATCAGGGCCACTTAGCCCGTAAACGCTTCGGGCAAAACTTCCTCAACGATCAGTTTGTGATCGACAGTATCGTTTCTGCCATTAATCCGCAGAAAGGCCAGGCCATGGTCGAAATCGGCCCGGGTCTTGCCGCGCTGACCGAGCCGGTTGGCGAACGCCTTGACGAACTGACCGTTATCGAACTCGACCGCGATCTGGCCGCGCGTCTGCAAACGCACCCGTTCCTCGGGCCGAAGCTGACGATTTATCAGCAGGATGCGATGACCATGAACTTTGGCGAACTGTCAGAAAAAATGGGACAGCCGCTGCGCGTGTTCGGTAACCTGCCGTACAACATCTCCACCCCGCTGATGTTCCATCTGTTTAGCTATACTGATGCCATTGCCGACATGCACTTCATGTTGCAAAAAGAGGTCGTTAACCGTCTGGTTGCAGGGCCGAACAGTAAAGCGTATGGTCGTTTAAGCGTGATGGCGCAATATTACTGCAACGTGATCCCGGTATTAGAAGTACCGCCTTCCGCGTTCACGCCACCGCCAAAAGTTGATTCTGCGGTTGTCCGCCTCGTGCCACATAAAACGATGCCGTACCCGGTCAAAGATCTGCGCGTGCTGAGCCGTATTACGACAGAAGCCTTTAACCAGCGCCGTAAAACGATTCGTAACAGCCTTGGCAATCTGTTTACCGTTGACGTGTTAGCTGAGTTGGGCATCGACCCGGCAATGCGTGCGGAAAATATTTCCGTAGAGCAGTACTGCAAGCTGGCTAATTACATCAGCGCCAATGCGCCGCCGAAGGAGAGCTAAGCCATGATTGATTCGCCCCGCGTCTGTGTTCAGGTTCAAAGCGTCTACATTGAGTCCCAATCCACACCGGATGAAGAACGTTTTGTCTTTGCTTATACCGTAACCATTCGCAATCTGGGGCGGATGCCTGTGCAACTGCTCGGGCGCTACTGGCTTATCACCAACGGCAACGGCCGTGAAATTGAAGTCCAGGGTGAAGGTGTGGTCGGTGAACAACCCCATATCGCCCCTGGCGAAGAGTATCAGTACACCAGCGGTGCGGTAATTGAAACGCCGCTGGGTACCATGCAAGGCCATTACGAAATGGTCGACGCCGACGGTAATGCCTTCCGCATTGCTATTCCTGTGTTCCGTCTCGCCGTACCTACACTTATTCATTAATCTAATGTCTACATATCTGATTGGCGACGTTCACGGTTGCTACGATGAACTGATCGCATTATTAAAACAGGTCGACTTCACCCCCGGGCAGGACACGCTCTGGCTGACGGGCGACTTAGTGGCGCGCGGTCCCGGTTCCCTGGACGTCCTCCGCTATGTCAAATCGCTGGGTGACAGCGTGCGCATGGTGCTGGGCAACCACGATCTGCATCTGCTGGCCGTATACGCCGGGATCAGCCGTAATAAGCCGAAAGACCGCATTACTCCCCTGCTTGAAGCACCGGATGCCGATGAGTTGCTCAACTGGCTGCGTCGCCAGCCGCTGCTCCAGATTGACGAAGAGAAAAAGCTGGTGATGGCCCATGCAGGCATCACGCCCCAGTGGGATCTTGAGACGGCAAAAACCTGCGCGCGCGACGCGGAAGCGGTGCTGGCGAGCGACTCCTATCCGTTCTTCCTTGATGCGATGTACGGCGACATGCCGAACAACTGGAGTGATGACCTCAGCGGCCTGGCGCGACTGCGTTTTATCACCAATGCCTTTACACGGATGCGCTACTGCTTCCCGAACGGGCAGCTGGATATGTATTGCAAAGATACGCCGGAAAATGCACCTGCGCCGCTTAAGCCGTGGTTTGCGATTCCGGGCCCCGTGACAAACGACTACAGCGTGGTCTTTGGACACTGGGCATCGCTGGAAGGAAAAGGCACCCCGGAAAATATCTATGCGCTGGATACCGGATGCTGCTGGGGCGGGGATTTAACCTGCCTGCGCTGGGAAGATAAAACTTACTTTGTGCAGCCATCCAACCGACAGCTGGACTTAGGTGAGGGTGAGGCGGTCGCCTCCTGAGGATGTTTATCCTCTCCCTTTGGGGAGAGGATAAAACCGTTAACGACGTTCCAGAATTTCGAAGCAGTAGCTGTGTGAGTTCTGCGTATCCGCATCGTGAAATTCACTGAATACGGACTCCCACTCGTCCGGATCGTAATCCGGGAAATGGGTATCCCCTTCCACTTCCGCATCAATGTGCGTCAGATACAGTTTCTGCGCTTTTGGCAAGAACTGCTCATACACACGACCACCGCCGATCACCATGATCTCTTCGGCATCGCCGCAGGCGGCAATTGCTTCATCAACGGACTTAACCCATTGAACGCGATCGTCAGTGCCCGGCTGGCTACTGATCACAATATTCTTACGACCCGGCAATGGACGACCAATCGACTCCCAGGTCAGGCGGCCCATCACTACCGGCTTGTTTAACGTAGTACGTTTAAACCATGCGAGATCGGCAGGCAGGTTCCACGGCATGGCGTTTTCCATGCCGATAACGCGGTCTACCGCCAGCGCTGCAATCAGACTGATCATTGAAAATTTCCCGGATGCAAAAAATTGCCGCCACTATACGGAAAGCTTAATCTTTCGTCGACTGGCGGCAGGGTAAAGAATTAGAAATTTTTTAATATTGCTGGCAACTCCACTTCACGCAGAAGGGTTACTCTGCGGTTCATCCGCAGGATCACCGGTATGCTTGCCCTCTTCCGTTCCTTGCCAGCCATGGCGCTGAACCAGCGACAGGTGATTACGATCCTCATTGATGATCTCCGTCAGCATGGTACTGGTGCGTTTAAACACCGCTGCGCGTTCGGTTGCCGTACTGCTCGCCATCGCCACCATCTCCTCCACCATCTCATGATTAAAACGGCGGAAAAGATCTGCACGCTCACGCGCTTCATACGCGCCAAGCCCGAGGCTTTCCAGCGCCATGCGGCCAGATTTGAGCGCACCTTCAAAGGTTTCACGTTCAGGCGCTGCCACTCCAGCCTGACGCAGCTGGATGTAATGATCGACATCGCGCGCGCGGGAAATAATGGTCAAATGCGGAAAGTGTTCTTTGACCAGCTCAACCATCTGCATGCTGGTCTCAGGATCGTCGATGGCGTTAATCAGCACCTCGGCCTTCGCCGCTCCGGCGGATTCCAGCAGGTCAACCCGGGTCGCATCGCCGTAAAACACCTTCATATCGAATTTACGCAGCGTATCGACATGGTCAGGATCGTGATCGAGGATAACCATTTTCACACCGCTGGAGAGCAGTAAACGGCCGGTGATCTGCCCGAAGCGGCCAAATCCGGCGATGATCACGCGCGGTTGCTCCTCGTCGATCTCATCGGCTTCTCGCTCCTGTTCGCTTCCTGCTTTTTCCAGGCGCGTCAGCAGCACCAGCAGGATCGGCGTTGCGGCCATCGACAGCGCGACCGCCAGCGTCAGGGCTTTTGCCCATTCGGGATCGAGTACATTTGCCATTTGCGCAGCGCCAAAGACCACGAAAGCAAACTCACTCCCCTGCCCCAGCAGCACGGCAAACCAGCGGCGCTGCGGTTTTGGCACATTTAACGGGCGGGCAATCAGCCACAGCATCGCCATTTTAATGACCAGGAAGCCCACCAGCAGAATGATGATGCGCAGCGGATGGGTTACCAGCGTCCCGAAGTCGACAGACATCCCGACGCCGATGAAAAACAGCCCCAGCAGCAATCCTTTAAACGGTTCGATATCGCTTTCCAGCGCGTGACGGTATTCGGAGCTTGCCAGCAAGACCCCGGCAAGGAAGGCGCCCATTGCCATCGACAGCCCGGCCTCTTCCAGCAACAATCCAAAACCAAACACCAGGAATAACGCAACGGCGCTGAAGACTTCGCGCAGGCCAGAGCGAGCAACAAAGCGCAGCAGCGGACGCGTTACGTAACGACCCAGCAGAACAACCAGCGCCAGCGCACCGACCACCTTCAGCGCCGATAATGCAAATGCCCCCAGCGTCGTAGATGCGCCGCTGGTTGCCAGCAGCGGGATCATCGCCACCAGCGGGATCGCGGCAATATCCTGGAACAACAGCACGGAGAAGGTGCTACGCCCCATTTGCGACACCGTCAGGTTACGCTCGTTCATTGCCTGCATGGCTATCGCCGTCGAGGAGAGCGCCAGCGTCATGCCAATCAGCGCCGCGACTTTCCACTCCATTCCGAGCAGGATACAGAATCCGCCGAGCAGCAAACCGCAGGCCAGCATTTGCAGAGCGCCTCCGCCAAACACCGAGGCGCGCAGTTTCCACAGCCGCTGCGGATCCAGCTCCAGGCCAATCACGAACAGCATCAGCACCACGCCGATTTCTGCAAAATGCAGGATCGACTCGGCATCCGTCACCAGCCGAAAGCCCCAGGGGCCAATGACACATCCGGCAATCAGATAGCCGAGCACCGAGCCAAGCCCCAGGCGAACCGCCACGGGCACAATTAATGCCGCCGCGCCGAGGTAAATCAGCGCCTGTATCAGCGTATGGCTATCCATTGTGGGCCTCCTGCCACTCAAGCAAGCGTTGTTTGTAGTGACGAGCCTGCGCCTGCAAGGTTTCATCGTCACAGACAAAGGTACAGTGCATCGCAAAAGGCGGAAGCCAGTTCAGACCACAGTAAAGGGCCGTCGCCTGTAGCGGTTGCGCCAGCACCTCAAAGCCGGGGAAAGCACCAATATCAAAGTGGCTTTCCCCCCCGCCGGTGGTTACGGCCCACATCAGGCTTTTGCCCTGTAGCGCGTTGCCGCCGTGTCCGTATGCCCAACCGTGGGAGAAAACTTTGTCGATCCACAGTTTCAGCAGCGGAGGGGTGCTGTACCACTGCATTGGATGCTGCCAGACGATCAGGTCGGCACGGGAGAGCGCCTCCTGTTCAGCAGCGACATCGATATTAAAGTCTGGATAGCGTTGATAGAGGGAACGTATCTCTACGTTTTCAAGCGTCCTTGCCTGCTCAAGCATCCGCTTATTGGCATGCGAGTGCTGCGGATAGGGGTGCGCATAAATTATCAGAACCATGAATATGCCTGTCTTTTACTTTTCTTGTAGCAATGAGTGTAGACAGTTACCACCCCGACTGAAAGGGACTAACTAAGGCCGTCAGGTAAAACGCAAGTATTGGCAATCTTCTCAACCGTGCCCACGTTACCGCGGCTCAAGAAAGCGAGCGAGGTGTGTAATGAATTCATATTATAAAGCAGTCATACTCAAACATATTATTAACGGATGTTTTTAGAATATCTTAAGTCATTATGTAATAAATTAACCTGTACATAACCCCTTGAAAAAATAATAATTTTATGCTCTTTTTTTGAGTTCACCTTTTTACGCGATCAATATACGTTTTCATACACGTTAACTTGATGTTCCCTTCTCACTCAAATGGATGTGTACATGAGCAATAAACGCTTTAATTTAAACAATACAACTAAAACTCTGGGAAAGATATTTCCTGCCTTGTTAATATGTACGCCAGTAGTTGCATTTTCTGCCACCATTGACCAATCAACATCTGTCCCTCAAAATTTCTCCACCGATACTGAATATGTTATAAATCAAGATGTCACGATATCTTCCGCAGATAGTGAAGCGGCGGTATCTGTCTCTGGATTTACTACCACCAACGCCACTAATAATGGCAATATTTCTGGCGCGGGAAATGGCCTGGATATTAATACTGGTGATCAGAGCATGGTAATTAATAATGGCATCGGTGCAACCATTTCCTCCACCACCGCAAATGCTGTTAATATTCAGTCAATGCTCGGTAATTTTACTAACAGTGGAAATATTATCGGCGCGGAAAATGGCATAGCTGTCAGCGAAAACTCTTCCGCAGTAACCATTATCAATACCAGCACTGGAATAATAAAAGGAAAAACGGGTCTAAGTACTCACGTTGGCATTGGCATTAATAACAGTGGCGCAATTATAGGTACAAATGGTGATGCTATTATGGCAACTCATGGCAACACCAAGCTTACTAACAGTGCCCTTGTGCAGGGAACCGAGAACGGTATCAATGTAAAAGATACTGCAAAATTGGATATCAAGAATAGCGGAACGATTAGTGGCGATACAGCCGCTATTATGTTTGCCAGTAATAAAAATAACGCCCTGGTGCTTGATACGGGTTCCGTCCTTGTCGGTGACGTTATTTCCACCAATTCCACGGGAAACAATCTCTCTCTGATCGGCACCGGCACAGAAGACAGTAACTTTGTTGGCCTGAATGAAGGCGACGGCTTTGCCAGCGTCACAATGAACGGCGAAAGCTGGGCGCTGTCGGGCGATCTCGACATTATTGGCTCTGGCGATTCCTTACTGGTAGAGACCGGCGCATTAACCCTGTCGGGTGCGGTATCCAACACCGGTAATACACGCGTTGCCAAAGATGCCTCTCTGCAACTGGGTGATGGCGAAAAAACCGCAACGCTCAGCGGTGGACTGACTAACAACGGTACCGTCATTTTTAATCAGGGCAGTGATTTCACGTTTGCCACCGATATGACCGGTAGCGGTAACGTCGAAAAAGTAGACGCCAACACTCTGACCCTGACGGGCAATAATAGCTACACAGGGGATACCGTTCTGCACGGCGGCACCACGCTGGTCGCCAGCGGCGCGCAACTTGGTGTCGAGGGCAGTAACGCCACCGTTACCGTTGAAAACGGCGCGACCTTTGCCACCGCAGGTGAAGTGAACAACAACGTTGCTATTCTTACCGGCGGTACGCTGGCAGCGTGGAATGCGGTTCAGGGTAACGCAACGCTGCGCGGGGCCGGGGTGGATACCGTGAATGGCAACGTGACAAACGGCGGCACGCTGCTGCTCGCCGCGGCTGATAATAGCGTTGGCAATAATTTTACGATTAACGGCGACTACACCGGTTCTGCCGGCAGCCAGATTGTGATGAACAGCACCCTGGGTGAAGATAATGCGCCAACCGACCACCTCACCATTACCGGCAGCAGCTTTGGTCAGTCCGGCGTAAGCATCTCCAACATTGGCGGTGCAGGCGCTCAAACCATTAACGGAATGGAAATTGTAAACGTAGGTGGCAGTTCCGAAGCCCAGCTGACGCTGGCTGCACCCGTTGTTGCTGGCGCTTATGAATACAATCTTTATCAGCACGACGACGGCAACTGGTATCTGGAATCAAAGGCAACACCTTCTGATGAACCTACCGACGACACCGACGGCGATAACACTGACGGCGGTGACAACACCGACAACGGCGGTAACACCGACAACGGCGGCAACACCGACAACGGCGGCAATACCGACAACGGCGGCGACACCGACAACGGCGGCAACACCGATAACGGCGGCAACACCGACAACGGCGGCAACACCGACAACGGCGGCAACACCGACAACGGCGGCAACACCGACAATGGCGGCGACACCGACAACGGCGGTAACACCGACAACGGCGGTAACACCGACAACGGCGGCAATACCGACAACGGTGGAAACAACGCGCCAGAAGTCATGGCACCAGAAGTCGGCGCTTACTTAGGTAACTACCTCGCAGCGCAGAGCATGTTCCTGCATAAGCGTGACGACCGTGACCAGATCACCTTCCGCAATGAAGAGGATCTGAACACCTGGATGTACGTTAAGGGTCGCTATCACGAGAACGATGCCGGTGGCGATAAAGTCAGCTATGACACCACCACCACCGTCCTGCAAGTCGGCAGTGATTTCATGAGCAAGCCAATGGACAACGGTATCCTGCGTGCCGGTGGTATGTTCGGTGCAGGCCAGGCGAAAACCCACTCTGATGCGAAGCACAACGTGCGTGATGCACAGGGTAAAGTGGATGGCTTCAATGTTGGGCTGTACGCCACCTGGCAGGAAGATCAGAAATTACGTCTTGGCAGCTACATTGATACCTGGGCCGCTTATAGCTGGTACAACAACAAAGTGACCAGCAACCGCAACGATGAAGACTACGATAGCGAAGGTTTCGCCGCGTCTGTTGAAGTCGGTCATGCGTGGGTTATCAAGTCTGAAAACGAACGTACCTGGAAGATCGAGCCACAGGCACAGGTGATCTACAGCTATCTCGATCAGGAGAACCACACCGATCGCGACGGCGTTCGTGTGACCACGCTGGATAATGACAGCGTCTTCGGACGTCTGGGCGTGAAATCCAGCTACTTCCAGCAGAATGACGTCACGGCCTGGCAGCCGTATGTTGCGGTTAACTGGCTGAAAGGTGCAGGTCAAAACGATCTGGCCTTTAACGACGAGACCGTCAGCAACGACACGCCGGAAGATCGTGGTCAGTTAGAGCTGGGCGTCACCGGCAACCTGAACGAGACCACAACGATCTCCCTGCGCGCCAGCGGCGAATGGGGTGAGAACAGCTATGCCGCTTACGGCGGTCATATTTTGTTAAACCACCGCTGGTAATCTGACTGCATAACGCAAAAAAGCAGTGGCATTTGCCACTGCTTTTTTTTTAATTATCCAGTTCACCCATTGATTTAACCTGGTCACGGTTAATCTGCTCGGTTTGTCCGGTTTCGGCGTTTTTATAGGATACCAGACCGGTATCGTCATCCACCTGCGGTTTCCCGTCAGTCACGATGGTTTTGCCATCGGTGGTTTTTACGGCCTGATTAGACGAACAGCCCGCCACGGTGAACATTGCAGTGGCAGCCAGAACGGAAGCGATCAGTAGTTTATTTTGCATGGTGTTTTCCCCTGCTCTCAGTTGAATTTTCGTTATCGACCTGACTATTTTAGGCTAACTGACTGAAAGCGGATGAAAAACCAGAAGGTTCTTAAGATGGATAAAGAAAATCACAGGGCGGGTAAGCGAAGCGCCACCCGCCATTTGCCCGGCGGCGCTAACGCTTGCCGGGCCTGTGCAGATTACTTACTAATCTGAGCGTGCATTTCCTGCACCGAAATCACCTTCTCAGTGGCATCCGCATTCAGCGCCATGGCTGTCGCGAAACCGCCGTTCAGGGTGGTGTCATAGTGCACTTTGTACTGGAGCGCGCTGCGGCGAATCAGCTTGGAGTCTTCAATCGCCTGGCGACCTGCGGTGGTGTTAATGATGTAGGTGTACTCGCCATTCTTAATGCGATCCTGAATGTGCGGACGACCTTCATGCACTTTGTTCACCAGACGCGGATTAATGCCCGCTTCACCCAGCACAATCGCCGTACCGTGAGTGGCGTCCAGCTCGAAGCCCTGCTTCAGCAGCTTGGCGGCCAGGTCAACGACGCGCTCTTTATCGCCTTCGCGAACGGAGAGCAGCGCACGACCCGATTTCTTCATGGTGGAGTTACTGCCCAGCTGTGCTTTCGCAAACGCTTCTGCGAAGGTACGGCCCACGCCCATCACTTCCCCGGTAGAGCGCATCTCTGGCCCTAACAGCGGGTCAACGCCCGGGAATTTGTTGAACGGCAGCACCACCTCTTTCACCGAGTAGTACGGCGGGATGATTTCTTTGGTCACGCCCTGCTGAGCCAGCGTCTGGCCTGCCATCACGCGCGCCGCCACTTTCGCCAGCGGAATACCGGTCGCTTTAGAGACGAACGGTACGGTACGCGCTGCACGCGGGTTGACTTCAATCAGATAGACTTCGTTGTCTTTTACCGCGAACTGAACGTTCATCAGGCCACGAACCTGCAACTCAAAGGCCAGCTTCTGCACCTGCTGGCGCATCACGTCCTGAATCTCCTGGCTCAGGGTGTACGCTGGCAGAGAACAGGCGGAGTCACCGGAGTGCACGCCCGCCTGCTCGATGTGCTCCATGATGCCGCCAATCAGCACCATTTCGCCGTCGCAGATGGCGTCCACGTCCACTTCCACCGCGTCGTCGAGGAAGCGGTCGAGCAGCACTGGCGCATCGTTGGAAACGCTCACTGCCGTCTGGAAGTAGCGACGCAGGTCGGCTTCGTCGTAGACGATTTCCATCGCGCGGCCGCCCAGGACGTAGGATGGACGCACCACCAGCGGGTAGCCAATCTCTTTCGCTTTCTCAACGGCCATTTCAATCGCGGTCACGGTGGCGTTCGCTGGCTGTTTCAGCTTGAGACGGTCAACCGCCTGCTGGAAACGCTCGCGGTCTTCCGCACGGTCAATCGCATCCGGGCTGGTGCCGATGACCGGCACGCCTGCGGCTTCCAGCGCGCGCGCCAGCTTCAGCGGAGTCTGGCCGCCGTACTGCACGATCACGCCTTTTGGCTTCTCGATGCGCACAATTTCCAGCACGTCTTCCAGCGTAACCGGCTCGAAGTAGAGGCGGTCGGAGGTGTCGTAGTCGGTAGAAACCGTTTCCGGGTTACAGTTGACCATGATGGTCTCGTAACCGTCTTCGCGCAGCGCCAGCGAGGCGTGCACGCAACAGTAGTCGAACTCGATGCCCTGGCCGATACGGTTTGGACCGCCGCCCAGCACCATAATCTTGTCGCGGTCGACGGACGGGTTCGCTTCGCACTCGTCTTCATAGGTGGAGTACATGTACGCGGTGTCGGTAGAGAACTCTGCCGCACAGGTGTCGACGCGCTTGTAAACCGGGTGCAGGTCATACTGGTCGCGCAGCTTGCGGATCTCCGCTTCACGCACGCCCGCCAGTTTAGCCAGACGCGCATCGGCAAAGCCTTTACGCTTCAGCACTCGCAGGAAGTCTGCGTCCAGGCCGTTGATGCCCAGCTCCGCCACTTTCTCTTCCAGGCGCACCAGCTCTTCAATCTGCACCAGGAACCAGCGGTCGATGTTAGTCAGATTAAATACGCCGTCGACGGAGAGGCCCGCGCGGAAGGCATCGGCGATGTACCAGATACGCTCTGCGCCCGCGTCTTTCAGCTCACGGCGGATTTTGGTCAGTGCTTCCGGGTCGTCCAGGCTGACTTTCGGGTCAAAGCCGGTCGCGCCCACTTCCAGGCCGCGCAGCGCTTTTTGCAGGGATTCCTGCTGCGTGCGGCCAATCGCCATGACTTCACCAACAGATTTCATCTGGGTCGTCAGGCGGTCGTTGGCGCCAGCGAATTTTTCGAAGTTGAAGCGTGGAATTTTGGTCACAACGTAGTCGATGGACGGTTCGAAGGACGCTGGCGTGCGGCCACCGGTAATGTCGTTCATCAGCTCGTCAAGGGTGTAACCCACCGCCAGTTTCGCCGCCACTTTCGCAATCGGGAAGCCGGTGGCTTTGGAGGCCAGCGCGGAGGAGCGGGACACGCGCGGGTTCATTTCGATAACAATCAGACGACCGGTTTTCGGGTTCACCGAGAACTGCACGTTAGAGCCGCCGGTTTCCACGCCGATTTCACGCAGTACCGCCATCGAGGCGTTACGCATGATTTGATACTCTTTGTCGGTCAGCGTTTGCGCTGGCGCAACGGTGATGGAGTCGCCGGTGTGGATCCCCATCGCATCGAAGTTTTCGATGGAGCAGACGATGATGCAGTTGTCGTTCTTATCACGCACCACTTCCATCTCGTACTCTTTCCAGCCAATCAGCGATTCATCAATCAGCAGCTCTTTGGTTGGGGAGAGATCCAGGCCACGCTCGCAAATTTCTTCAAACTCTTCGCGGTTGTAGGCAATGCCGCCGCCGGTGCCGCCCATGGTGAACGATGGACGGATGATGCACGGATAGCCCACGTCAGCCGCAACGGCCAGCGCTTCTTCCATATTGTGCGCAATACCGGAACGTGCGGTGTCGAGGCCGATTTTTTTCATTGCCACGTCGAAGCGGCGACGGTCTTCTGCTTTATCAATCGCGTCGGCGGTGGCACCAATCATGGTTACGCCGAACTCTTCCAGCACGCCCTGACGCTCCAGCTCCAGCGCACAGTTCAGCGCCGTCTGGCCGCCCATGGTTGGCAGGACCGCGTCCGGGCGCTCTTTCTCGATAATTTTGCGTACCACTTCCCAGTGAATCGGCTCGATGTAGGTCGCATCAGCCATTTCCGGGTCGGTCATGATGGTTGCCGGGTTTGAGTTGACCAGGATGACGCGGTAACCCTCTTCACGCAGGGCTTTACATGCCTGCGCGCCGGAATAGTCAAATTCACAGGCCTGGCCGATGACAATCGGGCCAGCGCCAAGGATCAGGATGCTTTTTATGTCTGTACGTTTTGGCATGGTTTTCTCAGCTCCTGATTATTTAGCGGTCTTACGGTATTGCTCGATAAGTTCGATGAAGTGATCGAACAGCGGCGCGGCGTCGTGTGGGCCGGGGCTGGCTTCAGGGTGGCCCTGGAAGCTGAACGCAGGCTTATCGGTGCGATGGATACCCTGCAAGGTGCCGTCGAACAGTGATTTGTGCGTCACGCGCAGGTTAGCTGGCATTGTCGCTTCATCCACAGCGAAACCGTGGTTCTGCGCGGTGATCATCACCGTGTTGTTATCGATGTCTTTCACCGGGTGGTTACCACCGTGGTGGCCGAACTTCATCTTGACGGTGTTCGCCCCGCTCGCCAGCGCCAGCAGCTGATGGCCGAGACAGATGCCGAATACCGGGATATCGGTTTCGAGGAAGGACTTGATGGCGTCGATAGCGTAATCGCACGGCGCCGGGTCGCCAGGACCGTTAGAAAGGAAGATACCGTCTGGATTCATTTTCAGAACATCTTCCGCAGACGTTTGTGCCGGAACAACTGTCAGGCGGCAGCCGCGGTCAACCAGCATACGCAGGATGTTGCGCTTGGCGCCAAAATCGTAGGCCACCACGTGGAATGGCAGCTCGCTCTCTGGTTTCGCTTCCGGCAGGTCGCCTTCCAGCGTCCAGCTTCCCTGCGTCCAGCTGTAGGCTTCAGCGGTGGTCACTTCCTTCGCCAGGTCCATACCGTTCAGGCCCAAGAAGGCTTTCGCTTTTTCCAGCGCCAGCGTTGCATCAAGGTTATCCCCTGCGATGATGCAGCCGTTTTGTGCCCCTTTCTCGCGCAGCAGACGCGTCAGCTTACGCGTATCGATATCGGCAATCGCCACAATGTTATGGCGCTTCAGGTAAGAAGAGAGGTCTTCGGTGTTGCGGAAGTTGCTGGCAATCAGCGGCAGGTCGCGAATGACCAGGCCTTGCGCATGTACCTGAGAGGATTCTTCGTCAGCCGCATTGGTGCCGACATTGCCGATATGAGGATAAGTAAGAGTAACGATTTGGCGAGAATAGGAAGGATCAGTGAGGATTTCTTGATAACCGGTCATTGAAGTATTGAAAACGACTTCCCCAACCGCCGAACCCGTTGCCCCTATGGCCCGACCGATAAACTGGGTTCCGTCTTCCAGAACCAATAGCGCTGACTTAATCAAAACACCCTCCAGAGAATATTCACTCACTTTATTTGCATATTAATTCATAACCATGTCATGGATCAATGCAAATGTGTTGCCAGCGGATTTTTGGCAAACGGCGGCATTCTGGGGATTTGCCCGGTAAAAGTCAACTTAAAACGGATATTTTGTTTATTCTTTTGCAAGCCTGGCGGCTGGATTTCGAATTAAGCGGCAAAAAGATCATCTAAATCACCGTGAAAACCGCTTGCGTGCCCAGTTTAATAGAAATGAGCGTCGAACGGGAATAAAAAGTGGACCAAACGGTCAAAATTTACAATCCAGCAACACAAAACAGCAGGAATAAGGTCATTTTTAAGTGCTTGAAGGCGATAAGTATTGATAATTGATAAAATAAAAGGGCAATAATATATTGCCCTATGCAATCAAATGCTTACGACTGCAATAACCACATCACGATGGGTAATAACACTTACAAATCGTTGAGATTCAGGACGTCACGCATATCAAAAATACCGTTAGACTTACCTTTTAACCACAGAGCGGAGCGTACCGCTCCGTTTGCAAACGTCATGCGGCTGGATGCTTTATGCGTGATTTCGACTCTTTCGCCAATATCAGCGAACATGGCGGTATGTTCGCCGACGATATCTCCCGCGCGAACCGTAGCAAACCCAATGGTGCCAGGAACACGCTCGCCAGTGTGACCTTCCCGAGAATAGACCGCGATGTCTTTCAAATCTTTATCCATTGCATATGCAATCGCTTCGCCCATCGCCAGCGCCGTGCCTGACGGCGCATCGACTTTGTGGCGATGATGTGCTTCGACAATTTCAATGTCGGTATAGTCGCCCATCACCTTCGCCGCCTTCTCCAGCAGTTTCAGCATGACGTTAACGCCCACGCTAAAGTTTGCCGCAAAGACAATCGCAATCTCCCTGGACGCATCCTGAATGGCTTGCTTACCGGCCTCGTCAAAACCAGTGGTGCCAATCACCATCCCTTTACCGTGCTGACGGCAAAACGCCAGATGAGCCAGCGTGCCTTCAGGGCGGGTAAAATCGATGAACACGTCAAAGTCGTCTTTCACGGCCTCAAGGCTGCTCTGCACGGTAACGCCCGTCTGACCTGCGCCCGCCAACTCGCCTGCATCGGCTCCCAAAAGCGATGAACCTTCACGCTCCAGCGCCGCGCCAAGCGCTACGCCATCCATCTGTAGTGCCGCCTGAATCAGCTGACGGCCCATACGTCCGCCCGCGCCCGCAATGGCGACGCGGATCTGTGCATCATGCATAGTTATTCTCTTACGTTAAAATGATGTAAATCGTTTTCAGATTAACCAGCCTTCGCAGAGGCCGCCACAGAAAACGCCGATAATTAGAAATTAATGATAAACAGGGAGAGATATCAGTGAAAGACATGATCGTCAGCGAAAACCGCATGATTCCCGCACGACCAGCGCAGGCGGCAGGATGATACGTTTGGCGGGTTCATCATTGCCCTGTATCCGGCTGTACAGTAACTCCCCCGCCTTACGACCAATCTCTTTCGCCGCCACTGATACGGTGGTCAATGCGGGCTGCACCAGAGCCGCTTCGGTAATATCATCAAAACCGACCAGCGCAAAATCGCGTCCCGGCTCACGGCCCATCTTGCGTAAGCTTTGCATCACTCCCAGCGCCACGACATCCTGATAGCAAATCGCCGCGCTGATGTGTGGATGCTCAAGGAGTAACGCCTCCGCCACGCGCGCACCGTCGCTTTGGCTGGCGTGTGAGGTTCTGATCCAGGCAGGATTCGGCGTCACCCCGTACTCAAGCAGCTTGCTGGTAAAGCCGCCAATACGCTGTGCCCGGGAGCCCGAATTCTGGCTCCCCCCGATGAACGCAATGTGCCGATGGCCCATTCTGAGCAGATGCTCCGTCGCCATCTGCGTGCCTAAGAAGTTATCCGTTCCGACAAAATCAAAATCTGGATCGTTCAGCGGGCGCACAACCATGATCGCCGGAATATTGCGCCGCTTCAGCCCCTCAAAAAAGGCCTGGGGCGTTTCCCGGGCCGCGCACAGCACCATACCACTAACGTTATTCCGCATAAGTGAATCAACAAATTTTTGCTGTCGCTCTGCCGATTCCTCGCTGTTCGCCAGAAAAAGCAGCAGCTCATGGCGCTCCATTTCATGACTTAGCCCTGCCGTCATCTCGCTGTAAAAAGGGTTGGTAATATCGTGCAAAAGCAGCCCGACCTGGTTACTGCGGCGGTTACGTAAATTGGCTGCCGTCTGGTTATAGACATAGCCGGATTCATCCAGCGCCTTCAGCACACGTTCGCGCGTGCTTTGCGAGATACGGCCTTTGTTGCAGAGCACCATCGAGACCGTCGCCGTTGACACGCCGGCGCGTTTCGCGACATCGGCCAGTGTAATTCCCGTCATGTTGTCTCCTTTCATCATCTCTACAGGTTAATCGAATAACCTATTTTTTGCATTTTTCCCTGTGAGACTCTTCACATTACCGCTGAGGATCTGGATGCGATTCGCATTTATGGCGGGTTAATCGCGTTAACCACTCTTCTCAAACACGGTTAATCGAATAACCTTAAATAACGATTACGGAGGATACAATGACAACCTACGACAAATTTCCCACTGTAGCGATAAAGGGATATGACGACAGCGCCTGGCAAGGCTGGGAGGCGATTACCCGCGTCCTTGAGGCAAAAACCCAACAGCGCAGCCGTACGGTGCTGGTGATGGATTGCTATCCGGGCGTGCGCATGACCGAGCTTGAAGAGAACGTGCTGCCGCGGCTACGTCCGACGCTGGCGATCAATGCCGAACAGGCGCGACGGGATGAGGGTGCCATCCATGAGATGCTGGCGCGCAACCTCACGGACGATCGCGTTTTTGGCGTACTCTCCTGCCACCAGCCTGGTGAGTTTTTCGATGCTGCGCGTCTGAAGACCTTACAGGAGCAGGTGAACCAGTGTACCGAGGGGCTGATTGTGATTTACGGGCCCGGTGCGACGCTTGTCCATCCGGGTGATGTGCTGGTGTATGCCGATCTGCCGCGCTGGGAGATCCAGCAGCGTATGCGCAGCGGCGAGATGGGAAACTGGGGCGCAGAGAATCAGCAGGAAGATATGCTTCGTCGCTACAAGCGCGCCTTTTTTGTCGAGTGGCGCGTCTTCGACCGCCACAAAACGCCGCTGCTCAGGCGCACCGATTTTTTACTGGATACAACCCAGGCGAACCAGCCCGCGATGGTCAGCGGCGAGGCCTTGCGAGCCGGGCTGAAGCAAACTACCACTCAGCCTTTCCGCGTGGCGCCCTTCTTCGATCCCGGCGTCTGGGGCGGCCAGTGGATGAAACAGCAATTCGATCTCGATCCCTCTGCACCCAATTACGCATGGTGTTTTGACTGCGTGCCCGAGGAGAACAGCCTGTTACTGCGTTTTGGCGCAGTGCGGATCGAGATCCCCTCTCTGGATCTGGTTCTGCTTGAGCCTCGTGCTCTGCTGGGCGAGAAAGTTCACGCACGTTTCGGCGCAGAGTTCCCGATCCGCTTTGACTTCCTCGACACCATGGGTGGCCAGAATCTGAGCCTCCAGGTCCACCCCATTACTGAGTACATCCAGCAGCAGTTTGGGATGCATTATACCCAGGATGAGAGTTATTACATTCTGGAAGCCGAGCCGGGTGCCGTCGTCTATCTGGGGACCAAAACCGGTACCGACCCTGAGGCCATGATGGACGATCTCAGGCGCGCGGGTCGCGGTGAAAAACCGTTTAATGACGACCACTTCGTTAATCAGATCCCGGCGAAAAAGCACGACCATTTCCTGATCCCGGCAGGGACGGTGCACTGCTCCGGCGCGGGAACCATGGTGCTGGAGATCAGCGCTACGCCGTATATCTTCACTTTCAAACTGTGGGACTGGGGTCGCCTGGGCCTGGACGGGCTCCCGCGCCCGGTACACCTGGAACACGGTGAAAAGGTAATCGACTGGGAGCGCGACACGCAGTGGGTACATCAGCATCTGGTGAATCAGTTCGAACCTGTCGCGGAAGGAAACGGCTGGCGCGAAGAGCGTACTGGCCTGCACGAGCGTGAATTTATCGAAACCCGCCGCCACTGGTTTAGCGAACCCGTTGTGCACCACACCGGCGGCGGCGTAAATGTACTGAATCTGGTAGAGGGCGACGAAGCAATTGTCGACAGCCCAACCGGTGCATTTGAGCCGTTTACCGTTCATTACGCCGAAACCTTCATCATTCCGGCAAGCGTAGGTGAGTATCGCATTTCACCGTCCTCCCGTGCTTGCGGACAACCGCTTGCGACCATCAAAGCCTGGGTAAGGAGCTAACGATGATTCATTTTATTGTCGCTACTCACGGTCCATTAGCCACCGCGCTACTGGAGAGTGGCCGGATGGTGTACGGCGACCTTCCCAACGTACACGCCGTTTGCCTGACTGAACAGGCGGGAATAGAGGGCTTCCGGCAGGATTTCAGCGCCACGCTGAAAGCGGCAAGCGCCAACGCCGAAGGTGTGCTGGTGTTATGCGACATGCAAAGCGGCACGCCGTGGAACGTGGCCTGTGAGGCCGCGTTTACCCCTCTCACGCAGCCGCCGGTCGCCGTGGTGGCTGGCGTTAACTTCCCGATGCTGCTGCAAACCGACGAAGTGATGATGGCACGCGACGTTCATCATGCTGCCGCACAGCTTATCGAACTCACACTGCCGACGCTGGTACAGGCGAAACCGGCGGATACTGCACAGACAGACGATTTTTAAGGAGCCGCATATGAGTATTTCTTTTGTACGCATTGACGACCGCGTGATCCACGGGCAGCTCATTACGCGCTGGGCCAGGGAGCTGCCCTGCGACGGCATCGTTGCCATTGACGATGCCGTCGCGGCCGATCCGCTGTTATCGTCGGTCATGAAAGGGGCCGTATCAGACACCAAAGTGTGGCTGTTCGATACGGCAACCGCGATCGAAAAACTGCCAAAAGTGATTGCCAGCGAGAAACGCTATTTCGTGATTGGTAAATCACCACTCACGCTACAGCGCATTGAGCAGGCAGGCATTAGCCTGAAAAACAGCAACGGGAAAATTAACGTGGGGCCAATGAGCGCCCGGGCTAACACGATCACCATCGGCCCGAACCAATCGGTAACGCCAGATGAAGCGGCGGCGTTCGAATGGCTGACCGGACAGGGGCATGCGATTGAATTCCGCCTGGTTCCCGATGCCAGTTTTTATACCTGGCAGGATGCCAGACAAAAGCTGAAATAAGGAGCAGATCATGATTATCGAAGCGGCTTTAATTGGCCTGCTGTGTTATCTGGGCGCACTCAGTAGTCCGTGGCTTTTAGGGCTAACGGGCGGCTGGTATCTCATCTCCCGACCGCTCATTTCCGGGATGCTGGTTGGCCTGATCCTGGGCGATATCAAAACCGGGATCATGATTGGCGTAGCGGTACAGGCGGTGTATATCGCAATGGTGACGCCCGGCGGCTCAATGCCAGCAGATTTGAACTTTGTGGCATATCCGGCCATTGCGCTGGGGATACTTTCCGGCAAAGGACCTGAGGTTGCCGTCGCGCTGGCGGCGACTATCGGAATCGCCGGAACCATTCTCTTCAATGCGATGATGGTGCTGAACTCCTTCTGGAACCATCGTGCGGATGTGGCGCTGGAGAACGGCGACGAGCGCGGGATCTACCTCAACAGCGCTATCTGGCCGCAGGCGATGAACTTTGTGCTGCGCTTTGTGCCTACCTTTATCGCCGTCTTTTTCGGCGCACAGTACATTAGCGGGTTTATGGACAGCCTGCCGCACATCGTCCTCTCCACCATGAATGTGCTGGGCGGCATTTTGCCCGCCGTCGGTATTGCCATCCTGCTTAAGCAGATCATCAAAAGCTATAGCATGCTCATCTACTTCCTGGTGGGCTTCGTCTGTATCGTGTTTCTGAAACTCAATATGGTCGCGCTGGTGATCGTGGGCGCCCTGCTGGCACTGATTCATTACAACTATAAACCCGAGGCACCGCAGGCCGTGGCTTCAGCACCTGTCCCTGACGACGAGGATGAATTCTGATGGAAGAACGTAAACTCACCCGCAAGGATCTGCGCCGCTGCTGGCGAGCGTGGATGATGCACAACCTCTCCTCAATGAGCTTTGAACGCCTTGAATCCTTCGGCTTTTGCCTCAGCATGCTACCGGTCGCAAAAAAGCTCTATCCCGACGCGGCACAACGTACCGAGATGCTGCGCCGTCACGCGTCGTTCTACAACACGGAGCCACAGATTGGCGCGATCGTTAACGGTATGGCGCTGGGGCTGGAAGAGAAAAAAGCCAACGGCGAGCCGATTGATGGTGAAACCATAAACACCCTGAAGGTAGGCCTGATGGGGCCGATCGCCGGGATCGGCGATTCCATGATCCCCGGCATGCTGATCCCGATCCTGCTCAGCATCGGGATGGCGCTGGCGGCAGGCGGAAATATCCTCGGCCCGCTGTTTTATACCGTTGCCTGGCTGGCCATCATCATCCCTGGCTCCTGGTTCCTGTTTCTGAAAGGCTACCAGATGGGTTCCGGCTCCGTGGAGATGCTGGTGAGCAGCAAATCCACCCGGCTACGGGAAGCACTCTCGCTACTGGGCGTATTTGTCATGGGCGGCGTGGCGGCCAGCTACGTTAAGCTCGGCACCGGGCTGGAATTTATCACCCGGGATGGGGTTAACATTCACCTTCAGCAGATGCTGGACGGTATTTTCCCACAGTTGCTTCCGCTGGCGGTGGTCCTGGGGACCTGGTATCTGATGGCAAAACGCGGCGTGTCGCCGGTGAAAGCCATGGCATTACTGCTTATACTGGCAGCGCTTGGCGTGGCATCAGGTTTGTTTGCAGGATAAGAAAACCGGGGCAACGCCCCGGCTTTTTATGGATGGAAGTTATTCCACAGCTCTGCCGCTTTATCGGGACGCGAAATAAACTGGAACCGCGCGGGCTCATCAATAAACTGCTGATAAACAGGCGCATCAGTAATACCGAACTCCAGATAACTGCGCGGTGTAACCATCTGCAAACGCCCTGGTCTGTAATGACTGTTGTGCTGCCAGACAATATGATCCCCCTGAACTAAGGGATACCAGGCCAGACCTTTTCGCGCACGAACGGCCTCATACTCAAAGCCATATTCCCGATCGCACCACGCGCCAAAGGTCAGCGGCTCATTGGGCGAGGCCGAAATCGTCGCATGACCCCAACCAGGAGGGACCAGTACCTTTTCACCTGGCCCCGCGAGCACCGCAAAACAGCGTCCCGGATCGTCGTCCACATATTCCTGCATGTAGATAATCGCTTTACCCTGCCAGATTTCATACAGTTCAGGCGGCGACCATCCGCTGTGCTGGCTAATGCGGTGAACATGTCCCTGGCTGCGGACCGGCTCATCGCCAAGCGTGCCTGCCGCGTAGGTTACCACACCAAAAAGCAGCATGCGTTTTTCGAGTTCCTGCCTGTCCGCCAGACGCGCCACGTCCATCGCGATGGCATACACCTGTTCAGGCCCTTCGCAGTCCGGATTGCGCAGCGACGGGCGGATCTGATCCAGCGTTCTGATCTCCGGCATCGGCCCGGTAACGTCCTCTCCGTAGCAAAAACCGAGCGGCTGACGGGTGATGGTCATATCAAGGCCATAGTTAGCCATGGCGCACCTCGTAACCTTTCCCGGAAGCAAAGATCCGCACGGTGAAGCCCTCTGCCAGCGCCGCATAGTCGTGTCCCGCGATACTCGGCCAGACGGCAAGGGAGGACAGCGTCTCGTTGCCAGTGTTAATCAAGCGATGTGCGGTAAAAGGCGGAATAATATGCACGGAGCCTGCCGTCACCTGCTCAAGCCGCGCGTCGCCCGCCTCCGTTTGCAGCAGCAGCAAGCCAACTCCGCGCAGGCCAAAATAGACCTCGCCCTGTTCGCGGCGCTGGTGAAAATGGCCGCGCGTCATAAAGAACTCACCGCCAATCTTCCCTGCATAAAGGTGTGTTACCCCAACGAAAAGTGCCCCTTCCCCCACGGGGGAGTCCAGGACGTCTACGTCATACACGCTTTTTTGAGGATCGCCGCACGTCCACGCCTCGCCGTCCGAGAAGATATCGGGAAGATCCGTAAGACGAGTCGTTTTGCGGGTAAGAGGCCCGCCAGCTAGCGCGCCGGTTGCCCACGCCACCTGAGGTGGCAGAAAGATGTCTGAAGTCATATTGGTCTCCGGCCCAAGGAGAACAGCAGTATCATCATGACAGATTAAACGATTAACCCGCTCGTAAAATGCGTTACTATTGATGGTGAATCACAGTTAACCAGAAACAAAAATGCCGGAAGCTTTCACCACCGGCATTTTTAAGGCTGAAAGGAGGTTACTCCACTTCGCGGGCGTCGATTCGCAGCTCTTTCGGCACTTCAAAGACAATATTCTCTTCACGGCCTTCCAGCGGCACCGCTTCGCCACCGCCCATCTCTTGCAGGCGGGCAATGACGTTCTGCACCAGAATATCCGGCGCAGACGCGCCAGCCGTCACACCGACACAGGCCGCGTTTTTCACCCACGCTTCCTGAATGTCCGTTGCGTCGTCGATCAGGAACGCCGCTTTCCCCATACGCTGCGCCAGTTCGGCCAGACGGTTGGAGTTAGAGGAGTTTTTCGAGCCGACCACCAGCACCACGTCCGCCTGCTCCGCCAGCGCACGCACCGCTTCCTGACGGTTGGTGGTGGCGTAGCAGATATCATCTTTACGCGGCCCGACGATTTTCGGGAAGCGCTGACGCAGGGCGTCAATCACGTCAGAGGTGTCGTCTACGGAGAGCGTTGTCTGGGTCATAAACGACAGACGCGCTTCGTTTTTCACGTTCAGCGTAAAGACGTCTTCCGGCGACTCAACCAGATACATGCCCCCTTCCGGATTGCTGTACTGGCCCATGGTGCCTTCGACTTCCGGATGACCGGCATGGCCAATCAGAATCGACTCTTCACCACGACGGCTGGCGCGCGCCACTTCCATATGCACCTTGGTCACTAAAGGACAGGTGGCATCGAATACGGTCAGATCGCGGCTTTTGGCTTCGTTACGCACCGCCTGTGAAACGCCGTGGGCAGAGAAGATCAGGATTGCACCGTCCGGCACTTCGCTGATCTGCTCGATGAAAATCGCCCCGCGCTCGCGCAGGCTGTCCACCACGTAGCGGTTGTGCACCACTTCGTGACGCACGTAAATCGGCGCGCCGTAAATCTCCAGCGCGTTTTCAACAATGCTGATAGCGCGGTCTACACCGGCGCAGAAGCCGCGCGGGTTAGCCAACAGGATCTGCATTTCAGGCCTCCAGTGCCGGATCGATCTCCAGCACTTCTACATCAAAATGAACGGTACGCCCGGCAAGCGGATGGTTGAAGTCAACGGTGATGGAGTCCCCGTTGATTTCGCGGATCACGCCAGGCATTTCGCTGCCGTCCATAGCGGTAAAGAGCATGATCGCCCCTACTTCCGGTTCGCCCGCATCCATAAACTCACGGCGCGAGAAATATTGCACCAGGTCCGGGCTTGGCACACCAAATGCGGCATCCGGCTCCAGCGAAAATGCCTTTTTCTCGCCCTCTTTCAGGCCAAGAAGCTGCTGCTCAAGACCTTCAGACAGGGACGTGTCGCCAAGACGAAACAGGGCAGGTTTGCCGTTATTGCGGGTGGATTCAGCCGTGGAGCCATCATCCAGCTTCAGCGTGAAGTGGACGAGAACCGCGCTGTTGCTCTGTACGGATTTAGACATGCAAATTGCTCTTTAGTGTTGTCTCGCCTGTGTGCCGGGTGGCACTTCGCTTACCCGGCCTACAAGTGTCGGCATTGACAATTAAACCTGCTCTTTCGCAGCCGGTTTTGGCAAGAAGCCTTCCAGCACGATTAACGCCGCACCAACGCATATTGCGCTATCGGCGAGGTTAAAGGTCGCGAAGTGCCAGTCGCCGACGTAGAAGTCGATCATATCGACCACAAAGCCGTGCCACAGGCGGTCAAACAGGTTACCCAGTGCGCCGCCAATGATCAGCGCGTAGGCGATGTTATTCAGCTTTTGCGTGGCCTTCGAGCGGTACATCAGCACCGCCAGCACGACGCAGATACCGATCGCGATACCTGCGAAGAACCAGCGCTGCCAGCCACCGCTGTCGGCAAGGAAACTGAACGCCGCGCCGTAGTTACGGGCGTAGTGCAGGTTAAGCGACGGGAACAGCGGGACCGTATCCCCCAGAGCGAAATTCTGGAGGATCAGGAACTTGCTGCCCAAATCAATAATCAGCACCACCACAACCAGCCACAGCCAGCGCAGTCCTGTTGAACAGAGAGTTTTACTCATCAGGCAAACTTACGTTTTTCGCCGTCACCGGCGACGTTGCTTACACAGCGTCCGCAAATGTCTGCGTGTTCCGCCACCTGACCGACATCAGTGGTGTAATGCCAGCAACGCGGGCATTTTTCACCGTCGGCTTTGCTCAGAGCGACTTTCAGTCCTTTGAGCAGTTCGCTCTGCTGAGCATCAGCAGAAGCCTCGGCATAATCCGCAACTTTCGCACCGGAGGTCAACAGGACAAATCGTAATTCATCGCCCAGCGCGGTCAGCTTCGCGGCCAGCTCAGGCTCTGCGTACAGGGTCACCGTCGCTTCCAGAGAGCCACCGACTTTCTTGTCCGCACGCGCCTGCTCGATAACCTTGTTCACTTCGCCACGCACTTTCAGCAGCTCGTCCCAGTAAGCATCGTTCATCGCCTCGGTGCTGGAGAGGTCAAACAGACCTTCGTACCACTCGCCGGTGAACACATACTTCTCGCGGTCGCCCGGCAGGTAGCCCCAGATTTCATCCGCGGTGAAGGACATGATCGGCGCCATCCAGCGTACCAGCGCTTCTGCGATGTGGAATAGCGCGGTCTGGCAGCTACGACGCGCCACGCTGTCCGCTTTCGCGGTGTACTGGCGGTCTTTTATGATGTCGAGGTAGAACGAGCCCATCTCGATGGAGCAGAAGCGCATCAGGCGCTGCACCACTTCGTGGAAGTCGTAAGACTCATATGCCTTAACGATGTCTTCCTGGGCCGCTTTCGCACAGCCTACCGCCCAGCGATCGAGCACGACCATCTCTTCCGGTTTAACCATGTCTTTCACTGGATCAAACCCGTTCAGGTTCGCCAGCAGGAAGCGCGCGGTGTTACGGATACGACGATAGCTGTCAGCCGCACGTTTCAGGATCTCGTCAGACACCGCCATTTCGCCGGTGTAGTCGGTAGAGGCCACCCACAGACGCAGAATGTCTGCGCCCAGCTTATTCATCACGTCCTGCGGAGAAACGGTGTTACCGATGGACTTGGACATCTTACGGCCCTGACCATCCACGGTGAAGCCGTGAGTCAGAACCTGACGGTAAGGTGCTTTGCCCTTCATGGCGGTGGAGATCATCAGGGATGACATGAACCAGCCGCGGTGTTGGTCGGAACCTTCCAGATACATGTCGGCAGCGTGACCGGCAAATTCCGGACGCACGTCAACCACGGAAGAGTGGGTAGACCCGGAGTCGAACCACACGTCCAGGGTATCCGGCACTTTCTCGTAGTTGTCCGCGTCCGCGCCCAGGATGTCGCGGGCGTCGAGATCCCACCACGCCTGAATGCCGTCAACTTCAACGCGCTTCGCCACTTCTTCCATCAGTTCCAGGGTGTTCGGGTGCAGTTCCTGCGTCTCTTTATGCACGAACAGCGACATCGGCACGCCCCAGGTACGCTGACGGGAGATACACCAGTCAGGACGGTTAGCCACCATCGATTCGATACGCGCCTGGCCCCAGTCAGGGATCCACTGCACGCCTTTGATCTCTTTCAGTGACTGCTCGCGCAGGCCTTTCTGATCCATGCTGACGAACCACTGCGGGGTCGCACGGAAGATGATCGGGGTCTTATGGCGCCAGCAGCACGGATAGCTGTGCTGCATTTTCTCAACGTGCAGCAGTGCGCCGCGATCACGCAGCATGTCAACGATGATATCGTTCGCCTTGAAGACGTTGATACCGTCCAGCGCCGGGTACGTGCCTGGCAGGTAAGAGCCGTCCGGGCCAACCGGGTTGGCGATTTCCAGACCGTATTTCAGGCTGATGTTGTAGTCGTCAGGACCGTGGCCACCGGCGGTATGTACCGCACCGGTACCCGCGTCCAGCGTCACGTGGTCGCCCAGGATCGCCGGAACGTCAAAGTCCAGGAACGGGTGTTTGAAGCGCATCAGCTCCAGCGCGTCGCCTTTTACGGTGCCCAGCACGGAGTAGTCGGTGATGTTCGCGCGCTTCAGCACGCTCTCAACCAGATCTTTCGCCAGGATAACCGCGCGGCCATCAATCTGCACCAGCGCGTACTCAAACTCACCGGACAGGGAAATAGCACGGTTGGCTGGCAGCGTCCACGGGGTGGTGGTCCAGATAACCAACGAGATTGGGCCGCTTACGCCAGGCAGACCAAATTTAGCTTTGATCGCATCCTGATCGACCGCTTCGAAAGCCACGTCGATAGAAGGGGAGGTTTTGTCGTAATACTCCACTTCCGCTTCTGCCAGCGCAGAGCGGCAATCTACGCACCAGTGCACCGGCTTCGCGCCCTTGTGCAGGTGGCCGTTACCGATGATTTTGCCCAGCGCACGGATGATGTTCGCTTCGGTTTTGAAGTCCATGGTCAGGTACGGGTGCGACCAGTCGCCCAGCACGCCCAGACGGATGAAGTCAGCGCGCTGACCGTCCACCTGGGTGGCGGCGTATTCGCGGCATTTCGCGCGGAACTCGGCGGCGGTGAACTTCTCACCCGGCTTGCCGAACTCTTGCTCCACTTTCAGCTCGATTGGCAGACCGTGGCAGTCCCAGCCCGGAACGTAAGGCGAGTCATATCCCGCGAGTCCTTTGGACTTCACGATAATGTCTTTCAGAATCTTGTTTACAGAGTGACCAATATGAATGCTGCCATTCGCATATGGAGGGCCATCATGCAGAATGAAGGTTTTTTTGCCTTTTTTGGCTGCACGAATGATGCCGTACAGGTCATCATCGGTCCAACGCGCCAGCATTCCCGGTTCACGCTTGGCGAGATCGCCGCGCATCGGGAACCCTGTTTCCGGCAAATTCAGGGTTGATTTATAGTCACTCATCAGATTCTCGGTTCCGTATTTATCACGTAGGCAGTTAAGCCGGTTCTAAAGCCCAAAAAACTCGCGGGCCGTTAATTCATCTCGCGCGATTTGCGCCTTAAGTTCGTCCAGCGAAGAGAATCGCTGTTCATTGCGTATTTTTTTACGCAGTATCACATCTATATGGCGACCGTAGAGGTCCATTACAACGTCCAGCAGGTGTACTTCTAACTGTTGACGTACACCGGCAACGGTTGGACGTGTGCCAATGTTGGCAACACCGTAGAAAGGCTTCTCGCCCAGTCCTGCCACTTCCACCGCATATACCCCTTTAACCGGGGAGACCTGACGACGCAGCGGTATATTCGCCGTCGGGAAACCTATCGTGCGGCCCAGCGCATCGCCATGGACCACGCGACCTGAAATCGTGAACGGATGGCCCAGCAGCGTTTCTGCCGTGTCCAGATCATCGTTCGCCAGCGCCTGACGTACCGCCGTGCTGCTGACGCGCACCCCGCCCTCGCAGAAGGTCATTGTACTGGTGACGTCAAACCCGTACTCCAGGCCAGCCTTCTGTAATAACAAGAAATCGCCCTGACGACCAGCGCCAAAGCGGAAATCATCGCCCACGGCAAGAAACTGCACGCCAAGCTGCCTGACCAACAGGTCACTGACGAAGTTTTGTGCGGTCAGCGCGGCAAAGCGACGGTCGAACCGTATGCACAGGACGTAGTCTACCCCTGACTCCGCCAGGTAGCGTAACTTCTCGCGCAGACGAGTCAGCCGCGCGGGAGATTTCTCGCCTGCAAACAGCTCCAGCGGCTGAGGCTCGAAAATCATCACCACGACCGGCAGGCCTCGCGCCTCGCCTTCTTTACGCAATCCCTGCAACAGCGCCTGATGCCCACGATGCACGCCGTCGAAATTACCAATGGTCAGCACGCACCCGTGCGGGGCCTGACTGAGATTATGTATGCCGCGTATCAGCTTCATGACTGGCTCAAAACAGTGAAAATCGCCAAAGTATACCTTGTACAGCGGTTAACGTTAACCGGCGATTGTTCACGCTAAACAGAAAGCTGTATGATTTCATCACGCTGACCTTTCACAGCAAAAAAATCTGCCCGTGAACTGCGATTTTTACGCCGAAAAGCTGTATTCACGAACGACAAGCTGGTAGAATCCTGCGCCATCACTACGTAACGTAGCGTCGCCACATTAACGGCGCTTATTTGCACAAATCCATTGACAAAAGAAGGTATAGAGGGCATATTCCTCGGCCTTTGAATTGTCCACATAGATCATATTTGGGAGTTGGACCTTGGCTAATATCAAATCAGCTAAGAAACGTGCCGTTCAGTCTGAAAAGGCTCGTAAGCACAATGCAAGCCGTCGCTCTATGATGCGTACTTTCATCAAGAAAGTATACGCAGCAATCGAAGCTGGCGACAAAGCTGCAGCGCAGAACGCATTTAACGAAATGCAACCAATCGTGGATCGTCAGGCTGCTAAAGGTCTGATCCACAAAAACAAAGCAGCGCGTCATAAAGCAAACCTGACCGCGCAGATCAACAAACTGGCTTAATCGCCACTTGTTGTTGCTTGTTTGAAAGAACCCGCTTAACGCGGGTTTTTTTATGTCTTCAGATTGCCGGTGGCGTAAACAGCGCCGAGTAGTCACGGTTGCAGATTCGCTGCACCGCCGGGTGCTGAATCATCCTTTCGGCGAATATGGCGTGATACTCCTCCATCACGTTATCTACCCTGCCAATCTCCGTAATCTTGTCGTCTGAATAGAGATCGTGCGCGTATAGCGTCGGGGCAACGAAGATAGCGTTGTGCGCCTCGCCAAAGGCTTTCATCAGCGCTGCATCGTCGAACTCACCGAGGATTTCTACGTTCAGCCCCTGCGAGTTAAACCAGTTAAGCAGCTTGCGCCCGAGCATTGAGCGTCTTCCCGGCACCAGCAAGCGGCGCTCTTCCAGGCAGGCCGGAAACGGTTTTTCCGGTGGCGGATTGATGCACCAGAAACTGACGCCGCATTCACCAATTTTCACCGAGAACAACCCTTCCTGTTGCGTCGAATCGATGGGGCAGTCCGAGATAATCATGTCCAGCTTGTGCTGGCTCAGCTGTTCCAGCAGCATTTCATGAGTGGACTCAAAGCAGCGTAAATGAATCTGTTCATCTTCCACCACCGCCGCATCCAGCACGCCGCTCACCAGCCGTTTAGACAGCGCATCCGCCACCCCCACGTCAAAGAGCAGGTTAGACTCTTTGCGATAGTTAACGATATCCAGCATCTCCTGGCTCAGGGTGAACATCTTGTCCGCGTAACGGAACACCAGTTCACCCAGCTCGCTCGGCTCAATGCCCCGCCCTTTCCGCTTAAAAAGCTTTCCCTGCAAGCGCTCTTCCAGGGCTTTGATTTGCCCGGTGATAGTCTGTGGCGTCAGGTAGAGCGCCTCTGCGGCTCCCACGACCGAGCCCTGCTTGTAGACATGCCAGAAGTAATAGAGGTGGTTATAGTTCAAATGTGACATCACGTTTTCACTCCCTGATAGTTTATCGGGAGAAGGCTTCCCTCCTCCCGGTTTCCTGTTATGCCTGGACAGCCTGTCCGGACAACTTCACCTTCAACAAGGTATAACCAACAACCGCGGCCAGTAACGACCCGATAAGAATGCCGAGTTTCGCCCAGATAATAAGCTCAGGCGCGCTTGCACCAAACGCCAGCGTCGAGATAAAGATCGACATGGTGAAACCAATACCGCACAGCACGCCGACGGCCATAATCTGTCTAAAGGTGGTTCCGTTTGGCAATGACGCCAGCTTCAGTTTCAGCGCCAGCCAGCAGAACAGGCTAATGCCCAGCGGCTTACCGATAAACAGACCGGCGATGATGCCCAGCGGCAGCACGGAGGTGAGTCCGTCCAGGGTAACCCCTGCCAGGGACACACCCGCGTTGGCAAACGCGAACAGCGGCAGGATCATAAAGCCCACCCACGGGTGCAACACATGCTCTAACTGTTTAGCAGGCGATTTACCGTCCTTCTCCTTCAGCGGAATAAAGAAGCCAACGATGACGCCAGCCAGCGTGGCATGCACGCCAGACTTCAGCACCGCCGTCCACAGCACCATTCCCACCAGAATATAAATACCCGTGCGTCGGACATTGAAGATGTTCAGCAACGCCAGCACCGCAATAGCCACGGCCGCCACGCTCAGCGACAGAACAGACAGATCGCTGGTGTAGAACAACGCGATAATCACGATAGCGCCCAGGTCATCAATAATCGCCAGCGCCATCAGGAAAATTTTGAGTGCGGTCGGCACACGGCTGCCAAGCAGGGCTAAAACGCCGAGCGCAAACGCGATGTCCGTCGCGGCCGGGATCGCCCAGCCGTCACGCGCAACCGGATCCTGCCACGCAAACGCGAGGAAAAGCAGCGCCGGAACGACCATCCCGCCAATTGCCGCGATCACCGGAAACGCCGCGCGCTGTCGGCTGGCAAGCGAACCGATCACAAGTTCACGTTTGACCTCCAGCCCCACCAGCAAAAAGAACACCGCCATCAGTGCATCGTTGATCCACAGCAGCATGTTCTTGTTAATTTCCAGCGCCCCAACCTTAAGCTCAACGGGCGTTTCCAGAAATGCGTGATAGAGATCGCGCGTCATGCCCATGTTGGCGAGCAGCATAGCAGCCACAGCAGCAATGATCAGAATGATGCCGCCGGACGCCTCACTGCTAAAGAAACGGTGTAGTAATTTCACGTTTACTCTCTCTTTTACAACAATACCTCGGTAAAACCATAATATCAGCGCAAACAGATCGGTAAAAACAGATTAATATTGGGTATAGATTCAGTTTAACCGAGCAATAAGGCTATAAAGCAAAAAGCCCGGAATCGCTTCCGGGCTTTAAAGGATAGTAACCAGCTGGCGAATTAGCGGGTTAAATCGTCGAAGAATTTTTTGACGCCATCGAAGAAGCTTTTGGAGCGCGGGCTGTTTTTCTCACCCGTTGGGCCGCCAAAGCTTTCCTGCAACTCTTTCAGGAGCTGTTTCTGCTTGTCGTTCAGGCCGACCGGCGTTTCAACGACCACGCGGCATAACAGGTCACCCTGCGCGCCACCGCGAACGGATTTAACGCCTTTGCCGCGCATGCGGAACAGTTTGCCGGTCTGGGTTTCGCCAGGAATTTTCAGGTTAACGCGACCGTCCAGCGTCGGCACTTCGATTTCACCGCCGAGTGCCGCCATCGCGAAGTTGATCGGCACTTCACAGTACAGGTTGTTACCTTCACGCTCGAAGATGGCGTGCTGCTTCACCTGCACCTGAACGTACAGATCGCCTGCCGGTGCGCCGTGCTCCCCTGCTTCACCCTCGCCTGCCAGACGGATGCGGTCGCCCGTATCAACGCCCGCCGGGATCTTAACGGACAGCGTTTTGGTTTTCTCAACGCGACCATGACCGTGGCATTTGGTGCACGGATCTTTAATCAGCGTACCGCGACCATGACAGTGCGGACACGCCTGCTGCACCGCGAAGAAGCCCTGACGCATCTGGACCTGACCGGAACCGTGACAGGTCGGACAGGTCTGCGGCTGAGTTCCAGCCTTCGCACCGCTGCCGTGGCAAACGTCACACTCTTCCAGCGTCGGGATACGGATCTCTTTGGTTACGCCACGAACCGCTTCTTCCAGCGTCAGATCCATGTTGTAGCGCAGGTCTGCGCCGCGCGCCGCGCGTTGACGACCACGACCACCACCGAAGATATCGCCAAATACATCGCCAAAGATGTCGCTGAAATCCGCACCGCCGCCAAAGCCGCCGCCACCAAATCCACCGCCGCCCATGCCGCCCTGTTCAAAGGCCGCGTGACCGTACTGGTCATAGGCCGCACGTTTTTGTGCATCGGTCAGGACTTCGTAGGCTTCTTTGATCTCTTTAAATTTGGCTTCAGCCTCTTTGTCACCCTGATTGCGGTCCGGGTGGAATTTCATGGCCAGGCGCTTATACGCCTTTTTAATTTCACGCTCTTCCGCAGTTTTCGGAACGCCTAAAATCTCGTAATAGTCTTGCTTTGCCATTGGTTTTTTTAAGCCCCTTAACATGCGAGCACGGGCGTGGAGAATTCTCCTACGCCCGTGCCGATTACTTACCCTGCATCAGGGCGATTATTTTTTGTCTTTCACTTCTTCGAACTCAGCGTCGACAACATCGTCGTCTTTCGCGTTGTTCTGGGAAGCATCAGCGCCCGCCTGCTGCTGTGCGTGCTGCTGCTGAGCGATTTCCATCAGCTTCTGAGAAACCTGTGCCAGCTCCTGCATCTTCGCTTCGATGTCCGCTTTGTCTTCGCCTTTCAGAGACGTTTCCAGCGCGCTCAGTGCAGTTTCGATCGCAGTTTTGTCTTCCGCTGGCAGTTTATCGCCCGCTTCTTCAACCTGCTTACGGGTGCTGTGCAGCAAATGGTCACCCTGGTTACGGGTCTGAACCAGCTCTTCGAACTTACGGTCGGATTCCGCGTTAGCTTCGGCATCACGAACCATTTTTTCGATTTCCGCTTCGTTCAGGCCAGAAGATGCCTTGATGGTGATCTTCTGCTCTTTACCGCTGTTTTTGTCTTTCGCAGACACGTGCAGGATACCGTCAGCATCGATGTCGAAGGTGACTTCGATCTGTGGCATGCCGCGTGGTGCCGGGTTAATACCGTCCAGGTTGAACTGACCCAGAGATTTGTTATCTGCCGCACGCTTACGCTCACCCTGAATCACATGGATGGTTACCGCAGACTGGTTGTCTTCAGCGGTAGAGAACACCTGGCTGTGTTTCGTCGGGATAGTGGTGTTTTTGTTGATGAGCGGGGTCATCACGCCACCCATGGTTTCGATACCCAGAGACAGCGGGGTAACGTCCAGCAGCAGTACGTCTTTCACTTCACCCGTCAGTACACCACCCTGAACCGCAGCACCGATAGCCACTGCTTCGTCCGGGTTAACGTCTTTACGTGGCTCTTTGCCAAAGAATTCAGCCACTTTCTTCTGAACCATTGGCATACGGGTCTGACCACCTACCAGGATAACGTCCTGAATGTCAGACACGGACAGGCCAGCGTCCTGCAATGCAACTTTCAGTGGCTCGATAGAACGGTTCACCAGGTCTTCTACCAGGCTTTCCAGTTTCGCACGGGTCACTTTGATGTTCATGTGTTTTGGACCGGTCGCGTCTGCGGTGATGTACGGCAGGTTCACGTCGGTCTGCTGAGCGGAAGACAGCTCGATCTTCGCTTTCTCAGCGGCTTCTTTCAGGCGCTGCATCGCCAGCGGGTCGTTACGCAGGTCAATGCCCTGATCTTTCTTGAACTCGTCAACGAGGTAGTTGATCAGACGGGTATCGAAGTCTTCACCACCCAGGTGGGTATCACCGTTGGTTGCCAGAACTTCGAAGGTTTTTTCGCCGTCAACGTCGTCGATTTCGATAATAGAGATATCGAAAGTACCACCACCCAGGTCGTAAACCGCGATAGTACGGTTGCCAACTTCTTTATCCAGACCGTAAGCCAGCGCAGCTGCGGTTGGTTCGTTGATGATACGTTTTACTTCCAGACCTGCGATACGGCCAGCATCTTTGGTTGCCTGACGCTGAGCATCGTTGAAGTAGGCAGGTACGGTAATAACAGCTTCAGTTACCGGCTCACCCAGGTAATCTTCCGCGGTTTTCTTCATTTTTTTCAGCACTTCAGCAGAGATCTGCGGTGGTGCAGTTTTGGTGCCTTTCACATCAAGCCATGCATCGCCGTTATCCGCTGCGATGATTTTGTAAGGCATGATGGAAACGTCACGCTGAACTTCTTCGTCCTGGAAGCGGCGGCCAATCAGGCGTTTGATCGCAAACAGGGTATTTTGCGGGTTTGTCACTGCCTGACGTTTAGCCGGCTGACCAACCAGAGTTTCACCATCCTGGGTATAAGCAATGATAGAAGGCGTGGTGCGATCGCCCTCGGCGTTCTCCAGCACACGTGCAGTAGTGCCATCCATAATCGCTACACAAGAGTTGGTAGTACCCAGGTCGATACCAATAATTTTACCCATCTAAACGTCTCCACTAAAAATTCAGTCAACATGTGGTTGTGTACCTGTAATAAGGGCAGAACGTGCTTTTTCAACTGCCCAGATTTGTTTTTTTTCAGGTCCACACACTGCGGTTGCTTACAAGATGGGGTCACAACGGCATCCATCAAGGGGGAAGGATAAAAAATTTTTTAATTTCACCCCGATGAGATCATAGACGGCGTCGATGCCGCCCATTATGATGCCGCGCCCCGTCAGGGAGAACTGGCGCGGGTTTAACCATTTCACCATATTAATGATGATTTTTTTGAGGACTTATGGGCAACACTAAGTTGGCTAATCCGGCTCCGCTGGGCCTGATGGGTTTTGGCATGACCACCATTCTGCTGAACCTGCACAATATCGGGATGTTCCCGATGGACGGCGTAATCCTGGCGATGGGCATTTTTTACGGCGGTATCGCACAAATTTTTGCGGGCCTGCTGGAATATAAGAAAGGCAACACCTTCGGCTTAACCGCCTTTACCTCTTACGGTTCCTTCTGGCTGACTCTGGTCGCGATTCTGCTGATGCCTAAAATGGGCCTGGCGGAGGCGGCAAACGCCCATTTCCTGGGCGTGTACCTGGGGCTGTGGGGCGTGTTCACCCTGTTTATGTTCTTCGGCACCCTTAAGGCGAACCGCGCGCTGCAATTCGTCTTCCTGAGCCTGACCGTACTGTTCGCCCTGCTGGCCATCGGTCACCTGGCGGATAACGAAGGCATCGTTCACGTTGCCGGCTGGGTGGGTCTGGTTTGCGGCGCAAGCGCAATCTACCTCGCTATGGGTGAAGTGCTGAACGAGCAGTTCGGCCGCACCATTCTACCGATTGGTGAAAAACACTGATCCCTCTGTCGTGCCCGCGTCGCGGGCACGACGTCCCTCTGACTGGCGAAGCCACATCCCCAATACCAGACCCATCAGCGATAACGCCAGCACGTACCACGCTGGTGCGAGCGGCGACACGCCCATCAACACCGTGACCACAATCGGGGTCAGCCCACCGAAAATGGCATACGAGACGTTATAAGAGAAAGAGATCCCGGTGAAGCGTACCTCCGGCGGGAAGGCGCGGACCATCACGTACGGTACGGCGCCAACGACGCCCACGCACAGCCCGACAATGCCGTACAGCAGGAACAGCTGTTCAGGATGGTTGCCCGCCAGATGGTAAAATGCCCAGCTCGACGCGGCCAGCAGCAGGCTGCCGACAATAAAGGTCACGCTGGCCCCGAAACGATCCGCCGCCAGACCGGCGGCCAGACAGCCAAAGCAGAGCATAATTGTCGCGATACTGTTCGCCTGTAACGTCACGGCGGGCGCAAAACCGTACTGTTTTTGCAGCCAGACTGGCGACATCAAAATGACCACCACAATGCCCGCAGACAGCAGCCAGGTCAGAAGCATCGATACCACCACCGCTTTTTTATGCCGCACCACCACCGTTTTCACCGGCAGTTCTTGCGCCAGCGCCTTTCGCTGCTGCATTTCCAGAAATATTGGCGTCTCCTGCAACCAGCGTCGCAGGTACATTGCCACCAACCCAAACGCCCCGCCCAGCAGGAACGGGATACGCCAGCCCCAGTCGTGAACGGCCTGCTGCGTCATGCTGGTATTGATGATGGTGGCGACCACGGAGCCAAGCAGGATCCCGATCGTCAGCCCTGCGGTCAGCGTTCCGCACGCAATGCCGATCCGGCGCACCGGGACGTGCTCCGCGACAAACACCCAGGCGCCCGGCACTTCCCCACCGATGGCCGCCCCCTGGAGAATACGCATCAGCAGCAGTAATAACGGGGCGATAATGCCCATCGACTCATAGGTAGGCAAAAGACCAATCGCCAGCGTCGGCACGGCCATCAGCAGGATACTGAGGGTAAACATCTTCTTGCGCCCAACCAGATCGCCAAAGTGCGCCATGACAATGCCGCCCAGCGGACGCGCCAGATATCCGGCGGCAAAAATGCCGAAGGTTTGCACCTGACGCAGCCATTCAGGGATATCCGCCGGGAAAAACAGCGCCCCCACGACGGCAGCGAAGAAGACGAAGATGATGAAGTCGTAAAACTCCAGCGCGCCGCCTAAGGCGGCGAGCGTCAGGGTTTTGTAGTCCAGTCGATTCAGAGGTCGGGTGTTATGTGACATAGCGAACCATTGTGCATGTGTTGTGGATTATTTTTTACAGCAATCGTAAAGAAAAAATTACTATATCGTAAATCCATTTACACGCTACCGTGGCTGGCGCGAATGTCACATTTTAATCAATTTCAGGAGATTGTTTCGCGGCGAGCGCTTTTAGGGCGAAATGCTGCTACCACGTTGCCGTCAGTTTCCACATAGGGACCGTCAAGCAACTGTATACAATACGGTACACTTGCAAAGATGCCGTGCACGATAACGCTGCCGTCCTCGGCTTTCACCCCTTCCAGCGTTTCTTTGATCGACTTCGGCTGCCCCGGCAGGTTCAGGATCAGCGCCTGTTTGCGGATCACCCCGACCTGACGGGAAAGAATGGCCGTCGGGACAAAGTGTAGACTGATCTGACGCATCTGTTCACCGAAGCCCGGCATTTCGCGGTCGGCAACCGCCAGCGTCGCGTCCGGCGTCACATCGCGGCGCGCGGGGCCGGTTCCGCCCGTTGTCAGAACAAGGTGGCAACTCATCTCATCCACCAGTTCACACAGGGTCTGCTCGATGATCGGCTGCTCGTCCGGGATCAGGCGAGTCTGGATCTCAAACGGGGTAGTGAGCGCGCTGCTCAGCCACGCTTCCAGAGCAGGGATGCCTTTATCCTGATAAACACCGCTGGAGGCGCGGTCAGAAATCGACACTAAGCCGATGCGTAAGGTATTCATATCCATTCCATTCAAAAAGTACTGATTAAAGGGAATGATACACGCAGAGAGGAAATTCAGACAGTGGCGGGGGGAAGACGCGTGACCGGGAACCCGGTCACGCAGAATGATTACAGCAGGTCGCCGATCATTTTTTCCAGTTTTTCCTGGTCGATAGCAAACTTACGGATACCGTCCGCCAGTTTGTCTACGGCCATTGGATCCTGGTTATGCTGCCACAGGAACTCGGATTCGGTGATGCGCTCCGGGCGCGCTTTCACTTCGCCGGTGTAAGACAGTTTACGCTCGATAGTCCCTTCGCTTTCTGCCAGCTCTTTCAGCAGCGCAGGGGCGATGGTCAGGCGGTCACAGCCAGCCAGCTCGATGATTTCGCCGACGTTACGGAAGCTTGCGCCCATAACAACGGTCTCATAGCCGTGCTGTTTGTAGTATTCGTAGATTTCAGTCACGGAAATCACGCCAGGATCTTCAGACGCCGCATACTCTTTCTTGTCGGTATTGGCTTTGTACCAGTCCAGAATACGGCCCACGAACGGAGAAATCAGGTATACGCCAGCTTCTGCACATGCACGCGCCTGCGCGAAGGAGAACAGCAGAGTCAGGTTACAGTTGATGCCTTCTTTTTCCAGCTGCTCAGCAGCGCGGATGCCCTGCCAGGTAGAGGCCAGTTTGATCAGGATACGATCGTTGCTGATGCCCGCATCGTTGTACAGTTTAATCAGGCGTTTTGCTTTGGCGATAGACGCTTCGGTGTCGTAGGAGAGACGTGCATCAACTTCGGTAGAGATACGGCCAGGAACGAGTTTCAGGATTTCCAGACCGATGTTCACTGCCAGTTTGTCAGTGGCATCCACAACCTGCTGCGCGCGGTCATTGCTCTGTGCTTTCGCCCAGGTCACCGCCTCGTCGATCAGTTTGCGATACTCAGGGATCTGCGCGGCGTTAAGGATCAGAGAAGGGTTGGTTGTGGCATCCTGCGGCTGGTACAGCTTCATTGCCGCGATATCTCCGGTGTCAGCGACGACAGTAGTGAACTGACGAAGGGAGGTCAATTTATCCGTCATGATAGTGTTTCTCTTTTAACGTGCCCTGGATAATTCACACTACCGACAGCTTGCCAGCAGCGGAAAAATGACAGGTTTACTTGTTAGGGGGATGTAACCGGTCTGCCCTGATGATAACACGAGTGAGAGGCAGCGCAACCGCAGACAGTGCGCTTAGGCAGAGTATGATAAACTCAGAATATTAACAGGCTGCTAAGTAACAGCATGCACACTCAGTGGTAGCGCTTACATATTCACTTTGGCATCAACAAGAGGGACGTTAGTGCCTGATTTCTTTTTCTTTATTAACGAAGTCCTTTGGGGTTCGATCATGATATACCTGCTTTCAGGAGCAGGTATCTGGTTTACGTGGCGCAGCGGGCTGATTCAGTTCCGCTATATCCGCAAATTTGGCAGAAGTCTGAAAAACAGCGTCACCCCACAGCCGGGCGGTCTGACCTCGTTTCAGGCGCTCTGTACCAGCCTGGCCGCACGCGTGGGCAGCGGTAACCTGGCCGGTGTCGCGCTGGCGATCGGCGCGGGCGGTCCGGGCGCGGTATTCTGGATGTGGGTGACAGCGATTATCGGCATGGCCACCTCCTTTGCGGAGTGCTCCCTTGCGCAGCTCTACAAAGAAAAAGACAGTAAAGGTCAGTTCCGAGGCGGCCCTGCCTGGTATATGGCTCGCGGGCTGGGAATGCGCTGGATGGGCGTGCTCTTCTCACTCTTTTTACTGATTGCCTATGGCCTTATTTTCAATACCGTACAGGCAAACTCCGTCGCCCACGCGCTACGTTTCGCCTTCAACTGTCCGGAGTGGCTGACGGGCGGCGCGCTTGCCCTTCTCACCCTGCTGACCATTGTGACCGGGCTAAAAGGGGTTGCCCGCCTGATGCAGTGGCTGGTTCCGCTGATGGCGCTGCTGTGGGTGTCCACCAGCCTGTTGGTGTGCGCGATACATATCGACGAGGTGCCGAACATTATCGCCACCATTTTCAAAAGCGCGTTCGGCTGGCGCGAAGCTGCTTCCGGCGCACTGGGTTACACCGTAAGCCAGGCACTCGCCGCAGGATTTCAGCGGGGGATGTTCTCCAACGAAGCGGGGATGGGTTCCACGCCGAATGCCGCCGCCGCGGCCGCATCCTGGCCCCCGCATCCCGCCGCGCAGGGCATTGTGCAGATGATTGGCGTCTTCACAGACACCATTGTTATCTGTTCCGCCAGCGCGATGATAATGCTGCTGGCTGGTGCGACTGAACATCCGTCCGGCAATACGACAGGTATTCATTGGGTACAACAGGCGCTGGTCTCCCTCGTCGGCGGCTGGGGCGCGGGCCTTGTCGCACTTGTCGTGGGGCTGTTTGCCTTCAGTTCCATTGCGGTGAATTATATCTATGCCGAAAATAACCTTATTTTCCTGAAGGTTGATTCGCGTCTGGCCCGCAACGTACTTCGCGCGGGGGTGCTGACGATGGTGATCGTCGGCTCCCTGCTCAGCATGCCGATGATCTGGCAAATAGCGGACGTCATTATGGCGCTGATGGCCATCACCAACCTGACGGCCATTTTGCTCCTTTCACCGGTTGTGGCGCTGATCGCGCGCGATTATCTGCGTCAGCGCAAGCTCGGCGTACAGCCCGTCTTTGACGCCTCACGCTATCCCGAAATCGAGTCACAACTTGCCCCTGGCACCTGGGATGATTTGCCGCGGCAATAACAGCTATCGATCAATTCAGGGCGATTTTTTGTTAAAGTCGCTCTAAATTTCCTGCAAGGACTGGATATGCTGATTCTGATTTCACCTGCAAAAACGCTCGACTACCAGAGCCCGCTCGCCACTGAGCGTTATACCCAGCCGGAATTGCTGGACTACTCGCAACAGCTGATCCACGAGGCGCGTAAACTTTCGGCTCCGCAGATCGCCTCGCTGATGAGCATCAGCGATAAACTCGCCGACCTGAACGCCACCCGTTTTCACGACTGGCAGCCTGACTTCACGCCCGCTAATGCCCGCCAGGCGCTGTTAGCCTTCAAAGGTGATGTCTACACTGGCCTGCAAGCAGAAACGTTTAGCGAAGCCGATTTCGATTTTGCCCAGCAGCATCTGCGCATGCTGTCCGGTCTGTACGGGGTTCTGCGCCCGCTGGATCTGATGCAGCCGTATCGCCTGGAGATGGGTATCCGCCTGGAAAACGCCAAAGGCAAAGATCTGTACCAGTTCTGGGGCGATGTTATCACCGACACGCTTAACGCCGCGCTGCAAGCCCAGGGGGATAACGTGGTGATCAACCTGGCCTCCGATGAGTACTTCAAATCGGTGAAGCCGAAAAAGCTGGATGCGGACATTATCAAGCCGGTGTTCCTCGACGAGAAGAACGGCAAATTTAAAGTGATCAGCTTCTACGCTAAAAAAGCGCGCGGTCTGATGAGCCGCTTCATCATCCAAAACCGCCTGACGAAGCCAGAGCAGCTCACCGGCTTTAACTGTGAAGGGTATTTCTTCGACGAGGCATCGTCAGGAAAAAACGAGCTGGTGTTTAAGCGTCACGAGCAATAAATGACAACCCCGCCCTCTGGCGGGGTTCTGCATTAATGGTGTTTCCAGTCCGGGCCAGGACGATGATCGTCATGGCGACGATCGTCATGATGGTGGTCACGATCGCGATGTTCATCGTGCGGACGCCAGTGGTTATCGCGCCAGTCATAGTGCGCTTTCCACCAGTCATGGTCGCGCCAGCGGCCACCATCCCAGTAGTGTCCGTTATTATCCCGATCGCCTATTTGCAATTTTACCGCAGGTACGAGAGTAATTTCAGATGCCTGTACCGCCATAGGGGCGACCAGCATCAGGGAAAGCGCGATGAGTGCAGGTTTCAGTGTAGACACAGGTGACTCCTTATTCTTCTTGCCCGACGTGGGCCGATGTAAGGAGAGTACGTGATGGGAACGGGGGATGTTATTCTCTGCAATCCTAAACGCTAAGTGACCGCATTTATTGGGAATTTCTGCTTTTTTCCTGCTGTTTTTCTCCTTAATTTCTCCATAAAAAAGCCGGGTGGCGGCTTCGCCTTACCCGGCCTACATTCTGAGCCGTTGTAGGCCCGGTAAGGCGTAGCCGCCACCGGGCAACAAACTTACGCTCGGGTCATCATCAGCTTACGCAGCGCGGCAAAGTCTGCGGGCAGCTCATGGGACAGCAGCGGCAGCTCGGCGCGCTCGGCCAGCTCTTTTGGCAGCGGCAGCGTTTCGCCCAGGATCGCTTCCACGCTCTCTTTGAACTTGGCTGGATGGGCGGTGCCGAGGAACAGGCCATACTCGCCCGGTTGAAGCTGATCGCGCAGGGCACGATAGGCAATCGCCGCGTGTGGCTCAGAGGTATAACCCACCGCTTTCAGCTCGCGCATGGTGGCTTTAGTGGTTTCGTCCGTTACCGCAGCGTAGCCCAGGTCGCCCAGACGCCAGACCTTACGGCGGAACAGCTCTTCCACACGCGGCCAGTTGTTAGGCTGTGACACATCCATCGCATTGGAGAGCGTGGCCTGAGTCGCGTTCGGCGCCCATTTTCCGTCCTTCAGGAAACGCGGCACAGTGTCGTTGACGTTGGTAGCGGCAATAAAGCGTTTCACCGGCAGGCCGAGTGATTTTGCCAGCAGGCCCGCCGTCAGATCGCCGAAGTTCCCGCTTGGCACGGAAACCACCAGCTGATTGCGCGCTTCCTGCGGCAGCTGCGCCACCGCTTCGAAGTAGTAGCAGATCTGCGCCAGCAGACGGCTGATGTTGATGGAGTTGGCAGAGTTCAGCCCCAGCGCCGCCTTCAGCTCTTCGTCATCGAAGGCCTGCTTGACCAGCGCCTGGCAGGCATCGAAGTCGCCGTCGATCGCCACGGTTTCAATGTTGCCCCCCAGGGTGCAGAACAGTTTTTCCTGAAGCGGACTGATTTTGCCTTTCGGATAGAGGATCACCACGCGGACGTTTTTCAGGCCGTAGAACGCATGGGCCACCGCTGCCCCGGTATCACCGGAGGTCGCGGTCAGGATGGTCACCGGTTTGTCGCCGCTGATGTGGGTCAGCATCTGCGCCATAAAGCGACCGCCGAAATCTTTGAACGCCAGCGTCGGGCCGTGGAACAGCTCCAGACAGCCAACGTCAGGCTCCACCTGTTTCACCGGAGCCGGGAAAGCAAACGCCGCACGCACGCGCTCTTCAAGCAGCTCCTGCGGGATTTCGTCGCCGATAAACGCAGACAGAATTTTGGTGCTGCGGGTGACAAAGTCCTGTTTCAGCAATTCATCAATTTCAGTCAGCTGAAATTCCGGCAGGTCGTGGGGGAAGAACAGCCCCTGATTTTTGCCCAAACCCTGCGTTACCGCCTGCGCGAAGCTGACCTGCTCGTTATGATCTTTAAGGTTGTAGAGTTTCATTCGTTATCCCAGTACTCGTGCGCCAGCCGTGTCCAGACGGCAAATATGAACAAAGCCTTCCTGATTTTGCAGGTAGTGTTTAGAGAGCCAGTCCGCCACGCGCTGCGCGGTGTCTGGCTTGTCGCATAAGGCGAACAGCGTCGGGCCGGAGCCGGAGATGCCACACGCCTGTGCGCCGATATCCATGGATGCCTGTCGCGCATCGTTAAAGCCCGGCAGCAGCTTCGTGCGATACGGTTCGGCAATGACGTCTTTCATCAGTTTCGCCGCCAGCTGCGGCTGACGGGTGTAGCAGGCGTGAATAAAGCCCGCCAGATGACGCCCGTGGGCGATACAGTCCTGACGACGATACTGCGCCGGCAGGATCGCACGCGCTTCGGCGGTAGACACTTTAATGCCCGGATAGGCCAGTACCCACAGCCACTCATCAAACCCTGGCACCTGCTGGCTGATGATGCCATTTTCTTCAATCATCAGTTGCATGCCGCCAAGGAAACATGGCGCCACGTTATCATAATGAATGCTGCCGGAGATGCGCCCCTCCAGCTCGCCCATCAGCGCCAGCAGACGGCTGTTGTTCAGCGGCTTGCCGCAGTGCTCATTCATCGCCACCAGCGCGGCAACCACCGAGCAGGCGCTCGAGCCGAGGCCCGAGCCAATCGGCATGCTCTTTTCCAGCGTCATGGCGACCGGCACGTTTTTGCCGATCTCCTGACAGAAGCGTTCCCAGCACTGATAAACGATATTTTCGCGCGGCTCAGACGGCAGTTTGCTGGCGAAGCGGCCCACGTTATTCAGGCTAAAGCTATCAGCCGCTTCCACCGTTACCGTATCACCCAGCAGCGAACCATCCACCGGCGTCACCGCCGCGCCCAGCACGTCAAACCCGACGCTCATATTGGCGCTGGAAGCCGGGGCATATACTTTAACCATCTTAAACTCCTAACTTCCATGACAGGGTACGCAGCAGATCGGCAAACACGCCCGCCGCCGTTACATCATTCCCTGCGCCATAGCCGCGAAGCACCAGCGGCAGTGGCTGATAATAATGGCTGTAGAACGCCAGGGCGTTCTCGCCGTTTTTCACCTTGTACAGCGGATCGTTGCCATCCACTTCGGCAATCTTCACCCGGCACACGCCGTCTTCTTCAATGTTGCCAACATAGCGCAATACCTTACCTTCATCACGGGCTTTCGCAACGCGTGCGGCAAAGGCATCGTCAAGCTGGGGCAAATTCGCCATAAAGGTGCTGACATCGCCGCTGCTGTCAAACTCGGCTGGCAGCACCGGTTCAATCACGATGTCGGAAAGCTCCAGCTCGCGGCCCGTCTCACGCACCAGGATCAGCAGCTTACGCGCCACGTCCATGCCGGAAAGGTCGTCGCGCGGGTCTGGCTCGGTGTAGCCCAGCTCGCGCGCGGCGCGGGTGGCTTCCGACAGGCTCATCCCTTCATCCAGCTTGCCGAAGATAAACGACAGAGAGCCGGAAAGGATGCCGGAGAAACGCTGGAGTTCATCCCCCGCGTTCAGCAGGTTTTGCAGGTTCTCGATGACCGGCAGGCCCGCGCCCACGTTGGTGTCATACAGAAACTTGCGGCGCGACTTACTCGCCGCCAGGCGCAACTGGTGATAGTAATCCATCGACGAGGTGTTGGCCTTTTTGTTCGGCGTCACCACGTGGAAACCTTCGCGCAGGAAATCCGCGTACTGATCGGCCACCGCCTGGCTGGAGGTACAGTCGACGATCACCGGGTTAAGCAGGTGATACTCTTTTACCAGACGGATCAGGCGGCCCAGGTTAAACGGCTCTTTTGCCTCTTCCAGCTCCGCCTGCCAGTTTTCCAGGTTCAGACCGTGGACGTTAGTCAGCAATGCTTTCGAGTTAGCGATACCGCAGACGCGCAGATCGATGTGCTTTTTCTTAAGCCACTCCTGCTGGCGCTTGACCTGCTCCAGCAGCGCGCCGCCGACGCCGCCAACGCCCACCAGGAACAGCTCAATCACCTGGTCGGTATTGAACAGCATCTGATGCACCACGCGCACGCCGGTAGTGGCATCATCGTTATCCACAACCACGGAAATTGAACGCTCTGATGAGCCCTGGGCAATCGCCACGATATTGATATTGGCCCGCGCCAGCGCGGCGAAGAATTTGGCAGAGATACCGCGCAGGGTGCGCATGCCGTCACCCACCACGGAGATCACGGCCAGGCGCTCCTGAATAGAGAGCGGCTCCAGCAGTTCCTCTTTCAGCTCCAGGTAGAACTCTTCTTCCAGCGCGCGACGGGCGCGCAGGCAATCGCCCTGTGGGACGCAGAAGCTGATGCTATATTCCGAGGAAGACTGCGTGATCAGCACGACGGAGATCCCGTTGCGGGACATGGCGGCAAACACGCGCGCAGCCATGCCGACCATGCCCTTCATGCCCGGGCCGGAGACGCTGAACATCGCCATGTTATTAAGATTCGAAATGCCTTTCACCGGCAGGTCATCTTCATCCGCGCTGGCGCCAATCAGCGTACCCGGCGCCTGCGGATTACCGGTATTTTTAATCAGGCAAGGGATCTGGAACTGGGCAATCGGGGAGATGGTACGCGGGTGAAGCACTTTAGCGCCGAAGTAGGAAAGCTCCATCGCTTCCTGGTACGACATCGACTTCAGCAGCCTGGCGTCCGGCACCTGGCGCGGATCGCAGGTATAAACGCCGTCGACGTCAGTCCAGATCTCACAACAGTCTGCACGTAAACAGGCCGCCAGCACGGCAGCGGAGTAATCAGAGCCGTTACGCCCCAGCACCACCAGTTCGCCCTTCTCGTTACCGGCGGTAAAGCCTGACATCAGGATCATATGGTCAGACGGAATTTTGCTTGCCGCAATGCGGCGTGTCGACTCGGCAATATCGACGGTGGATTCAAGGTAGTGACCTACTGCCAGCAGTTTCTCAACCGGATCGATGACCGTCACGTGGTGACCGCGCGCTTCCAGCACCCCCGCCATGATGGCGATGGAGAGTTTTTCACCCCGGCAAATCAGCGCCGCGTTGATGCTGTCCGGGCACTGACCCAGCAGGCTGATACCGTGAAGAACATGTTTGATCTGGGCAAATTCGAGTTCAACGGTGGCTTTCAACTGCGCCAGCGGGAAACCAGGCTGGGCGTCTGCCAGCCCCTGAAGCAGATCGGCGAAGATATGCTCGGCGTCGCTGATGTTCGGCAGTGCATCCTGACCACCGATGGTTTTTTCAATCATCGCCACCAGGTGGTTCGTGATTTTGGCCGGGGCAGAGAGCACGGTGGCAACCTGCCCCTGCCTGGCGTTGCTTTCCAGGATATCGGCAACACGCAGAAAACGCTCTGCATTTGCCACTGACGTACCGCCGAACTTCAACACTCGCATGGTTCTACCTCATTTCCTTTAGCCGAAAAAAAAGCCCGCACTGTTCAGGTGCGGGCTTTTTTCTGTTTTTCCTGTACGCGTCAGCCCGCATCGTTACCTGTGGTAATGATGATGGTTGTAGTAATGGTGGTGATGCTGATGCGTTTCATGGATGTTGTGTACTCTGTCATTATTATCTGTCTGTGCTCTATTCTTTTAGGGTTAAAGGATCGAGCCTCTTAAGTCAATGAATTTTTAATTTGATCACAATTCGGGACATTCTCACGTCCCGCTGTGGGCTGATTTATTTTCATCGGAATCCCCCAGATGCAACCCCAGACATTAGCAGGATCGGCCATAATAAAAACCTATGGCACGATTTTACTCGGCTAATTTTTTTTCAATATCATGGAGCAATCGGTGCAGCATTGCGGTGTCGCGCTGTTCAAGACGCCCTAAACGCTGCTGCAACCAGTCCACCATTTTTTGATCATCCGCGACGCCCAGCTGCACAAGAAGCTTATCCGCACGAACCCGCAGTGCCGCCAGCTGGTTTTCATCCGGCATTGTCACCGGTGGCTGAGAAATTTGTATTAAGGATGCTAATTGATAGCAATAAACCATCACCGCCTGCCCCAGATTGAGTGATGGATAATCCGCCACCATCGGCGCGCCCGTCAGCACGTCAGCCAGCTCCAGTTCTTCGTTGGTCAGCCCGGAATCCTCGCGTCCAAATACCAGTGCGGCTTTCTCCAGCCACTGGCTTTTTTCTTCCAGCATCGGCACCAGTTCAGCGGGCGTGGCGTAATAGTGAAACTTCGCCCGGCTGCGCGCGGTCGTCGCGACGGTAAACGAAATATCGTGCAGCGCGTCAGCGAGTGTTGCGTAAGTGGTTATATTATCGAGAATATCACCCGAACCGTGCGCAACCCACCGCGCAGGAGGTTCCAGATGTGCGGTGCTGTCCACAATACGTAAATCGGTAAAACCCATGGTCTTCATAGCCCGCGCCGCAGCGCCAATATTCTCGGCTCTCGCTGGTGCAACCAGCACAATCGACAGATGCATTTATGCTCTCTTTTTAATCAGTTAGCGGGTAAAAATGTGATTCACTTCATCATATTACGCAGCGCGAATTTACAAATTTGCAACACAAATCACTGAAATAGCGTTTCATAACAAATTAAAAACGCTAAACTATTTTGTGGCTGAACAATCAGTTAGAATGTTAACAGAAGTTCATTATCCTTATGTTTTGTAATGATAATGACCATATGAATACTCTTTTCTGATTGGATTCGTACCGTTTATCAATCAATGTCCGCAACTAGTTGGTTTATTGAAAAATTGTGACAAAGGCTAGCATTCAGCTACGATGATTTCATCAAACTGTTAACGTGCTACAATTGAACTTGATATATGTCAACGAAGCGTAGTTTTATTGGGTGTCCGGTGTCACTTAGCCTGTTATGTTGCTGTTAAAATGGTTAGGATGACAGCCGTTTTTGACACTGTCGGGTCCAAAGGGAAAGTACCCACGACCAAGCTAATGATGTTGTTGACGTTGATGGAAAGTGCATCAAGAACGCAATTACGTACTTTAGTCACGTTAAGCCGATCATGTTAATTTGCGACATGCATCAGGCAGGTCAGGGACTTTTGTACTTCCTGTTTCGATTTAGTTGGCAATTTAGGTAGCAAACATGCAGACCCCGCACATTCTTATCGTTGAAGACGAGTTGGTAACACGCAACACGTTAAAGAGCATTTTCGAAGCAGAAGGCTACGATGTCTTTGAAGCGACCGATGGCGCAGAGATGCATCAGATCCTTTCTGAAAATGATATCAACCTGGTGATTATGGATATCAATCTGCCGGGCAAAAACGGGCTTCTTCTGGCGCGCGAACTGCGTGAACAGGCGAACGTCGCGTTGATGTTCCTGACAGGCCGTGACAACGAGGTTGATAAAATTCTTGGTCTGGAAATCGGCGCGGATGATTACATCACTAAGCCGTTCAACCCTCGCGAGTTAACCATTCGTGCACGCAACCTGCTGTCCCGCACCATGAATCTTGGTACGGTCAGTGAAGAGCGTCGTAGCGTCGACAGCTACAAATTCAACGGCTGGGAACTTGATATCAATAGCCGTTCGCTGATTAGCCCGAACGGTGAGCAGTACAAACTGCCGCGCAGTGAATTCCGCGCGATGCTGCACTTCTGCGAGAACCCGGGCAAGATTCAGTCCCGTGCAGAACTGCTGAAGAAAATGACCGGTCGTGAGTTGAAGCCACACGATCGTACCGTTGACGTAACCATCCGTCGTATTCGTAAACATTTCGAATCTACGCCGGATACGCCGGAAATTATCGCCACGATCCATGGTGAAGGCTATCGTTTCTGCGGTGACCTCCAGGAGTAATCCGTTCCGTCACGCAGTAAAAAACGGCGCTTTTGCGCCGTTTTTTTTATTTCCAGATCCGCATCGTATCGTCATCCGGCGATGCTGGTGGCTCAGGCCGCTTCGGCTGTGAAAGTGAATACCAGTCGAGATGTCGGGTCAGGTACATCACGGCGAACAGCGCCAGCGCGAGAACCGCAGACCCCAATAGCAGCGCGCTATCCTCCGAGCGCAACAGGAACCACATCACCACGTCCAGCCCCAGTAGGGCCAGCACGAACAGCCCGCTGCGCTTCCAGCTTTTCAGCACAGCATGCAGGTACATCCCGTTCATCGCCGCGCCCACCAGACTTGCAACAACCCAGGCTGGTGTAAAGCCGACGTGTTCTGACAGCGCCAGCAGCACCAGATAGAACAGCACCAGCGAAAGCCCCACCAGCAGATACTGCATCGGGTGCAGGCGCAGACCGGTGAGAGTTTCGAAGACAAAGAAGGCCATAAACGTCAGCGCAATCAGCAAAATAGCGTATTTGATCGCCCGGTCAGTCAGTTGATACTGATCGGCGGGCGTGGCTACCGTGACGCTGAAAGCGGGGATCGACTCCCACGTCGGAGATTCACTGCCGTTGAACCAGCTCTCAAGGTTGTTCGCAAACCAGCTGCTCTGCCAGTTCGCCTGAAAACCGGAATCACCAATTTTGTGTTTCACCGGCAGATAGTTACCCATAAAGCCCGGATGCGGCCAGTTGCTGTTCAGCGCCATTTCACTGTTACGTCCCACAGGCACCACGGCAAAACTTCCCGTCCCCGCCAGATTCAGCGACATCTCCATGACAAACGTTTTTGGCTCCAGCGCTTTGTCCGTCAGCGGGATATGAATACCGGAAAGCCCCCCATACACGCCTGAACCCGGCTCTACGCTCAGCGTCTCACCGTTAATACTGGAGACGTTCACCGTGCCAATGCCGCGAGCATCGCCCACGCCAACAACGATAAACGGCTGCCCCAGGGTCATCGTCTCCCCTTTCAGTTGAGTGATTTTTTCGGTGTTGAATCGCGCTTTTATGTTGAGTTCAGTGTTCCAGATCTGACCGTCATAAATACCGATATTTCGGGACTCAACGTGCTGGTTACCCTCAACAAGCAGAGACTCCGGCAGGATGAAACGCATATAGCTTTTCTTGTACTCGACTTGCTTCTCATCCTCTGACTTGTAGAAGACCTCCGTGACCGGGATCGCCATCAGCGGGCCGACCAGTTTTTGCGGTCCACTGGTACTCTGGCGAAGCGTGTTTTCGACATCATTACGGTAGCTTTCACGCTCTGAAATGAGGTTACTCACCATACACAGCGGAACTAACAGCAGCAGAATGCACCCCAGCAGGGTGCTTACTTTCCAGAACAGGGGGGATTTCATCATTACGTCTCCTTTGCGATGAGGAGAGCGTAACCAGGCTGTGTGGGGGCAGTTTGAAGTTATGTGAAGGGACGGTGAAGTGTCAGCGTGGCCATCACGCCGCCTTCATCACGATTGCGCAATGTAATCTCTCCCTGATGCAGACGAGCCACCTCCTGGACAAAGGCCAGCCCAAGCCCGCTGCTCTTAACCCCATTCTCCCGCGGCAGGGAATAGAAGCGTTCAAAAATACGATCCCGCGCGTAATCCGGGATCCCGCTTCCGCTGTCGGTGACGATCAGCTGTATCTGCCCGTGCTCTTCCCGGGCCGCCAGTTCTATGGATCCGCCCTCCGGTGTGAAATCGATAGCGTTATCCAGCAAATTACCGAGCGACTGTTCGAGCAGGTCGGGATCGCCTTTAACATAAAGCGAAGCAGGCTGGAGGGTCAGCGCAATCTCTTTTGACGCCAGCTGCGCCGATCGCGCGTCAGCAAGCCGGGTAAACAGCGAGTCGACCCGGACGGCCTCGGGCGTAATCTCGACCCGATTTTCAAGCCGAGCCTGAGCGAGCAGTTTTTCAACCAGCGACTGCATGCGCGCGTTTTGTACCAGAATGTTATCGATGAACCGCGCAGCCACCTGCGGCGGCGGCTGCTCGGCGAGTATTTCCGCCGCGCCGCGTATGGCCGCGATCGGGCTTTTCAGCTCGTGGGTGAGCGCATGGACATAGCGTTCAATATAGTTTTTCCCTTCGAGGCGAATGCGCATATTTTCCAGCGCCTGGGCCAGCTTGTGCAGTTCGCTGCTGCCCGGATTGGGCAGCGGGAGAGGCGTGTCGGTGGTCACCGAGTCGGCGTAGCGCGATAACGTACTGATGGAACGGTTGATCCACCAGGCGACAAAAAGACCGATCAGCAAAGCAATGCCGAGCAGCGCCCCGCCTGCCCACAGAATTCGCCGCTCGCTGCGTTGAATAACCGGGGCCATCGCGCTGTTAGGTTTCCCCACCGACAGCACGCCGATGATTTTGCCCTGCTCCACAACCGGCGCGGCAACATACATCACCGTACTCTCCGGATCCTCGGGATTGATCTGAGTACTGCGCGCGCCGTATTCGCCGCGAAGCGTCAGCCAGACGTCGTTCCAGCGAGAGTAATCTTGTCCTAACGCCAGGCCTGTGGAATCAAACACCACTCTGCCCTGCGCATCGGTCATATAGACGTGATACTCGTTGCGCACCTTATGAATGCCGCCGATATTGGCGCGGAAAGGCCGCTGATGGAGCTGGGAAAAGGCCTGCGCCAGTTTGCCCTGCTGCGCATTGCCCGAAAGAAGATCCTCACGCCCGACTTCGGCGAGCAAGGTCGCGGTATCGATCAATGTGCCCTCGGTTGCCCTACGCACGCCGGGCTTCACTTCCTGAACAAAGATCGACAGCACAAACCACGCGGCGATGGCCACGATGAGGAAATATCCCAGCAATAACCGCATCCCAATGCGCATCAGTAAAGGCCCAGACTATAGCCCATACCGCGATGGGTGCTGATGGGTGAAAGCTCCTCGTTCACCGCCCGCAGCTTGGCGCGCAGGGTTTTGATGTGGGTATCCACAGTACGATCGAAACTGTCCCCGTCTTCACCCCATACCTTGTCCATGAGCTGCTGGCGAGAAAATACGCGTCCGGGCGCCTGTAACAGGGTTTTGAGCAGCAAGAATTCGTAGCGGGTCAGGGGCAATGCTTCACCGCACCAGCTGATTCGGGCTGCAGGTTCGTTCAGTTCAAACTGCCCGATACGCACCGTCTCTGCTGGCGCGGCGGATTTTTGCATCCGCCGTAAAATGGTCCTTACCCGGGCGCATACCTCGCGCGGGGAGAAAGGTTTGGCGACGTAGTCGTCTGCGCCCATTTCCAGGCCGAGGAGTTTATCCACTTCGTCACTGCGTGCCGTCAAAAACAGCACGGGCAGTGACGGATGCTGCGCCAGAAGCTGGCGGCAGAGCTCGAAACCACTGATGTCCGGCAGCCCGATGTCCAGAATGGCGAGCGCCGGAACCTGCCGCCGCGCCGCCTCCAGCACGGGTAGCCCCCGTTCAAACGCCTCTACCGCAAACCCTTCCTGCTGAAGCATGTAGATAAGCGTATCGGCAATACTGGTTTCGTCTTCAACCAGCCAGACCACAGGTTGTTGCATGGTTCATTCCTGTATCAATGCCACGGCATAATCGGCACCGCGCTAATCGCGTTTTTCGGTGAGCCTTCCACGACTTTGTCGGAATAAGCCAGATAAGCCAGGGTGTTGCGCTTCGCGTCATAAAAACGCACCACCTGTAGCTTTTTGAATACCAGCGAGGTCCGTTTCTGGAATACGACGTCGCCCTGCGCTTTGCCGTTTTTGATTTTGTCACTCAATTCCACCGGGCCAACCTGCTGGCAGGAAATGGCCGCGTCAGACGTGTCTTCAGCCAGACCCAGGCCGCCTTTAATCCCGCCCGTCTTCGCCCTGCTGACATAGCAGGTGACGTTTTTCACGTCCGGATCGTCAAAGGCCTCCACCACAATTTTGTGGTCCGGCCCAAACATTTTAAACACGGTATCCACGGAGCCAATTTGCTCCGCCTGCGCCACGCGCCCTGCCATCAGCGCCAGAGCCGCAAAGACTAAAACCTTGTATTTCATATTGTTACCATTCATAAAAAATTACGCTGAGCGATTATTCAACAGGTTAGGTAAAAATGTAGCAAGATCACAGGATTAGAATATATCCGCACATAAATCACCACAAAAAGCATTTATGCGCAAAAAAAACACTGAATGCTAAAACGTCAAAAAATGCTATTATCCGCTAACCTGTAAACAGGCACCTGCGGCAGTTTTAAGGATGAGGATAGTATATGGATCAGGCTGGAATTATTCGCGACCTGCTCACCTGGCTGGAAGGTCATCTCGACCAGCCATTGTCACTGGATAATGTGGCGGCAAAAGCAGGCTATTCCAAGTGGCATCTGCAAAGGATGTTCAAAGATGTCACCGGTCATGCTATCGGTGCCTATATTCGTGCACGACGGTTATCAAAGTCTGCTGTCGCGTTGCGCCTGACCGCGCGACCAATACTGGATATTGCTCTGCAATATCGCTTCGATTCACAGCAAACCTTCACCCGCGCCTTTAAAAAACAGTTCTCGTTAACGCCAGCGCTTTATCGTCGTTCGCCGGACTGGAGTTCCTTTGGTATGCGTCCGCCGCTGCGTCTGGGCGAGTTTGCGATGCCAAAATATGAAATCATCACCCTGCCGGAAACGCACCTGGTTGGCACCACGCAGAGCTACTCCTGTTCCCTGGAGCAGATCTCCGAGTTCCGCCATCAGATGCGTGTTCAGTTCTGGCGCGAATTTTTAAGCCACGCTCCGGCGATCCCGCCGATTCTGTATGGCCTGAACGAAACGCATCCAAGCCAGGAAAAAGACGACGAGCAGGAGGTGTTCTATACCACGGCGCTGACGCCTGACATGGCGAACGGTTACATTCATGGCTCGAAGCCTGTCGTGCTGGAAGGCGGCGAGTATGTGATGTTCTCATACGAAGGTTTAGGCACGGGCGTTCAGGAGTTCATCCTGACCGTTTACGGGACCTGCATGCCGATGCTGAATCTGAATCGCCGTAAAGGTCAGGACATTGAGCGCTACTATCCGGCGCATGATGCTAAACCGGAAGAAGGCCCTATCAATCTGCGTATGGAATTCCTGATTCCGGTACGTCGTTAACGCTGCAATTCGTCCAGTGCAGGGGCATCAAGATGCGAAATGTCCCCTGCCATCTCAACCACCCACCCCGATGCCAGCCAGGCACTTTCCTGATAGTCGATACGGGAAATGGAACAGTTGCGCAGACGCAAACGACGCTCGGCATAAGCCGGCAGTCCCAGAATGGTGCTCACCAGGCAACCCAGCGCGATACCGTGGCTCACCAGCAGCGGTCGGCTACCCGCAGGAAGTTTCAGGCACTCTGCCAGCGCGGCATGCATGCGCACGCTCAGCTCCTGCATGGATTCCCCCTCCGGGATGCGACCATCTTCAGTACCGTTCACCAGCGTGCGACGCCAGCCTTCTTCGGTTTCCGTCAGCGTATCGATAGGACGTTTTTCCAGCACCCCCATATCCAGTTCGCGCAGGCGCGGTTCGAGGGTGACGTCGCAGCCACAGGCATCGGCAATGATGCGCGCCGTCTGCTGCGTGCGGCCTAAATCACTGGAGATGACGTGAGTGATACCCAGCGTTCTGGCGCGCTCCGCCACCTGCCACGCTTGTTGCACACCCTTGTCGGTGAGAGGACTGTCTGACTGGCCTTGAATACGTCGCTCGGCGTTCCACTGCGTTTCACCGTGGCGAACAAGGTATACCTGTAACATGCTTTTTTTCCGTTATACTGCGATGAATTTTTTTAAATCGAGCTTAATTATGCACCATGTTGTCTCTGCTACCACCAATCCTGCCAAAATTCAGGCAATTCTAAGGGCATTTGAAGAGATCTTCGGCGAAGGATCCTGCCATATTGACGCCGTCGGCGTCGAGAGTGGTGTGCCGGAACAGCCGTTTGGCAGCGAGGAAACGCGCGCTGGCGCACGAAATCGCGTGGCGAATGCCAAAGCCGCCGCGCCAGACGCTGACTTTTGGGTCGCGATTGAAGCGGGCATCGACGAAGGCGCAACCTTCAGCTGGGTGGTGATTGAAAGCCGTGAGCAGCGCGGCGAAGCGCGTTCAGCCACCCTGCCCCTGCCGGAGATTATTCTGGAGAAAGTGCGCGAAGGCGAAGCGCTCGGGCCGGTGATGTCGCAGTACACCGGCATTGATGAGATTGGCCGTAAAGAAGGGGCCATTGGCGTCTTTACCGCGGGCAAGCTCACCCGTTCGAGCGTTTACCACCAGGCGGTGATCCTGGCGCTAAGCCCGTTTCATAACGCCATTTATCGTTGATCGCTCAATAAGACTGACTCGAGCCACTGGCGCAGCTCAACCGGCGCAGACTTCAGGCTGTTCGATCCACGGGTAATCGTCGCGATGCCCGCGCCCAGCTCGTTTTTCAGCTCGCGCTGGCTCATCTCACCGCGCAATAGCTCTTCAATAATCCGCACGCGCGTGCCCAGCGCCTCACGCTCGTCCGGCGTAAGCATCAGCTGCATGAGGGGTAGGTGCAAATCCTGCTCGTAAGACTGGCGAAGCAGCTCCACAAAACGAAGCCACTCCTGGTGACGCTGTTCGGCCATCGCCGAGGAATACGGGGAATGCTGGGTCATGTTATGCTGCCTCTTGTACTCATTAGCGAGTACAGCATAACACAACCCACGCCGATCAGTAACGTCTCTGCCACTCGGCATCGCTCATCAGGGTATCTTTCTGCCCCATGAAGTAGCGATAGTAGGCGTCATACGCCAGCACGTTCTTCACATAGCCGCGCGTTTCCGAGAACGGAATGCTCTCGACGAACGCCACGGCGTCGATACGCCCTGCGCTATTGCCAAGCCATGTCCGCACGCGGCCGGGTCCGGCGTTGTACGCCGCTGACGCGAAGATGCGGTTATTACCGAACTGCTGATAGACATACTGCAAGTAGCTGGTGCCGATATTGATGTTGGTCTCCGGATCCAGCAGCTGGGACGGGCTGCTGTAGCCTGGAATAGTAAACATCTTCACCGTGTGCGTCGCGGTGCCCGGCATAATCTGCATCAGGCCACTGGCCCCCACAGGAGAACGCACTTTCGGGTTCCACGCGCTCTCCTGACGGGCAATGGCCATCGCGTAACTTTGCGGAATGTCTTTGCCGCTGGTGTAACGTTCGAAGAGATCTTTATAAGCCAGCGGGAAACGCTCTTCGAGATGATCCCACAGCTTGCCGGCGATCGTCGCCTGTACGCTCAGATCCCACCAGCGATTATCAAACGCATAGCGGGCAAGCTGCGCTTTCTCATTCGTGGTGCGGCTGGTCACCAGGTTGGCCCATTCGCTGCGCGCGGTATTATCCAGATTCCAGTACATCAGCTCGCGCACGCGCGCCATTTCTGGCCCCTGCGTCAGCGCCGGGTTCGCGTTAGCTGGCGCTTTGTCGATCTTAAGGGTGTACTCCTCGCCCAGACGCTGCGCCGCCGCCATCGGGTAGAAGCCGCGCTGCTGCATCAGGGAGTGGAGGATCTCTTTGGCTTCGTCTTCACGACCACGCTCCAGCAACAGGTCCGCCTGCCAGTATCGCCATTCATCTTTCTCTTTGGCATCCATCGGCAGACGTGCCAGCCAGGTATTGAGACCACGACGATCGCCCGTGCCCAGCGCCATGCGCACGCGACGTTCCACCAGCGAGACAGAGTTTGAACGCATTACCGCATCGTCACGCCAGCGCGCCTGTTCGTCGGTCACATCCGTACCCATCAGTCGCCACGCAACAATGTCGCGCAGTTCCTGGGTTTGATCGTCATTCAACTTCTGGGCCTGCACCAGCTGCGGGATCATCAGCCGGGCGTTTTCCACATCATCACGCGCCACGCTGGTAAAGGCCACCGCCGCCATCTGGCGGGTAAAATCGGTTGCGCCAGTGGTGCGCGCAAACGTCAGCACGGTATTGGGATCGTTCGCCAGACTGATAACGGCAGACGCAATGGTCTGATAATCCGCTGGCATCTGGCCCGCCAGCACGGTGACCAGCCGGGTGTTTCCGGCCTTCATCGCCAGGCGAATGCGTTCCAGGTAAGAGAGCGGATCCTGCTTGCCCGAGGCGCGCCAGGCGCTGAAAAGCGGGTCACAGGCGTTTGGCTGGCTTTTCCCCGTCAACCACAACTCTTTCGCACCAGCCCAGGCTTCCTCCTGCTGACCGGTCGCCCATTTCGCATAATAGTAATTACACTGCGCTTCCGTCGCGCCCGGTTTATCCGGGCTGAAGGCCAGCAAACCGCGCCAGTCTTCGCGACGGGCCAGCTCGTTTACGAACCGGGACTTCAGGGTGCGCGCAGGCGGCAGGGTCGGGTTCGCCTGAATGAAGTTATTGACGGTGACGGTCGGTTGATTCATGAGATCGTCGGTGATCTGACGATACTCCAGATACGGATACAGCGGATAATCCTTCAGCGTCGGCATCAGCGCCTGGACGGTATCCATCTGCTTGTTGTCCCATGCCTGTTTAATCTGGGCATAGCGGCTACGTTGTTCATCCAGTGAATCGGCATGTACCGCCTGGCTTACCGCCATTACGCATACGCTGGCCGCCAGCAGACGCCAGACCACCCGTTTGGCTTTTTCCACACGCTCTTCCTCATTGTTTTTCGTCAGTTGCAGCGTCTTGCCACGTAAAAGTTACATCAACTTATGCTAACCAGGCATCCCACAACGCGCCACGTCATGGACACTTTTTTACCTTTCTTGCGCGTTTTAACACTCCCGACGTTCCTGGCTGGGATTAGGGCGTGAAAAAGGCTACACTTCGAGGCTGAAATTCCTTCTCATCACGATAAAAGAGGCGAAGTCCAACGTGGCTCAATTCGTTTATACCATGCATCGTGTCGGCAAAGTTGTTCCGCCGAAACGTCATATTCTTAAAAATATCTCGCTGAGCTTCTTCCCGGGCGCAAAAATCGGTGTTCTTGGTCTCAACGGTGCCGGTAAGTCCACCCTGCTGCGCATCATGGCCGGCATCGATACAGACATCGAAGGTGAAGCCCGTCCGCAGCCTGGCATCAAGATCGGCTACCTGCCGCAGGAACCTCAGTTGAACCCGGAACACACCGTTCGCGAATCCGTTGAAGAAGCGGTATCCGAAGTGGTTAACGCGCTGAAAGGTCTGGATGAAGTGTATGCCAAATACGCCGAGCCGGATGCGGACTTCGACAAGCTTGCTGCACAACAGGGCAAGTATGAAGAGATTATCCAGGCGCACGACGGTCACAACCTGAACGTGCAGCTGGAGCGCGCCGCTGATGCCCTGCGTCTGCCAGACTGGGATGCGAAAATCGCTAACCTGTCCGGTGGTGAACGCCGCCGCGTGGCGCTGTGCCGCCTGCTGCTGGAAAAACCAGACATGCTGCTGCTCGACGAACCGACCAACCACCTGGATGCGGAATCCGTGGCATGGCTGGAGCGCTTCCTGCACGACTTCGAAGGCACCGTGGTGGCAATTACCCACGACCGTTACTTCCTCGACAACGTGGCAGGCTGGATCCTGGAGCTGGACCGCGGGGAAGGTATTCCATGGGAAGGCAACTACTCCTCCTGGCTGGAGCAGAAAGACCAGCGTCTGGCGCAGGAAGCGTCTCAGGAAGCCGCCCGTCGTAAATCTATTGAGAAAGAGCTGGAGTGGGTGCGTCAGGGCGCGAAAGGCCGTCAGTCTAAGGGCAAAGCCCGTCTGGCACGCTTTGAAGAGCTGAACAACACCGAATACCAGAAACGTAACGAAACCAACGAACTGTTTATTCCACCTGGCGCACGTCTGGGGGATAAAGTGGTTGAAGTAACCAACCTGCGTAAGTCCTACGGCGACCGCCTGCTGATCGACGATCTGACCTTCTCCGTACCGAAAGGCGCTATCGTCGGCATCATCGGTCCGAACGGCGCGGGTAAATCCACCCTGTTCCGCATGATGTCCGGTCAGGAACAGCCTGACAGCGGCTCTATCACCCTGGGTGAGACCGTGAAGCTGGCCTCCGTTGACCAGTTCCGTGACGCCATGGATAACAGCAAAACCGTGTGGGAAGAGGTCTCCGGCGGTCTGGATATCATGCGTATCGGCAACACCGAGATGCCAAGTCGCGCCTACGTTGGCCGCTTTAACTTCAAGGGCACCGACCAGGGCAAACGCGTGGGCGAGCTGTCCGGCGGTGAGCGCGGTCGTCTGCACCTGGCGAAACTGCTCCAGGTTGGCGGCAACGTTCTGCTGCTCGATGAACCGACTAACGACCTGGACATCGAAACCCTGCGCGCGCTGGAAAACGCCCTGCTGGAATTCCCGGGCTGCGCGATGGTTATCTCGCACGACCGTTGGTTCCTGGACCGTATCGCGACCCACATCCTGGACTACCAGGACGAAGGTAAAGTGGAGTTCTTCGAAGGTAACTTCACCGAATACGAAGAGTACAAGAAACGCACGCTGGGCGCCGACGCGCTGGAGCCGAAGCGTATTAAGTACAAGCGTATTGCGAAATAAGTGCCTGAGTGCCGGGTGGCGGCTTCGCCTTACCCGGCCTACGGTACTGCGCAGTTTGTAGGCCGGGTAAGCGTGAGCGCCACCCGGCTTTTTTATTTGCCCACGTAGTACCGCTTCACCTCATCAAACTGCATTGCAAAGTCGATATAGCTCATTAGCGCAGGCGAATTCAGCTTGCGGCTCGGGTAGGCCAGCCAGAGATCGTTACCTTCAACGCTCCATTCTGGAAGCACCTGAACCAGCGCCCCCTTTTCGATCTTATCCTCCAGCAGAAAGGCGGGTAACAGCGTGATCCCCGCCCCGGCAATGGCACACTCACGGGCATATACCAGATTATCGGTCATGTGCGCGTTATCCGGCAGGTAGCGGTAATCCTCGCTCTCGCTTCGCAGAAGCCACTCCGACCATGCCCGGTGCGTAATGCAGCGGTGATCCACCAGTTGTCGGGGATGGGTTAACGGCGCACGACGCGCCAGATAGTCAGGCGAGGCAAGCATGTAGCGCGGACAGTGCCCAATCATGCGGCCAATCAGGGAGGAGTCCTGCGGTTTGCCGGTGCGCAGCGCCACGTCAAAGCCAGACTCGACCAGATCCACCACGTCGTCAGAGATCGACACATCCAGCGACACGTCAGGATAGCGAAGCTGGAACTCGGCATTCATATGCGCCAGCAGCGTCGCGCCAATCCCGGCCGGACAGGTGATCCGCAGCCGCCCGCTGGGGTTTTCGCGCAGGCGCTGAATGGCATACTCCGCGCGCTCGCTGGCCGCCAGCATTTCACGGCAGTGCACCAGATAGTGCTCGCCTGCAAAGGTCAGGCTGATCCTGCGAGTCGTGCGGTTAAGCAGGCGGATCCCCACCTGCTGCTCCAGCTGGCTTATCCGCTGGCTGACGCTGGATTTCGGCAGCTCCGCCTTCTGCGCCGCCGCGGTAAAGCTGCCCATCTCGGCCACCAGCGCAAACAGCGCCATATCCTGAAGCTGTTTAAACATGATTGTTCACCCTGTGCGAACGCTGAGTTCTTGATTGTCCATCTTATCATGCAGCTGACCACTTACTAGACTAGCCTCAACAAGACGCATTTCATTGAGGAGCACACCATGTCTGTTAAAGCCATTGCCGTTAGCCCAGAAAATCCCTCCACCTTTATTGAAATCGCCCCGCCGATGCCGCAGCCCGGCGAGCACGATCTGCTGGTTGAGGTAAAAGCCGTATCCATAAATCCGGTCGATACCAAAGTGCATGCGGGGATCGCCAAAAATGGGCTGAAAGAGCCACGCATTCTCGGGTGGGATGCCAGCGGGATCGTCAAAGCGGTTGGGGCTGGCGTCACCGGATTCAAACCGGGTGACGAAGTGTGGTACGCGGGAGATATCACCCGTCCGGGGAGCAATACTACGCATCAGCTGATCGATGCGCGTATTGTCGGGCACAAGCCCACAAGTCTTGGCTGGGCCGCCGCGGCTGCGCTGCCGCTGACGGCGCTTACCGCGTGGGAAGGCCTGTTTGAACGGCTGAACATTCAGGATGCCGACGCAGATAAGACTCTGCTGATCATCGGCGGCGCGGGCGGCGTGGGATCGCTGGCGATCCCGTTTGCGAAGCACAACAGCAAGGTGAAGATTATCGCAACCGCTTCGCGGGAAGAATCCGCCCGGTGGTGTCGCGATCGCGGGGCTGACGTAGTGGTCAACTACCGCGATCTGAAAGGCGAGCTGGCGAAGCAGGGGATCACCTTTGTGGATTACATTTTTATCCTCAACGACACCGACGGACACTGGGATGCGGTCAGCGATCTGATTGCGCCGCAGGGGCATATCTGTTCCATCGTTGAAAACGCGCATCCGCTGAACCAGGACAAGCTGAAGTCCAAATCTGCCGCCCTGCACTGGGAATTTATGTACACCCGCAGCATGTACCAGACCGCAGATATGGCGCGTCAGGGGGAGATTTTAAACGAGGTGGCGAAGCTGGTGGATGACGGCGTGGTGGAAAGCTCGCTCAGCGAAACGCTGCACGGGCTGAGCGTGGAAAGCATTACCGAAGCGCACCGCAGGGTGCTGGAGGGGCATATGCGGGGGAAAGTGGTGGTTGAGTATTGAGGTATTCCCCCCTCACCCCGGCCCTCTCCCCAAAGGGGCGAGGGTGTAATTATTCCCTCTCCCCTCTGGGGAGAGGGTTAGGGTGAGGGGTTATCTTTTAACCCTGCTCCCCCATCATCTCCTTCACCAGCTCGACGCAGCGCAGGAAGCGGGAGTCGTAGTCCGACTCCTCCACATGGACAAACTCAACGTTGTTTTCGTTGAGCATCTCCACCAGCATGGACTGGAACTCGCGCCTGTCCACGGAGCTGCCAAGGCTGCGCATGCCGTCAGCCACCCACGGCGTGTTGTTTTCCAGCAGGATCACCAGGTCAAAGCGGTATTCGTCAATCAGCGCCTGCACGAACGGGTGCTCGCGCCCCTCGTACTTCTTGCAGAACGCCTGCGTGGTGACGAAATCGGTATCAATAAACGCCACTTTGTTAGCGTATTTCACCGCGAAATCAATGTACTGGGCATGCCCGAGCGCGATTTTATCGTAGTCGGAATACTGCAACGCCATCTCGTCACCGCCGAGGTGTGAGAAGACGTAATCGCGGCCATACTCCCACGCGCTGGTAGTGTTGAAGATGTTCGCCAGCTTATTTACCAGCGTCGATTTCCCGCTCGACTCGCCGCCCAGAATAGCCACGGTGCGCACGAAGAACGGCTTCACTTCGGTCGGAATGTAATCCCAGTAGCGGAACGGGTTCTCGCGGATCTGCGCCCCGCTGATGTTCATGAACGTGCGTTTAGGATCGATCAGCACCGTCTCAATGCCCAGATGCTCGCGGAACTGCGGCGCGTCCGACTCTTCAGAGGTGTAGATCCAGTTAGGCGCGATGCCCTTCTCTTCCATAAACGCTTTGATGCCGTTGCTCCACACGTCCCAGCCGTGCGGGTACGGCTCCATGCCCTCTTCGTTGAAAGCATGAATGCGAATATTTTTCTGATACTTAAACGTCTGAAGCAGCCAGCGAAGGCGGTCCGGCACGGTGGGCTGCTGCGACATGGCGCTGTCTTCAAACAGCTGGCGATCGCGGGTTTCATCATAACCCATGATGATATGCAGTTCGTCAACCTGGCTACAGGCGCGCTGGATCAGATAGATGTGACCAGTATGCAGCGGGTAGAACTTACCGAACACCACGCCAATGTTCTTTTGCATTCGCGGAAATTCAAGCCCCAGAAAACGGTGCAGCGCTTCAAGCTTCTGCGCGCTGGGGCTTTTGATTTTGGCGTTCAGCAGTTGGCTCAGGTAGCCCTTGGTCATGCCGCTGGCGTCCGCCACCTGCTGCAACGTGCAGCCCTTCTGGCGGATAGCGGTCTTGATGTAGTCAAATGATGACATAAATTACGGTGCCTCCTGCAAAATCGAATACGTAATTATAAGTCGTCAAAGACATTTAACGCATCTGCGAGTTTTTTAACGCCAAAAACCTGCATCCCTTCCGGGATTTTTTTCGGCACGTTGGCGGCCGGAACAATCGCGCGGCGGAAACCGTGTTTTGCCGCTTCGGAGATACGCTCCTGGCCGCTCGGTACCGGGCGTATCTCGCCGGCCAGCCCCACCTCGCCAAACACCACTAAATCCTGCGGCAACGGTCTGTCGCGCAGGCTGGAGACCATTGCCAGCAGCAGCGCCAGGTCCGCGCTGGTTTCCGTCACCTTTACCCCACCCACCACGTTGACGAACACATCCTGATCCGCCATTTGCAGGCCGCCGTGACGGTGCAGGACCGCCAGCAGGATCGCCAGGCGGTTCTGTTCCAGACCAACCGCCACGCGCCGCGGGTTGCCCATCATCGAGTGATCCACCAGCGCCTGAATTTCAACCAGCAGCGGACGCGTTCCCTCCCACAGCACCATCACCGAACTGCCGGAGGTGATCTCGTCGCCACGGCTCAGGAAGATGGCCGACGGGTTGCTGACTTCGCGCAGCCCCTGCTCGGTCATGGCAAACACGCCCAGCTCATTCACTGCGCCAAAGCGGTTTTTATGGCTACGCAGGGTACGAAAACGGGAGTCCGCATCGCCGTCGAGCATCACGGAGCAGTCGATACAGTGCTCCAGCACCTTTGGCCCCGCCAGCGAGCCATCTTTGGTGACGTGGCCGACCATCACTATCGCCACGCCACGCGTTTTGGCAAAGCGCGTCAGGTAGGCTGCGGTTTCACGCACCTGTGCCACGCTCCCCGGCGAGGACTGGATGTCCGCCATGTGCATCACCTGGATGGAGTCGATCACCATCAGCTTCGGCTGCTCTTCTTCGGCGATCATGCAGATCTGCTCGATGCTGGTTTCCGACAGCATATTCAGATTGCCGGTTGGCAGGCCGAGGCGGTGCGCACGCATCGCCACCTGCTGGAGTGACTCTTCACCCGTCACGTACAGGGTTTTCATCTGTTCGGCGAGCTTGCAGAGCGTTTGCAGCAGCAGGGTCGATTTACCCGCGCCCGGGTTACCGCCGATCAGAATGGCGCTGCCCGGCACGACGCCACCGCCGAGTACGCGGTCAAATTCTTTGAATCCGGTAGAGAAGCGCGGCAGCGCCTCAAGGCTGATATCCGAAAGTTTTTGTACCTTCGACACGCCTGCATTGCCCGCATAGCCGCTCAGCCGTTCATTGCGGGCCACGCTCGGCGAAGCCGCCACACCACGCACTTCAGTGATGGTGTTCCAGGCATGACAGGCGCTGCATTGCCCCTGCCAGCGCGGATAATCCGCACCACATTCATTACAGACAAATGCGCGTTTTGGAGCTTTCGCCACGGTTTACCTCGTTATTTTTGATTAATGCTGCCGGAGAGAATGCAGAACACCCCCATCAGGTCAGCGTGACGGATAGTCACTTCCGTCTTTTCATTCACTTTCGGCTTGGCATGGAAGGCAATACCCAGTCCGGCCACTTTGATCATCGGCAGATCGTTCGCGCCATCGCCGATGGCAACGGTCTGCTCGACCGGAATGTCATATTTCTCCGCCAGACGCGTCAGCGTATTGGCTTTGTACTGCGCATCCACGATGTCACCGATGACCTGCCCGGTCAGCTTGCCGTCCATGATCTCCAGTTCGTTGGCCACCACGGTGGTCAGACGCAGTTTGTCACGCAGGTAATCGGCAAAGAAGGTGAACCCACCGGAGGCAATCGCCACCTTCCAGCCGAGCGTCTCCAGCTTGAGCACCAGCTGCGTCAGCCCCGGCATCAGGGGCAGTTCGTCGCGCACCTGACGCAAAATAGTCGCATCGGCCCCCTTCAGGGTCGCCACGCGCTGTCTCAGGCTGGCGGTGAAATCCAGCTCGCCGCGCATCGCACGTTCGGTGACTTCCGCCACCAGCTCGCCGCTGCCCGCCAGTTTAGCAATCTCGTCAATACACTCGATCTGAATGGCGGTGGAGTCCATGTCCATCACCAGCAGGCCCGGCGTTTTCAGGTGCGGAATTTTGCCGAGCGGGGCAACGTCCAGCCCGGCGTCATGCGCCAGACGGGTGGCGCGCTGCGTCAGGGAACCCGCCAGGCGAATAACCTGATAGTCTTCCACGCACCAGGCCGCAACGATGACCATCGCTGCGCCCAGTTTGGTTTGATACTGCGTGAGGCGTTGCTTATCCAGGCCGCGTCCGTACAGCAGCCAGCCGCTACGGCCAGCGTGGTAATCGAGAGGCATCACCTCATCGCCACTTAAAGAGAGCGGCAATCCTGGCCATAAAGAGACATCCGTTGGCAGGTCGCACCAGGTAATGTTCGGCATTGAAGCTCCTGTAATTTCGTTCGCGCCGGAAGGTTCCAGAGGGAAAATAACGCATGAGGCTACCCTGTAACCATCACTTCTGGCAACATTAAGCCGTAAATTTTAAGCAGGTGGAATATGGCTCGCGCAAAACTGAAATTCCGGCTTCATCGCGCCGTGATTGTCCTGATCTGTCTCGCACTATTAGTGGCGCTTATGCAGGGGGCATCCTGGTTTAGCCAGAATCACCAACGGCAGCGTAACCCGCAGTTTGAAGAGCTGGCCCGTACGCTGGCGCGTCAGGTGACGCTCAACGTTGCGCCGTCTATGCGCACCGAAACGCCGGATGATAAGCGGATAGCCCAGGTATTACGCCAGCTGACGGAAAACAGCCGCATTCTGGATGCGGGGGTGTACGATGAACAGGGCGACCTGATTGCCCGCGCGGGTGAGCACGTCGACGTGCGCGACAGGCTGGCGCTGGACGGCAAAAAAGCCGGTGCTTATTTCAACCAGCAAATCGTCGAACCTATTCAGGGCAAGAATGGTCCGCTCGGGTATCTGCGCCTGACGCTTGACACTCACACCCTGCCAACCGAAGCCAAACAGGTGGATAACACCACCAATATTTTGCGCCTGATGCTGCTGCTCTCACTGGCGACTGGCGTGGTACTGGCGCGCACGTTGCTGCAAGGCAAGCGCACCCGCTGGCAACAGTCACCGTTCCTGTTAACCGCCAGCAAGTCGGTCCCCGAAGAGGAAGAGAGCGAGAAGAAAGAATAGTGGTAAAGTAGGCGGATGATTCGGAAAAGGAACTCTGCCATGACGACGTTACGCCTGCTTATCTCTGACTCTTACGATCCCTGGTTTAACCTGGCGGTGGAAGAGTGCATCTTTCGCCAGATGCCCGCCACCCAGCGCGTCCTGTTTCTCTGGCGCAACGCTGATACGGTCGTTATTGGTCGCGCGCAAAATCCGTGGAAAGAGTGTAACACCCGCCGTATGGAAGAGGACAACGTCCGCCTGGCGCGCCGGAGCAGCGGCGGCGCGGTGTTTCACGATCTGGGCAATACCTGCTTTACCTTTATGGCAGGCAAACCGGAGTATGACAAAACCATCTCCACCGCTATTGTGCTCAACGCGCTCAATGCCCTCGGCGTGACGGCTGAAGCTTCCGGACGTAATGACCTGGTGGTGAAAACCCCTGAAGGCGACCGGAAAGTGTCAGGCTCAGCCTACCGCGAAACAAAGGATCGCGGATTCCACCATGGCACCCTGCTTCTTAACGCTGATCTGAACCGCCTTGCGAATTACCTTAACCCCGACAAAAAAAAGCTTCAGGCAAAGGGAATTACCTCTGTACGTGGTCGTGTGGCTAATCTGGTTGAACTTCTGCCGGATATTACGCACGAGCGGATCTGTGAAGCCGTTCGCGAGGCGTTTTTTGCCCATTACGGTGAGCGCGTTGCAGCAGAAATTATCTCACCGGATAACACCCCGGACCTGCCCAACTTTGCAGAGACGTTCGCGCGACAGAGCAGCTGGGAATGGAATTTCGGCCAGGCCCCCGCGTTTTCGCATCTGCTGGACGAACGGTTCGCCTGGGGCGGAGTAGAACTGCACTTCGACGTTGAAAAAGGGCATATCACCCGTACGCAGATTTTTACCGATAGCCTCAATCCGGCACCGCTGGAAGCGCTGGCCGCGCGTTTACAGGGGTGTTTGTACCGTGCGGATATGCTCCAGCAGGAGTGTGATGCGCTGCTGGTTGATTTCCCGGAACAGGAAAATGAGCTGCGGGCGCTTTCAGCGTGGATAGCAGGCGCGGTGCGCTAACCTATCCGGGCGCATTCCACGGCAGATTGAGCTTATTATCAATTTAAACTTTATAATCAATGAAGAAAAAATAATTAAAGTAGAGTGACTGGTCTGATTATCATCATCCTGATTTGCACAATTTGTGCTATAGCCCGTGGTTGATTATTACTATCAAGGAAATGATATGAAGAAGTCCTCAATTGCCGCCGCCCTTTTTTGCGCGGCCTTTATGACTACTGCCCATGCAGCAGAAACCGCCGTTCTTAAATTAAAAGGTACGTTAACCAATTCTGCCTGTACACCTGAACTGAGCAATGGCGGTATTGCCGATTTTGGTTATATCCGTACGGCGGAATTAAGCGCGACACAAACAAACCAGATCGGAAAACGCGACATTACGCTGACAATTAACTGCCAGACCAAAACCCAGGTAGGCTGGAGCATTGTTGACAACCGCGCGGACAGCTTACCAAGTCCTTTCATTACCGTTGATGATGCCGCTGCGAACGGTGAATATGCCTTTAGCGGATCGTCCACGTTTGGCGTTGGAAAAACGCCAGGTGGCGTTAACATCGGTGCCTATGCCGTCTATGCCGATCTGCCGAACGTAACGGGTAATGGCATTGCTGTTGATGTTCTTTCTCATGCAGGCGATAGCTCCACCTGGACTAAGAGCACCACGGGTCGCCCGACGATCGGTGTCGATGTCTTTACCGTTACGAACAAGGGTGAGAAAGAGCCTATTGCATTTACCGAAGCCGTGTTCCCACTGAAAGTGGTACTGGCTGTTCAGGCTACCGACAAGCTGTCGATCACTGACGACGCGCCGTTAGATGGTCAGGCGACCATCAGCCTTACTTATCTGTAATTTGCAGAAATAAAAAAGCCTCCGTCACGACGACGGAGGCTTTTTAGTAATAGCGTTACGCTTTATCGCCCAGCAGAACGGATTCCAGCGCGATTTTGATCATGTCGTTGAAGGTGGTCTGACGCTCGGCAGCAGTGGTCTGCTCGTGGGTACGGATGTGGTCGGACACGGTGCAGATGGTCAGCGCTTTCGCACCAAACTCAGCCGCCACGCCGTAGATACCCGCCGCTTCCATTTCCACGCCCAGGATGCCGTATTTTTCCATCACGTCGAACATGTCGCCTTCTGGCGAGTAGAACAGATCGGCAGAGAACAGGTTGCCCACGCGCGCGTCAACGCCCAGCGCTTTTGCCGCGTCAACCGCGTTACGCACCATGTCAAAGTCAGCGATTGCCGCAAAGTCATGATCTTTAAAGCGGATGCGGTTGACTTTGGAGTCGGTACACGCGCCCATGCCGATCACCACGTCACGCAGCTTAACGTCCATACGTACCGCGCCACAGGAGCCGACACGGATGATTTTCTTCACGCCGAAATCGGTGATCAGCTCTTTGGTGTAGATGGAGCAGGATGGGATACCCATGCCGTGACCCATCACGGAGATTTTGCGGCCTTTATAGGTGCCGGTGAAGCCCAGCATGCCGCGCACGTTGTTCACTTCACGCACGTCTTCGAGGAAAGTTTCTGCAATGTGCTTCGCGCGCAGCGGGTCGCCCGGCATCAATACGACGTCAGCGAAATCACCCATTTCTGCATTAATGTGAGGAGTTGCCATCTTCAGTTCCTTTTACATTGTTGTTTTTGCCGGGTGGCGGCTACGCCTTACCCGGCCTACATTCTGTTCTCCCTCTCCCACGGGGAGAGGGCCGGGGTGAGGGCATCAGGCCGCACCCAATCCGTTTAGAACATAGCCTTGCCATATTCCATGTCAGACGTACCAAAGTATTTCGCAATGGTCTGGCCGATGTCCGCGAAGGTTTCACGGTGACCGAGCGAGCCCGGTTTGACTTTCGGGCCATACACCAGCACCGGAATGTGTTCACGGGTGTGATCGGTACCGGTCCAGGTCGGGTCACAGCCATGGTCAGCGGTCAGGATCAGAATGTCATCTTCCCCCACCAACTCCATCAGCTCTGGCAGACGGCGGTCAAACAGCTCCAGACCCGCAGCATACCCGGCGACGTCGCGACGGTGGCCCCAGGAGGAGTCGAAGTCCACGAAGTTGGTGAAGACAATCGTCTTATCACCCGCTTCTTTCATCTCTTTGATGGTGGCGTCGAACAACGCATCCAGACCGGTCGCTTTGACCTTTTTGGTAATGCCGCAGTTGGCGTAAATGTCCGCGATTTTACCCACGGAAACGACCTGACCGTCTTTCTCGTCGACGAGTTTTTGCAGCACGGTCGGCGCCGGTGGCTCCACGGCCAGATCGTGACGGTTGCCGGTACGCTGGAAGTTACCCGCTTTGTCGCCGATAAACGGACGCGCGATAACACGGCCAATGTTATAGCCGCCTTCGGTCAGCTCTTCACGCGCGATTTCGCACAGTTCGTAGAGTTTATCCAGACCAAAGGTCTCTTCGTGGCAGGCGATCTGGAACACGGAGTCAGCGGAGGTGTAGAAAATCGGCTTACCGGTTTTCATGTGCTCTTCGCCGAGCTGATCCAGAATCACGGTACCGGAAGAGTGGCAGTTGCCGAGGTAGCCCGGCAGGTTAGCGCGCTGCACCAGCTTATCCAGCAACTCCTGCGGGAAGCTGTTCTCGTGATCGGAGAAATACCCCCAGTCAAACAGCACCGGCACGCCAGCGATTTCCCAGTGACCGGACGGGGTATCTTTACCGGAAGAGAGCTCGTGCGCCCAGGCGTAGGCGCCCACCACTTCCGCGTTACCGTCCATACCGGCTGCGATTTTACCGGTAGAGCCTTCATGCGCTTTTACCAGCCCGAGGCGGGTCAGGTTTGGCAGGGTCAGAGGTCCTTTACGACCGTTGTCCGCTTCGCCTTTGGCACAGGCTTCCGCGATGTGACCCAGGGTATCGGAACCCACGTCACCAAAACGTTCTGCATCTTCGGTTGCGCCGATGCCGAATGAGTCCAGCACCATAATAAATGCACGTTTCATAATTGTTCTCCGTACTTAGTGCTTCATAAAAATGCGATCAGATCAGTATACCGCTATTCAGTGATACGACGATAGACCGTCGGTGTGGTTTCCGGTGCTTTATCGTCAAGAGATATTGCCGCTTTCACCGCTTTCGCCGCGTCCTGCCAGCTGGCTTCGTCTTTCGCGTGGATCACCGCCAGCGGACGCTGGCCGTCAACGCTGTCGCCCAGACGGGCCATATCGGTAAAGCCGACGCTGTAATCAATGGTGTCCGATGCCTGACGACGACCGCCGCCCATAGAGACGACAGCCATGCCGAGCGCGCGGGTATCCATAGCCGAAACAAAACCTTCGCTGTCCGCATAAACGGCTTTGCTGAGCATCGCGGTTGGCAGGTATTTCGCGTAGTTTTCCACGAAGTCGGTCGGGCCTTTCTGCGCCGCGACCATCCGACCAAAAATCTCCGCCGCTTTGCCGTTGTCCAGCACCGCCTGCAATTTCGCGCGTGCTTCCGCATCGTCTTTCGCCAGCTTGCCGGAGTTCAGCATCTCCACGCACAGCGCCATGGTGACGTCGAACAGGCGCGGATTGCGGTATTCGCCTGTAAGGAACTGCACGGCCTCGCGGACTTCGACGGCGTTACCGGCGCTGGAGGCCAGCACCTGGTTCATGTCCGTCAGCAGCGCGGTGGTGCGCACGCCCGCGCCGTTGGAGACGCCAACGATCGCCTCGGCCAGCGCCTCAGAGAGTTCATAGGTTGGCATAAATGCGCCGCTGCCCACTTTCACATCCATCACCAGCGCGTCCAGCCCTTCCGCCAGTTTTTTGGCAAGGATAGAGGCGGTGATCAGCGGGATGGAGTCTACGGTCGCGGTAATATCACGCGTTGCGTAGAAACGCTTGTCTGCCGGAGCAAGAGAGCTGGTCTGGCCGATAATTGCCACACCAACGTCTTTAATAATGTCGCGGAAACGGCTGTCATCCGGGAAGATATCGAAGCCCGGAATGGCTTCCAGTTTGTCGAGCGTCCCGCCGGTGTGGCCCAGGCCGCGCCCGGAAATCATTGGGATGTAACCGCCGCAGGCCGCCACCATAGGGCCAAGCATCAGGGAGGTCACGTCGCCCACGCCGCCGGTGGAGTGTTTGTCCACAATTGGGCCGTTGAGGTTGAGGCTTTTCCAGTCCAGAACGGTTCCTGAATCTCGCATCGCCATGGTCAGCGACACGCGCTCAGGCATAGACATATCGTGGAAGAAAATGGTCATCGCCAGAGCCGCAATCTGCCCTTCTGAGACGGTGTTATCACGAATGCCGTTGATAAAGAAGCGGATCTCTTCGTCGCTTAATGCATGACCATCACGTTTTTTACGAATAATTTCTTGTGCGAGAAACACGGTAACCCCCATGCGGAATCGGGTGAATGGCGGCGGGTATGTTGACCCGCCCTACGATCCTGTAGGCCGGGTTAGCGTAGCGCCACCCGGCAATTCAAACTTAGTAGCTGCTTGCGCTCTTACCGTCGCCGTGACCCAGCGCCTTCAGCAGGCTGGCCAGCAGGCTGGATGCGCCGAAGCGGTAGTGGCGGGAATCGGCCCAATCGGCACCGAACAGCTCGTCGGCAATCGCCAGGAACTGCTGCGCGTCTTCCGCGGTACGCACGCCACCCGCCGGTTTGAAGCCAACGGTTTTGGACACGCCCATATCGCGAATAACTTCCATCATGATGCGCGCGCTTTCCGGCGTAGCGTTGACCGGCACTTTACCGGTAGAGGTTTTGATGAAATCCGCACCGGCTTTGATGGAGATTTCAGACGCTTTACGAATCAGCGCCTCTTCTTTCAGCTCGCCGGTTTCGATGATCACTTTCAACAGCACGTTTGCCGCCGCGCACGCGTCTTTACAGGCTTTCACCAGGTCAAAACCGACCTGCTCGTTGCCCGCGATCAGCGCGCGGTACGGGAACACCACGTCAACTTCGTCTGCGCCGTACGCAATCGCCGCGCGGGTTTCCGCCAGCGCGATCTCGATGTCGTCATTGCCGTGCGGGAAGTTAGTTACGGTTGCAATGCGCACATCCGGCGTGCCCTGCTCTTTCAGCGTTTTGCGGGCAATCGGGATAAAGCGCGGGTAGATGCAGACGGCGGCGGTGTTACCCACTGGCGTTTTCGCCTGATGGCACAGGGCGATGACTTTTTCATTGGTGTCGTCATCGTTCAGGGTGGTCAGGTCCATCAGTTTCAACGCACGCAGGCTGCTTGCAGTTAAATCGGTCATAACATTCTCCAACGGCAGTGCCGTATAAATTTTACCTTGCGGGTCTGTGAGTATTCTAACATTCACCCGCATCCACACTTCGACATTCATCACAGTTAATGAAAACTGTGTGCAAATTTGCATTACTGTAATGAGATCGTCTTCAAACTTTAGCGCGTTAATTGCTGACTAAATCGGCGATATCCCCTGTCGGATCAAAAGCGCCGTCAGACGGGCTTCCTACAATTCGTTCACCGTCCGCCGAACAATCAAGGAAATGAATATGTCCGACGCCCTGCAACAACGTTGCCAGCACATTGTGACCAGCCCGGTGTTAACCCCCGAACAAAAACGTCATTTTCTGGCGCTGGAAGCGGAGAACAACTTGCCCTATCCCGCTCTGCCAGAGGCGGCCCGCGCTGCGCTGGACGAGGGATTCATCTGCGACATGTTCGAAGGCCATGCGCCGTACAAACCGCGCTACGTGCTGCCGGATTACGCTAAATTCCTGGCTAACGGTTCAGAATGGCTGGAGCTGGAAGGGGCGAAAGATCTGGATGATGCCCTCTCGCTGCTCACTATCCTTTATCACCATGTTCCATCCGTCACATCGATGCCGGTCTATCTGGGCCAGCTCGATGAGATACTCAATCCCTATGTTAAAATTCTAACACAGGATGAAATCGATAGCCGAATAAAACGTTTCTGGCGTTACCTGGACAGAACCCTGCCCGATGCGTTTATGCATGCCAATATCGGCCCGGCGGATACGCCTGTCACCCGAGCCATCCTTCGTGCGGATGCAGAACTGAAGCAGGTTGCGCCGAACCTGACCTTTATCTACGACCCGGACGTTACCCCCAGCGATCTGCTGCTGAGCGTGGCGAAAAACATTTGTGAGTGTAGCAAGCCGCATATTTCCAATGGCCCGGTGAATGATAAAATTTTCACAAAAGGCCGTTATGGTGTGGTGAGCTGTTACAACTCCCTGCCGCTGGCAGGCGGTGGCAGTACGCTGGTGCGCCTTAACCTGAAGGCGATTGCGGAGCACAGCCACTCCCCGGAAGACTTTTTCACCCGCACCCTGCCGCACTATTGCCAGCAACAAATCGCGATCATGAATGCGCGCTGCGATTTTTTGTATGAGCAATCCGGCTTCTTTGAGAATAGCTTCCTGGTGAAAGAGGGGCTGATTGATGCCGATCGTTTTGTACCGATGTTTGGCATGTACGGCCTGGCCGAAGCGGTGAACGTGCTGTGCGAGAAAGCAGGTATTACGGGCCGTTACGGTAAAAACGAACAGGCTAATGCACTGGGCTACCGCATCAGTGAACAGCTGGCGGCGTTTGTTGAAAACACGCCGGTAAAACACAGCTGGCAGCACCGCGCGATGCTGCATGCCCAGTCTGGGATCAGTTCCGATTCAGGCACCACGCCGGGCGCGCGTCTGCCGTATGGCGACGAGCCGGACCCTGTCAGCCACCTGCTGGCCGTGGCGCCGCACCATAAACACTATCATTCGGGGATCAGCGATATTCTCACCCTGGATGAGACGGTTAAACGTAATCCTCAGGCGGTGGTGCAGCTGTGCCTGGGGGCGTTCAACGCCGGTATGCGTGAGTTCACCGCGAATGTCGCCGGAAACGACCTGGTGCGCGTAACCGGGTATATGGTGCGGCTTTCCGATCTGGAGAAATACCGGGAGGCTGGCTCACGCACCAACACCACCTGGCTCGGCGAGGAGGCCGCGCGCAATACCCGTATTCTGGAACGACAGCCACGCGTGATAAGCCATGAACAGCAGATGCGCTTTAGTTAGTCAGGTTATACCTTTCTCCTGCGTGGATGGGCCGGGCAGCCGCCTGGCGCTGTTCCTTCAGGGCTGTAACCTGCGCTGCAAAACCTGCCACAACCCGTGGACGATAGGGCGCTGCAACGACTGTGGCGACTGTGTTCCTCACTGTCCTCATGATGCGCTGACGATTCAGGCCGGGCGCGTCTGGTGGCAGGAGAGTGACTGTCAGCAGTGCGACACCTGTCTGCACCTGTGTCAGCAGCAGGCGACGCCGATGGCGCAGCGCTATAGCGTTGAGGAGATCCTCACCCGGATCCGCACGTCCGCGCCGTTCATTGAGGGCGTGACCGTCAGCGGGGGGGAGGCCACCACGCAGCTGCCGTTTGTGGTGGCGCTGTTCACCGCGATCAAAGCCGATCCGTCCCTGCGCCATCTGACGTGTCTGGTGGACAGCAACGGCCTGTTAAGCGAAACCGGCTGGCAAAAGCTGTTACCGGTGTTTGACGGCGCGATGGTGGATCTGAAAGCCTGGGGCAATGAGCATCACCGTTTTCTGACCGGGCGCGAAAACACGCTGATCAAGCAGAGCATCCGCTGGCTGGCCGATCGTCATCGCCTGACGGAGTTACGCCTGCTGGTGATCCCCGATCGGTGTGATTATCTGCAACATCTGTCACCGTTGACCGCTTTTATCCACACGCTGGGGAACGTTCCGGTGCGGATCAACGCGTTTCATATCCATGGGGTTTACGGGGAGGCGGCGCGATGGCGGAGCGCCACACCGGAAGATATTGAGCCACTGGCCCTGGCCCTGGAACAGCAGCAGATTACGGTGATCCGCCCTGCTCTTTATCTATAGCGAGATGCCGAAGACCGCTCGGGTATTTTCCAGCAGCGCGCTGGCAATCACATCGTCAGGCTCCTGACGCAGCTCACACAGCACAGCAAAAACGCGCGCCGCCTGCTCCGGGCGGTTGGGCTGGCCCTGAAAATCCTTCAGCGGCATGTCAGGCGCATCTGTTTCCAGCAGGAGCGAGGTCAGCGGGAGTTGCGCCATCACATCACGGGTTTTGCTGGCACGCGGATAGGTAATGGTGCCGCCGACGCCTATTTTATAACCCAGCTCGATGAAACGCTGCGCCTGCTGAAGGCTGCCAGCGAAACCGTGGACCACGCCCCTGCGCGGCACATCGATGCGCTTCAGTTGCATCGCCAGTTTGTCATGGGTACGTCTGGAGTGGAGGATCACCGGCAGATCGTGGCGCTTTGCCAGCCGGAGTTGCGCATCCAGGATCGTCTGCTGGCGCTCGAACTGCGGATCTTCACGATAGAGATCGAGGCCGATCTCACCGATGGCAACCAGCTTCGTATCCGCGTTTTGCAGCATGGCATCCAGCCTGTCGATATGGTCATCAAGATGATGCTCAATAACGATCGGATGCAGACCCAGCGCGGCGTACAGCGCATCGTTATCCCGGGCAAGCGCCAGCACTTTCTCGAATCTTGCCGCTTCAATAGCGGGCACAATGATGGCTCTCACACCGGCCTGAGCCGCGCGCTCAATGCTTGATGTTTCCTCCCCGCTGAACGGCGGGAAATCAAAGTGGCAATGGGTATCGACAAAGCAGTGCATCACGCCAGATCCTCGTTATCGAGTAAGCCATCGTTGGCCTGCGGCGCGTCCACCAGCGGCATCGCCACCGCGTCATTAGCCACAATAGCGGGCGGCAAAATGATGCTTTTATGCCGTTGAACAGGCGGTTGCTCGGCCAGCATTTTTCCGACGGTCGCCAGGAAGTAACGCCCGCAGAGCCGCCCTGTTTTGTAATCCATACGCAACGCAGGCAGCCGACTGCCCAGCGCCATGCTCAGCAGCGGCTTAGGCGGATAAATTTCAAAGATGCGCAGCTTGCCCGGTGGTTTTTCAATAAAACGCTGCATCGCGCCGTAGGTCGTTTCATGCTGCTTCGCGATATTCACCAGCGGTTGCAGACTGCTGTCGCCCAGCCAGCGTTCCATCCGCTTAAACCACTGTGGGGTGTAATACATTTGCGATGGCACCGTGCGGATCACCACAATGGTTTTTGCCCCGCGCCGCGCCGCCTCCTGTACCGGCACCGCGTCGCTGATACCGCCGTCAAGATAGCTTATTCCCTCCAGCAACGCGCCGGTGCGGTAGAAACCCGGGATCGCGCTGGATGCGCGAATGATATCGAGCCAGTTCTCTTTCTGCGGCGAAAAGTAACCCGGCGAATAGTCATCGCCACGGCTGGCGCACATCCAGAACGCTTTGCCGGTATCGAACAGACGTGCAGCGGTATCCATAGCCAGCGGCATCTGGCTGGAGGTGGCATCCAGCAGCCAGTCGAGATCGATCAGGTTCCCGCCGCGCACGAAGCGTACCGGATTGAAGAATTCTTTGGAGGTGGTGTAGCGCATAATCACTTTACGCGCATAGCCGGGCTGGTTGCAGACATAGGCAGAGAGGTTTTGCGCCCCGGCAGAGGTACCAAAATAGAGATCGAACGGGTTGAACTGCGCGCGCATAAATTCGTCGAGCACACCGGCCGTGAATATACCGCGCTGCCCACCCCCTTCACAGACCAGCGCAAGCTGGCCTGCATGAAACGGTTTTAACGTCAGCGGCGCAATATTGCCGAGCGTCACGGGAATTCGTTGCCCCACCTCTGCCTTCCTGTTTTCATTATTTTGATGAGACACAGTAACGCACTTCCCCGGTGGTTCTCAAACAAGAAAAAGCCAGTCACGAGGACTGGCTTGAGTTTGTTTAATATATATTGCGTTTGCTACGGGCGACGTCGACCCGTAAACAGGCTGACCAGGAACAGAATAATACCCACGACGAAGACAATTTTTGCTGCCCAAGCCGCAGTACCCGCCAGTCCACCAAAGCCCAATGCGGCGGCAATTAACGCGATAACCAGAAATATAATGCCCCAACGAAACATAAGCCTCTCCTTTACCATAGTTAATGTCGGCCGCTAAACGTGAGCGCTCAGGTCACTCACCGGCTTTTCCAGAGTCGTTTTTATTTCGCCCGCAGGTGTAATCCTGTCGGGCGAATGGTGCTGCTTTACTTCGTTTTCAGATCGTTTTTGACGCTTTTCACACCATCAATCGCTTTCGCAATTGACTCGGCACGATCGCTTTGTGCCTGGTTCTCAACCGTACCGGACAGCTGGACCACACCATCGGTGGTTTCAACTTTCACCATACGGGATGGCACGATGTCGTCAGCTAACAGTTTAGCTTTGATTTCGCTGGTAGTTGCTGCATCTCCGGCATAGCCCTTCACCGACGATTCTTTGTTGTCACGTACGTGCAGTTTGTCGCTGACGGAGCTAACGCCCTCAACGCCTTTAGCCACTTTAACGGCCTCTTCGGCCTGGGTCTGGCTTTCAACGAAACCGCTCAGGGTGACAACTTTGTTGTCGGTTTTAACAGAAATATCGGTGCTCTTGATGGATTCATGATCCACCAGTGCGGCTTTCACTTTTGCTGTGATTGAGCTGTCATCCATGAAATTACCGACTTTATTCATAGAGCTATCGATTTTTTCCCCTGCGGTATCGGCGGTATTTTGCGCTTTATCCATGGTGCTGGTTTCCGCCAGTGCAGAACCGCTTACCAGGACACTACCCAACGTTACAGCCAGCAGAGTTTTAGAAATCTTCAGTCTTGTCATATTCATCGATTTATTCCTGTGTTTTGCCCGTTATTTGGGCGACATACTTCCCTAAATCTTGGTTTTATATATTGCGAATTAACACCGGGGCAAAATGGAGAACCAATCGACATGCATTGAACAGTTAATTCATCCACGCCCGGTGCTAAACACTGAGTTAAATATAGATCACAATCAGAGGGGTGCATTCAGAATTGGGGAAAAAACGAACGAATAGCGAAAAATTGCGGTGAATTAAGAACATTCCGCAAGGGTTTAATAACACAGGAATTAAAGAAGAGCACGGCGGCTGCCGTGCTCTGAGAGGGGATTAATGCTCGCGCGTTTTGCGGAACTGAACATCAGGATAACGTTCCTGCGTCAGGTTCAGGTTTACCATGGTCGGGGCGATATAGGTCAGGTTATCGCCGCCATCCAGCGCCAGCTGAACTTCGTTCTTACGCTTAAATTCTTCGAATTTCTTCACGTCTGAACATTCAACCCAACGCGCGGTCGCCACGTTCACCGATTCGTAAATCGCTTCCACGTTGTACTCGCTCTTAAGGCGGGCTACCACCACGTCAAACTGGAGCACACCTACCGCGCCCACGATCAGATCGTTGTTGGCGATTGGGCGGAACACCTGGACTGCCCCCTCTTCGGAAAGCTGAACCAGGCCTTTCAGGAGCTGCTTCTGCTTCAGCGGGTCGCGCAGACGAATGCGGCGGAACAGTTCCGGCGCGAAGTTCGGAATGCCGGTGAACTTCATCATCTCGCCCTGCGTGAAGGTATCGCCAATCTGAATGGTACCGTGGTTGTGTAAACCAATGATGTCGCCCGGATAGGCTTCTTCCACGTGCGAACGGTCGCCCGCCATGAAGGTCAGCGCGTCGGAGATCACCACGTCTTTACCGATACGCACCTGACGCAGCTTCATGCCCTTCTCATACTTACCGGAGACGACACGCATAAAGGCGACGCGGTCGCGGTGTTTCGGGTCCATGTTGGCCTGAATTTTAAAGACGAAGCCGGAAAACTTCTCTTCCTTCGCTTCCACTTCGCGGGTGTCGGTTTTACGCGGCATCGGCTGCGGTGCCCACTCCACCAGACCGTCAAGCATATGGTCAACACCGAAGTTACCCAGCGCGGTACCGAAGAAGACCGGCGTAATTTCACCGCTCAGGAACAGCTCTCTGTCGAACTCGTGCGACGCGCCTTTCACCAGCTCCAGTTCATCGCGCAACTGTGCAGCCAGCTCTTCACCGACAGCGGCGTCCAGTTCCGGGTTGTCCAGACCTTTCACAATGCGGACTTCCTGAATGGTGTGGCCTTTACCGGTCTGGTACAGGTAGGTTTCGTCTTTATAGAGGTGGTAAACCCCTTTGAACAGCTTGCCGCAGCCAATCGGCCAGGTGATGGGCGCGCAGGCAATCTTCAGCTCGTTTTCCACTTCATCCATCAACTCCATCGGGTCACGGATGTCACGGTCGAGTTTGTTCATAAAGGTGAGGATCGGCGTATCGCGCAGACGGGTAACTTCCATCAGCTTGCGGGTACGATCTTCAACCCCTTTCGCAGCGTCGATCACCATCAGGCAGCAGTCCACCGCCGTCAGGGTACGGTAGGTATCTTCGGAGAAGTCTTCGTGGCCCGGGGTGTCAAGCAGGTTCACCAGGCAGTCGTGATACGGGAACTGCATCACGGAGGTGGTAATCGAAATACCACGCTGCTTTTCCATCTCCATCCAGTCGGATTTTGCATGCTGGCTGGAGCCACGGCCTTTAACGGTCCCCGCGGTCTGGATCGCCTGTCCGAACAGCAACACCTTCTCGGTGATGGTCGTTTTACCGGCATCCGGGTGCGAGATAATGGCAAAAGTGCGGCGTTTGGCCACCTCTTGCAGATAAGGAGACAACGTCATAATCAATTCTTCTTAGGTAAGCGCGGTAGCAGGCCGCGCATCATGGAATACGAAAAATGCGGCTATTTTACCCATCAACAGGGGGCAGGCAATCATTGTTTACACAGGAGCTGCTCCAGTTCGTTCAATGACGTAACGGTCCAGGTCGGCTCGATGCCTTCCGGCAGCGCGCGCCCATGCGCATTCAGCCAGACGGTAGACAGACCCGATCTCATACCCCCCAGAATATCAGATTCTGCCGTATCCCCCACCATCAGCACGCGATCGCGGTCAGGATTACCGGCTTGCGCCAGCGCATAATCGAAAATACGCGGATCCGGCTTCGGTACGCCCACCTGTTCGGAGATCACCAGCGCGTCGAAATGATCGCGCAGGCCGGTGCGTTCAAGGCGGATCTGCTGAAGCGCGGTAAAGCCGTTGGTGATGATCCCAAGCTTCGCCTTCCCTTTCAGCGAATCCAGCAGAGAAACGGCGCCAGGCAGCGGCGCGCAGATGTCCGCCATCGCATTCAGGAAGGCCTCATTCAGCACCCCTGGACTGACATTTAACCGTTCAGCCCACACGTCAAAACGCTGATGCTGAAGCTGTAACGCGGTGATGGCACCGTTCTGGTAGTCCACCCACAGCGGTTTGTTCACCGCCTGATAGTCCTGAAAATCTTCAGCGGTGAAGGTCACGCTATAGTCGAGAAACATCCGCTGTAGGCCGCCGAACGAGTCAAACGTAAACAGCGTTTCGTCGGCATCAAAGAAAATCCAGTCCCATTTCATCGTTACAACCTTATTTTCGTTATCCAATTGGCAGAGCCATGATAATGGCGTCTTCACGTCCCTCTGCGGTGGGGTAGTAGTTACGGCGGATAGTCGCCTCGTTGAAGCCTAAGCTTTCATAGAGCGCGATGGCGGCGACATTGGACGCGCGCACTTCCAGCCACAGGGTGAAAACGTCACGGGTTTCCAGCTCACGGATGAGGTGCTCAAGCAGTTCCCTGCCCAGCCCGCGGCGTTGGTAAGCGGGATCGACCGCGATATTAAACAGCGTCGCCTCGTCCAGAACGACCTGCGTGATGGCGAACGCAGCCATCGCACCGTCCACGTCCAGGCGGAGATTTAAATAGCGTTCGCCCTGATTGCTGGCAAACGTCTTTTCGCTCCACGGAAAGGCATGGGCGCGGGTTTCAATCGCGAACGCGGTAGTCAGGTCAGCCGTCGTGAGGGAAGAAATCGTGTTCATATTCGCAAATTTGTTGCCATAGCGCGCTGCGCGCTTTTGGGTTGGCTTTCAGTTCGTCCAGCGCTGGCGAGCTGATCTGGCTTCCTTCAAGAGGAAGCTCGTCCACCGCCCCGATTCGCCAGCTGTTACAGCGGCTGTCAGGGGGAAGCATCGCGACGCTTTCGGGCGCCAGCTGTAATACCTGATCGCGGGTCACCTTCAGGCTGCGAAGGACATCCTCAATCAGCGGTTCATTCAGGGCAGGCAGCGCCTCTGCCACCATCACCAGGCGGACATGCGCAGGGATGGAGATGGCTATTTCGCCCCGCAACGCCGTCGGGCGACGCAAAGCCCACTGGGTGATGCCCAGTTGCTGCAACTGCCAGTCTCGTCGGGATGTCATAGCAAAACTCCTGTCTCTCAGGCGCGCAAATATAGCAAATGTGTCGAAACTGCGCCATCTACCTACTATAATCCCCGCCTGAGTTTATTGAGGAACAATTCATGTCTGCATTTACCCCGGCAAGTGAAGTCTTGCTGCGTCACAGTGATGATTTCGAAGAAAGCCGTATTCTGTTTGCCGGAGATATGCAGGATGACCTGCCCGCACGTTTCGACTGTGCTGAAAGCCGTGCCCATACCCAGTACTATCACCACTGGCAGGTGCTGAGCCGCCAGATGGGCGAGCGTGCGCGCTTTAGCCTGGCGGCGGAGCAGAGCGATATTGCTGACTGCGATACGCTCATTTACTACTGGCCAAAGAACAAGCCGGAAGCCCAGTTCCAGCTGATGAACCTGCTTTCTCTGCTGCCGGTTGGCTGTGATATTTTTGTTGTCGGTGAGAACCGCAGCGGAGTGCGTAGCGCAGAGCAGATGCTCGAAGCCTGGGCGCCGCTGACGAAAATCGACAGCGCCCGTCGCTGCGGCCTGTATCATGGCCGTCTGGAAAAACAGACCACCTTTGATGCCAACGCCTTCTGGGACGAGTATCAGCTTGACGGCCTGACCATTAAAACCCTGCCAGGCGTATTCAGCCGTGACGCGCTTGATACGGGCAGCAAACTGCTGCTGTCCACCCTGACGCCGCACACCAAAGGCAAAGTGCTGGACGTGGGCTGTGGCGCGGGCGTGCTGTCAACGGTTCTCGCCAGCCATTCACCCAAAGTGCGTTTAACCCTGTGTGACGTAAGCGCCCCGGCGGTGGAAGCCAGCCGCGCCACGCTTGCTGCGAATGGCATTGAAGGTGAGGTGCTTGCCAGCAACGTTTTCTCCGACGTGACCGGTCGCTTTGACATGATCATCTCTAACCCGCCGTTCCACGACGGTATGGAGACCAGCCTTGAAGCGGCGCAAACGCTGATCCGTGGCGCAACCCGTCACCTCAACAGCGGCGGTGAGCTGCGTATCGTGGCGAACGCCTTCCTTGCGTACCCGAAAGTGCTGGATGAAACCTTTGGTTTCCACGAAGTGATCGCCCAGACGGGCCGCTTCAAGGTATACCGCACCGTAATGACGCGTCAGGCGAAAAAGTAATTCCCCTGTCCGGCGATGGCTGACGCTGCCATCGCCCATTTTTGCAGCAATCAAAACAACGTGCGCAATTTTCTGTTGACGTAAAGCTGAAAACATCTAGAATGCGCCTCCGTGGTTACGATACTTTTACAGTGTCGATGGTATGCGAAGGTGGCGGAATTGGTAGACGCGCTAGCTTCAGGTGTTAGTGTCCTTACGGACGTGGGGGTTCAAGTCCCCCCCCTCGCACCATAAATCACGTTGATATTGCTCGCACTGGGCGAAGGTGGCGGAATTGGTAGACGCGCTAGCTTCAGGTGTTAGTGTCCTTAGGATGTGGGGGTTCGAGTCCCCCCCCTCGCACCAACGAGGCGATATCAAACCAGTAAGATGACTGTGCGAAGGTGGCGGAATTGGTAGACGCGCTAGCTTCAGGTGTTAGTGTCCTTACGGACGTGGGGGTTCAAGTCCCCCCCCTCGCACCAATTATCTTACATCCCTTCAGCAGTACCTCTTGTTTTTCCTTTTATTTCAAACTCATCAGAATCACCAGCAGCCCACTGATTAGTGCAACGCATGATGGCAGCAGCACATAGTGCCGTAACTGTTTGTGCCAGATCATCGCGGATGTCACCAGCAACCCTGAGACAATCATTGCTTTCCAGATATCAATGGGAAGATCGGCAAACATTAATCCACCGATGATGGAACCAGGCAGCAATATCCCCCACCCACTTCCCAGCGCTTTGCTCAACATGGTTTCACCTCTCGCACTGATAATGATAACCAATATCATATGATAGTAATTATCACTTGTCAGTATGCGACGTAAGAAATTGCGCCAGCATATGCTTTCCCATAATGACAGAGAATGTGTAAGGTGATAAATTGCCCACCTGTTAACTTTCTATAAAGTTTTTCTGATAATAAAAATTCAATTTTGAAGCGCCCAATATTACATAACAACACCTTGCTCCTTGTTTTAATTGAGTTTTAATAAAAACGCACGCATATGACATCACAATCCTGGCTGTCTCTGGTCAACAAGAAATATCAGCTATCTTTACGTTTGTTTTTATTTCTGAACGCCGCATCAGCACTGTTCTCGGTAACAAACCCCCTTTATTCCGTACGTGTGTTATCAGTTCCCCTGATTGCCGTACTGACTATCAGCACAGGCTTACTTATCTGGCACTGGAAAAACAGCACGCGAAAAATAAATATCCCTGTTGTTTCAGCTATTTTTGGGCTTTTATGGGCCTGGCAGATCGTCTCAAAATTTCTCTTAATAACGCACGATCATGCGACCTATTTAATGATGGCGCTATTAACGGTGCTTTTTATAGGGTCTCTGGCGTTTGCCAGTAATATTAAAGCCTTTACGCTACATTCCTTTCCCGCTTTTATCTCCTGCCTGTGGCTTAGCCCGTCCGAAAACTGGCTGAGAATGGTCTATTTTTTCGCGCTGCCGGTGGTCGCCATTGGTATTCACCATGTACTTCAACGGCGCAATGACCGTTTCGCCCAGGAGTTGCTTTCCGAACTGCTGGAAGAGCGGGAAACCCTGACCGATCTCAGCATGATGGATCCGCTCACCGGCTTATATAACCGTCGCGGGCTGCAAAGCCGTCTGGAGAATCTCCCCAGACCTGACGGTGGCGAGCACTTCGTGCTGCTGATGGATATCGACCATTTCAAAGCCTACAACGACCATTACGGCCATATGATGGGCGATCAGGCCTTAATCAGAGTCTCGGCTGCGATCCGCGACGCCGTACGCTCACGCGATGTTGTCGCCCGGTTTGGCGGGGAAGAATTTATGGTGCTGTTGAGTAACATCCCCCTGGAGCAAGCACGCCAGACGGCAGAGCGCATACGTCAGAAGGTTTACGATCTTAAAATCCCCCATATGTTTAACGAAAGCGTCGCCACTAACGTGACTATCAGCATTGGCATCGCCATGTTCGAAGGAGAAGACGTTGAGGGCGCGCTGGCGAAAGCCGATAAAGCTCTCTATGAAGCCAAGCATATGGGACGCAACAGCATTCTGCTGAGCGACGAGCTTCATACCGCCTGAAACCGCCTTCACAGCGCCAGTATAAAACGCTTGCGCTCGGTTTTATCTATAGTTAGGATTGGCAATCATTATCATTTAGATTTGTAATCCACACTATGGCGACTCGTACTGCACACATCGTTGAGCCTCTACTCTGGCGAGCTCCACTCTCCGCCGGGGAAACGACGCTTGCGGATGCCATTCGGGAAAAAATCGCCGTAACACGCGCCCATCTGCTGGATTTCATCAAACTGGATGAAGCGCCCCCGCATCATGCGCTGACGCTGAGTCAGTGGCAACGACCTGCCGAGCTGCGGTCACTGCTGGCAACCTATTCCGACCACATTTATCGTAACCAACCGACGCTGACGCGGGAAAACAAACCGCTACTTTCCCTCTGGGCACAGTGGTATATCGGTCTGATGGTACCGCCAGTGATGCTGGCATTGTTGACCCAGGAGACCATGCTCGATCTCTCGTCGGAACATTTCCACGTCGAATTTCATGAGACCGGGCGCGCCGCCTGTTTCTGGATTGATGTACATGAAGATCCGAGCGCGAAGCATTTGTCATCCCAGGCGCGTATGGAACGGCTGATCACAAGCGCGCTGGTTCCAGTCATTGATGCGCTGGAAGCGACAGGTGAGATCAACGGCAAACTGATCTGGAGTAATACCGGATATCTTATCCACTGGTATTTAACGGAGATGAAGCCGCTGCTCGGCGACGAGAAAGTCGATGCGCTGCGTCAGAGCTGTTTCTTTGCCAGACAGCTGTCGGATGGACGGGATAACCCTCTTTACCGCACCGTGGTGCCGCGTGAGGGACTGCTGGTACGTCGTACCTGCTGTCAGCGCTACCGTCTGCCGGATGTTCAGCAGTGCGGCGATTGCACGCTTAAGTAGTCTGGCCCGGCCTGTTGCCCTCAGCCCGCAGGGCGAGGGAACAAACACTAAAACGGCAACCTGCGTTGCCGTTTTGCTTTTACCTAAGCGACCTGCTGATTTTCCTCTTCCCCATTACGCTGTGCTTCTTCCGCTTCCTGCTGAAGCAACTGTTTCTCATACACCTTGAAGAACGGGAAATAGATAATGGCGGAGACGCAGGCTAAAACCAGCACCAGGATGGCTGCCCGGAAATCCCAGCCCAGCGCCCAGGCGGCACCAACCGGAGCCGGTGCCGTCCACGGCACAACGGAAATCACGCGGCCAATCAGATCAAATTTCATCGCTGCCCATGCCAGCACGGCATTGACCATCGGCGCCAGCAGGAAAGGAATAAAGAACACCGGATTCATCACAATCGGCGTACCGAAAATCACCGGTTCATTGATATTGAAAATGCTTGGCACCACGCTCAGACGTCCAATGGAGCGCAGGTGTGCGGAGCGGCTACGCAGATAGCAGAACACCAGCCCCATCGTCGCCCCCGATCCGCCGATAACAATAAAGAACGTCCAGAAGGCTTCCATAAAGATGTGTGGCAAAGGCAGGCTCGCCGCCAGCGCGGTCTGGTTCGCCCCGAGGTTAGTCAGCCAGAACATTTGCAGCATCCCGGAGACAATCGCTGCGCCGTGGATCCCGGCAAACCACAGCAGGTGACCAATCAGCACCGCCAGCAGGATCGCAGGCAACGAGTCAGCCGCAGAGACCAGTGGCTTGAATATCGACATGATGGCCTGTGGGATCAGCATACCGAACTGCGACTGGATCAGCAGGCTCAGCGGATAGAGCGTCAGCACCACCACCAGCACCGGAATCAGCAGGTCAAACGAGTTTTTGATCATCGGTGGAACCTGGTCTGGCAGGCGGATCCCGATATTGTGCGCTTTCAGGAAACGCATCATCTCAACGCAATAGATCGCCACCAGAATCGCGGTGAAAATACCGGTCCCTCCAAGGCTATCGACCGGTAAAGCGCCTTTGGTTTTAGGGGCGGCTACCAGCAGGAACGCCATCAGCGACAGCATGGCGCACATGAACGGATCCAGCTGATGGGTTTTAACGTAATGTTTGCCCAGGTTGTAGGCAATAGCCGCACAGATATAAAGGGACATCACCCCCATCGTCATATCAAACGGCGTCAGAATTTGACCTTCAAACTGCTTCGCCATATCCAGCCAGGCGCGAGCAAAACCCCAGGTAGTATCAGGCGAAAAAGGCGGGTAAGCGAACACTAATAAAAACGAACCCACAATCATAAACGGCATCGCTGAGATAAACCCGTCACGAATAGCCATGACATGGCGCTGGGAAGAGATGCGCCCGGCAATAGGGCTGACATAATTTTCAACGAAGCGGAAAATCAGATTAAATGCAGCATGGTTGGCAGACATAGCAGCTCTCCTGTCAGACGTTCGTTTCGGACGCTCTCACGTCACACGTTGTTCCATACATCAGCGTCACAACCTTGCCGGATCGTGTACCAGCGGTACTGCTCAAACGGAATGGTTTCATAATTAGCTCTTATTATTAGATACAGGGGAAGTTACACACTTAGTATTAATCTCTGCATCACGCTCTGCAACCGGTTACTGTAACCGGTTTCTGTGAATGTGAAGGCGATCCAGAAATCACCCCCGGCGGATATTTGTTACGTGAGGGATATTTACAGCGACTAAATTCTTATGACAGATTACGCAGGATATTTGTCAGGAGGAATCAATGAGTTTGCAGTCTGTACAGCAGTTTTTCGCCGAACACGCTCCGGATATAGAGATCATTGAGCTTAACCAAAGCACAGCGACTGTTGCCCTTGCTGCTGCCGCGCACAACGTTGAACCCGGCCAGATTGCCAAAACGCTGTCACTGAAAATCAAAAATGACGTGATTCTGGTGGTCGCAAAAGGCGATGCGCGTCTGGATAACAAAAAGCTCAAAGAGACATTCGGCGCAAAAGCCCGCATGCTCAGCAGCGATGAGGTAGTCACTCTGACGGGTCATCCTGTTGGCGGCGTCTGCCCGTTCGGACTGGAAAATCCGCTCTCTGTTTACTGTGACATCACATTAAAACAGTACGCGGAAGTGTTACCCGCAGCGGGCGCCATCCACAGTGCGGTGCGTATATCGCCCGACAGAATGGCGGAACTGACCGCAGCAAAATGGGTGGATGTCTGCATTTGAACGTTGCGCCAGAAGAACTCTGGCGCATCACTTTATGCTAAGAAAATGAAGGAACGGTGAGAGCGGAACGACGGACTTCACGGGCAGGGAGATGCGCCAGAATATCCGCCGCATCCAGTAATCCCACGTCAGAATTGACACCCAGCTTTACCATGGCATTAAATTTATGCGCCCGGATGGTTTTAATATTGCGTTCAAGCTGTGCCGCAATTTCAGGGATTGAAAAACCCGATGACATATAACGCAGAATCGCCCTTTCGGTCGGGCTTAGCATGCGATTCTGGCTCACACACCAATGATTGTACATGTTGTCATTCACCTGATGCGTTTCGCTGAGTAATGTCTCCAGCCCCTCCATTAACTGCTTTAGCGGAACCGATTTACTGATTATCCCATGCAAGCGAGAAGGCGAAAGATGGCTGACCAGCCTCGCCTCCATCTCATCAGAGGCCAGCACGATACGCTGGACGTCGCTGTGGGTGAAGGTGAGATCCCGTAAACAGGCCAGACAGTTTCTCCGCTCCTCACGCTCATCAGACAATGAATAGATAACCGCATAGAATGAGATATCCGAGAGCGCCACTTTAAAACTATCGAATCTGCTAAACAGGTGCACCTGGTAATGGCTCAGGGCGGGCATCGCAAAAAGATGCTTCAGCCCTACAGCGCTCATTGAGCAGCTTTCGATGACGGCGATATGTCTTGTTGCAGTGGTCTTTTCCATTCCTCAAACTCTCCATAAGCCGACATTAAACTGAGTTCTCGCATTCCCTGGGTACTGCTTATCCACGCGTACATATCGGCATTACTGCGAAGTGATAAGCGGCGCATTGCACTGTTTTTCTGTGCACTGATCGTTTTATTACTCTTATTCAGTAACGTGGCAATTTGGTTGATCCCCCAACCTTTACCAAGCAAACGCAACACCTTGCGCTCAGAGTGGGTGAGCGCAATCATTTGCTCACTCTCCTCTTCAATATCGGGCGTTTCCGGTATTAATAACGTCTGGCTTATTCGCTCGGCACGCTCACTGCCCGCGCGAATAGCGTTAATAACGCCTTCAATGGGTTCCATATCCGAAAGCAGCGTGCTTTCCGGACGCATAAGAAGCTCTACTGCAAGCGGATAAAGGGGACGCGAGACAAGGAATATCCAGTGAATATCCCGATACTGATTCATTAATCCATAATATTGCTCAAGCGTGCCGCGAGGATTGCGATACTCACCCGAAATATCGGCAATAACGACCCCAGCGCGACGCAACTGTAGTAGCGTCAACTCCTGCATCGAACGGCAATACGTTATCTCAAAATCGGGAAAGTGACGCGACATGACGCTACCTAACCCATTTTGCATAACCGGTACTCTACTAATCACAACTCCGTGTTTACCATTCAATGGCAACATAGACCCTCCATGTCATGAATTCATTATTTAAGAACGAACTAACCCTACGAGATTAAACACGTTTGTATTCCTTAGTACAAAACGCCTTAATATTCGTAAACCAGTAGAAATGTCACGTGGGTTATGAAACGCCCAATACAGTCTTAATATCGCACAAAGACTACAAGAATTTAATTCACATTGCGTGAAAAGATCGAAAATATGAAATTAGAAATACTTAATACATTGTTTCTATAAATTCCCATCACACATTCATTAAATAAATAAAAATGACGCTTTCGCCGTGCTGGAAACGCAACTGATCGCACAAATGTTGATCTGGCCCAGCGCAAAGGCCCCCGCACTTTGTGTTAAAAGTAAGCAATCTCTCTTCTCTTCAGGGCGTTTCATGCAGGCAGATCGGTCTACGCAACGTGCTACCACGCGGCTATGTATTCAGTGCGGGCTTTTTCTCTTACAGCACGGGGCAGAAAGCGCCCTCGTGGAAGAACTTTCCACACGCCTGGGGCTGGCGCTGGGGATGGACAGCGTTGAGAGCTCCATCTCGTCAAATGCCATTGTGCTGACCACCATTAAAGACGGACAGTGCCTGACCTCCACCCGTAAAAATCATGACCGCGGCATTAACATGCACGTCGTGACGGAAGTGCAGCACATCGTGATCCTTGCCGAACACAAGCTGCTCGATCTCCGGGAGATAGAGAAACGCTTCAACCAAATCAAACCTCTCCGGTATCCACGCTGGCTGGTTGTGCTGATGGTGGGACTGTCCTGCGCCTGCTTCTGCAAGCTCAACGCGGGCGGCTGGGACGGCGCTGTCGTGACTTTCTTTGCCAGCAGCATCGCGATGTATGTCCGCCAGCTGTTGACGCACAGGCAGTTACATCCGCAAATTAACTTCTGCATCACGGCTTTTGTGGCGACAACCGTATCCGGCCTGCTTTTGCGCCAGCCCTTTTTCGCCAGCACGCCGACTGTGGCGATGGCCGCCAGCGTATTGCTTCTGGTGCCGGGTTTTCCCTTAATCAATGCCGTCGCTGATATGTTTAAAGGCCACATCAACACCGGTCTGGCGCGCTGGGCGATAGCCAGCCTGCTGACACTGGCGACCTGTATCGGGGTGGTAATGGCCATGACGCTCTGGGGGTTACGCGGATGGGCGTGATGGATTTTCTGCTCGCACTGGCGCAGGACATGCTTCTGGCAGCCCTTCCCGCCGTTGGATTTGCGATGGTGTTTAACGTCCCGCAGCGTGCGTTACCCTGGTGTGCGCTGCTGGGTGCCATTGGTCACGGCTCACGTATGGTCATGATGACGTCGGGCTTTAATATCGAGTGGTCGACATTTATCGCCTCCATGCTGGTTGGCAGCATCGGTATTCAGTGGTCCCGCTGGTATCTGGCGCACCCGAAAGTGTTCACCGTGGCGGCGGTGATCCCGATGTTCCCGGGCATTTCAGCCTATACGGCAATGATCTCCGCCGTAAAAATCAGCCACTTTGGCTACAGCGAGCCTCAGATGATCCTGCTCCTGAGCAACTTCCTCAAAGCCTCGTCGATTGTGGGCGCGCTCTCCATCGGCCTGTCGATCCCCGGCTTATGGCTTTACCGCAAACGTCCACGCGTGTAATAAAATCGCTTGCAATTGTATCGTGCGCTATCTATATTCATTTCATGGACGCAAAAACGAACGACACCACCCACGCGCTTCTGCTGGATAACCAGCTCTGTTTTGCCCTCTATTCGGCAAACCTGGCGCTTAACAAGCTGTACCGGCAACTGCTGGCGCCGCTTAACCTGACCTACCCGCAATACCTGGTGATGCTGGTGCTGTGGGAGCAGGACGATATTACGGTGTCAGATATTGGCGAGCGGCTGTTCCTGGATTCCGCCACGCTGACTCCCCTGCTGAAACGCCTGGAAAGTGCGGGGTTGATCTTCCGCCAGCGTTCCCGTCAGGATGAGCGTCAGGTCGCCGTCACCCTGAGCGATGCGGGTCGCGAGCTGCAACAGCAGGCCGTGGCGATCCCACACGCCGTGGGCTGTGCAGCGAAGTGTGATACCGACACCCTGCTGGCGCTCAAGCAACAGCTTGAACTTTTGCGCCAACAGCTGCATCGCGCTTAAGCGCTATACTTTACGCGTCCGCTTTTAACTTAATACATCGCGCGCTATTTAATAGCGCATATAAACGTAAGATGAGGAACCTGCCATGTCTTTAGAAAAAGTTGTCTACACTGCCAAAGCCAAAGCAACCGGAGGCCGTGATGGCCGCGCCACCTCTTCCGATGGCGTTCTGGATGTCAAACTGGGTGTGCCAAAAGAGATGGGCGGCATGGGGGGAGAAGTCACCAACCCTGAACAGCTGTTCGCTGCGGGCTACTCCGCTTGCTTCCTGGGCGCAATGAAGTTCGTGGCGGCACGTGACAAATTCGCTCTGCCAAAAGACGCCTTTATTGAAGGCGAAGTAGGAATTGGCCCGCTGCCAACCGGTTTTGGTATCGAAGCGAAGCTGAATATCCACGTTGAAGGAATGGACGCAGCGGAAGCCAAAAAACTGGTGGATGCGGCGCATATCGTCTGTCCGTACTCTAACGCAACGCGCGGCAATATTGACGTGACGCTGAAAATCATCGCGTAACAACGCCTGTGATGATAGCCCCGGTAAGCGTAACGCCGCCGGGGAAATCCTCTGCTTTCCTTCCCTCTCTCTGTGCTACCATAACCCTCAATCACGCCCGTAGTAATCAGTAGAGAAAGTGTTATGTCCTCCAGAATCCTGACCACCAGCATTGCTGGCATTGATGCCTTTATGCGCGATCCTCGCGGTGTGTTGACGCACGCCGAAGGCGGCACGCTCGCGGTATTTGCCGACAACGCCCCGGCGTTTTACGCGGTCACGCCGGAACGTCTGGCGCAGCTTCTGGAGATTGAAGCGAAGCTGTCGCGCCCGGCGAGCGATGTCATGCTGGATAATCAGTTTTTTGACGAACCCACCAGTGCCCCGGTAGCCATCCCAATGGGGAAATTTCCCATGTACGCTGGCTGGCAGCCGGACGCCGATTTTCAGCGGCAGGCGGCATTATGGGGAATAGCCCTCTCGCAGCCCGCGACACCGGAAGAGCTGGCGGCCTTTACCGCTTACTGGCAGGCTGAAGGGAAAGTATTCCACCATGTTCAGTGGCAGCAAAAGCTTGCGCGCAGTCTGCAAATCAACCGCGCCAGCAACAACGGCCAGCCAAAACGTGATATCAATGCCTTTTCAGAACCGGACAAAAAAATTCCTGATGGATTCCGAGGTGCAAAATGAAAAACGTCGGCGACCTGATGAAACGTTTGCAGAAAATGATGCCCGCCAACGTGAAGCCCGCCTTCACCACCGGTGAAGAGCTGCTGGCGTGGCAAAAAGAGCAGGGTGAAATCCGCGCGGCGGCCCTCGCCCGCGAGAACCGTGCGATGAAAATGCAGCGCACCTTTAACCGCTCGGGCATTCGCCCTCTGCACCAGAACTGCTCCTTTGAGAACTACAAGGTTGAGTCACAGGGGCAGATGAACGCCCTTAACCAGGCGCGCCAGTATGTGGATGAATTTGACGGCAACATCGCCAGCTTCATCTTTAGCGGTAAACCCGGCACCGGGAAAAATCACCTGGCGGCCGCTATCTGCAACGAGCTGCTGCTGCGCGGGAAATCAGTGCTGATTATCACCGTGGCCGATATTATGTCCGCCATGAAGGACACCTTCAGCAACCGCGAAACCAGTGAAGAACAGCTGCTGAATGATTTAAGTAACGTGGATTTGCTGGTCATCGACGAGATCGGCGTCCAGACGGAATCCCGCTACGAGAAAGTGATCATCAACCAGATTGTCGATCGCCGTTCGTCATCAAAACGTCCCACCGGTATGCTGACGAACCACAATATTGACGAGATGACCCGGTTGCTTGGCGAGCGGGTGATGGATCGCATGAAGCTGGGTAATAGCCTGTATGTCATCTTCGACTGGGACAGCTATCGCAGTCGCGTCACCGGCAAAGAGTATTAAGATATTTCCAGGGAGCGCCAGAAGAGCAGAGGTATATACTGGACCCACTTCTGGCCCAAAACGGACCTTGTTGAGTAATTCATTATGAAAAAACAGTTTTTTATCAGCATCCTTACTGGCGCTCTGCTGGTGACTGGCGCAGCGCAGGCCGCATCATGGCAGGAGTCGCTCTCCAGCGCAGCAAGTGAGTTGACCAAAGAGAGCGGTACTTCTCAGGGCGGGCTGTCCGCCTCGTCCCTCACCGGCCTGCTGAGTAACAGCTCCCAAAGCCTGAGCGCCGGAACGATGAACAACGCGGCGGGTATTCTGGAATACTGTGCGAAGCAGAAGCTGGCTTCCGTCACCGATACCGAAAACATCAAGAACCAGGTGCTGGGTAAACTGGGTCTGGACACCCAGGAGCAGAAGGCGGATACCAACTATATGGACGGTATTCAGGGCCTGCTGAACGCGCAAAATGGCCAGCAACTTAATCTCAGCACCCTTGGAAACTCATCTCTGGCGAAACAGGTGAAAACGAAAGCCTGCGATCTGGTGCTGAAACAAGGCGTTAATTTCCTCTCCTGATCGTCCCCCATTTTCTGCCACAACACGCCGCGTTTATCGCGTTAGTCTTACCCCGCGGCGTGAAGTGCGTTTTTTTACCCCTTGCCACCACTTCAGCGTCCGTATGCCACGATGCGACTGTATTCAAAAATCCGATTTTATAAACCAAATCCTAACAACAGCACACTTTCGTGACACTAAAATTGCAGCTAAGCGACATCGCAATTACATTGTATTACCCAAAAAATAAGCAATTAGCCGGCTAAGCGTCCGGCATGATGAGGATCGGCTGTTGTCAGAGTTAATGTCCCTTGTCCTTTTCCTGGCTTCCATCGGCGTTTATGCCTGGAAAGCCGGTCGTCACACCTGGTGGTTTGTGGCCACCCTGGTGGTACTCGGCATTTTTATTGTTCTAAACATTACGTTATATGCCAGCGATTACTTTACCGGCGACGGTATTAACGACGCGGTGCTTTACACGTTGACCAACAGCCTGACCGGCGCTGGTGTGGGTAAGTACATCCTTCCGGGTCTGGGGCTGGTGGTCGCGCTGGTGGGCATTTTCGCCGCGCTGGCCTGGGTCCTGCGCCGTCGCCGTCACCGTCCGCATCATCATGGCTACAGCCTGCTGGCGCTGTGCCTGGCGCTGGCCTCGGTGGATGCCAGCCCGGCATTTCATCAAATTACCGAGCTGGTAAAATCCCAGTCGCGCGATGGCGATCCGGACTTCGTGACCTACTACAAAGAGCCAGCGAAAAAAATCGATAACCCCAAACTTAACCTGGTCTACATCTACGGTGAGAGTCTGGAACGCACCTATTTTGACAACGAGGCGTTCCCGAACCTGACGCCAGAGCTTGGCGCGCTGAAAAATCAGGGCCTCGACTTCAGCCACACCATGCAGTTACCCGGCACGGATTACACCATCGCCGGGATGGTGGCCTCCCAGTGCGGCATTCCGCTGTTCGCTCCGTTTGAAGGTAACGCCTCCGCCTCGATGTCGAGCTTCTTCCCGCAAAACATTTGCCTTGGCGATATCCTGAAAAACTCGGGCTATGAAAACTACTTTATGCAGGGCGCTAATCTGCGCTTTGCCGGGAAAGATGTGTTCCTGAAATCCCACGGTTTCGATCACTTGTATGGTTCCGAAGAGCTAAAAACCACCGTCGCCGATCCGGCTTACCGCAATGACTGGGGCTTTTACGACGATACCGTTCTGGATGAAACCTGGAAGAAATTCGAGGAACTTTCTCGCGCCGGTAAACGCTTCTCGCTGTTTGCGTTGACCGTCGACACGCACCACCCGGATGGTTTCGTATCGCGCACCTGTAAACGTCAGCGCTACGACATTGACGGTCAAAACAACAAGTCCTTTAGCGCCGTGACCTGTAGCCAGGAGCATATCGCGGCGTTAATAGAGAAAATCAAAGCCTCGCCTTATTTTAAAAATACGGTCATCGTCGTGTCGTCTGACCATCTGGCGATGAAAAACAGCGCCTGGGATGAGCTGAATAAGCAGGATCGCAGCAACCTGTTCTTTGTGCTGCGCGGCGATAAACCGCAGCAGGAGGTCATTGCCGCTAAGCGTAACTCGATGGATAACGGCGCGACCGTGCTGGATATTCTGGGGGGCGATAACTTTATTGGCCTGGGCCGCAGCACGCTGTCGGGCCAGTCCCTGTCGGAAATCTTCCTCAACATGAAGGAAAAAATCCTCGCCTGGAAGCCGGATATCATTCGTCTGTGGAACTTCCCGAAAGCGATTAAAGATTTCACCATCGATCAGGATAAAAAAATGATCGCGTTCTCCGGCAGCCATTTCCGCCTGCCACTGCTGCTGCGCGTGTCGGATAACCGCGTCGAGCCGCTGCCGGAAAGCGAATACTCCGCACCACTGCGCTTCCAGCTGGCAGAATTTGCCCCGCGCGATAATTTCGTCTGGGTCGACAGGTGCTACAAAATGGGCCAGCTCTGGTCGCAATCGCTGTCGCTGTCCACCGACTGGTGCGTCTCTCAGGGACAACTCGGCGGTGAGCAGACCGTGCAACACGTTGACAAACCGCAGTGGCAGGGGAAAACCGCCTTTAAAGACACGGTGATTGATACCGCACGCTATCAGCGCAACGTTGACCTGCTGAAAATCGTCGATAACGACATTCGCTACAAAGCAGACAGCTTTATCTTTAACGTTGCCGGTGCGCCGGAAGAGGTGAAGCAGTTCAGCGGTATTTCACGGCCTGAATCCTGGGGGCGCTGGTCTAACGCACAGTTAGGTGATGAGGTGAAAATTGAGTATACCCAGCCGTTACCGGAGAAATTCGATCTGGTGATCACCGCCAGAGCATTTGGTCCCAACGCAAACCGCCCTATTCCGGTGCGCGTCGGTGATAAAGAACAGACGCTAACGCTGAGCAATGACGTCACCACCAGCACGCTGCATTTCGATAATCCTTCGCGCAGCAATACGCTGGTCATTGTGCCGCCCGATCCACAGTCCACTAACGAAGGGAATATTCTCGGTCACTCTCCACGCAAGCTGGGGATCGGCATGGTGGAAATCAAAATCGTCAAAAACAACGGGTAATGCGCGCAGCGCCCGGCTTCCTGCTGGGCGCTTATGAAATTAAATAATCCTTTATAACGTTTATAAATTAGATAAAAACACTATATATACGCGTTTTTTATTTATAAATATCCCGCCAAAATCACAATCCATAAAATGTGCAGCTTCTGAATTTACCACGGAGCGTTACGCACTTTTATCATGCTAACCGGCTATAAGTTCGAATCCATCCGGGCACTGCGCAGCGAACACGTGATTGCCTGGGAGGTATTGTCCACGGCACTGCCTCACGTCGATCTCGAAGACTATTTTTGCTCGATGCCCGCGACGCAGCGTAAAGCGCATTTCTTTGCGCAGCTTCGACATGCCATGTTCTGCGAAGCGGGCGACAAATATTATCTCAACGCGACGACAGATTTGCTGCTGGAAACGGACTTCCTCGACAGGCTGAAAGAAGAAACGCCCAGCCCGGAGAGGCTTGCTGTCGAAGTCACCGATCTTTACAGGCTGGTACATCTTGACGATACGCAAAGCCGGACCCTGCGGACGTGCATCGCCACGCTGCATCGGTGGGGAATAGAAGTGTGGGCCGACGATGTCTGCGAAGACATTCTTCCCGACCTGCTTGCCAGCCAGATCCGCTTCTGCGGTGTAAAAATTGACAAGCATACCTTCTGGGGCGGACGCACCGAGCGGGAAAAGTTTTTACAACTCACCCGCCAGTGCAAACGTCTCGCCAGCAAGGTGCTGATAGAGGGCATCGAAACCGCGGGTGATTTCGCCCTGGCCCGCTCCAGCGCGGCCGATTACGGTCAGGGTTACCTGTGGGGAAGACCGTGACGCCTGGTATCGTTAACGCTGGCTATCAGGTCATCGTCCTGTTTTGCAGCCATCCCCTGGCGGAGTTTCATCGGAAGCTCTGCCTGCTGGACGCTCAGTCCTTTTCTTTGTCAATGCACCGTTAATCACGTTAGGAAATACAATCATGAGAATTATTCCCACAGCTATATGTTGTTCCGTTCTCCTGCTTCCTGCCGCTGCTATCGCCGCAGACAACAGCACCGCGAGCGCGACGATGCACGTCTCACTGGAAGTGGTTAAGTCCTGCACCCTCAACGCCAACGATCTTAACTTCTCGCGCCACGGTACGGACGAAGCGGGTGAAATTCAGGCCAGAACGCAGGTCGATATTGTCTGCACCAACGGTACGCCGTTCACCCTTTCCGCCACCAGCAGTGACAGCAGTGAGAACGGCACCTTCTGGCTGAAGCCGGAAAACGGCGAAACGGGCGCACAAAAGATTGCGTGGAAGCTGTTTGCTGACGAAGGCAAACAGACGCAAATCACCGGCACCGAAGGGCTCACCGATACCGGCAACGGGATGAAACAGGAAGAGACGCTGTATGGCGTGATTGACGCAGGCGCCCTGACGACCGCCCAGGCGGGTACCTATAGCGACGATGTAACCTTAAACCTGGAGTACTGATCGTGCGTCGCTTTCTTCCCTGCTTCATTATCTGGTTCATGATGCTGGCGCTGCTGTCACGGTACGCGCTGGCCGCCACGCTTCAGGTCGCGCCCGTGACGCTCGACATGCAGAGCGGCCAACGAGCCACGGCCGTTTACCTCACGAACAGTGGGAAAACGGCCATCCACGCTCAGATACGGGTGTACGAATGGTCCCAGAAAAACGGCAAGGATGTTCTGGAAGCAACCGAAAAGGTCGTCAGCAGCCCGGCGATGACCTCGCTGGCGCCGGGCCAGCAGCAGCTGGTGCGTATTATCGTGATGCAGCCGGGTGCGCATAAACAGGAGCAAAGCTACCGGCTGGTCATCGATGAGCTGCCAGACGCCGCGTCCCGTGCCGCCAACCCCAGCGCCGTTCACTTCCTGCTGCGTTACTCGATTCCGGTCTTCATAGCCGGAAGCCAGACAACGCCCCTCAGCCAGGATGACCTGAGCTGCGAACAGGCCGAAATCCCGGCAACGCTTCGCTGCTATAACGCCGGAAACCGCCATATTCGCCTCAGCCACCTTCAGGTCCTGACGGCCAGCGGGCAGGTTGCCGGATCGGTCAAAGGGCTGGCGGGCTATGTTCTGCCGGGCCAGACCGCGCTTGTACCGCTCAAGCAGACTCCCCGCCACTCGCTCAGCGCGTTACGCGCCTACATCAATGACGATCGCCATGCCAGCCAGATCCCCCTGCGTCCGCTCGCTGCTCGCGCTCCTGCTTTGGCTACCGCTCATTCTGTCAGCAGCCCGGGCTGAATCTCCCGTCGACGCCGTTCAGTGGCTGGCCATTACCGTTAACCACGCCCCGCGCGGTGAGCTGTGGGCCTGCCGCGTTGCGGGTGATGCCCTGTGGATTGGCCGCAGCGATATCGCAAAACTGGGGCTTCGCGCCCCGGAAGGCCGCAGCGAGTGGGTTGAACTGACGTCCCTGCCGGGCCTGAAGGTCAGCCTCGACGTGCTTTCGCAGCAGGTGACTATCAACGCCGAGGCGAAGGCGCTTGAGGGTCAGCAGCACGTAACGTTCGGGAGGCCTCCCTCGCAGTACCGCTATCCTGAAGCGCAGCCCATCAGCGCCTTTACCCTCGGGTACGCGCTCTATGCCAGCGAGTCCGAGGGAAAACGCCAGCTTAATGCGCAAACCACGCTGTCCGCCTCCGGGCCGCTGCCCGGCCTGTTCAGCAGCAGCTTTTCCAGCCATGCGGGGGAGGAAAACAGCGCGGGTCGCCCCACCCACACGCGTCTTGAAACCCGCTGGCAGCGGGATAACGCAGACTCGCTGACCAGCCTGGCGCTGGGGGACAGCATCACCACCGGCACGCGCTGGAGCCGCCAGGTCCGCTTCGGCGGGCTGCACTGGGCGCGCAATTTTGAGCTTAATCCGCAACTCAACACCGAACCGCGCAGCCGTTACAGCGACACGGCCATCCTGCCTTCAACGGTCGATCTTTACATCGACGGCCTTAAGCAGAGCAGCCAGCAGGTAACGCCGGGTGATTTTCTGCTCGATACCCTGCCTTCCTTTACCGGCAGCGGGCAGGCGCAGGTGGTGATTACCGACATCAACGGCCAGCGGCGTACCGTTCAGCTCGATTTGTACGGCGCGCCGGGAATGCTGGCGGAGGGGCTTAGCAGCGGTTCGCTGGACATTGGCTGGATGCGGCAAAACTATACCTTGCGATCCGATGACTATGCCGCCTCGCCGATGCTCGATGCCGGCTGGCGCTATGGCGTGAATAACCAGCTGACGCTGGCGCTGCATACGGAACAGCAGCGAAAGCTGCGCAACGTGGGTACAGGCGCAGACTGGCTGATCTCCCCCACTGCGGGCATTCTTAGCCCGCACATCGCCCTAAGCGACAGCGCCTACGGGAAGGGGATGCAGTGGGGCCTCGGCTGGCAGTGGAATGGCAGCGGGACGGGGCTTTCCGCCAGCACCGTTCGCACCGACGCCGCATTCGCGGATAACGCCCGCATGAGCGGGGCCGCGCCCGTCAGACGCAGCGATAGCGTATGGGTTAGCCACGCATTTCCCCATTTCGGCACGCTGGGGGCGGGCTGGGTGCAGCAAAATATACAGGGCAACCGACAGCGCTATCTTAATGCCTCATGGTCCGTCTCGCTGCCAGCACATCTCTCCACCACGCTGAGCTATACCCGCTCGTTTACGGACGCGTCGAGCAATGTCCAGCTTATGCTCTCCGTCCCGCTGGGCCGCCAGAACACCCTCTCGGTTCAGGCCAGCCGGGACCGGCCGCGTATGGACTATCGCCACCAGCCAGACAATCAGGCGGGCGGCTGGTCCTGGCAGCTGGGGCAGGGCTTTGGCCAAAACCGGGAAAGGTATGCAGACGCAGGCTACCTTGGCCGCGCCGGAGAGTGGCACGTCGGGCTGGAGCAGAGCGCTAACGCGGGTAACCAGTACGCCTCGGCCGAAGGCAGCCTGACGCTGCTGGACAACAGCCTGCACGCTTTACGCTACAGCCAGCAGGGTCTGCCGCTGGTCTCCACGCGTGGTATCGGGCATGTACCGGTGATGCTGGAAAACCGCCGCGCGGGTGAAACCGATGAGCAAGGATACCTTCTGCTGACCGACCTGCCGCGCTACCACAACAGCAAAGTCACCATCGATCCGCTGGAACTGCCGCCCGACGTCATCGCCCCCGTCACCGACATGTATGCCAGACCGGGCAACGGTAACGCGGTGAAAGTCGATTTTAACGTCCATCGCGCCATGACGGTTCAGGCCCGGCTGGTCGACAGACACCGCCAGCCGCTGCCGCTGGGCAGCGTCGTTTCAACGCCACACGGCGCCACCATTGTGGGTCGCGACGGGTTTATCTGGCTTGAAGATCCGCCCCTGCCGGGCGAGCTGGTGGTGAAAACCGGTGAAGGCGAGTGCCGGGTCACGCTTCCGGCCCCGCGCACCTCGTCAACCGTAATCAATATTGGAGAACAACTGTGTCATTAAAAACGCTGTTAACGTTGCTGCTTGTGCTGTCCATGAAGGCGATGGCGGCAGCGTGCTGGATCACCTCCCCCGCCGTTATTAACTTCGGCAACGTCGTGGCGGGTAACGCAGCCTCAACCCACACCGAGGTAAAGTTTAGCTGTCAGGCCGACAACTACGGCACGGCAGAATATATCAACGTCTGTCTGAGCAGCATCGACGCCCCGCCCTTTCAGATGCTTTCGACGGGCGACCAGGAGGGAAAACAGTACACCCTGCTGTTTCGACTGCTTAACGGCCTCGCGCGCTCGCAGGAGTTAGGCCCCGCCAGCCGCGGGGATCTCATCCAGCAGACCATCACTGCGGGAAGCAACGCCAGCGTCAGCGGCAGTTTTCCGCTTATCGCCACCCTGCCAGCGGGGCAAAGCCAGCTCCTCGCGACCCACTATTACAACTACAACATGAACCTGCGTATCGCCTGGCACAGCGCCACCCGCCAGGATGCCTTGCAAAGCTGTGCTGACGGCTCTGCGGAGGGGGAACAGGTGCAGGGCGGGAGCAATGCGCAGGCCGAAATCAGCGAAGGATGCTACATAGAGCGTGTCACGCCGCTGAACTTCGGCACCCTGACCAGCACCGCCACGCTGCGCCCCACGCGCTCGACGGCAACCCTCACCACGCGCTGCCCGGCCGGTACCGCATTCACCCTTGCCATGGGGAAAGGCAATCATGCCAGCGGCGACTGGCGGCAGCTTTGCAACGATGAGGGCCAGTGCCTGCGCTATGGACTCTGGCAGGATGCGGGCGCGACGCAGCGCTGGGGCGATCGAAGCAGCGGCGATACGCTGAACGTCACCAACCCCGCAGGCGGCACGCAGAACTTCACCGTATACGGGGAGGTTCCGGCCCAGCCCCTGAGCGGGACGGGGGAATTTATTGATGACGTGATAGTCACACTGACTTATTAACCTCACCAAAAAACCGTCTGGATCAATGTTATCGGTAACAGTGACGCTAAAATAACCAATAACGCTGCTTACTAAGACGTAATGCCTGGTTTTTTAATTGAATATCTCTGTCTGTATTACAACACCTTATGAAATACCTGCTTGCTGACGCCCTCATTTACAATGACGAGGACGGCATTATTACTCCTGTCAATGCGCCGGAAGAGGATGCGCAGATCCTCACCTGTACGGCCAATACCATCCTGAAGCTGCTGGTGAAGCATCACGGGAACGTTGTCGAACGGGAAACTTTCCTTCATGACGTCTGGGATCGGCGCGGGCTTCAGGGCTCCAACAACTCGTTAAACCAGTACATCAGCATCCTGCGCAAAATGCTGGCCAGCCTGGTTCCCGACGTGCTGTTTATCGTCACGGTGCCGAAAACGGGCTTTATGCTCTGCGCGGACGTCACGGTGACGACGCTGGAGGAAGGGGCACCCGCGGCCGAAACGGCAAAACCGGCATGGCGCGTTCGTCCGGAACGGCTGTTCTGCGGCGCGTTCACGCTGGCGATTATTGCGCTGTGCGTCTGGATAACGGCCATTAAGCCCGATGCACCACAGAGTGACATTCACCTGCTTACCCATATCGGCAAGTGTCCGGTCTACACCTTTACGCCGCTGGCGGATGTGTTCCATGACAGGGCCATTGCCCTGGCGCAAAACCTTCAGCAGGACGGTCATCTCCCGTGCCTGAAAAATTCGATCTTTTACATGCACATTCAGAGAACGCTTTTCTACGGCCATGAAGGGCGGCTGGTGCTTTCCCAGTGCTCGCTCACGCACGATAAAGCCAGCGCCTGTCGTACGCTTTACTATTACGAGTGGTGATATGAAACACAAAAAAGTGTGGCTAATACTGGTCCTTAACCTGTTGCTTCTGGGCGCCGCGCTGGCGTGGTATGTCTACACGCCCCCGCTGTCGGTGGCCTGCGATGGAAATCTGACCTTCTCCGACAGGCGCGATAACCACGAGTTCACGTTCGACGGGGAGATCATCATGCATTTTCACCCCGATAAAACGGGCTACATCACGCTAAACGGCAACGTTGAGAATGCTCCGAAAAGCTGGGAGGTTTCTCGTCAGGAGATGTTTAAATGGCGGCACGTTGAGGGAGCGCTGTATGAAATTATCATTCAAAAAGTGGAGCGCTTCAGCCATGACGCCATGCCGCCGGGGGTATTTGAAAAGTACGTGGCTGGCCTGACGCTGGGGAAAAAAAGGCTCCTGACGATAGAGCGTACGCCGCATAAGGCGCTGGTGATCAGCAATTTTTACTCGCCGGTGCTGGTCTGCTCGGAGTAATAGCGGTCGGTCAGGCTATACTTCCCGCCATGAACATGACTATTCGCCCCACAACCCGCGATGACGTTACCGCCCTGCCCGCGATCGAACGTGCGGCCGGGCAGCGGTTTCGCGACGTTCCTGAGCTGGCCTGGCTTGCCGACGGCGAGGTCATTTCCGTTGAGGATCACCTCGGCTATGCCGCGCGAGGATCAAGCTGGCTGGCGCTGGCAGACGACAGGCCGGTGGGGTTTATTCTCACCGAAGCCCATCCATCGTCGCTGTTTATTGTGGAACTCTCTGTTCATCAGGACTGGCAGGGACACGGTCTCGGACGCCAGTTAATTGCCCGTGCCGCGGCGCATGCTCGCAGTCTCGGCCTGAACTCGCTGACGTTAACGACGTTTCGTGATGTCCCGTGGAATGCGCCGTTCTATGCGCGGCTGGGGTTTGAAATGATGACGACGCTGACGCCGGAGCTGCGCCAGAAACGCGAAGAAGAGGCGGCGCACGGTTTAGCGTATGGTTCCCGCTGCGCCATGCGCCTGCCCCTGTAGTATCGCCCGGTGGCGCTGCGCTTACCGGGCCTACAAAAACCCATCCCGTAGGCCGGGTCAGGCGCAGCCGTCACCCGGCGAAACGCCCCCCGTAGGCCGGGTCAGGCGCAGCCGCCACCCGGCAAAAAGCACAGCGTCAGAACGTTTCCCAGTTATCGCCCGCGTCTGCGGTCGCTGGTTTACGCGCCACGACCGGTGCGGCAACGCTTTTCGCGGAGGCAAACTCGCGCGCCTTCATCTGCTCCTGCTGAATACGGAACACCGCAACAGCCTGCGTCAGACGGCTCGCCTGCTCTTCCAGCGCCGCCGCCGCAGCAGCAGACTCTTCCACCAGCGAGGCGTTCTGCTGGGTCACGCGATCCATCTCCGCTACCGCCAGCCCCACCTGGTCGATACCGCGGCTCTGCTCGTCAGACGCAGACGCAATCTCGCCCATGATGTCGGTCACGCGGGTCACCGCATTCACGATCTCACCCATGGTTTCACCGGCGCTTTCTACCAGCGTTGAACCCACTTCCACGCGGCCCACGGAGTCTTCAATCAGGCTCTTGATCTCCCGCGCTGCCTGGGCGCTGCGCTGCGCCAGGTTACGGACTTCACCTGCAACCACCGCAAAGCCGCGGCCCTGCTCGCCCGCACGCGCCGCTTCTACCGCCGCGTTCAGCGCCAGAATATTGGTCTGGAAGGCAATACCGTCGATCACGCTGATAATATCAGCGATTTTCTGCGAACTGCCCGCGATGTCGCGCATGGTCTGCACCACGTTATCCACCACTTTACCGCCTTTCTGCGCGGTTTCGGATGCGCTCAGGGCCAGGTTGCTCGCCTGACGGGCATTCTCGGCGTTCTGCTTCACGGTGGCAGTCAGCTGTTCCATGCTGGCGGCGGTCTCTTCCAGAGAGGCAGCCTGCTGTTCGGTACGGGATGAGAGATCGTTATTGCCCATCGAGATTTCGCTCGCACCGCTGTAGATGGCATTCGCGCCGTTACGCACGTCACCCACGGTACGCACCAGCTCGCCCTGCATGTGGCGCAGGGAGTCGGCCAGTTCGCCCATCTCGTTGGAGCCTTCCACGTCGATACGCTTCACCAGATCGCCGCTGGCGATATGACGAATGCTGTCAATCAGACGGTTCATCGGTGAAATCAGCGCCTGACGAATGCCCAGCCAGACGGCAACAATCACCACCAGCACCGCAACCAGCACGCTAATCAGCACCCAGATCGCCTGGCGGTAAGAGCTGTTGCTGTCTTCAACCGCGGTCTGATACAGCGCGTCGTTCTGTTGCAGGTAGTTAACGTACTGCTTCTCAAAGCCATCCTGATAGCTCTGGGTCGGCTGGTCGAAGAACGCGTTGATCTTGCCTGCCCCCAGCAGCTGGATCAGCTCAGCCAGCGCACCGTGGTAGATATCGTAATTACGTTTGATTTCCAGCGCCGCAGCGTCGCTCTGACGCGGGTCGCGCGGCAGTGCTTCGTAATCGGCCCAGTTTTTTTCCGCCTGTTTCAGAGACGCAGAGGCAATCTGCATCAGCTCGTTGACGGTTGAGCCGCTGCCGATGTTGTTCTGATCCATCATGTAGCGGATACCCGCGCGGTTCAGGGTATTACGGGTTTGCAGCAGCGCCACCCAGCTACCGTTCAGGGTGGATTGTTGCTGGCGAATGGTTTGCAGGACGGTGAAATTCTCTTTGTCATGCTTCAGGGCATTGAAGAAAAGACCACCGGATGTGAGTTGTAAAAGGCCAAATATCGCTAAAACCAGCATGAGACTGGTGACAATCTTGATACGATTTAACATGTTTTCTCTTTCCTCAGACAGATACAGAATTTTCGGCCTGGAAAGGGAAAACTTTACGAAAATCATCCTGGAATTTAGGGTTTTTACTCTTCGTCCCGCGCGGCAATATGTCGGTTTCCAAGTTCAATAAACTCTTCCAGCAGCGCCGTGAGCTGCTTCATCTTCTCCGGCGTATATTCCGCCTCAATCTGCTGGTACGCCTCTTCCACCTGAGCCTGAGCACGCTGGTACAGTGCGTTGCCTTCTTTCGTCAGCGACACGTACAGCTTGCGCTGGTCGTTCACCGGCTTTAAGCGCAGCACCAGACCGTCGCGCTCCATCCGCGTCAGAATGCCGGTCAGGCTCGGGCGTAAAATGCAGGTGCGAAACGCCAGATCGTGAAAATCCATGGAAGGATGCTCGGCCAGCACGCGGACAATACGCCACTGCTGCTCGGTCAGATTATGCCGCTTCACTATCGGGCGGAAGTAGCCCATCGCCGCTTCACGCGCCTGCAACAGCGCGATGGTTAATGAGTCATGCATCACCTTCCCCTTACATCATTAACAAGTAAACAATTAAAAACAGATGCTTTTATAGACAACCTGTTTTAACCCAAAAAGTGTAACAGAAACAACGCCATTTTTTTAATGCATTGATTTAAATGCAAATCCACTCATTTATGTAAATTTATTGTTATTCATATCACAAATTATTCACTTCTGATTGCGAAACGAACAGCAAAAGCATAAAACCAGATCATTAACATATTAATGAAAATCAAAACCGGACAGCCGGTCTGAGGAGTATGGGAATGAAAGGTACTGTTTTTGCCGTGGCGCTAAACCATCAAAGCCAGCGCACAGCCTGGGCTGAAGCGTTTGAAAAAGCCCCCTATAACGCGCCGCCAAAAACGGCGGTGTGGTTTATCAAGCCGCATAACACCGTTATCCGCGCAGGCGAACCGATTCCCTTCCCGCAGGGAGAAACCGTGTTAAGCGGTGCGACGGTAGCGCTGGTGGTGGGCAAAACCGCCAGCAAGGTACGCGTTGAAGAGGCGGCGGCGTACATCGCCGGGTATGCGCTCGCCAACGAGGTGAGCCTGCCGGAAGAGAGCTTCTACCGCCCGGCCATCAAGGCCAAATGCCGGGATGGTTTTTGCCCGCTTGGCGAACCTGTCGCCGTTGATAACGTCGATAACCTGACCATCATCACCGAGATCAACGGTCGCGAAGCGGACCACTGGAACACGGCCGATCTGCACCGCAACGCCGCCGAACTGCTGAGCGCCCTGAGCGAATTCGCCACCCTGAACCCCGGTGATGCGATATTGCTCGGCACCCCGCAAAGCCGCGTGGAGATCCGCCCGGGCGATCGCGTGCGCATTCTGGCGGAAGGTTTCCCGCCGCTGGAAAACCCGGTGGTCAATGAACGCGACGTTGCCATCGCTCAACGCACGCCGCCGCACGCCACATTGTTTGCCCTCGGTCTGAATTATGCCGACCACGCCAGCGAGCTGGACTTTAAGCCGCCCACCGAGCCGCTGGTGTTTATCAAAGCGCCGAACACCTTTAACGGCGACGGCCAGACCTCGGTGCGCCCGAACAATGTCGACTATATGCACTACGAGGCCGAGCTGGTGGTAGTCATCGGTAAAACCGCGCGCAAGGTGAGCGAAGCCGAGGCGATGGAGTATGTGGCGGGCTACACGGTGTGCAACGACTACGCCATCCGCGACTATCTCGAAAACTACTACCGCCCGAATCTGCGGGTGAAAAGCCGCGACGGGCTGACCCCCATCAGCCCGAACGTGGTGCCAAAAGAAGCCATTCCTGACCCACACAACTTAACCCTGCGCACCTTCGTCAACGGTGAACTGCGTCAGGAAGGCACCACCGCCGATCTCATTTTCAGCATCCCATTCCTGATTGCGTATCTGAGCGAGTTTATGACCCTGCAACCGGGCGACATGATTGCCACCGGCACGCCGAAGGGGCTGTCCGACGTGGTACCGGGCGATGAGGTGGTGGTGGAAGTGGAAGGCGTAGGCCGTCTGGTAAACCGAATTGTCAGTGAGGAGACCGCAAAATGAAAAAGATTAACCACTGGATCAACGGGAAAAACGTCGCCGGAAGTGAGTACTTCCACACCACCAACCCGGCCTCCGGCGAGGTGCTGGCTGAAGTGGCCTCCGGCGGGGAAGCCGAAATCCATCAGGCCGTTGCCGCCGCCAAAGAGGCGTTCCCGAAATGGGCCAACCTGCCGATGAAGGAGCGCGCGCGCCTGATGCGTCGCCTGGGCGATCTGATTGACCAGAACGTGCCGGACATTGCCGCGATGGAAACCGCCGACACCGGCCTGCCGATCCACCAGACCAAAAACGTGCTCATTCCGCGCGCCTCGCACAACTTTGAATTCTTCGCCGAGGTGTGCCAGCAGATGAACGGCAAAACCTACCCGGTCGATGACAAGATGCTCAACTACACCCTGGTGCAGCCAGTGGGCGTCTGCGCGCTGGTGTCGCCGTGGAACGTGCCGTTTATGACCGCCACCTGGAAGGTTGCGCCGTGCCTCGCGCTGGGAAACACCGCGGTGCTGAAGATGTCTGAACTCTCGCCGCTGACCGCCGACCGTCTGGGCGAGCTGGCGCTGGAGGCGGGCATTCCGGCGGGCGTGCTGAACGTGGTGCAGGGCTATGGCGCGACGGCGGGCGACGCGCTGGTGCGCCATCACGACGTGCGCGCCGTCTCCTTTACCGGCGGGACCGCCACCGGGCGCAACATCATGAAAAACGCCGGGCTGAAGAAATACTCTATGGAGCTGGGCGGTAAATCGCCGGTATTGATTTTTGAAGACGCCGACATCGAGCGTGCGCTGGACGCCGCCCTGTTCACCATCTTCTCCATCAACGGCGAACGCTGCACCGCTGGCTCGCGCATCTTTATCCAGCAGAGCATCTACCCGGAATTCGTCAAGCGCTTCGCCGAGCGCGCCAGCCGCCTGCGCGTGGGCGACCCGACCGATCCGAACACCCAGATTGGTGCGCTCATCAGCCAGCAACACTGGGAAAAAGTCTCCGGCTATATCCGTCTCGGTATTGAAGAAGGCGCGACCCTGCTGGCGGGCGGCCCGGACAAACCAACCGATCTGCCTGCGCACCTGAAGGGCGGCAACTTCCTGCGCCCGACCGTACTGGCGGATGTTGATAACCGCATGCGCGTGGCGCAGGAGGAGATCTTCGGGCCGGTGGCCTGCCTCCTGCCGTTCAAAGACGAAGCGGAGGGCCTGCGGCTGGCGAACGACGTGGAGTACGGGCTGGCGTCATATATCTGGACCCAGGACGTCAGCAAAGTGCTGCGTCTGGCGCGCAATATCGAAGCGGGCATGGTGTTCGTTAACACCCAGAACGTGCGCGACCTGCGCCAGCCCTTTGGCGGCGTGAAAGCCTCCGGCACCGGGCGCGAGGGTGGCGAGTACAGCTTTGAAGTCTTCGCGGAGATGAAGAACGTCTGCATCTCCATGGGCGACCATCCGATTCCAAAATGGGGGATCTGATCATGGGAAAATTAGCGTTAGCGGCAAAAATCACCCACGTCCCGTCGATGTATCTCTCCGAACTGCCGGGCAAAAACCACGGCTGCCGCCAGTCGGCCATCGACGGGCATAAAGAGATCAGCAAGCGCTGCCGCGAGCTGGGCGTGGACACCATCATCGTGTTCGACACCCACTGGCTGGTGAACAGCGCGTACCACATCAACTGCGCGGACCATTTTTCAGGCGTCTACACCAGCAACGAGCTGCCGCATTTTATTCGCGACATGACCTACGACTACGACGGCAACCCGGAACTCGGTCAGCTGATCGCCGACGAGGCGGTGAAGCGTGGCGTGCGCGCCAAAGCGCACAACATCCCGAGCCTCAAGCTGGAGTACGGCACGCTGGTGCCGATGCGCTACATGAACGCGGATAAGCACTTCAAAGTGATCTCCATCTCGGCGTTCTGCACGGTTCACGACTTCGCCGACAGCCGCAGGCTGGGCGAGGCCATCGTCAGCGCCATCGAAAAATACGACGGCACCGTGGCGGTGCTCGCCAGCGGCTCGCTCTCGCACCGCTTTATCGATGATCAGCGCGCGGAGGAGGGGATGAACAGCTACACCCGCGAGTTCGACCGCCAGATGGACGAGCGGGTGGTGAAGCTGTGGCGCGAAGGCCAGTTTAAGGAGTTTTGCAGCATGCTGCCGGAATACGCCGACTACTGCTATGGCGAGGGCAACATGCACGACACGGTGATGCTGCTGGGGATGCTCGGCTGGGACAAATACGACGGCAAGGTGGAGTTCCTCACCGAGCTGTTCGCCAGTTCCGGCACTGGTCAGGTTAACGCCGTTTTCCCGCTGCCCGCGTAAGGAGTCACCATGCCGCATTTTATTGCTGAATGTACCGACAACATCCGCGAGCAGGCCGACCTGCCGGGGCTGTTCGCCAAAGTGAACGAGGCGCTGGCCGCCACGGGCATCTTCCCCATCGGCGGTATCCGCAGCCGCGCCCACTGGCTGGACACCTGGCAGATGGCCGACGGCAGGCACGATTACGCCTTTGTGCATATGACGCTGAAGATTGGTGCCGGGCGCAGCCTGGAGAGCCGGGAAGCCGTGGGGGAGATGCTGTTTGAGCTGATCAAAACGCACTTCGCGGAGCTGATGGCGGAGCGCTATCTGGCGCTGTCGTTCGCCATGGAAGAACTCGATCCGACGCTCAACTACAAGCAGAACAACGTGCACGCGTTGTTTAAGTAACACGCTTGATCGATCCCCTCTCCCCTTTGGGGAGAGGGTTAGGGTGAGGGGAAATCTCTGCGGCCTGATGCCCTCACCCCGGCCCTCTCCCACAGGGAGAGGGAGAAAACAAATAACAACAGGATATCGCCATGCTCGACAAACACACCCATACTCTGATCGCCCACCGCCTGCATCAGGCGGAACAATCCCGGGAGCAAATCCGCGCGATCTCGCTGGAGTACCCGGAGATCACCATTGAAGACGCCTACGCCGTCCAGCGCGAATGGGTGAACCTGAAAATTGCCGAAGGCCGTGTGCTGAAAGGCCACAAGATCGGCCTCACCTCCAAAGCGATGCAGGCCAGCTCGCAGATCAGCGAGCCGGACTACGGTGCACTGCTGGACAACATGTTCTTCCACGACGGCAGCGACATCCCCGTGGATCGCTTTATCGTCCCGCGCATTGAAGTGGAGCTGGCCTTCGTGCTGGCAAAACCGCTGCGCGGCCCGAACTGCATGATCTTCGACGTCTACAACGCCACGGACTACGTCATCCCCGCCCTGGAACTGATCGACGCCCGCTGCCACAACATCGACCCGGAAACCCAGCGCCCGCGCAAGGTGTTCGACACCATCTCCGATAACGCCGCCAATGCGGGCGTGATCCTCGGCGGCCGCCCAATTAAACCCGACGAGCTGGATCTGCGCTGGATCTCCGCCCTGCTCTACCGCAACGGCGTGATCGAAGAGACCGGCGTTGCCGCTGGCGTGCTTAACCACCCGGCGAACGGCGTGGCGTGGCTGGCGAACAAACTCGCGCCATACGATGTGCAGCTTGAACCAGGGCAAATCATCCTCGGCGGCTCGTTTACCCGCCCGGTACCCGCCAGCAGGGGCGACACCTTCCACGTCGACTACGGCAACATGGGCTCCATCAGCTGCCGCTTTGTATAAGGAGATGACCATGCAAAACGCATTCAAAGCGGCGCTGAAGGCGGGCCGTCCGCAAATCGGGTTATGGCTGGGGCTGACCAGCAGTTACAGCGCAGAGCTACTGGCCGGAGCAGGCTTCGACTGGCTGCTGATCGACGGGGAGCACGCGCCAAACAGCGTGCAGACCATCTTAACCCAGCTACAGGCCATCGCCCCTTATCCCAGCCAGCCGGTGGTGCGCCCGTCGTGGAACGATCCGGTGCAGATCAAACAGCTGCTGGACGTGGGGGCGCAAACCCTGCTGGTGCCGATGGTGCAAAACGCCGACGAAGCGCGGCTGGCGGTGAGCGCCACGCGCTACCCGCCTGCGGGCATTCGCGGCGTTGGCAGCGCGCTGGCGCGGGCGTCGCGCTGGAACCGCATCCCGGACTATCTGCATCAGGCTAACGACGCCATGTGCGTGCTGGTGCAAATCGAAACCCGCATGGCATTGAAAAACCTGCCGCAGATCCTGGACGTGGAAGGCGTCGACGGGGTGTTTATCGGCCCGGCGGATCTGAGCGCCGACATGGGCTTCGCTGGCAACCCGCAGCACCCGGAGGTGCAGGCCGCCATTGAACAGGCGATCGCGCAGATCCTGAGCGCGGGTAAAGCGCCCGGCATCCTGATGGCGAACGAGCAGCTGGCGAAACGCTACCTTGAACTCGGCGCGCGGTTTGTCGCCGTCGGCGTGGATACCACTCTGCTCGCCCGTGGCGCGGAAGCGCTGGCGGCGCGCTTTATCGAACAACCGGTTACGTCAGTGAATAACAATAAATCCGTCTACTAAACGTAAGATCTGGAGCGCACCATGACGACCTCTACCCTGCAAGATAAGAAAGCTATAGAACATCGCGCGATCAACAAGCTGTTCCGTCGTTTGATCGTGTTTCTCTTTATCCTGTTTGTTTTCTCGTTTCTCGATCGCATCAACATCGGCTTTGCCGGACTGACGATGGGCAAAGATCTGGGCCTCACCTCCACCATGTTTGGCCTGGCCGCGACGCTGTTTTACGTCACCTACGTGCTGTGCGGCATCCCGAGCAACATCATGCTGGCGAAGGTCGGCGCCCGCCGCTGGATCGCCGGGATCATGGTGGTATGGGGCATCGCCTCCACCTGCACCATGTTCGCCACCAGCCCGGAAACGCTTTACGTGCTGCGCATGCTGGTGGGCATTGCCGAAGCCGGTTTCCTGCCGGGCATTCTGGTGTATCTCACCTGGTGGTTCCCGGCCTATCATCGCGCCCGCGCCAACGCGCTGTTTATGATTGCCATGCCGGTCACCATGATGCTCGGCTCGATCCTCTCCGGGTACATCCTGGCAATGGACGGGCTGTGGAACCTGAAAGGCTGGCAGTGGCTGTTCCTGCTGGAAGGGTTGCCGTCGGTGGTGCTCGGCGTCGTGACCTGGTTTTACCTCAACGACACGCCGGATCAGGCCACCTGGCTGGACGATGACGAAAAGCAGGCGCTGAAAGCGATGATCGCCCGCGAGCAGGAGGTCGCCATTGCCCAATCCGTCACGCCACGCTCGACGCTGCGCGAAGTGCTGACTCCGGCGGTGCTGCTCTACACGCTGGCCTACTTCTGCCTGACCAACACACTCAGCGCCATCAACATCTGGACGCCGCAGATCCTGCAAAGCTTCAACACGGGAAGCAGCAATATCGTCATCGGCCTGCTGGCGGCGATCCCGCAGTTTTGCACCATCCTCGGGATGATCTGGTGGAGCCGCCGCTCCGACAGGCTGAAAGAGCGAAAAAAGCACACCATCCTGCCGTATCTGTTTGCGGCAGCGGGATGGATGCTGGCCTCGGCGACCGATCACAGCCTGATCCAGCTGCTTGGCATCATCATGGCCTCAACCGGATCGTTTACCGCCATGGCGATCTTCTGGACCACGCCGGACCAGGTGATTAGCCTGCAATCCCGCGCGGTGGCGCTGGCGGTGATCAACGCCATCGGCAACGTCGGATCTGCCGTCAGCCCGTTGCTGATTGGGATCCTGCGCGACGCGACCGGCAGCTTTAGCTCGGGGCTGTGGTTCGTGGCGGGTCTGCTGGTGGTGGGCGCGCTGGTGCTGACGCGCATTCCGATGACGCAGCGGGATCAACAGAGGAACGATCATGTGCCTGAGCCCCATCGCCAACATTGATATCAGCAAGGAGTACGACGAAAGTCTGGGCACCGACGATGTGCATTACCAGTCGTTTGCCCGCATGGCGGCCTTTTTTGGCCGCGACATGCAGGCGCATCGTCACGACCAGTATTTTCAGATGCACTTTCTCGATACCGGACAGATTGAACTTCAGCTTGACGATCACCGCTACTCGGTGCAGGCCCCGCTGTTTGTGCTGACGCCGCCGTCGGTGCCGCACGCGTTTATCACCGAATCCGACAGCGACGGTCACGTGCTGACGGTGCGCGAGGATCTCATCTGGCCGCTATTAGAAGTGCTCTACCCCGGCACGCGGGAAGCGTTCGGCCTGCCGGGGATCTGCCTGTCGCTTGCCGACAGGCCTGACGAACTGGCGGCGCTGAAGCACTACTGGCAGCTCATTGCCCGGGAATCCACGGAACAGCTGCCGGGACGTGAATATACGCTGACCCTTCTGGCGCAGGCGGTGTTTACCCTGCTGCTGCGCAACGCGAAGCTCGACGACCACGCCTCAGGCGGTATGCGCGGCGAGCTGAAGCTGTTCCAGCGCTTTAATCAGCTGACAGATGCGCACTACCACGAGCACTGGACGGTGCCGGAATACGCCAGCGAACTGCACCTCACCGAATCCCGCCTGACGGACATCTGCCGCCGCTTCGCCAACCGCTCGCCGAAACGGCTGATCTTCGACCGGCAGCTGCGGGAGGCCAGACGGCTGCTGCTGTTTTCCGACAGCACAGTGAGCGAAATTGCCTGGCAGCTGGGGTTTAAAGATCCGGCCTATTTCGCCCGGTTTTTTAACCGGCTGACGGGGTGCTCACCCAGCGCGTATCGGGCGCAGAAAGTACCGGTTTCCCCTCACCCCGGCCCTCTCCCCACAGGGGAGAGGGTGTAATTGTTCCCTCTCCCCTGTGGGGAGAGGGTTAGGGTGAGGGGACAACGATCACAAATCCCCTCTCCACCCGAAAAGTACCTGCCGTTGTCCCAATCGTCCCTTCACGTTCCGCCCCTCTCACGCTTCAATTAAACAACAAAAACAAAACATAAATTTAACAACCATCTTCCGATACGAGGTCCCTATGAAGCCTGAAGATTTCCGCGCTGATGCCAAACGTCCGTTAACCGGTGAAGAGTATTTAAAAAGCCTGCAAGATGGCCGTGAGATTTATATCTACGGCGAACGCGTGAAGGACGTCACTACCCACCCGGCATTTCGCAATGCGGCGGCGTCCATCGCCCAGATGTACGACGCCCTGCACAAGCCAGACATGCAGGATACCCTCTGCTGGGGCACTGACACCGGCAGCGGCGGCTACACCCATAAATTCTTCCGCGTGGCGAAAAGCGCCGACGACCTGCGCCAGCAGCGTGACGCCATCGCCGAGTGGTCGCGCCTGAGCTACGGCTGGATGGGGCGTACGCCGGACTACAAAGCGGCGTTCGGCTGCGCGCTGGGGGCGAACCCTGCCTTCTACGGTCAGTTCGAGCAGAACGCCCGCAACTGGTACACCCGTATTCAGGAAACCGGCCTCTACTTTAACCATGCCATCGTAAACCCGCCGATCGACCGCCACAAACCGGCGGACGAGGTGAAAGACGTTTACATCAAGCTGGAGAAAGAGACCGACGCCGGGATCATCGTCAGCGGCGCGAAAGTGGTGGCGACCAACTCGGCGTTGACCCACTACAACATGATCGGTTTTGGCTCGGCGCAGGTGATGGGCGAAAACCCGGACTTCGCGCTGATGTTCGTCGCCCCCATGGACGCCGAAGGGGTGAAGCTGATCTCCCGCGCCTCTTACGAGATGGTGGCAGGTGCCACCGGCTCTCCGTACGACTATCCGCTCTCCAGCCGCTTCGACGAGAACGATGCGATCCTGGTGATGGATAACGTGCTAATCCCATGGGAAAACGTGCTCATCTATCGCGATTTCGACCGCTGCCGTCGCTGGACGATGGAAGGTGGCTTCGCCCGCATGTACCCGCTTCAGGCCTGCGTGCGTCTGGCGGTGAAGCTCGACTTCATCACCGCCCTGCTGAAAAAATCGCTGGAGTGTACCGGCACCCTTGAGTTCCGTGGCGTACAGGCAGATCTCGGCGAAGTGGTGGCGTGGCGCAACATGTTCTGGGCGCTGAGCGACTCCATGTGCTCCGAAGCCACGCCGTGGGTGAACGGCGCGTACCTGCCTGACCACGCGGCGTTGCAGACCTACCGTGTGATGGCGCCAATGGCCTATGCGAAGATCAAGAACATCATCGAACGTAACGTCACCTCCGGGCTGATCTACCTGCCGTCCAGCGCCCGTGACCTGAACAACCCGCAGATCGACCAGTATCTGGCGAAGTACGTGCGCGGCTCCAACGGAATGGATCATGTCGAACGCATCAAGATTCTGAAACTGATGTGGGATGCCATCGGCAGCGAGTTTGGCGGACGTCACGAGCTGTACGAAATCAACTACTCCGGTAGCCAGGATGAAATCCGTCTGCAATGCCTGCGTCAGGCGCAAAGCTCCGGCAACATGGACAAGATGATGGCGATGGTTGACCGCTGCATGTCCGAGTACGACCAGCACGGCTGGACCGTACCGCACCTGCACAACAACACTGATATCAACATGCTGGATAAGCTGCTGAAATAACGCAGCGGGAGGTTTCAATGCAAACAGAAGAACGCCTGCGTTTTCGCGACGCGATGGCCAGCCTGTCGGCGGCGGTGAATGTGGTCACCACCGAGGGGGACGCCGGTCGCTGCGGCATTACCGCCACCGCTGTCTGCTCGGTAACGGACACCCCGCCTTCGATCATGGTCTGCATCAACGCCAACAGCGCCATGAACCCGGTCTTCCAGGGCAACGGCAAACTGTGCGTCAACGTGCTGAACCACGAGCAGGAGATCATGGCCCGCCACTTCGCCGGGATGACCGGCATGGCGATGGAGGAGCGCTTCGCTCTCTCCTGCTGGCAGAAAGGCCCGCTGGCGCAGCCGGTACTGAAGGGCGCCCTGGCAAGCCTGGAAGGTGAGATAGCCCAGGTGCAAACCATCGGCACCCATCTGGTCTATCTCGTGGAAATTAAGAACATCATCCTCAGCAGCGAGGGGCACGGCCTGATCTACTTCAAGCGCCGTTTCCACCCGGTGATGATGGAGATGGAAGCCGCGGTGTGATCCCGTTGCGCAAAAAAACGCTAACGTTTCGGCAAAGGTTCGCGGTTAACACGCCATAAGATCGCTTTCCGGGAAGGCTGGCGCGCAGGGCCAGCCTTCCCCCGCAGGATTAGATTATCCTTAGTGATCTCAATCACATATTTTCGCCCGCCGGGGGTGAGCCTAAACCACTTACCCTCGCTTTTGACCGCTCACGCATCGCTTTCAACCACTCACCCATTTACCGTGCTTTACACGCGCGAGGATCTGGCACGATCGCTCCAGCATTACTCAATACCTCCTCACAACGAACCCTGACCCTTTTTTCTTTACATAAAAAACCAGGTCTTACTATGGATACTAAAAAACTACTCAAGCACGTGCCCTGGGCCTTACTCGGGATCATCGGTGCTTTCTGTCTGGCGGTTGTCGCATTACGCCGGGGCGAGCACGTCAGCGCCCTCTGGATCGTGGTCGCGTCGGTTTCCGTCTACCTTGTGGCTTATCGCTACTACAGCCTGTACATCGCGCAGAAGGTCATGAAGCTCGACCCGACGCGCGCCACCCCGGCGGTCATTAACAATGACGGCCTGAACTACGTGCCAACCAACCGCTACGTGCTGTTTGGTCACCACTTTGCCGCCATTGCAGGCGCTGGCCCGCTGGTCGGCCCGGTGCTGGCCGCGCAGATGGGCTACCTGCCGGGTACGCTCTGGCTGCTGGCAGGCGTGGTGCTGGCGGGTGCGGTGCAGGACTTTATGGTGCTGTTTATCTCCTCGCGTCGTAACGGTTCGTCGCTGGGCGAGATGATCAAAGAGGAGATGGGCCGCGTGCCGGGCACGATCGCCCTCTTCGGCTGCTTCCTGATTATGATCATCATCCTGGCGGTGCTGGCGTTGATCGTGGTGAAAGCGCTGGCCGAAAGCCCGTGGGGCGTCTTTACCGTCTGCTCTACCGTACCGATTGCGCTGTTCATGGGCATCTACATGCGCTTCCTGCGCCCTGGCCGCGTGGGTGAAGTGTCGGTCATCGGTATCGTGCTGCTGGTCGCGTCCATCTACTTCGGCGGCGTGATTGCGCACGACCCGTACTGGGGCCCGGCGCTGACCTTTAAAGACACCACCATCACCTTCGCGCTGATCGGTTACGCGTTCATCTCTGCGCTGCTGCCGGTGTGGCTGATTCTGGCCCCGCGTGACTACCTGGCGACCTTCCTGAAAATCGGCGTTATCGTCGGGCTGGCGATTGGTATTGTGATCATCAACCCGGAGCTGAAAATGCCGGCGGTGACGCAGTACATTGACGGTACTGGTCCGCTGTGGAAAGGCGCCCTGTTCCCGTTCCTGTTTATCACCATCGCCTGCGGCGCCGTATCTGGCTTCCACGCGCTGATCTCCTCCGGCACCACGCCGAAGCTGATGGCCAACGAAACCGACGCGCGCTTTATCGGTTACGGCGCGATGCTGATGGAATCCTTCGTGGCGATCATGGCGCTGGTTGCGGCGTCGATTATTGAGCCTGGCCTGTACTTCGCGATGAACACCCCGCCAGCGGGTCTCGGCATCACCATGCCAAACCTGCACGAGATGGGCGGCGAAAACACCGCGCTGATCATGGCGCAGCTGAAAGATGCCAGCGCACACGCGGCGGCGACCGTCAGCTCCTGGGGCTTCGTGATTTCGCCTGAGCAGATCATGCAGACCGCGAAAGACATCGGCGAACCGTCCGTGCTGAACCGCGCAGGTGGCGCACCGACGCTGGCCGTGGGCATTGCACACGTGTTCCACAAAGTGCTGCCGTGGGCGGACATGGGCTTCTGGTACCACTTCGGTATTCTGTTTGAAGCGCTGTTCATCCTCACCGCGCTGGATGCCGGTACGCGTGCAGGCCGCTTCATGTTGCAGGATCTGCTGGGTAACTTCGTGCCGTTCCTGAAGAAAACCGACTCTCTGGTAGCCGGTGTGCTGGGTACTGCGGGTTGCGTAGGCCTGTGGGGTTACCTGCTGTATCAGGGCGTTGTTGACCCACTGGGCGGCGTGAAGAGCCTGTGGCCGCTGTTCGGCATCTCTAACCAGATGCTGGCGGCTGTGGCCCTGGTGCTGGGTACCGTTGTCCTCGTGAAGATGAAACGCACCAAATACATCTGGGTAACCGTCGTTCCTGCACTGTGGCTGCTGCTCTGCACCACCTGGGCGCTGGGTCTGAAACTATTCAGCACCAACCCGCAGCTGGAAGGCTTCTTCTTCATGGCTAACCAGTACAAAGAGAAGATTGCCGCAGGCGGCGCGGATCTGACCGCGCAGCAGATTGCCAACATGAACCATATCGTGGTGAACAACTACACCAACGCGGGTCTGAGCATTCTGTTCCTGGTGGTGGTGTACAGCATTATCTTCTACGGCATCAAAACCTGGATGAAAGTGCGCAACGCCGAAGGCCGTACGGATAAAGAGACCCCGTACGTGCCGGTACCGGAAGGCGGCGTGAAGACCTCTTCGCACCATTAAAAAAATGGCGGGTGGCGCTACGCTGACCCGCCCTACAACGGTACTGTAGGCCCGGTAAGCGTAGCGCCACCGGGCTTTGTCTTATCAGGATGCATTATGTTTGGTAACTTAGGCGAAGCAAAAAAATACCTCGGTCAGGCGGCGAAAATGCTGATTGGCATTCCGGACTATGACAACTACGTTGAGCATATGAAGACCAACCATCCGGATAAGCCGTACATGACCTACACTGAATTCTTCCGCGAGCGTCAGGAAGCGCGCTACGGCGGAAGTGGAGAAGGCGGCGTCCGCTGCTGCTAAAGGAGAAACCATGACCCCGATTGCCGTTACCCTGCTGACCGGTTTCCTCGGCGCCGGTAAAACCACCCTGCTGCGCCATATCCTGAATGAACAGCACGGCTTCAAAATCGCCGTTATCGAAAACGAATTTGGCGAAGTCTCCGTTGACGATCAATTAATCGGCGACCGCGCCACGCAGATCAAAACCCTGACCAACGGCTGCATCTGCTGCACCCGCTCTAACGAATTAGAAGACGCCCTGCTGGACCTGCTCGACAGCCGCGATCGTGGGGACATCGACTTCGACCGCCTGGTAATCGAGTGCACCGGCATGGCCGACCCCGGCCCGATTATTCAGACCTTTTTCTCGCACGAGATCCTTTGCCAGCGCTACCTGCTGGACGGCGTGATTGCCCTGGTCGACGCGGTCCATGCCGACGAGCAGATGAACCAGTTCACCATCGCCCAGTCCCAGGTGGGCTACGCCGACCGCATCCTGCTGACCAAAACCGACGTGGCGGGTGCAAGCGAGAAACTGCGCGAGCGCCTGACGCGCATTAACTCGCGTGCGCCGATTTACACGGTGACGCACGGCGATATCGATCTCGCTCAGCTGTTCAACACCAACGGCTTTATGCTGGAGGAGAACGTCACCGCGAAGCCGCGCTTCCACTTTATATCCGACAAGCAAAACGACGTGGCGTCGATTGTGGTGGAGCTGGACTACCCGGTTGACATCAGCGAGGTCTCCCGCGTGATGGAGAACCTGCTGCTGTCGTTTGCCGACAAGCTGCTGCGCTACAAAGGGATGCTGTGGATAGACGGCGAGCCGAACCGCCTGCTGTTCCAGGGCGTACAGCGCCTGTACAGCGCCGACTGGGACCGCCCGTGGGGTGAGGAAGCGCCGCACAGCGTGATGGTGTTTATTGGAATACAGCTGCCGGAAGAGGAGATTCGGGCAGCGTTTGCGGGGCTGAAGAAATAAATTTTCGCTCCCTTTTAATCCATAAAGGGAGCGTATTTCAGTGAGGCAAAATGCGGGTTTCGTCCTTTCTGTTTGCAATATTGTCTGTTAATGTTCTTACCAATAATGAAATCATGCTTTGATTAATATTCATTACAATATTAATTAATTGGATTCGTATAATTTTCATGAATTGGTAGGCGTATTATGGCAATGATTATTCCCACAATTAGCAGCTGTAGCGAAAGAATAATGGCCGGAGAAAAAAGGCTTGCAAGGCTTCTGGAGGGTGGGCTTAGCGAACAGTGTACCTGCTGGTATGATACCCGAATGGGAGACAAAGACGATCATCCTGATTTTGTGATTCTGTCCCCCGATAAAGGACTGCTGTTTATAGAAGTGAAAGACTGGTTTATCACAAAAATAAAATCGGCTAATAAAACGCATATTCATTATGAAACCAAAAACGGCATAGAGCCGTTGAAGAACCCACTCGAACAGGTTCGACAATATACATTTAATATCGTCAATAGCCTGAAAAAAGATCCCCTGCTTCGCCAGCAACAGGGAGATCATGAAGGCGGTTTTGTTATGCCGTATGGGTATGGTGTTTATTTGAGCAACATCACCCGGGCACAGCTGGAAAAGAGTTTTCTACCCGAAGAGCTGAATGAAATACTGCCCGCCAGCCAGGTGATTTGCAAAGATGAGCTTACAGAGTTTATGACCAGAGATCAGATCTCTGCCCGGCTCGAATCCCTTCTTAAACATCGCTTCGTCCATCACACGACACCACAACAACTCGACCGCATTCGGTGGCATCTTTATCCCGATGCACGTATTAATTCATCCGTGACGCGGGTTGAGCTGGATAATTTTACGCTCCACACGCCCGATATCGTTTGTATGATGGATACAAAGCAAGAACAGCTCGCAAGAAGCATGGGAACGGGGCACCGCGTTATCCATGGTGTAGCAGGATCAGGAAAAACCCTTATTTTACTTCACCGCTGTATTGAACTTGCTAACAATATTGAAAACACCAAACCGATCCTGGTCGTTTGCTATAACATCACTCTGGCCAAAAAACTCAAAGCGCAACTGGAGCAACACACTCTGCGTCTTCCTGTCGACGTCACCCATTTCCACGCCTGGTGTTATCAACAATTAAACGCGCACCGGCGTCTTCCACCCAGGAGCAAAAATTTTATTGAACTGATGGAAAATGCGCTGACGGTGGCATTTGAAGAGGGAGTGATCAAATCGGAGCAGTACAGCGCCGTTTTGATAGATGAAGGACACGATTTTAAGCCAGAATGGCTAAGAATTCTCGCTAAGATGCCGGACAATAAAGATAGCGCCCTGCTTTTCCTGTACGATGACGCTCAGTCAATCTACCAGAAAAAGAAAGCGCTCGATTTTACCCTTTCCAGTGTCGATATAAAGGCGCAGGGTCGTACCACTATTCTGGATACCAATTATCGCAACACCCGGCAAATACTCCATTTTGCCAGCAGCGTTGCATTTAATTATCTCAATAACCACATAGAAGCGTCCCTCAAATACCAGCAGCCTGCCGCAGGAGGACTACCCGGGAAGTATCCGGCGCTGGTCAGTTTTGATAATCAGGACGAAGAGATTACACACGTTCTCGATTGGGTCACAGAGCAGCGACAGCAGGGAGTTGCATGGTCGGAAATCGCCATACTGTGCCCCTCAACCTACAGCATTTCAGGTATGCTCGCGCCACGGCTTGAAGCCCGCAAGATCCCATATCAGATGATTGTCTCAAGCGATGATAAAAAACACTGGTCCCCGCAGAATGATTTCCTCTGCGTCATGCCGCTGCCCAGCAGCAAGGGGCTTGAGTTTAACTCGGTCGCCATTATGGATGCGGCAAAGGAAAGGGACAGCGAAGATCTGAGTGACGATATCAAGCGCCTTTACGTCGGTTTTACCCGTGCGCGACAGAATCTTCTGGTGACCATGCACGGAACCGGAAATCTGCGAGATCATCTGGTCGAGACCTGGGAAAAGAGCGTTAAGATGGTCTAGCTGTCCAGTAAGCACCGAACATCCCCTCTCCCCTGCGGGGAGAGGGTTAGGGTGAGGGGTAAAATTATTTCAACGCCTCCGGCAGCGTTACAATCCACAGCTCGCTGTCGGACTCCGGCTTCTTCAGCGGCTTCACGCTGAGCGTGGTTTCCACCGGCTTATCATCCAGCGTCAGCGTGCCTTCCGCGTTCACCCGATAATCCTTGAGCTTCTTGCCCTCGACCGGGTTTTGCATTGCCACCTTCACGCCAAAGTCATTATCGTTCGCCACCGCAAGCCGTTTGCCGTCGATCAGCGCCAGCCCTTCGGCCTTCTCCTGCTGCCAGCCCAGCGCACGCAGATCGACCACCTGCGTTTTAGCCGCAAGGGTGATGCCGCGCTGCGCCAGCGTTTTCTCATCATCAAACTCCGGGTACTCGCCCGGCTTGTCGAATGCCGCCAGATCGCTCGCCTTACTCAGATCCACCCTGTAGATAAGGTTACGCATCGCGTCGTTTTTATCCTCGCCCTGTTCAATCAGCAGGATGGTGTGGTTACCCAGCGCCACGATGTCGCCGATTTTAGCGTCGCTGTTTTTGCTGTAGGCCGCGCTGTCGATGGGGTAGCCGTACATCGCGGTTTTCCCGGTCGCCGGGTCGAAGCTCACCAGACGCGTAAACAGCGCCTGTTTTTTGCTCTTCCCGTCGATATCCAGCGTGCTTTGCACGGCGGCGATAATGCGTCCGTCCGGCATACGGGTCAGCCCTTCGAAGCCCCGGTTTGCCTGACGCCATTTGATAACGTTTGGCAGACCGCCTGCGATGGATTTCTCCCCTTCCGCCGCCTGCGGACCGTGGATCGCGAGGATTTTCACTTTACTGTCGATATTGATCAGGAACGGGCCATACTCATCGCACAGCCAGAAGCCGCCCTTCCCGTCCGGGGTGATGCCTTCCGTATCCAGCCCGCGGTTATCGCCTTTCAGCACTTTTAAGGTGTCGCTTAGCGCGATTTCATTGGTGGAACCAATCACCCCGCTTTGCAACGGCAGACCGTTGATCTCGCCTTTATCGTCATGCAGAGGACGCGCATCTATGGCCTCCGCTTTACCGTTTTGCACACGGATCGTCATCAGCAGCGGGGCGAAATCCGGGGTAACAAAGATTTTGGCGTCGTTTTTCCCCATTTTTGGCGAGTCCGCGTTAGGACCGCGATCGGTCACGGTCGCAAACGTCAGCGCATCGCCCTGCTTGCCCGTGAACAACAAACCCGAACCGATTCCCACAGGCAGCCCATTCGGGAATGCGCTGGCAAATGCACCGCTGTATTTGATATGTGAGCCTTCGGGAAAGGTGACGACGTAGCGCTCCGCGGTTGGCTGTGCCGCCAGTCCAGAGAAAGAGAGCGCACAACCGATAAGCACAGGAATGATTTTTCTTTTCATATTGTTAGCATCCAGTTAGTGAAGCCAACAACGTAATGAAGAAACGTGTCAGAAAAATGACATGTTTAAGCACTGAACCGCCTCTTATAGACGTATATCAATCACCAGAAATGTAAACCTCTGTCTTTATCTATGTCAGCTGAAATACTTTTGGAAATTATTAGAAACTCAATTAATTCATCGCGAATGACTATTTGCGCCTCGTTCATTTTACGTTTAGCCAGGAATGTAAACTGTCCTTAAACGCGAATGTATTGGGCATTGACGATTTGCCCTATAAACAATTTCACAACATTTAAGATTCAAAAACCCAATAAACCCAGTATAAAAACGCGACAACAGTCACGTTTGCAGTCATAAACATCACTTGTTAAGGTGCCCTCAGATTAATTTAATGACGAGGAAACACTCATGAAAAAACTTAACATCCTGATCCTTTCTGCTCTGACCGCCGTATCGGGCTCCGCACTGGCCATGGGTGGCAGCATTGAGCAAGGTAAAAACTTTACAAACCTCAATCTGGAAATGGGGAAATCCTCATCCGGCCTGTATGCGGAGAGCAACTGGCTGAAAAACACCGATGACGGCACCCAGACCGGCGGCGTTGGGGCTGGCTACAACCTGGAAGTAGGCCCGGTAATGCTGAACGCGGGCGCTAAAGCCATCTACATCGGCCCGAAAAAAGGCGATAACGGCGTGGCGTTCCCGATTGGTGGCGGTGTCAACGTTGCGCTGACGGACAGCATTCACGTGTTTGGTGAGGGTTATGTGGCACCAGACGGGCTGAACAACAGCGTGAAGAACTATGTTGAAGCTAACGGCGGCGTAAGCTGGACGCCAGTCAAACCTGTCACGCTGAAAGTGGGCTATCGCCACGTGAGCGTAGACGGTAAAGACGGTCGTCCAAACCACACGCTGATCGACGGCGCATATGTAGGCGGTGGAGTGTCCTTCTAAGCCTGTCTGCGCATTTCGCCCGGCGGCGCTACGCTTGCACGGGCCTACAATGAAGGGTGCAATGTATTAAAATTATTGCACATTGTAGGCCGGGTAAGCGCAGCGCCACCCGGCAAGAAAGGCGATGCGACCGTTAATGGCAAACCTGCCGGATGGCAGGTTTTTTATTACCACGTTACTTGCGAACGACCACCAGCTTCTGGTTCACAAACTCTTTGATCCCCAGGTCCGACAGCTCGCGTCCGTAACCCGAACGCTTCACGCCGCCGAACGGCAACTCAGCCGCAGTGTCGGTGAGCCAGTTGATGTACACCATCCCGGTCTCAATGCGTGACGCCATTTTCTTCGCGCGCTCGATGTCCTGGCTGAACACCGCGCCGCCCAGACCGTAGTGGGAATCGTTCGCCAGGGCGACCGCCTCGTCGTCGTTTTTCACCACATAGATCTGCGCAACCGGGCCAAAGAACTCTTCGAAGTACGCCGGGTTATCGCGTGAGATATTGGTCAGGATGGTCGGCTCAAAGAAGCTCCCGTCACGCTGCACAGGCTTGCCGCCATAGTGCAGCGTTGCACCGTTTTTCACTGCCTCGTCGACCTGTCTGGTCAGCGTTTCCAGCGCATCTTTAGACGACAGCGGCCCCAGCGTGGTGCTTTCGTCCAGCGGATCGCCAATCTTCACCTGCTTAAACGCCTCGGTGAACTTGCTCAGGAACGCGTCTGCAATGCCCTCATGCAGGATAAAGCGCTTCGCCGCGGTACAGACCTGCCCGGCGTTGTTGAGTCGGGCGTTAACGCCGATCTTCACCGCTTTCTCCAGGTCCGCATCGTCCAGCACCACGAACACGTCGTTCCCGCCCAGCTCAAGGGTCGATTTTTTGATGTGCTTCGCCGCCTGTGCCGCAACCACGCTACCCGCTTTTTCTGAACCGGTCAGCGCCGCCCCCTGCACCCGATCGTCGGCGATGATGTTTGCCACCTGATCGGACGAGATAAACAGGTTGGTCCACGCCCCTTCCGGCGCGCCCGCTTCACGTACCAGCTGTGCAAACGTCTCTGCACAGTGCGGCACGATGCTGGCGTGCTTGGCGATCACCGGGTTGCCCGCTGCCAGGTTTGGCGCCAGAACGCGCATCAGCTGATAGTACGGGAAGTTCCACGGCTCGACGGCCATCAGCACGCCAATGGGTTGATGTTCAACCCATGCTTCCCCGAGTTCAGAGTCATACTTCACCGGGGCCAGGAACTGCTTCGCGTTGTCCGCATAGTAGCGGGCAATTTGCGCGCACAGCTTCACCTCGCCGCGGCTTTGCTCGATGAGCTTACCCATCTCCTGGCTGGCGATTTTTGCCAGGTCCTCCACGCGTTCGTCGATCAGGTCCGCCAGCTTATGCAGCACCGGCAGGCGCTGGCTGATGTCGCCTTTGGCCCAGTCGGAGTGATAGAGCGCATCGGCTGCCTTCAGGGCCGCTTCAACGTCTGCGTCAGTGTGGGAGGGATATTCTTTGATGAGCTGGTTCGTGGCAGGATTTACTGTCTGGTAAGCCATATCGAATCTCCTTGTTTTACCGCTTAGGGTATTAAGGGTAGTCAATCTGACTGGCTATGAAGGTAAAGTTGGGTATATACGGAGGGTTCTTAACAAGACGCTGCCAGGCGATGCGCAGCCATGGTATAAAAAACGCTCATTACCGGAGTACTTATGACCGATACCCGTCACATCCGCCAGACCTTTCACCGCGCAGCAGGCCTTGAGCTGCGCATCTACCTTTTGATTTGATTTCTGAAGGAGCATTCCAGAAAGCGAGATGACTGGCCTCGTGCAGCTTTGCACTTTTCCCCCGTATCCCTCTATCCTTAACCCATGGAAAAACATACCGAACTCAAACGCGCCAAGCTTCTTGCGCTGTCGCTGCTGCTGATTGCCGTCGCGGCCTTTATCATCACCCTGTTCCTGCCGCAGACCTTCTGGGTACGCGGCGTAAAGGCCATTGCCGAGGCGGCGATGGTTGGCGCGCTGGCGGACTGGTTTGCCGTCGTCGCGCTGTTCCGCCGGGTGCCCATTCCGTTTATCTCGCGCCATACGGCGATTATCCCGCGCAATAAAGATCGTATCGGCGACAATCTCGGCCAGTTCGTGCAGGAAAAGTTTCTCGATACGCAATCCCTTGTCGACCTTATCCGTCGCTACGAGCCGGCCCAGATGATTGGGACCTGGTTCAGCCAGCCCGACAACGCTCAGCGGGTCGGGCAGCATTTGATTCAGGTTATGAGCGGTTTTCTGGAGCTCACTGACGATGGACGCATTCAGCGCCTGCTCAAACGGGCGGTACATAAGGCCATCGACAAGGTCGATTTAACCGAGACCAGCGCCGTCATGCTGGAAAGCATGACCAAAAACAACCGCCACCAGGTGCTGCTGGACGCGATCATTAACCGCCTGATTACCCTGATCCAGCGGGAAAGCACGCGGGAATTTATTGCCGACCAGATCGTTCACTGGCTCAAGACCGAGCATCCGCGCAAGGCGATGGTGTTGCCCACCGAGTGGCTGGGCGATCAAAGCGCCGAGATGGTGTCAAACGCGGTGAACACGTTGCTGGACGACATCAGCCACGACCGCACGCACCAGATCCGTCAGGCGTTTGACCGCGCCACGATCAAGTTCATCGATAATCTGAAAAACGATCCGGAAATGACGGCGAAAGCCGAGAATATCAAACACTACCTGAAGAATGACGAGGCCTTTAACCGCTATCTGGGGGAGATGTGGGCCGATCTGCGCCAGTGGCTGAAAAATGACATGCAGAGCGACGATTCCCGCGTGAAGCAGCGTATCGCCAACGCCGGGCTGTGGTTTGGCGAAACGCTGACCAACGACGCCAGCCTGCGCGCGTCGCTGAACGAGCATCTGGAGCAGGCCGCGCACCGCGTGGCGCCGGATTTCGCCACCTTCCTGACGCGCCATATCAGCGACACGGTGAAAAGCTGGGATGCCAAAGACATGTCACGCCAGATAGAACTCAATATCGGTAAAGACCTTCAGTTCATTCGCGTTAACGGCACGCTGGTGGGCGGAACGATTGGCCTTATCCTGTTTCTGCTCTCGCAGTTGCCCGCCTTGCTGGGGCATTAATCCGCTTTTGGCGGCGCGATAACGTAGCGCGTCGCCTCAAAGCGATTCAGGATCAGGTGTACCAGAAAGACCATTGTCAGCGTGACCACCAGCGCAAAGGTGACGGAGGTGATGCGGTACAGATCGCTGAACACCAGGTCGCTGTCCGGGTGCATATTCTGCCCGAACATAATGCCGATGGTGGTAATACTGGCGAAGCCTACCCCGGCACCGACCTTCTCCATCACGTGCAGTCGCGCCCCAAACGCCAGCCCAAGGCCAATCAGCGGCATCATCAGCAACATATGGCTGCTGTGATCGTAGAGGATCAGCTGGACGACAAGGATATAGAGGCAGCCCAGCACCACGCCGACCACGCGCCAGATCGAGCTGATTACCGAGCCGCGATAGTGCATCGGGAACAGGATCAGAATGCCCGCCATCAGCGCCGAAAGGGAATCGCTTAAGTCGCTGATCTGAAATACCACAAAAATCAGCGTCGCCACGGTGCCCGAGAGCAGCGACTCGTGCCGCACGCGGGCGTCATCTTTCTCGATCAGCGGCGGCGGCTTACGCGGCTCCACGTCCGGCAGCAGGTAGTTCATCAGCGCGCTCAGGCATACCGCCATCACGCTCGCTTCGATGTTGGAGAATAAAAGCGTGTGCCAGTTGGTGGTGGGATAGCTCATAAAGTTGAGCATCACACTCTGGCAGACCACGCCCATCGAACCGAACAGGAACAGCGGCCCCTTACTCATAAAGCGAAAACGCATCACGTACAGGGCAAACACCACCAGCGTCATAATGATCGGCCACTGGGACAGATAGCCGATGATAAACACCATTTCGACGCAGTTCAGCGAGGCGCTGAAGATAAACTGCTTCGCCACGTGGCGGTTAAAGACCGGCACCAGCGACAGCAGCATGATCGGGTAGACCACAAAAAACACGCCGTAGCTGGTGTTGTAGAAACTCGAAATGCTGAGCGCAATCATCCCGGCAAAGACGATGCGCAGGGTCTGGCGAAAGTCGTTTGCCGTATAGACAATGTTGCCGTGCGGGGTAAATACCCGCGCCAGGGTGCTAATAGACATAGTGAAGCAGGCTCACCAGATGGATTTGCATCCCGGAGAAGAATCGCGCAAACGGCCCTTCGCTGTTATAGAGCTGCACGGTGGCGCGCGCGCCGGTCGGCAGCGGCTTCGGTAAGGCTTCGTCCAGCGCCACGTGAATGCGCATACGTTGGGCATCACGCACCCAGCGGTTGGAGGTTTCCGGTTCAGAAAGTTGACCGTTTACGGCCTCCTGTCCGGCGAGGATCCCCGCGTCGCTGCTGGTAACGTGGGCACGGAAAACCTGCCCCGGGAAGGCGTCAAACACCACGGCGGCGTCGGTGCCCTGGTGGGTATGACGCAGGCTCTTCTCGCGGAAATCCGCCACGATATCGATCCGGGTGTTCACCAGCGCCAGCGCAGCCGAACCGGACGAGGCATAAAAACCGGGGCTTAATTGCAGGTTACTGACCGTGCCGTCCGCCTCGGCGTAGACCTTCGTCCAGCCAAGATTCAGCTCCGCTTCGTCCAGCGCGTTACGGTATTTTTGCAGCGTCACGTTACGGTGCTCGTCCCGCTCGCCGCGCTGAATGCGCAGGTTATGAATATTCGCCTGAAGCGAACTGACGGACTGCTCACTGCTCTGCCAGGTGGTGCGGACTTTATCCAGATCCGCCTGCGACACGTTCTGCAAGGTGCTGAGTTTCTGGTAGCGGTCGAAGGTCACTTTGTCGTTACGCGCCGTCAGCACGGCGGTTTTCAGGCTGGCCTGCGCCGCGGCAATCTGCGCATCCAGCTGATCGTTTGACAGACGCGCCTGTTCCAGCGCGATTTGCGCCGCTTCCACCTTATTGCGAAACGGCGTGGCGTCGAGCTCAAACAGCAGATCGCCTTTCTTGACCTGACTGTTGTTGTGGACATGTACCGCCGCCACATAGCCGGAAACGCGCGCAGACACCGGGGTCACCACGCGCATCACGGTGGAGTCCGGCGTCAGCGGGATCCAGATATCCGCGACGATAAAGTAGACAAACATCAGCAGGAAAGAGGCAATACTCACCCTTACCCAGCGGGCAAACTTTTGTTCAGGAGTCATTATTTTTCGGTCTTATTATCTTCTTCGCGGATTGTCCGCAAATTGCAGGCGATTTGATTGAGTGTGGCGCTGAAAATGTCGATATGTTCCGGCGAGATGTTTTGCGATACGCGCGCCTGATACGTCTCAATCACCCGAGTGAGCCTTTCAAGAATGGCTTTTCCCTCAGGCGTCAGCGTCAGCAGCCGGATGCGCTTGTCATACGGCGAGACGGTACGCAGCAGGTAGCCCTGCTTTTCCAGCTGTGTCAGCGTGCGCATCAGCGGAGGCAGTTCAATCCCCTGCACTTCCGCCAGCTCGCTGACCGAGACATTATCCCCGAGTTGATGAAGCTGCATCATCACCGTCCAGCTCGACTGGGTTAACCCGGTATCGAGAATGGCGTCGTCAATGACTGCGCGCCATTGACGCACGATCATCGCCATCCGCATGCCCATCGGCCTGCGGCTAAACAGATCTTCTTCACTCATGGGGAGTCCTCTCGTCGTACGCCATTACGATAATAGTTATCAGGGTAAGTATCAAGAAACGAGAGGTAAAAGCGCAGGAATTGCGAAAGGCGTTACGGGAGGCGATGTACACGTAGGCCCGGTAAACGCAGCGCCACCGGGCGTTTTTAGCGGCTAAAAAGCCTCTTTACAGCGGCCTTTCCCGTCGCCGTCACCACCACCTCCCGATACCCCACCACCCGCTGGATCCAGCCTTTACTTTCAAGATAGTCGAGCAGCAACGCACCGGCTTCTCCGCCCAGGTGAAAGCGCCGCTCGCTCCAGTCCAGGCAGGCGCAGCAGGCCTTGCGACGGGGCTTGGGATTTAACGCAATACCGAGCTTCAGGAACTGCTCGCCGCCATACGGCGTGAGCGCTGAACCGTCTGCCTCCAGCCAGCCTTCCGTCTGCATGAAATCATAGATTTGCACCGCGACCGTTCCGGCAAGATGGTCGTAGCAGGTCCGCGCTTCGCGCATGGCTTTCGGCGCGGTGGTTTCCGGCGGGGTGATGCGGCTCCAGGAGATCCCCATCATCTGCTCGACCAGCGCCGCCACGTCGTGCCCCGCCAGACGATAATGGCGGTGCCGCCCCTGAGACAGACAGATAATTAACTTTCCCTCCACCAGCCGGGCGAGATGCCCGCTGGCGGTCGACGGCGCGACGTCTGCCACGGTGCTCAGTTCGGTGGCGGTCCACGCCCGCCCGTCCATCAGCGCGCACAGCATCTTCACGCGCGACGGATCGGCCATTGCCGCCGCCACCGCCGCAATGGCCTGCTCCAGCGCCGCGCTGTTATCAGTCGGTAAGCTTGTCTTTAACATGTGCCGCCCAGGGTTCGGTGATCTCTGCGGCCAGCTTATCATCATCCGTCACCAGAATAAGGTGATTCGCATGGTCGCTGTACTGGGTTAGAACAGACACGCCGCGTGCCGCCAGCGCCGCCGCAATTTCACCCAGCTCGCCGGGGCGCTCCTGTTTGAGTTTTCTGATAACCGGCCTGCGCACCGCCTGCACGGTAAACCCGGCCTCCATCAGCACGCGACGGGCTTTTCCCCCGTCCTCCACCAGAAAATGGGCTTCTGTACCGAATACGCCGCCACCCTCAAGCCCCACGCCGTTGCGCCCTAACAGCTGTCCAAAGCGCGCCAGCTCACCGGGCCTGTCGCTGAAAATCACGTGAACGTCATACATCCGCGTGCCCTCCGGTTTCGGAACTGTACTCCCGCACCAGCTGCGCCACCCGAATACGGTAGAAAGAGAAAATCGACTCCCGCCCTTCGGCCTGCGCGGCCTGATGGAAAACATTCTGCTTCCAGCGGCGGACGGCCTCTTCATCCCGCCACCAGGAAAGGGACAGGATTTTGCCGTCGGTCGTCAGGCTCTGGAACCGTTCGATATCGATAAAGCCGTCGATGTTGGCCAGCAAAGGCTTAAGCTCTGCGGCAAGTTGAAGATAGCGCGCCTGATGGGCAGGCGCGGCTTTGGCTTCGAAAAGGACTGCGATCATGAAGGTTTCTCCGCTGTGATGTTGAGGAGAGCATGCAGGAGGAAAAAGCACAATGCTTCGGTATGGAGCGAAGTGTTGTGCCGGATAGCGCTGCGCTTATCCGGCCTACGGGCTCCTGTAGGCCCGGTAAGCGCAGCGCCACCGGGCAGGGTTTAACCCACAATCGACCTCGGCTCCATAAACGCCCGGATCCCCCACTCGCCCATCTCGCGTCCCACGCCGGAGTGCTTAAACCCGCCGAACGGCGCTTTCGGTTCATGAGCGAGGGTGTTCACCAGCACGCGACCGGAGACAATCTGCTGCGCCACGCGGCGCGCGCGATCCGCATCGCCGCCCAGCACCATCGCGCTCAGGCCGTATTCTGTGTCGTTGGCAATGGCAATCGCCTCCGCCTCGTCCCGATATGGGATTACGCACAGCACCGGGCCAAAAATCTCGTCACGGGCAATCGCCATCTGGTTGTTCACGTCGGCAAACAGCGTCGGGCGCACAAACCAGCCGTCCTGCGTGCCCTCTGGCCGCCCTTCTCCGCCCGCCAGCAGGCGCGCCCCCTCTTCAATACCTTTGCGGATATAACCCTGCACCCGCTGCCACTGTTTTTCGCTGACCATCGGGCCGACCTCCGTCGCGCTATCGCGCGGGTCGCCGGATCTCACCGCCGCCACGGCCTGCGCCAGCGCGGTTTCGATCTCCGCCTTACGTGCCTGCGGTATCAGAATGCGCGTTCCGGCCACGCATGCCTGCCCGCTGTTCATAAACCCGGCCTGAATCACCAGCGGGATCGCCTGCGCCAGATCCACATCATCGAGCAGGATCGTCGGCGATTTACCGCCTAACTCCAGGGTTACGCGCGTAAAGCTCTCCGCTGCATTGCGCAGGATCGCCTTGCCGGTATTCGTGGAGCCGGTAAACGAGATTTTGGCCACGTCCGGATGGCGGCTGATAGTCTCACCGACCGTCTCACCCCGCCCGGTGACAATGTTAAACACGCCCGGCGGCAGCGCGGCATCGCGCAGCGCTTCGGTGACAATCCGGGTTTGCAGGGCGCTCATCTCGCTCGGCTTGATGACTGCCGTGCAGCCCGCCGCCAGCGCGGTCGCCAGCTTGCCGCAGATAAACCCGGCGTCGCTGTTCCACGGCGTAATCAGCCCGGCCACGCCGAGCGGCGTCATCTGCACCGTGGCTGCGCCTGCGGAGGTGACGAACTCAAACGCCTCCAGCGCCTCGATGGCCTGTGCAATTACCTCCGCCGGATAGCGGGCCATCCACGCTGAGCGCGAGGCGGGCGCGCCGTACTCTTCGATGACCGCTTCCAGCAAATCGTCATGACGCGCGACCACGGCGGCGTGCATGCGCTTCAGCGCCGCGATACGTTCCTGCTTTGTGGTCTGTGACCACGCCGGAAAAGCCGCTTTTGCCGCCGCAACGGCGCGCGCGGCGTCAACCTCATCCGCCAGACGAACCTGGCCGATGACCTGCGCCGTCGCCGGGTTGTACAAATCAAACCACTCGGTGCCGTGCGGGGTAACAAATTCGCCGTTAATAAAGATCTGTTCGATGGTGTGCATATAAACCTCCTCAGGCTGTGTGAGCACAGTCTGGCACGGCTTCTCCGTTGCGATAATCCACGCTATGCTGCAAGGGTTGTTTCGATTTTCAGGATAATCTATGCATCGTTCAGGTCTGACAGAGCTGGAAGTGGTCATGGCGGTGGTGCGGCGCGGCAGCTTTCGCGGCGCGGCGCAGGAGCTGGGCATGTCCGCCACGGCGGTAAGCAACGCCATCGCCGGGCTGGAGAGCCGCCTTGATACCCGCCTCTTTAACCGCACCACCCGCAGCGTGGCGCTCACCGACGCCGGACAGCGCTACGTGGCGCGTATCGGCCCGGCCCTCCAGGAGATCCGCCTCGCCAGCGAGGAGATCCACAGCGACACCGGGGAACCCGCCGGTACGCTGCGTCTGAACGTACCGAACCATATCGGCACCCTGTTTCTGGACCAGCTGCTGATCGACTTTATGATCCGCTACCCGAAAATGCGCGTCGAGACCGTCAGTGAAGCAAGAATGATCGACATCGTCGCGGAAGGCTATGACGCGGGGATCCGCCTTGAGGAGTCCGTGCCGCAGGACATGATCGCCGTGCCGCTGACCGGGGAGATCCGCCAGCTGGTGACCGCCACGCCGGACTATTTTGCCCGTCACGGCACGCCGCAGACGCCTGACGATCTGCTTTCACATCAGGGGATCGGCATGCGCATGGCCCACGGCGGGATCTACCGCTGGGAGCTGGCGCGTCGGGGGGAAACGTACGCCCTTGCCGTGCCGCCGCGCTTTGCGACGTCCGATCTTTTTGCCGCGATCCGCGCCGTAAAAGCGGGATTAGGGGTGGGATTTTTGCCGGAACTGTATATCCGGGAAGCGCTTGAGCGTGGAGAACTGGTGAGCGTGCTAAACGACTGGGTGCAGCCCTTTGCCGGACTGCGCCTGTATTACCCCGGCCATCGCCACGTCCCGCCGGGATTACGGGCGCTGGTGGCGATGATCCGCGAGCGCGGGATTATTCCAGGTTAGCTTTATTCAGTCCGTATGCCGCATCCAGCGAGCCAGGCTCCATGCGGGAGGTAATGCCCAGGCGGTTCCAGGCGTTGATCGCTACGATGGCGAAGTTTAGCTCTGAAATTTCCACGTCCGAGAAGTGCTCCGCCACGCTGCGGTACAGCGCGTCGCTTACCCCATGTACGCCAGGCTGGGTCAGCGCTTCGGTGAAGGCCAGCGCGGCTTTCTCGCGGGCGCTGAACAGCGGAGACTCGCGCCATGCCGCCAGATGGTACAGGCGCAGCTCGCGCTCGCCAGCAATTTTGGCCTCTTTCGAATGCATATCCAGGCAGAAGGTACAGCCGTTCAGCTGCGACACGCGAATATCGATCAGGTGCTTCAGCGCCGGGTCAATGGAGGTTTTCGCCACTTCCATGCTCAGGGCGGAAAGCGCGTTAGCGAGGGCAGGTGTGGCTTTGTGGTGGTTGACGCGAGTGCTCATTGTCTTTCCTCTTTTTTGTGCGGTTTATTTCATGCGATGAGGCAAATCTACGCCGTTAATGACATAGTAAAAAGACACAAAACATGTGAAATGAGGTAGGACATGAAGCCGGGCTATCACGAGATTTATACCCGCTATCGCGATAACATCACCCGCGGCGTACTGAAGCCCGGCGACAAGGTGCCTGCCATCCGCGTGCTGGCTGAAGAGCTGAAGGTCGCGCGAAAAACCGTTGAAACCGCCTATGCCATTCTGACGGGGGAAGGGTATCTGGTAAGCCAGGGGGCGCGCGGGACGCGGGTGAACCCGGATCTTCTGCTGCCCGCGCAAAACGCCCCCGCAGAACAAGCAACCGGCACGCTGCCCGCGTCGTTGATTAGCCAGCGCGAACGCGCCGGTTTTCTGCGCCCCGGCATTCCCGCGCTCGACAGCTTTCCCTATAAAAAATGGCTGCTGCTGGCAGGCCAGGCGACACGCGCCATGCGTCAGGAGGAGATGCTCAACCCGCCCGTTCTGGGCTGGTATCCGCTGCGCGAGGCGATTGCCCGCTATCTCAATATCTCGCGCGGGTTATCCTGCACCGCAGAACAGGTGCTGATTACCAGCGGCTACAGCGGCAGCCTGCGCCTGATCCTCGACACGCTCGCCAGCCGCAGCGACAAGGTGGTGTTTGAGGATCCGGGCTACTTTATGGGCCAGCAGTTGCTCAAGCGGATTGTGCCCCGTCTGCACACCGTGCCGGTCGATCGCGCCGGGATGGATACGGACTATCTGCTGCGTAATCACCACGATGCCCGCTTCGCCATCGTCACTCCGTCGCACCAGAGTCCGCTGGCGGTTACGCTCTCCCTGCCGCGCAAGCAGCAGTTGCTCGACTGGGCGTCACAAAACGAGGCGTGGATCATTGAAGATGATTATGACGGCGAATTTCACTACACCCGCAAAGTGCTGCCGTCGCTGAAAAGCCTCGACCGGCACGACAGGGTGATCTTTATGGGCACCTTCAGTAAAACCATCATGCCATCGCTGCGCATGGGCTACGTGGTAATGCCCGCCAGCACCGTCGGGGCCTTTACCGACTGCGCGGATATCCTCACCAGCGGCCAGCCGGTCCTGACGCAAAAAATTCTCACTGCGTTTCTTAACGAGGGCCATTTTTTTCGGCATCTCAAGAAGATGCGCGCCCTCTATCAGACCCGCCGCGACTGGATGATCGCCGCCCTGCGTGAGGTGTATGGCGATCTGTTTTTCACCGAGCAAAACGACGGTGGAATGCATATTGTCGCGTTCCTCGCAAAGGGAAGCGCGGACCATGAGATCGCCCGCTGCTGGCAGGAACAGCAGCTTCAGGTGAATGCCCTCTCGGCGTGGTATCGCGGATCGGGCAAACGCTACGGGCTGGTGATGGGCTATAACAACGTGCGGTCGTATCAGGAGGCGCTGGATTTACTGGAAAGGCCGAAACGGCAGACGCAAGAACTGTTGAGCTGAAAACCGCCGGGTGGCGGCTGCGCCTTACCCGGCCTACGGTCTCCTGTAGGCCCGGTAAGCGTAGCGCCACCGGGCAACCCTATGCTCACACATCATATCGCGATAACCCGACATCCTTGAGCTGCTCGTCGCTCATCTGGCTCAGAATACGGCGGGTACGGTTGATGCGATACCAGTTACGCAGCGTTTTCGCTACCCAGACAAACGCGATAAACGGACGTTTTGAACGATTCTCGTAGAATTCCATGATGCTCTCCTCGCTGTGCCAGTGGGGTTATCATCATGGAAAACGGCCATTACAATACAGATTCAAAAACTGCTTTTGTTTACCATACAGATCCGCTAAAACGGTATCTGCATGGTGGTTTACCCATCAATCTGTACTGGTTTAATGCTCTGTATGGTGAAAACAAAGGATACAGCATGACGCGCTATCAACATCTGGCCAACCTCCTGGCGGAACGTATTGAACAAGGGCTGTATCGCAGCGGCGAACGTCTGCCGTCGGTCCGCACGCTGAGCCAGGAGCATGGCGTGAGCATCAGCACCATACAGCAGGCCTACCAGATCCTCGAAAATCTCCAGCTGATCACGCCTCAGCCGCGCTCCGGCTATTTTGTCTCGAAACGCAAAGCGCAGCCGCCCGTCCCGGCGATGACGCGCCCGGTGCAGCGCCCCGTGGACGTCACCCAGTGGGATGAAGTGATGATGCTGCTGGACGCCCGCGCCGACAAAGAGATGATCTCCTTTGGCGGCGGCTCGCCGGACATTAACCAGCCGAGCCTGAAGCCGCTGTGGCGCGAGATGAGCCGCATTGCGCAGCATAACCCGGGCGAAATGCTGAGTTATGACGTGCTCGACGGCCGCCTGGAGTTACGCGAGCAGATCGCCCGCCTGATGCTGGACGGCGGCTCTACCGTCGCGGCAAACGAGATTGTCATCACTAACGGTTGCCACGGCGCGCTGTCGATCGCCCTGCTCTCGGTGTGTAAGCCGGGGGATATCGTGGCGGTCGAGTCACCATCCTTTCACGGCACCATGCAGATGCTTCGCGGGTTTGACATCAAGGCGATTGAAATTCCCACCGATCCTGAAACCGGGATCAGCATCGAGGCGTTGGAGCTGGCGCTGGAGCAGTGGCCGATCAAGGCGGTGATCCTGGTGCCAAACTGCAATAACCCGCTCGGGTTTATCATGCCGGAGGCGCGTAAGAAGCAGGTCTTAGCCTTGGCACAGCGGCACGACATCGTGATTGTTGAGGATGATATCTACGGCGAGCTGGCGGCGGAGTATCCGCGTCCGCGCACCATTCATTCTATGGACATTGATGGTCGCGTGCTGTTATGCAGTTCGTTTACCAAAACCGTGGCGCCGGGCCTGCGGGTCGGCTGGATTGTGCCGGGGCGCTATTACGACCGGGTGATGCACATGAAGTACGCCGCGGGCGGGTTTAACGTGCCGGGCACGCAGATGGCGGTGGCGGCGTTTATCCGCGACGGCCATTACCATCGCCACGTGCGGCGTATGCGCCAGATTTATCAGCAGAATATGGAGACCTACACCTGCTGGGTGCGGCAGTATTTTCCGGCAGAGATATGCGTCACCCGCCCGCAGGGCAGCTTCCTGCTGTGGGTTGAGCTGCCGGAGACGGTCGATATGGTGTGCGTCAGCAAGCAGCTGTGTCGGCTGAAGATCCAGGCCGCGGCCGGGTCGCTGTTTTCCGCCTCCGGGAAGTACCGCAACTGCCTGCGGATCAACGTGGCGCTGCCGCCGACAGACAAAAATCGCGAGGCGTTGAAAAAGATGGGAGAAGCGATTGTGATTGCGATGGAGGAGTAGTTTTTTGCCGTTGTAGGCCCGGTAAGGGCAGCAATCACCGGACGCAGACATTATTACGCTCCGGGCGAAGCCGGAGCGTATACGTATATTTCTTTGCGAGAAATATATTTATGCTTCCTGCCACTCAGCAAAAACCTCTTTATGGTTTTTGGTCAGGACAACTTTATTATCTTCGACCTTATCGACCCAGCCGAGAGGAATAAAGTGGTGCTTGCCGCCCGATTCCGGGTCGCTCTTCGCAAGCTTGATACGCTCACCGTCTACATGGTCCACAACCCCGACGTGCGTTCCGCAGCTGGCGACAACCTGAGTGTGATCCTTAATTGCGCTTTTATCTACCATAATCATTCTCCTGTTTCGGTTATTTGCCTGTTGCACGAAATTAACTGTAGCGCATAAATTCAGGCATAAAAGGCTTATTAGCATTTTGAAACATCATTGACAGAAGCGAATATTGTGTCTATTTAGCGCCGAATTGAAAAAATAAGAATGAGATGAATTATTACCGGCTGATTATTTCCCGTTCATAATTAAATTATGGCAACCAACGAGGAGGTATTTATGACGATTCGCAACAATCGGGCAGAAATTTCGCTGGCTCTTGGTGAAGCGGTTTTAGACATCGTGCAAAAAGGCCATGAAGTATCGCGAGAAAATCTCGCCCAGGCGATGAAAAATAAAGCGGAGAAAGAGCGCGATGATGAGCGGCTTCTTAACTACTGGAAGGCCTGTAATATGCTGGTTTAAACGTAGCGGCGTTTAGCCTGACTAAACGCCGCCTGCTGTTACTCATCTACTCGTCGAAGTACCAGTAGCCCTGGTTAATTAATCCGGTCAGCTCGTCCACAAACGCCGGATTATTCAGCGCCTCGCCCAGCTCAGCCTGGCCCAGCTCGGTGTAGCGACACAGCGCATCCGCCGCGTTCGCATCCACCGTTTCCAGCTGTTCGCTGTTGATAAAGAAGCTGCCGTTGATATTCAGCATGCGCAGCCCGCTCAGGCGGGAGAGCGTTTCGCCCCCTTGCAGCGCGTCGAGCACCTCTTCTGCGGAATACGGCGGCTCGGCGGCAGCAATATCCAGTTCATGACGCGGCGTCGAGACGAAGCTGCCAAACCATTTCGTGAAATCATCTGGCTTGCTAATCATGTCGATCATCATCTGGCGGATACGATCAAGCTCGTACTGCTCCACGCGGCCAGGGTGTTCGCGACAGGTCAGATCCGGATCGCTGTAGTGCTCGCCGCCCAGATCGTTCTCCAGCGCGTAATCGGCGAAGCTGCTGATCAGATCGCGGCCGTTCGGCCCGCGGAAACCGACAGAGTAGTTGAGCGCGGTTTCATGGGTGAAGCCGTCATGCGGGAATCCAGGCGGAATGTAGAGGATATCACCCGGCGCCAGATCTTCGTCGATGATCGGCTCAAATGGATCTACATGCAGCAGGGCCGGATGCGGACAGAACTGACGCATCGGCAGTTTGTCACCCACGCGCCAGCGACGGCTACCCATCCCCTGGATGATAAACACATCATACTGATCGATGTGCGGCCCCACGCCGCCGCCCGGGACGGAGAAGGAGATCATCAGGTCATCAAGACGCCAGTCCGGCAGGACGCGGAACGGACGCACCAGTTCTGCGGCGGGCATATGCCAGTGATTCACCGCCTGCGCCAGCAGCGACCAGCCGGTTTCACCGAGATTATCGAAATGCTCAAACGGGCCATTGCTCGCCTGCCACTTGCCGTTAGCATGGCTTACCAGGCGGCTATCGACTTCCGGCTCCATCGCCAGACCCGCCAGTTCATCAGGGGTAATGGGGTCGACAAAATTCGGGAAGGCATTTTTCAGCACAACGGGTTGTTTTTGCCAGTATTTTTCAAGAAATTCCGGCCAGTTCAGGTTCAGTTGATACGCCATGGTTAGCACCAGTGAGAGGGTAAACAGGCGCGATTATAGAAGAGACGGCCAGGGGGGAACTTGTCATGGGTCAATCGAGCGCGTGTAGGTCGGGTAAGGCAAAGCCGTCACCCGACGCACACGCGGGCTAAAACTTAATCCAGGTTCAGCTCGTCATAATGGGTGATCAGTTTGCCCACGATGCCGTAGTCCAGCGCTTCCGCCGGTGACATCCAGAAGTTACGGTCGGTGTCTTTCTTCACTTTTTCCAGCGGCTGGCCGGTGGCATCGGCAATCAGCTTGTTCACGCGTTCCAGCATGCGGATGATCTCACGCGCTTCGATCTCAATATCCGTCGCCTGGCCGCGCACGCCGCCCAGCGGCTGGTGGATCATAAAGCGGGTATTCGGCAGCGAGTAGCGGTGCTCTTTTTTCGCCGCCAGGAAGATGGTGATCCCGGCGCTCGCCACCCAGCCGGTGCCGATAACGTGCACGTCCGGGCGGATGAACTTGATGAAGTCGTGGATGGTGTCGCCCGCTTCCACGTGGCCGCCCTGGCTGTTGATGTACAGCTTGATCGGATCGTTGCTGACGCTTTGCAGCAGGATCATCTGCGTGATGACTTTCTGGGCCAGCTCCTGGTTGATCTCACCGGAGATGACAATCGAACGGGATTCCAGCAGTTTTTGCTGTAGAGCGCCCGCGCCGTTTGTTCCTTCCGCTTTTTCTTTATCGTCACTGCTTTTCAGTGTGTAGTGCATCGTTATGTCCTCAGCTTGTCGCGCTCAAAATCAGAGTGTAGCCTGTTTTACTCGTCGGCGTCCTCACACAAAACATCGCGTGTCGTGCGCTGGCTCCGCAGCCAGAAAGATCTCTAAAAACAGCGCTTCACTCCTAACTAATTCGCCACATTTTTATTACACTTTCATATCATCTTCATATTGATAAATGATAATAATAATTAATGTGTTAGTATGAATGAGGATAGCAAACAGTCGCTTACGTTCAAAAAGGCGCTATTTTATTCTCGATGATTTACTGATCACACACCGGGGCGGTGAATGGAACACATTGTTTATGTGGTTGATGACGATGACACAGTCAGGCAGTCCGTTGTTGGGCTGCTGGAATCAGCGGATATACACGCCCTTGGCTTTTCCTCCGCAGAAGCCTTTCTCAGTTACCCCTTTGAGGATCTGCCCTCCTGCGTGATCCTGGATATGCAAATGCCGACAATAACCGGATTTGATGTCGCAGATGCGCTGAAAGCCAGCGGGCGGGAAATACCGATCATCTTTCTCACCGGCCACGGCACCATTCCTATGTCCGTCCGGGCGATCAAAGGCGGGGCCTACGAGTTTCTCACTAAGCCCGTTGAATCCAGCGCGCTGATTGGCTCCATTGAATCCGCGCTCCGGCTGGCACAGCACAACGCCGCCCGCGTCAAAGAGCACTACGCCCTGAAACAGCGCCATATGTCCCTCACCCCGCGCGAGCGTGAGGTGCTTGAGCTGGCCATCAGCGGCAAGCTCAACAAGCAGATCGCCGCCGAGCTGGGCGTCAGTGAAATTACGGTGAAAGTGCACCGCCGCCGGGTAATGGAGAAAATGCAGGTCCGCTCCGTGGCCGAGCTGGTCAGGGCGGTTGAGCGCCTGACCAAACATCAGCCTGCGGAGTAACCGTTACTCTTCCTGTCCGGCCAGCGGCAGCGCGAAGGTAAAGACCGTGCCGTACGGCTCTCTGCGGCGCGCGCTCAGTTTCCCCCGGTGCCGTTCAATGATGCTGGCGCTGATGGTCAGCCCCATCCCCATCCCCTGCGCTTTGGTCGAGTAAAACGAGTCAAAGATCCGCTCGGTATGCTCCGGCTCGATGCCGCTGCCGGTATCGGCAATCTCAAAGATCACCTTCCCCTCGGCGCAGTTCGCGGTGGAGATCGTGATGCTGCACGGGCGATCCGTCACTTCCGCCATCGCTTCCATCGCATTCATCACCAGGTTAAGCAACACCTGCTGGATCTGCACGCTGTCGCCGATGATAAAGCTGTTATCAGCGTTCAGAAGATAATCAACGCTTATGTGTCGCAGTTCAAGTTCGCTGCGGGAGAGCATAATGATGTGGTGGATCAGGAAGTGCAGATCGATTCGCGTAAACGTGGGATCCTGTTTGCGCGTCAGCGACTGAATGCTGCGGATGATCTCCCCTGCCCGCTCGCCCTCGGCGGCGATCTCCTCCAGCCCCTCTCGCACTTTGTCCAGCCGCGCCGGATCGCGGTTGAGCCAGCGCAGGCTTGCCCCGGCGTTCGAGACAATCGACATCAGCGGCTGGTTGATCTCGTGGGCGATCGACGAGGTCAGCTGCCCGACGGTGGTGGCCCGGGAGACTCGCGCCAGATCCGCCTGTGCCACCCGCATCGCATCCTCCGCCGCCCGCTGGCTGGTGATGTCGGTGATAATACCGTAATACTCATTCACCTCGCTGCCTACGCCCACCGGATCGCCAATCCCGAGGATGTAGCGAACGGAGCCGTCGGTGCGGATGATGCGAAACTCCGCGCGCATCGACAGCCCGTCACGCACGCTCTGGTTAACGAGAGTGCTGATCCGGCCATAATCGTCCTCATGCACGAAGGTCAAAAACTCCGCCATTGAGATCATTTTTTGCTGCTCCGGCAGACCAAGGATGCGGGCGTACTCTTCGGACATAAACATCAGATCCTGCACCAGCTCCCAGCGCCAGCTGCCGGTGTGGCTGATCTGCTCGCCCAGCATCAGCGAGGTCTGGCTGGCGCGCAGCTCTTTCTCCACCCGTCGGCGCTGGATGTTTTCCGCCAGCAGCTCGGCGTAGAGCCGCGCCGTCTCCAGCGAAACCGCCGCCTGCGCGCCCAGCAGGCTGACCACGCGTGAATGCTCGGCGGTAAACACTTCCGGCATCAGGCGGTTTTCCAGATACAGTACCCCCACCAGCCGCGCCTGTTTGAACATCGGGACGCACATTACGGCGGCGCCGGACGTTACCAGATAAGGATCCTGGCTGAACGGGTGAAACTCCTCCGGTTTGCCGGTGCGGATCTCCTGCCCGGTGCGGATCACCGCGGCCAGCACCGACAGCGGCATGTCCGTCGCCATCGGTGACGCTTTCAGGATCCGCACCCGTACCCCGTCAGTGCGGGTCCAGGCGCTGGCTTCGATCTCCGGGATGTGATTTTCACTGACGCGCAGCAGCAGGCCACGCTGCGCCCCGGCCCGTTCAAGCAGCAGCGTCATCAGGTTTTCGATCAAACGTTCAAGGTTGATCTCTTCGGACAAGGCGCGTGAGGCTTTGATGACGCTCTGTAAATCGCGGATCACCTCGTTCTGGGCGAAGGCCGCCGTGTCATACGCGCGGCTCTGCCCGGAGGCCAGCAGATGCGGGAAATCCTGCTCCAGCTGGCGCACCTTGGCCTGTGCCCCGGCACGGCCCCAGGCGGCAATCGCGCCGCGGAAATGGGCGTCGGAGGCGGTCGGGTAGCCGCAGGCCAGCGAGAAACGCCCTGCCAGCTCGTGCGCCAGGGCGTTGATCGGGTTAAACCCGCCCTCCCGCGAAAGCCGCACCGCTTTTTCATACTGCTCCAGCGCGATGCTGTTCATGCCGTCCAGACGGACGATTTCAGCGTAAATCAGCGCCTCTTTATCGGCAAACGTGCCCGGATTAATTCGCGCCCAGAGGGCGATTTTGTCGTAATGGTGATGAATACTGCGGCGATAATCCGCCGAAAAGGTCTCCGGCGTGAGCTGGCGCGAGAGCGCCAGCGCGCTGTAAAAATGGTAATCCAGCAGATGAATATGACCCGGCGCGGACCACGCATACCAGCCCGCCCTCTCTAAATCCGCCTGCGCGTCGGCATATTCGCCGCAGGTAAAATGCGCCATCCCGCGATAGAGCCAGTACCAGAACAGCATGGTCGAGGTCTGATCGGGCGCCTGTTCCGGCGGCGCGGGCAGCAGATCGTCAGGCAGCGCCTGGGCGGCGCTCCAGGTGCCCGTCACCGGCGTACGTAAAAACTCCACGTAGCGGCGCTGAATGTGCAGAACGGTTTCAATGTCCTGAAAATCCGTTTTGTGCACAAAGGCCAGGCCGCGATCGATGCTGGTCAGCACGCCATCCAGATGATCGCCCCGGGAGAGGAAGTTAATGATCTGATGACAGGCCGCGAAACAGGCCATCGTCATGTCACCGTGGGTCACCGCCGAGGTAAAGCAGGCTTTTGCGCACTCAATCGTGTACGACAGCGGCTGGGTCCAGACGCTGAGCTGGTCGAGCGGTAGCAGGGTTTTGGCTTCATAGGCGTCATAGCCGTGGCGGTTCACCAGCTCGCGAGCCAGCGTGCCGTACTCAAACCCGAGACGGTATTCGGCGTAGCGGTGGCCAATCAGCACGCCAAACCAGGCCATCGCCGTGGTGGAGGCGCCGGTTATGCCGTGGTCGAGCGTCAGGTGCATCATCCGGCACAGGAGTAAAAAGTGCAGGCGCGGGCAGGTAAAGCTGGCGAATATACTGGCGCTGTAAAGCAGGTTCATCACCGCTTCGGTCTCTGCGCTCTCCATCAGCTTAAGCTGAGAAAACGGGTTCTGCGGCGCGTCGGCGGTGCGTTGACAGAACAGCTGCCAGGCTTCGTCACATTCGGCATTTTCCGGGTAGCGACTGATCTGGATCCCGAACACGCCCAGCCAGCATAACGACGCCTCCAGCGCCAGGCGGATCTCCGACTGGCGCATATAGACTTCCGCCAGCAGGTTGGCGGCCAGCGCTTTTTCCGTCAGCCCGCCCGGTGAACCGAGGATCGCATCGCACAGCGCGCGCGTACGCTCCAGGTGCCCAAGCGCAAACTCACAGCCCGCCTCTTCGATATCCAGCATAAAGTCCGAGACCGGGCCAGCGTTCCCCAGCGCTCTGGCGGTCTGGATATAGCTTAAGGCGGAGAGGTAATCGCCGGTACGCTTCGCACGCCGCGCGGCCTGAAGGCTTAGCTCACGGAATCGCTGCCGCTGGGGGGCAGGCTGGATGCAGTCCAGCGCGGCGCTGACGTGGTGAACCGCGCGGAACAGCAGTTCGTTGCCTGCCGTCTGCCGCACGGCATCCGCCAGCAGGCTGGCGGTGGTCAGGTGCAGATGGCTTTTCTCGCCCTCATCCAGCAGGGCAAAGGCGGCTTCCTGCACCCGATCGTGGGTAAAGGCGTACTCTTTCTCCGTCAGCACAATCAGCTGAGCGGTAACCGCCGGGTGAAGCGCGTAGCGGATTTCCGCCGCCGACTGCCCCACCACGCGGCACAGCATCTCCAGTTCGCCCGTGCAGCCGAGGCAGGCGATGCTGCCCAGCAGACGGCGCGTCTCGTCAGGCATCTCCTCCAGCTGCTCCAGCACCAGCGTCACCACGTTTTCGGTATAGTGCCGGGCGCGGATGGCCTGGAGATCGTAATGCCATTTCCCCTGGTATTTGTTATGCACCACCAGTCCGTCATCGACGATGCGGCGGAAAAATTCCTGCACGAACAGCGGGTTGCCGCCGGTTTTTTCATGGATCAGCGTGGCAAGATCGGCGGTGCCGGTACTGCGGACATGAAAAATCCCCCCGAGCCAGCGCGCCACGGCCTTCACCGACAGCGGCTGTGGCACGATCGTCGTGGCATGCTGCGCCGCCTCCGGCAGGCTCGCCAGCGCGGTCTGCAAGGTGGCGTCAGAAAGCGAACTGAGATCGCGGTGCGCCACCACCACCAGCAGCGGGATGGCGCCACAGGTACGCAACAGGTGATCGAGCGTTTGCAGGCTGGCCGCGTCAATCCACTGCACATCGTCCAGCAGCAGCACCAGCGGCGCGCCCTGGGTGGCGAAGGTTTTCACCAGCGCCAGCACCATATGGCTGAAGCGCGCCCGCGCGTCGATGGAAAACGTATCCGCCGAGAAACGCGGTTTATTCTCCAGAAGTAAATTCAGCTCCGGCACCAGGCTGACAGCCAGCTCTTCGTAGCCTTCCAGCGCGCGCGACAGGCGGATTTTCCACGTCGCCACCTCCCCGCCCGGCAGCCCGAGCAGGTGCAGCGCGAGCGTCCGAAACGCCGAACTCAGTACGCCGTAGGGCAGCGTGGGGGAATATTGATCGACCTTGCCTACCGCCAGCAGCACCTTGCGCTGTTGCAGCGATTTCAGGGTGGTGGCGATCACGGAAGATTTGCCGATCCCCGACGGACCGCCAATCGTCACCAGTTCCGGCGCACCGCTCTGGCTGACCTGTTCAAACGCGGCGATAACGTCGCTGGCCTGCGGGTGCGCAGAGAAAAGCGCATCCGCAAGCTGGATCGCCGGAGAGTGATCCTGCTGGCCGGGAATAAAGTCGACGATTTCGCCTTCGGCGGTCAGCGTCGCCTGGCAGCGCCTGAGGTCGGCTATCAGCCCGTCAACGGTCTGATAGCGATTCTCCGGATTTTTTTCCAGCAGCTTAAGGATAATGGTCGACAGCATGCCGGGTACGTCCGGACGCACCCGCCCCGGGGCAAGCGGCTGTGAGGCAATGTGGTAATGCGCCCAGTTGGTCTGGTCATCAGCGCTCAGTTCAAACGGTAATCGCCCGGTCAGAAGTTCATAAAGCACGATACCCAGACTGTAGAGATCGCTCCGGCTGTCGACGGCGCGTTGGGTACGCGTGGTGTGTTCCGGTGACATATACGCGGGCGTGCCGCCCGAGGCGGAAAGCGGGGTCCGGGAGAACGCGTCGGAGGTGTCGCAGGAGAGGCCAAAGCTGCACAGACGGCAGGTAGCGTCGTGATGAACGAAGATCGCCCCGGGTTTGATATCGCCGTGGATCAGGTTGTGCAGGTGCATCTGGCGCAGGGGACCGCAGAGGCGGATCGCCATCTCGATAAAACGGGCGATCCCGGAAATCGCCTTACCTGCCCGGCACGCCAGCAGTTCAAAGCAGAACGGCGCGTAGACCAGCGCAAAACGTCCGCGGTACTGGGTCGAGGCGACGGGCCGGATTGCCCAGCCGTCATGAAGCCTGTCGCGCAGGGCAAACTCGTTTTTCAGCCGCCGGGTGGCCCGCTCCTCGTCTTCATCGCTGACCGCAGTAGCAATAATAAACGAACCGCCGGACTGGGGATGTCGCCCGTTCATCCAGGAGATGCCGTCCTCCTGCGCCAGCACGGTAAAAATAACATCCTCTTTCAGAACAAAAGCCCGCCCTTCATGGAGACTTCCCCGGGCGGGCCAAAATGCAGGCGACGTATGTTCGTTCATCCGCGATCCTTATTGTCGGCGGGTCAGCTCCCGCTGAATATGATCCAGCAGAATATCGATGTTAATCGGCTTACGCAAAAATGCAGCGGCCCCCAGACTGAGTGCATACCGCTGCATATTTTCATCAGCATGGCCGGAGATAAACAGTATTGGCGGCGGCGGCGTGGCCAGCAACCGCAGCTTCTCAAACAGCTCGATGCCGTTCATGCCGCGCAGCTTGATGTCGGTGATCACCAGCGACGCGCCGGACAGGGCGAGAGGGTGGCTCAAAAACACCTCTGCCGAATCGAAGGTATCGGTAGCATACCCTTCCGATTGCAGCAGATTACTGAGTCCGCTGCGAACAGAGCGTTCGTCATCAATGATGGCAATGCGCCACGGCAGCGTCATGCTGTCTTTCCTCAAATAAATCGTTACGCGTCGCGGCTTTCCTTCGCGGGCGCTGGGGGCGCGGTACCGCTGATCTTCGGTACGCATTCATGACGAAACCAGGCCAGGGTCAGCGGTTCGCGGCTCACCAGGCGACGTCCGATGGGGATCAGCTGTTCACCCACCAGCATACCGAACAGGCCAAGCAGCGCGACGACCGGCGGCGCCGGGGAATGCACGTCGAGCAGGGCGTAAATTACCCCAGCCGCGACCCCGCACACCAGCGAAATAATCCAGGCCTTCATGATGACGCTCCGTTCGGGGGCTGAACGTGGGGAATCGTCACCTGCACGTCAGCGGGATTATCGCGGGATAAAAGATGACGCATTGCCTGTTCGCCTGCCAGCATCCCCAGCAGACCAATCAGCGCCAGCGCGGGCGGCGCGGGGGAACGCACCTTCAGCACGGCATACATCAGGCCAATCAGCACGCCTGCTGCGAGGGATATCAACCCTGTACTCATCGTGAACTCCAGAGAAAGCGTCAGCGGCGAGCCGGATGAGGGACCAGCCCGCCAGCGGAACTTAGCGAGCCGGGACCGGCGCTAAGGTGCGGTGCTCGCTCTTCTGGCGAGACGGCGCTTTGTGCACCATGGTGTAGGCGTAATCCACGCCCATGCCGTAGGCACCGGAGTGCTCGCGCACGATATCCATCACCGCGGTGTAGGTCTCTTTACGCGCCCAGTCGCGCTGCCACTCCAGCATCACCTGCTGCCAGGTCACCGGGATCACGCCCGCCTGGATCATGCGCTGCATCGCGAAGTCGTGGGCTTCTTTGGAGGTACCGCCGGACGCGTCCGCCACCATATAAATTTCGTAGTCGCCTTCCAGCATCGCGCACAGGGCAAAGCTGTTGTTGCACACTTCGGTCCACAGACCGGCAACCACCACCTTCTTCTTGCCGTTAGCCTTCAGCGCATCGCGCACCTTCTGGTCGTCCCAGGAGTTCATGGAGGTACGCTCCAGAATGTCCTGGCCCGGGAACACGTCCAGCAGCTCCGGGTAGGTATTACCGGAGAAGCTTTCGGTTTCAACGGTGGTGATGATGGTTGGGATGTTGAACACCTTAGCCGCTTTCGCCAGCGCCACGGTGTTGTTTTTCAGCACCTGGCGGTCAATAGACTGCACGCCAAACGCCATCTGCGGCTGGTGGTCGATAAAGATCATCTGACAGTTGGCAGGGGTTAAGACTTCGAGCTTAGAAGTGGTCATAAGATTATCCAGTGAGGTTAAAGGTTAAAATCGCCGCGAACAGCGCGCCGATAAAATCACCTTCATCCTATGGCCCCCACCGTTGGTGTGTAATTATCTCTTCGTATAGTTAACCTTAGGTATAGTTATACTTTGGTATACCTATCCTATTGTATAACTGGATCTTTGCCGAAACCGGTTCCCATAATCCTGACCATTCCCCCTCTCAGTCTGGAGCAGTTATGGTTACCCCCGGTAAAGCCGATCTCATCCTGGTTAACGGCCAGTTTCACACCGTCGATCGCGAGAATCCTCTCGCGGAAGCCGTTGCCGTGCGCGACGGGAAATTCCTGGAAGTGGGCACCGTTGCCGAGGTGATGCAACACCACTGCGACGCCACCAAAGTGGTCGACTTAAAAGGCCACACCGCCATCCCCGGCCTGAACGACTCGCACCTGCACCTCATTCGCGGCGGGCTGAACTACAACCTTGAACTGCGCTGGGAAGGCGTGCCGTCCCTGGCCGACGCCCTGCGGATGCTGAAAGAGCAGGCCCTGAGCACGCCGTCGCCCCAGTGGGTGCGCGTGGTCGGCGGCTGGAGCGAATTCCAGTTTGCCGAGCGCCGTATGCCAACCCTGGACGAGATCAACGACGCTGCGCCGGATACCCCGGTGTTCATTCTCCACCTGTACGACCGCGCCCTGCTCAACCGCGCCGCGCTGAAGGTGGTCGGTTACACCAAAGAGACGCCAAACCCGCCGGGGGGCGAGATCCAGCGCGACGCCAACGGCAACCCGACCGGGATGCTGATTGCCCGTCCGAACGCCATGATCCTGTACTCAACCCTCGCCAAAGGGCCGAAGCTGCCGCTGGAGCAGCAGGTCAACTCCACGCGTCAGTTCATGCGCGAGCTGAACCGTCTGGGGCTGACCAGCGCCATCGACGCGGGCGGTGGCTTCCAGAACTACCCGGAAGATTACGAGGTGATTGCCGAGCTGCACGAGAAAAAGCAGATGACCATCCGCATCGCCTACAACCTGTTTACCCAGCGTCCGGGCCACGAACTGGAGGACTTTGAAAAATGGACCGACATGCTTACGCCGGGCCAGGGCAGCGACTTTTTCCGTCACAACGGCGCGGGCGAGATGCTGGTCTTCTCCGCCGCCGATTTTGAAGACTTCCTCGAACCGCGCCCTGACCTCGCGCCGGGCATGGAGGACGAGCTGGAGCGCGTGGTGCGCCATCTGGTGGAGCACCGCTGGCCGTTCCGCCTGCACGCCACCTATAACGAGTCCATCAGCCGCATGCTGGACGTGTTCGAGAAGGTGAACCGCGACATTCCGTTCAACGGCCTGCACTGGTTCTTCGACCACGCCGAAACCGTGTCGCAGGCCAACATCGACCGCATCAAAGCACTCGGCGGCGGCATTGCCGTGCAGCACCGCATGGCCTTCCAGGGCGAGTACTTTGCCGAGCGTTACGGCATCGAAGCCACCCGCCACACGCCGCCGGTGGCAAAAATGCTTGAGACCGGCGTGCCGGTGGGATTAGGGACGGACGCCACCCGCGTGGCGAGCTATAACCCGTGGACCGCCCTCTACTGGCTGGTCTCCGGCCGCACCGTTGGCGGGATGCAGATGTACGATCACAGCGCTCGTCTGGACCGCGATACCGCCCTGATGCTCTGGACCCAGGGCAGCGCGTGGTTCTCCAGCGAGCAGAATCAGAAGGGGCAGATCAAAGCGGGCCAGCTCGCGGATCTGGCCGTGCTCAGCAAAGACTACTTCCGCGTGCCGGAGGAGGAGATCAAGGGCATCGAGTCCGTCCTCACCGTGGTGAACGGCGATATCGTCTATGCCGCAGGCGCTTTTGGCCCGCTCGCGCCGCCCGCCATTCCGGTCCTGCCCGAGTGGTCCCCGGTGGTGAAGGTGCCGGGCCACTACCGCAGCGCGCCGCCGCAGGCCGCACGCGTGGGCATGAGTGTGGCTCACCACTGTAGCGGCCCGTGCGGGGTTCACAGCCACCAGCATGATTTTGCCCGCACGTCAGCGATGCCGGTATCCGACGATAACGCTTTCTGGGGGGCGCTGGGTTGCAGCTGCTTTGCATTCTGATGAAACAAAATGACGCTTCGCCCCGGGTCGACCCGGGGCTGTTCTTTCTGCGCCTGACCGGCAGTCTGCTGCTGCTTTACGTGCACGGCCTGCCGAAGGTGCTGCACTTCAGCGAAGAGCTGACGCGCATCGAAGATCCGTTTGGTTTCGGGCCGTATGCCAGCCTGATCCCGGCGATCGTCGCCGAGGTGATCTGTCCGCTGTTTATCATTGCGGGGGTTTACACCCGTCTGGCGTGCCTGCCGATTATCGCCGTGCTGCTGGTGGCGATGCTGGCGGTTCACCCGAACTGGTCGATTGCCGAGGGGCAGTTCGGCTGGCTGCTGCTGATTATCTTCACCACCCTTGCCCTCACCGGGCCGGGCCAGTGGCGAGTGCAGCGTAAAACAACGGAGAGGTTCGCATGACCCAGGTAAACGACGTTCGCGACGCACACGTCGAGACGACCCCCGCACCCGCGGTTTCGCCCTGGCAGCCGCTGAGCCAGCCGGTGTTCCGCATGCTGTGGATCGCCACGGTGGTCTCTAACGTCGGCTCATGGATGAGCGACGTCGGTATCAACTGGAGCATGCTGACGCTCAGCGCCGATCCTTTGGATATCGCGCTGGTGCAGGCGGCAAGCAGCCTGCCGATGTTCCTCTTCGCCCTGCCGTCCGGGGTGATGGCGGACATCGTCGACCGACGTAAATACCTGCTTTTCTCCCAGCTGTGGGTGTTCATTGCCGCCGCCGGGCTGACGCTGCTCTCTTTTACCGGACACGTCACCCCCACCGTTCTGCTGGTGGCAACGTTTCTGCTGAGCGTGGGCGCGGCCATGAGTTCGCCGCCGTTTCAGGCGATTGTGCCTGACCTGGTGAGCAAGCCCGAGCTGGGTTCCGCCGTGGCGCTTAACTCGCTCGGGGTGAACATCAGCCGGGCGATTGGCCCTGCACTGGGCGGTTTTCTGCTGTCGCTTGCCGGACCGTGGATGGTGTTTGCCCTGAACGCGCTGTCCGTGATGGGCGTGGCGTGGGTGCTGTGGCGCTGGCGTCCGGCGCCGTCCGTGCAACGTCTGCCGCCGGAGCACTTCTTCTCCGCGGTGCGGTCCGGCATTCGCTACGTGCACGCCGCGCCGGTGCTGCGTAACGTGCTGGTGCGCACCGTGGCCTTCTTCGTTTTCGGCAGCGCGGGCTGGGCGTTACTGCCGCTGGTGGCGCGCCGCGAGCTGGGCTTAGGCCCGGCGGGCTACGGTGTGATGCTGGCGTGTATCGGCCTTGGCGCCATTGCCGGGGCCATCCTGCTGCCGCGTCTGCGCCAGCGGCTGAACGCCGATCGGCTGATGGTGGCCGCCAGCCTGACGTTTGCGATCACCATGCTGGCGCTGGCATTTGTGCGTCACTTTTGGCTGCTAAACTTGTTTGAGTTCTTTACCGGCTTCGCGTGGATTGCGGTGCTTTCTACCCTCAACCTTGGCGCGCAGCGCAGCGCCGCACGCTGGGTTAAAGCCCGTGCGCTGGCGGTGTATCTGACGGTGTTTTTCGGTTCGATGACCGCAGGCAGCGCCGTCTGGGGCCAGATTGCCTCGCAGTTCGGCACCCCGACCTCGCTGGTTGTCGCCACGCTGGGCATGGTGCTGGCGAGCACGACGGTGTTCCGCTGGAAGCTGGAGAAAGATCCGGATTTAAACCTCGACCTGAGCGGGCAGCCGCTGGACGGCGTGGAGATTGAACTCCCGAACGAGCGCGGCCCGGTGCTGGTGTCGCATGAGTACATTATCGACCCGCAGAATGCGAAAGCGTTTTTGCAGGCCGTGCACGAGCTACGCCGGGTGCGCCGCCGCGCCGGGGCGATGAGCTGGGCGGTGTACGAGGATATCGAACGTCCGGGTCTGTTTATCGAGACCTTCCTGATGGGTTCCTGGATCGAGCATCTGCGCCAGCAGGAACGCCACACCATGAATGACCTCCTGTTGCAGAGCCGCGTTCTGGCTTTTCATCAGGGCACCACATCACCGGCAATTCGTTATCTGGTCGCGCCGGTCTGAACATAACACTCACCTGTAGAGGAACACACTATGGCAACGTTTAAGGCAAAAGATGGTACGCAGATTTATTACAAAGACTGCGGCGCGGGCAAACCGGTTCTTTTCAGCCACGGCTGGCCGCTGGACGGGGATATGTGGGACAGCCAGCTGAACTTCCTGGCCGAGCGCGGTTACCGCACCATCGCCTTTGACCGTCGCGGGTTTGGGCGTTCGGATCAGCCGTGGAACGGCTATGATTACGATACCTTTGCGTCCGACATTAACGACCTGATCACCACGCTGGATCTGCGCGACGTGACGCTGGTGGGCTTCTCCATGGGCGGCGGCGACGTGACGCGCTACATCAACAACTACGGCAGCGAACGCGTGGCCGGTCTTGCGCTGCTGGGCGCGGTAACGCCCATTTTCGGCAAATCCGATAGCTACCCGGAAGGGGTGGATCAGAGCGTGTTCAGCGGGATCCGCGACGGACTGCGTAAAGATCGCGCCCAGTTCATCAGCGATTTCGCCACCCCGTTCTACGGCACCAATGCCGGGCAGACCGTTTCCGCGGGTGCCCTGACGCAGACGCTGAACATCGCCCTGCTGGCGTCGCTGAAAGGCACCATCGACTGCGTGACCGCCTTCGCCGAAACCGATTTCCGCCCGGATATGGCGAAAATCGACGTCCCGACGCTGGTGATCCACGGCAGCAACGACCAGATCGTGCCGTTTGAAACGACCGGCAAGCTGGCGGCAGAGATGATTAATAACGCCACGCTGAAAGTGTACGACAACGCGCCGCACGGCTTCGCGCTGACTCACCAGGACCAGCTCAACGAAGATCTGCTGGCGTTTGTGAAGTCGCTGTAAGTCATTACGCGAAGCCTGATGGCGCTTCGCTTATCCGGCCTGTAAAGGTTGATTTTGCAGGCCGGATAAGGCGCAGCCGCCACCCGGGGCGATCTTGCGCAGATACTGCATCAGCGCGATTTCCCGGTGTGAGAACGGGATACCGTTCTCCTCAAATACGTCGTGGAACCACAGGCGGCAGTAGTCCGTGGACTCCTTCATCACTACCGGCCACGGCAGCCACGTCTGGGTTTTGCCGCGCACCAGCCCCCACTGGTACGGCGCGACCTTCGCCGCGTACATCAGCGGAAGTTGCTCTTCAATGGTGCTGCCCACGTGGCGCGCCAGCCATTCGGTACAAAATAGTGGGCGACCGAGTTTTTGCAGCTGCTGGATCATCGCCGTCATGCGCCCCGTGTGGGTGTAGGCGTGGAAGCTCACCACGTCCGACAGCGCCAGCGCAGTCTGGTCCAGCGGATGGTGAAAGAACGTTTCCCCCTCCTCTTCCGGCGGGACTCGCCATGCGCAGACGGTGAGCGGCTGGGTCGGATCTTCCTCACGCACCCACTGGAACGCGAGCTTCATAAGCTTATGCGCGCAGGTCTCCAGTTTCGCGTCGTACTGCACCTCCTGCGTGCCCGTCGCGAAAATGCCGCGGTTGCCCGGCTCGTTGTAGAGATCCCACAGCAATACGCGTTTATCCTCGCGGAACTGGCGGACAACGTCGCGGATATAGCGTTCAATGTCTGCCCAGCAGTCGGGATTACACACCTTGTCGCGCCCCGGGCTCGCCGCCGCCTGGCTGTTGTGCTTGCCCGGCACGGGCGGCTTTTGCGGGCCGAGATATGGCTCGTCGCCGGAGAAGCCGCAGTCGTCCATCAGGGTCAGCATGGTGCTGAACCCGTGAGCGTCGGCAATCGTCAAAAACCGGTCGATGCGCGCCATCAGCCCGTCGCGATCGTGCTCCCAGACGATAAACGGCAGGTTTATGCGCAGGGTGTTGTAGCCCGCGTCCGCCGCCCAGCCCAGCTCGCGCTTGATGGTTGCGGCATCGAAGGTCTCTTCCTGCCAGATATCGGTCCAGTTCACCGCCGTCGACGGCAGATAGTTAAACCCGCACAGCCAGCCTTTCTGCTGATACCACGCCTGTGCCTGCTCCCTGCTCCATTGCTCTTTCATTATGCGTCCTCTCGCTGATAAAATTTAGCTAATAAATATTAGCCGAAGGATAAACGCGCAAACTGCGAACCCCTTCACAAGGTTCACGCAGGCGCGAAAAGGAGAGGACGGATGAAGCGAAAAACGAAAGTAACGATGAACGATATTGCGCGGGCGGCGGGGGTGTCGCAGGCGACGGTATCGCTGGTGCTTAACCAGTCCCGCAACATCAAGCTCAGTGACGACACCCGTCAGCGGGTGATCAACGTCGCCACCGACCTGGGCTACGACCGCCTCCCCGCCGTTCACGCCCCGCGTAACCAGGAGGAGATCGCCCTGCTGGTGAGTTCCATGCAAAGCGTCGACCCGTTTATCGACGCCATCAGCCAGGCGCGGGAAGCCGCGTGGCGCAACGAGACCCTGCTCACCGTCTACGATTACGGCGACGACATCGAGCTGGCCCTGAACATCATCCGCCAGCTGGAGAAGCGCAACTGCATCGGGATTATTCTTGCCTCTCCGGTCACGAACGTCGTCGATATGACGGCATTTCAGGAGTGCACCCGCATCCCGCGGGTGCTGCTCAACCAGCGCGACCCCGGCTCGCCGCTGCTGCCGTCGTTTATCCCGGACGACTACGCCAATGCTTTTCAGGTCACTAAACACCTTATCGCCTGCGGGGCCACGCGCATCGCTCACATCACCGGCGAGAGCTGGATGGAGGCCTCGCGCCAGCGTCTGGCGGGCTACCGGGCGGCATTGCAGCAGGCCGGACTCGCGTGTAACGACGGCCTGGTGCGCCAGACCAACTGGCAGTTCAGCGAGTCCTTTACCGCCACCACTTCGCTGCTGGAACTGGCCGAGCGCCCGGACGCCATCTTCTGCGCCAGCGACTGGCTGGCGATTGGCTGCTATCAGGCGCTGGCGGTGCACGGCGTGCGCATCCCGCAGGACATGCTGCTGGCGGGCTACGACGACCAGAAGATTTCCGAGCAGCTCACCCCGCCGCTGACCAGTATCCAGCTCCCCTACAGCGAGCTGGGACGGCTGGCGGCGGAGTACCTGTGCAATCAGGAAGATGCCGCCACGCACGTGACGCTGGCGGGCAGGCTGAAGGTACGCGCCTCAAGTAGCGGCGCCTGAGCCGCTTTACCCCTGCGCTTTCGCATGATAGGTTAATCCGATGAACACACGCTCCGCCGTACTCACCATTAAACGCTGGTGGCTGCCTTCTTAAAGGCGGCCCGGAGTAGTTTTCCCATTTCAGATAGCCGCCGAAAGGCGGCTTTCACATTTCTAAGACCCCTTTCGGCAATTGCACATTAAGGAGTCTTTATGAACGCACCCACCATCCTCACCGGCGATCGCCCAACCGGCCCGCTGCACCTCGGTCATTTCGTCGGATCGCTGCGCCAGCGCGTGGCGCTTCAGGAGACGCACAACCAGTTTGTGCTGATTGCTGACCTTCAGGGGCTGACCGACAACGGCAGCAATCCGCAAAAAATTCGCGATAACATCCCCGAAGTGCTGGCCGACTACCTCGCCGCGGGCATCGACCCGAACCTGACCACCATCTGTCTGCAATCCGCCCTGCCCGCCCTCGCCGAACTGACGATGCTGTATATGAACATCGTTACCGTCGCCCGCGTGGAGCGTAACCCGACGGTGAAGAACGAGATTGCCCAGAAAGGCTTCGCCCGCTCGCTGCCGGTCGGGTTTATGGCCTACCCCATCAGCCAGGCGGCGGACATCACCGCGTTTAAGGCCGAGTGCGTGCCCGTCGGCGACGACCAGCTGCCGATGATTGAGCAGACCAACGAGATTGTGCACAAGATGAACAGCCTGCTGCCCGCCCCGGTGCTGCGCCACTGTAAGGCGATGCTGAGCGACACCAGCCGCCTGCCCGGCATCGACGGCAGCGCCAAGATGTCGAAATCACTGGGCAACACGCTGCACCTTTCGGCCAGTGAAGAGACCATTCACCGTGCGGTCAGCGCCATGTACACCGACCCGAACCACCTGAAGGTGAGCGACCCGGGGCAGATTGAGGGGAACGTGGTGTTTACGTATCTCGACGCGTTTCATCCGGACAAGGGCAAGGTGGCGGCGATGAAGGCGCACTATCAGGCGGGCGGGCTGGGCGACCGGGTGTGTAAGAACGAGCTGGAGGGGTGTTTGCAGGAGCTGATTGCGCCGATGCGGGAGCGGAGGGCGATGTATATGCGGGATAAGGGGGAATTGATGGCGATGCTGAAGCGCGGGACCGAACGGGCGCAGGGGGTGACGCAGGAGACGTTGAGGGAGGTGAAGGTGGGGCTGGGGGTGCCGGTGTTTTGATGAGGTGAGTTGATTGAGGTTGGGCGGTGGAGTGCGTGGGAAGAGCACGAAGCCGCTTTGTAGCCCATTAAAATAATGGTTAAAGCGCAAGAGTCTCTTAAATGCATTATTAGTGAATGTCGTTTGTCATCCTACTAAGTGCACGATATTCATAGGCTCTTTATATTTTTAAACGTCGCGGCAGCTGTTATGAGCAAGTTTATTATTTCCATGCTGAATACGTTACTTTGTGTTTTTGTCATTGTGTTATGCCTCATATGCGTGGGCGCCACTGATAACTGGAAAGAATCCACTATAGCTATAATCATCACTTTAGGATGCGCAAATTTTATGGCCGTTTTACTGAATCGTGTATTGCCTCATAAGTTATCTATCTTAGAAGGAATACTGGAATTATTGGGAGGACCACTATTAGTTATAGGAGCAATTGTGTGCTTTGATATATTCGAACCCTGGCCGTTAAAAATCATTGGGATGTTTGTATGGGTTATTTTGATTTTCTTTGGACCATCAATAATAAGTCCCAGGCGTTAATTCGGTCTCTTCATAAATGTCTGCGCCATTTCTTCCCCCAAGGAATCCAACATAATGAATCCCACTCTTTCGCAGGTCATAGAAGTTGTACGTCAGTCATCTGGACATCATCGCAAGCGCATTGATGAGAACACCCTAATCGAAGCCGATCTTGATATCTGCGGCATGGATGGCGATGACCTGATAGAAGACTGCGAGGAAGCGTTTGGCGTTACGCTCGTCACTGAAGAAGATGGTTATAAGAAAACTTTTTCTCTCGCTGAAAACGAGTTTCTTTTTAGCACTGAGGGCATAGATTACTTGGGTATCTGCCGTTTGATTCGCAGGTTACGAGGCATTCCCGAACCTGTGATACGCGATTTAACCGTTGGCGAACTCCATGCTGTACTGGTTAAAACTGTGAAAGAACAAGTACATCATGATTGAGTGACTTTTAGCGTAGTGCGGGCATGCGCTCTTATGCCCGCACTCGTTAGTCTTAAGTTTAAACGGCCTTCCCACCTCCGCGCTTAATCATCGGAACATCCCCCGTATCATTCAGCGCTCCTGGAAAGGTCTTCAACCACTGCGCCACTTTTTGTTTATTGATATTCACCACGCTCATTCCTTCCAGGCATCCCCATAATTCTCTTGTATGCTGCGGCGTAATCACAATGCAGTCTTTCATGGCGCGGATTTTTACGGGCATACCGTTGATAAAGCCCGCGCGGGTTAACCAGTCGCCGCCCAGAAGAAGGTATTTCATGTCTATGCGTGCATACAGTTCGCAACAGGCGGCACTGTCCTGCGGCGTTTCGGCGCGGGGATGAACGGGTGCCGCGTTGGGCGGGTTGCCGTGCAGACGGCGGGCGCTGTTTTTGCGGACCAGCTCGCGATTTTCAATCATGTCGGTGAAAGCGTCTGATTCTGTTTTGCAAACAGTAAACTCTGGCTTAAAATTCGTCGCAGCCATTTTCAACTCCTCGATAGTTGGTTGTGGTTAGCGGTATGGGGGTGTTGCAGCACCTTCATATCGCGAATTCTTCATTAAATTCTCTTTGATACTTCCTTTGCCGTTCGGCGTAATTTCTGGTGCTTATTATACCGTGCTGAATATAAATACAGCGGTTTGGCTTGGGGTAAATTTGGAATTTGCGAGGAGGATTCAGGAAATAGTGTTATGTACGGTAAGGTCATGTTTTTGTTAGTTGCGGGTTGATTGGTCTGGGTTTTGCGAGCATCATCGCATTTATTTACCTTCTACCGTAACGCGATGGCTTCCAGCAAAACTCTCGAACAGGCAATTGCCGACATCACCATCTGGCGCAAAGGCGAACAGCGTGCGCCGCATAAGCCTTTATTGCTTCTGTACGTGCTGGCGAACTATCAGCAGGGGCATGCACGACTGTTTGATTACGGAACCGAGGTCCACGAAAAGTTGCTTAGCCTGTTAGAACGCTTTGGCCCACAGAGGAAAGCACATTACCCGAATATGCCTTTCTGGCGGCTCAAAGGGGATGGTTTTTGGGATCTGAAGAACACTGAGTTCTGTTCGACCACTGGTAGTAAGCAGCCGCCCGTTAAAGAACTTGTGGAACATAATGTCGCGGGCGGGTTTGATGAAGAACACTTTGTATTGCTGAGTAAGAACAAAAACCTGAGCGGCTTGCTGGCGCAGCAGATCCTTGAAGCACATTTTCCTGAAAGCATTCAGGAAGAGATCGCGGATGAGATGGGTTTTGATATCCAGCAGATTAGTAAGGTTCGCGATCCGCTGTTCCGGCAGCAGGTGCTACGTGCTTATAACTATGAGTGCGCAATCTGTGGATTCAACATGCGGCATGATAACGCCTCTGTTGGACTTGAAGCTGCGCATATCAAGTGGAAGCAGTTTGGCGGACCGTGTGAGATCCCGAACGGACTGGCGTTGTGTGCGATTCATCATAAGGCGTTTGATAAGGGCTCGATTGGGCTGGATGAGAGTATGCGGGTGCTCGTGTCTGAGGCGGTGAATGGGAATGGGATTGTTGGGCGGTTGTTTTGGGATTTTGCAGGGAAGCAGATTGCTTTGCCGATGGTGAAAGGGAATTATCCAGGGGAAGGGTTTGTGGAGTGGCATCGGAGAGAAGTGTTTAGAGGGTGAGTGCGAAGGCCGGACTCGCACATTCATTTAAATTCTTGTAAAAAATGGATTTTATTCATAATTAATTCAATTATGCCCCCTTTTGTGCCCCCTCCAATCGCTGTTCACATTTTGATTTTTGTTGATTATTTATCCAAAAATTATCGAAGAAATAGTCAATCCAGTTAGGTTCCGTTAAACGGATCCAAACCGGGACTTGACTCAACAAAAAATACTTTTTTTTCGCAAAACCATGCACACTATTCACTCTGCAACTTTTAATTTATATATCAATTGGTTATGTATTAACAGTTAGGTGAAGAGTGAACTGCTATCTCTACATTCGTACGTTTCCAATAAGAAACCCGGCATCAGCCGGGTTAGTTGTAATTATTTGATTGTTGGCTCATCACACTTGGGAAGCCAGTCTGCATTACTTTCCTCTTTTAAAGTGAGGTTAGTCTGCATTCCCTGATTAGTTCGCCGCTTCTCATAATTTAGCCCGTATTCCTTCAGCATAACTGGTAGCCCTTTGCCAAACATTGTCAGGCTAAGGGTATTTTTAAAGCCATTAGCCTCCATGTATACGAGATAGGCATGGTAAAGGTACGTACGTGGCTGGCGCGGGACAATATTGGCGTTCCCCATAAACATGCCGTTGGTGTCAGGTAATGCCTCAAGGTAACCACAAAAATCAAATGCTGGATCAGCATCACGCTTGATGGTGAGAGCCTCATCAGAATTCTGCTGCGACTGAAGCAATGTTCTGGCGCTCATCGGATCGCTGAAACGCTGCATGAGCTGACGAACAATCACAGCCAGTTCTCGTGCAATTTTATCTTTCAACTGCGGATCGCGTTCTTCCGGTGCTATCTGCTCAGGAAAATGCAGAATAACTCTCCTGCGGGACACACCACCACTGCGATCAGTGAAGCGCATAGGATTATTATTTACGGCCAGGATAACCGCCGGAATATGTGTTGAATAAGCATTCTGATATTTGGGGTCCACAGATACTGCATCGCCACCAGTTATAGCCTTAAGCCCGGCGCCGTCGCCGCTCCACTTCTCCTGATCAGGCAGGCGAATAAGAGAAAAACCTATCAGAGCCGCACGTTCTCGCGGGGACTCCAGCGTTTCAATGGTCGCAGAGGTGGCGTTATCCTCTCCAGCAAGCATGGTCGCAATTTCAGCCAGAATACTTTTGCCACTTCCACCAGGGCCAGTCACTTCCAGAAAGAGCTGCCAGTCATAGCGGTTCGCTAGCACCATAAATAACGCTGCAAGAATAATGTCACGTTTTGCTGGCTTGTGTCCGGCGGCCCGGTCCAGCCAACGCCAGAATGCCGGGGCATGAGTTTCAAGCGTTTCCCCCTTTACCGGTGGCGTGAAATCGACTTCACACAGGGTACGCAGCCAGTTCTCTTTACAGTGCGGACTAAAAAGCCCTGTTCGCGTATCGAGAACGCCATTACGAAAACCAATCAGATGACGTGACGGATTTTGCTGCTGCGGAACAATTAACTTTAATGTTTCCACCAGTGAGGCAATTTTTCCTGAGGAAAACGGTGCCCCGAGGCGCTGGAAAAGGGCTGCGACATCTCGGGCAAAATCTGACTGAGAAATAACTTTCCACGCTCCAGACTCGTAGCGGGATAAAAGCTGCCCGTTCGGATCAACCGCCAGTGCATCCCTGTAATGCTCCCGAACCCTCTGAGCTTTTTCGCTGACACTCATCGCTGTGAATTCTGCTTCACTCATTGTGTCGAAAGGACTGGCGTTATGTGGCTTCAAAGCCTCAAGAATTGCCTTCCGGGTGGATTCCTCTCCGTATTGGGTAAGCGCATCATTCCAGTCACCAAAAACCGGTGGCAGCACAATGTCACACTGACTCGCTTTTGCAGCAGTTTCAGCCCTGTTCTGGCCTGAACCATTCAGATCGCGGTCCGCTGCAATAATTAACTGATATCCAGGATACTTATTATGGGCAACGCTGCTCAGAGAAAGAAAGTTGACCGACGAAAATGCCACCATGACGGCTTCTCCTGTCAAATAATGTATGGTAAGCGCCGTGGCGTAACCTTCCGCAATCCAAATCCTTCTTACAGAACTCCCGCCCCCTTCTATCAGATGATAGGCCTCCTTAACCTGACCTCCTTTAAGAAAACACTTGCTACCATTGCCACTGATAAGCTGAATATTCACCAGCTCCCCGTCAGCGTTATAGAGTGGGACGATCAAATCACCGGGGCGGAACATCACCCCACCGGCCTTATGAGCTGAAGTCAGCTCATGGCAAATATGCTCCGGGAAACCTTTATGTGTAAGATAAGTGTTTCCGGCAGATTCACGCGAGGCTTGCAGCAGTCGCGCGGCAAGTGCTGCCGCTGCATCTTTCCCGCTATCGGTATCGGCGGTTAACGTCCTGACCTCGGAATTAACTATAGACAGATCATGTGTCAGTCCATGTATCCTGTCAGCTGCTTCACTGATATCCACATTCAGTGCCCTGGTGACAAGCGCTAAACCATCCCCGGCTCCGCACTGATTGCAGAACCATGTTCCGCGTCCTTCCTGATCGTCGAAGCGAAAACGATCTTTACCGCCACAGACCGGGCAAGGCTGATGGCGATTTTTCAATATATTCACGCCCAGCGCTGGCAGAATCTGAGCCCAGTGACCGCGGGCAGCCTTCACGGCCTGACTGACTTTCATTCCTGACATGACGCAGTTCTCCCTCAGTGTAAAACCGGCTTTTTGATGTGACGGACGCATAACTCATCCATTACGGCTGTTCCGAGCTGGGAGAGTGCGGGACAGGACATTAGAGGGCCGTATTCCATCAGGTCTGAAAGCAGGGCGCAGGCGATTTCCATGCCTTTTGTTTGCCCGTGCTGTCGCAGATAAAATCCTTCAAGCTCACGGGCAATAGCGGTTTCAATTTCATCCAGAGTGAGCTGCAGATGGCGGTTTTGCTGATAGCAGGCACTCAACCAGGCGCAGGCTACCGCGCGGCGATACAACGCTACCCGAAGTGAAAGGGAAAGAGTGCGTGATTTCATTGCACCACCTCCATGTTCATGAGGTCATCCTGGCAACGCTGTACCACGCCATCAAGCTGCTCTGTCATCAGATAAATCAGGGAAACCAGTTGTTCACATTGAGCACTGGCAGGTTTTTCGTAGCAATCCTGAAGAACAGCCATTCCAGTGACAAACTCTCCCACGTTACGAAGATGCTTCAGGCGGAGAATATCGTCATAAGAGATTGCGGCGTGATTCATTAGATCACCTCCCGGACAGGCAGGCGAGCAGCAAGACAAAGCACATACTCATGGACCAGTGAAAGACGTGCATGATGCTCATTGCTGGCGATGATACGCAGCATACTGATACGTGGTTTACGTTCTGCACGACGAACGGCGGCAAAAACAAATATAAATTGAGGATGTGACGGGGCGAGGATCGTAGCCATAAGGGCAACCTCCAATAAGTAGCGGTAAATGCCACCACCGGAGTTCCTACGCTCATGGGTGGTGACCCGAACGGGGGTAGGAATACCGGCCTTATTGGAAACCGGCCAGCCCGAAGGCTGCCCCGCCCGGACCACCATTATCTGAAAGGGGCTAAGGTATAAGCACCGCAGCCCGAAAAATGGGTGTGCCTGAGCAACGACGTAAAAAAAGACGCACGGCGCGTCTGGTGTCGCCAATAAGTAACTCGGGTTCCTACGCCCGGCAGCCGATTTTGCGGCAGCGGGAAAACTATACCTGGAAAAGATATCAGGACGCAAGCCAGAAAAAAGGAGATGAGACTGCAAAGCAAGTTTCACGCATGGCCTCCTTGCTCGCGGGCAGCAATTCGCGCCGCCATCCATGCACTGACCTCCGACTGTACCCAGGCCACATTTTTTCCACCCAGGGATATCTGCTGCGGGAAGGCATCGCGGCTGATAAGATCGTAGATGGTTGAACGGGATAGCCCGCAAAGGTGCATCACTTCAGGTAATCGTATGAAGCGCTCCTGCTGAGCCGGAACCGGGAGCACCGGAGCAGCTGGTGCCGGGGTGGAAACGGAAATACTATTCATCTGGCTACCTCTCTAATATGTTTACAACAGTCCGGGCAATTCCATGCGGATTCAGGTAGTTCCTTATTATGTTTATATAAGCGGCTCGCGCATGCTTTATTTATTTTGTGTGAAATGTTGATTTCTCAAAAAATAAAACAGCTAAAAACCGTATGAAACGAACAAAAACAAACAATTCCTTTATGGAATATAATAAGGAGCATCAATAATAAAAAAGTCTATTACACTAGGCAGGATCACAGCTCAAATCTGAACCAGCCCATATCATTCAGGGCTTTACATCATAAGCACTAAGACAATACCTGATTAATAAAAGAGCCAAAAACGGCCAAAAATAAACAGCTCACCATGTGTATCAATAAATCCGATGATTAAAGAAATTAAATTACCATCTTACTTCCGCATGTATCCGGATGTGTTTAATGAACATCAGACAAATTCATTTTTATGAATATTTCCCTGAAATGCAACTGAGTGCAGGGAGGTTGAATGTTCAATTATTAAACAGACATAAGACATCTTTTATTCTTTACATAGAATATGTATTGAATACTGGTGAATATTGGTGATGAGAAAAGCTCCAGTAATAAACTGAAATAAATATCGCGATTTATATGAAAAATAAATATATGTTTAATTTTATCTCTGTGAACAGTCATGAACAGTAGATGATCACTTTAATTAAAACACTACACCACTTAACCACATGTATTTACTATATTTTTATTGAAGTGAACAGTAGTGAATAGTATGTATTAAAGGAAGGGTGTAGATCAGACATGACACCTTTCTCTGGCTAGCCAGAACAAGGTCATTGTTCAGTCACTGACACAATCCTCCTCGGTAGTGCGCTTGTATGGACCCCGGCACAATTGACACAACAACAAAACACTACCGGAGCAGCCATGACAACTGTTAACCAGATCTCTGATGCAAACATTACCCCCACCCTCCCGCCGAAAATTCGCGAAGCGGTGGAAAAAGTTAAGGCAGCAAAAGCTGTCTGGCAGGAAGAACGGCGAAAACAAACCGAAGCCGCTGCAATGACTGAAACTATCCGTAAACGTCAGGAAGATACAAAAACGGAGACGCAGGCGCTTAATGATGAATGGCGAAACCTGTTTCGTGAGAATCAGGGGAATATGACGCCACGAATGAAAAAACTGCGGGCAGAAATCGCCCTAGGACGCGAAACACTAGATGAGTTCGAAGATTTGCTGGCTGCTCAGGCTGCAGAAAATGAATTCCTGCCATGGAAAACTGCGGATGCTGCAAACCGCTACATCAGCGAACATAATCACCTGATTGAAACTCATGCAGTGTGGCTCTGGAATGAGTTTATGAAGGAACACGGCCAGAAACTTATTCAGATCCTTGGATTGCTGAAAATGACTCTGGGCCGAAGCGCATCTTCTGTTATCGGTGTAGTTCATACCGTAAACGACCCCGAAAGTGTGCTGAAGCAATTTATCAGCGAGCAACTCACCACTCCGGCACTGTTCTGTAACGTATCTTCAACGGATGATATTGCCCTGCCGGGGATCAGCATTTATGCGGACGATAAAGCCATACAGGATGCCAGACAATCACCCAGCCCTGCAGCACGTTCCCGGATGCTTAAACAGCGTGACATGGCTAAAGGGGGCGAGAAGGAATGAATACCGGAACCATTACTCAGGAAGCTCTCAACGATTACCGCGCGGCAATAAAAAGCTGGCTGACACTACGTAATGTGCAAAGTACCAGCCAGCTTCGTCTGGCTGCTTTGCTGGATACTGAAGAAAAACCCGCAGCATATGCCAGCCAGCTTGAGGATCTTCGTGAGCGTCTTGCACTCCTCGAATGGCAGATTAACTGTGCCGCCCGGGATGGTCTTTATGCTCACCAGATTGTGCTGGAAAGCTGTGTTACAAGCGCAACGGAAAACTTCATGAGCGAGCATGGTGATGCACTCACTGACGCTCTGGCTCCTTTTCTTTGCGCACCATACGGGCTTGAGGCGGCAATGAAAATATTACGAACCGCTGTAGCCCGACAAACGGAAGTCCGTACTCCGGTAATTCCAGCAGCATATAAGAGCATTATCGACGAAACCGGATTAACGGTGGATGCATCAATGCGCGCTGATGCTTCAGCCAGTTTCACCCCGGCACAACATAAAGTTTTCCTGGCCCGCCTTAATCGACTTAATGAAAAAGGAGTGTGCTGATATGGCCCTGAAGTGTCCTGAATGTGGCGCGGTCGCTCACGCCAGAACCAGCGCCTATGAAGCTCCGTCGGTTAAACGCTCATGGTATCAGTGCCAGAATCTGGAATGTTCCTGCACATTTACCGCACTGGAAAGCGTGGATACGATCATTATGAAGCCTCGACGCAATGAACAGGAATCAGACAAAGCAAAAATGCCGGAAAAACAGCAGCAAACTCTCAATCGCTATGGCTCCGCATCAAAGCTGTCAAACCGTCAGCAAATTCCTGTCTGATTAACAAAATACGCCCACGAAGTCCCGGTCCAGTACCGGGATTTTTTACGCCTTTTCCCTGGCTGGCCTGAGAGCGTATGAGTGCATATCTATGGCGCATGAAAACGCATGAGTCTCATGCGCCATTTTTGACGCGAAAGCCCTTGTGTGGTGGCTTCTGAGACGATTTACGGGGTGCATGAAAACCAGTCTGTTAAGCGAAGCGGGCAGGCGGGCGGGGCTGTGCACGTTGGTGATTTTGTAATTATGTAGTTTAATATTGAGTTTCTCCCAAAAGTAGGTTTAATATAGCTTCAGCTACGATGTAGTTTTGATACAGCATTGAATAATCTTCTTTTAATTAATTTAGCCAAGCAGTTATTTTACGGTGCAAATACATTACAAGGTTCTAATCCATGCATTTAAAAAATATGACTATCGGTGGTTTTAAAAGTTTTTCATATAATGAACCACAAAAAATTTCATTTGAAAAAGACAGAACAGTATTCATAGGTAACAATGGAACCGGAAAGAGTGCAATTCTTGATGCACTAAATAAATTATTCAGTGTTTCAAATTCATTCCGAACCATATATCCTTCTGAATTTCATGTTGAAAACGAAGATGATCAAACCCAAATTAAAAATCTCTTCATAGATGTCACATTTGCTTTCGGCAAAATAAAAGATGATGTAAGTATCCCTTCGTTAATAGAACAAATGACACTCGATGACGGAGAGGATGTAATCTTTAGGGTCCGACTTGAAGCATCATTAAGTTATGAATTTTCAGATGTCGGCGATATAGATGAAAACATCTATATCATTACAGATATCTCAGAAACTCCCAGCGATGATTGCAAAATAAAATTATCACCATTGATTCGAAATTCAATTCAAATCCATTACGTACCTGCGACCAGAGATCCATTAAAACAATTAACTTACTCCTCATCAGCGGTTTTGGGTAAGTTAATGAAAGCGATTAACTGGGATGAAAATGCTAGGGACGAGTATAAAGAGAAAGCATTAGAACTGATTGCCATCGCGAAGAAAAACAAAGAGATAAGTTTAATATCAGAGTCCATTAATAGTGGATGGTCAACACTTTATAAAGAGAGTGTACTTTCAAATGCCCAATTAGACTTCCCTCTAAACTCGATAGATGACTTGATGAAGTTAGTTACTTTATTCTTAAGTCCCAATGAACAAGGTGCAATTATATCGGCTGAATTACTTAGTGATGGTCAAAGATCCCTGATGTATCTTGCAATAATCAATGCATTATTTAACGTGGAAATAAAAATAAAACACGCGGCTAAAGGTGAATATAGTTTTGATAAATCAAAATTAAGACTCCCAATATTTAGCTTAATTTCATTAGAAGAACCAGAAAACCATTTATCACCTCATTATCTCGGTAGGATAATAAAGTTATTTTCCAACTATGCCGAGAAAGATTCATTCCAAATGGTAATGTCTACGCATTCAACCTCTATAATGTCCAGAATAGAACCTGAACAGGTTCGACATTTTTCCTTGAAAAACACTTGTAGTGTTATAAATAAATTAGAACTACCGTTGAAATCCGATGAGAAATTTAAATTTATAAATGAAGCGGTCAAATCATATCCTGAAATATATTTTGCTAGTCTTGTAATTTTAGTGGAGGGTGATAGTGAGCAGGTAATACTACCCAAAATATTTGAATCTTATAACTTTGACGCAGATAGTAAAAATATTGCAATTGCTCCTTTAGGTGGTAGGCATGTAAATCATTTCTGGCGCTTACTTGAGTCTTTAAAAGTACCTTACATAACATTATTAGATCTCGACCTAGGAAGAAATGGTGGAGGATTTGAAAGAATCAAATATGCCATAAAACAATTATCCTCTCATAGGAATGTAACTTATTTACATTCTGAGATGCTTGACCGATTACCTAATTGGGACTCGGAGCAAGATCCATTAACTTTTACAATATGTTACAAAGATGGAAAAGAAGTAAATATTGTCGACGAGTTAAAAAAGCATAATATATTTTTCTCTGCTCCTTTAGATATAGACTATATGATGATTAATTCGTTTCCTGAAATTTATTGTGAAATAGATTCAGAAAACAATGAAAGGGGACCAGAGGTTTTGAAGCAAGAAAAAATAATTGAAAATGACATAATAAAACAAGTCCTTAAAGATGGAAACAAAGGGAATAAAAATTATAAACATGATAATGGTTATTTAACAAAATTTGTTTGGTATAATTATAGATTCCTTGGCAGTAAAAGCAAACCAGCCTCTCACATACGGCTTATTAATAAAATAAAGGGATCACTTGTCGAAAGGATGCCAAGCGTTCTTAAAGAATTAGTAGAAAGAGTGGGAGAGATTAGCCATGGTAGATAATTCTTTACCACAATGGAATCCAGAAGAATTCATTGTTAAAACTAATGAGTTAGAAAGTATTATTTATGAACAAGACTCATTATCAATACTAGCAGGGCCTGGGGCTGGTAAAACTGAGATGCTTGCTCAAAAAACCATTTATCTTTTAGAGCATGATATTTGCCCTTGGCCTAAGAAAATTCTTTTCCTAACATTCAAAAACGAAGCTAGTAAAAATGTCAAAGATAGAGTATTAAAGCGCTCACCTGAGGCAAATGACAGATTTCTATCTAAGACTTATCATTCCTTTGCTAAATCTATCGTCGATAGATTCAGATTATCACTTGATGAAAACATAAGACCTAATGCAGGATATGATGTTATATTCAAGGGTAAGAGCGATAAAAACAAAGTTCATATTAGTGATGTAATTAAATATGCGTCAGCAATAATAAAAAACAATGGAAAAATTCCGATTTTATATCAGGAATGTTTTACTCATATTTTTCTTGATGAATTCCAAGATACCACATTACAGCAGTATGAGCTTATTTCATTATTATTCTTGAATAGCCAAGTAAAAATTATTTGTGTAGGAGATCTAAATCAAAGCATTATGCTTTTTGCTCAAGCTTATCCTGAAATATATCGACTAGTAGAGACAGATTTTAAACCTAAAAGAAAATTACTAATTAGTAATTTTAGAGCCGGCGTTAAAATAAAAGAATTCCTAAGCCACTTTCAACCTTTTGTCGAAAAAGGAGTATTTAATCAGATAACACCACATAAAAATAATAACTGCACAATTCATCATTTTAATGATGATATCAATGAGTCGGAATTCATAACTGACTATGTATTAAATAAAATTGCATCTGGATTTTCACCAGAAGACATATGTATACTCACCCGACAAAAATCAAGCAACTACAGTGCTAAATTATGTGATCGATTAAATAATAAAGGCATCAGTAATATTGTTTATGATACTTTTCAGGATGCGATAGCAGATCCATTAGGAATTATCTTTAGTTTAATCCTCGAATGTGCATTGATAAAATCACCTAAGGCTTGGTCTGAGTTGTTAAATCTATATATAGAACTGAACATAATAGATGAGAACAATGACTCTGATAATAATAAGTTAATAACGTTTATTGATTATTTTTCAACTACTAAAAAAGCTACGGCTTTCAACGACTATAAGAATGTTTTAGATTTTATAACAAATATAATTGATCACATAGGCCTCAATCTAATAAAGAGCAAATGGCCACAACACAAATCAGTTGAACATACAAAATACATTTGGACGGAGTTAGCTAAACAACTTCATAAAATATACTCAAATAATATTGACAGAGAAACAATTGTGATGAATTTCTGTGGGAAGCAATCATTAAAAATAATGAACATACATAAATGCAAAGGGCTTGAGTATAAAGCCGTGATACTAATTGGTTTCGAGGACGAGGCTTTCTGGAATTATTCTGATGATAACTTCGAAGAGCGATGCGTTCTGTATGTGGCGTTTACTAGAGCTAAAGAAGAGATATTAATAACACAATCAGATTATAGAGACTTTATATCTGGTGGCAGAAAAAAAACCAGTCAAGAAATCACTTCAAAATTAAGGGATAATTTAATCGACAAATGCGGGTTTATACTCCACTTACATTAGTCGCAAAGTATCTCATAGAGAAGTATCATATTTTATGATCCTTCTCTAGCAAAGTCATAAGGAGATATAGAACGTGATTTATTGGAATATAGAAAATCTGCCCACCACTGCACCATCAAACGACGCTCATCCAAATGCTCAGAAGTATGAATATAAGCAGCACGCACATTATTACGCTCTGAGTGGCTCAACTGGCGCTCGATCGCATCATCGCTCCATAGCCCTGACTCCCCCAATGCACCACGCGCCATCGTTCTGAACCCATGCCCACATACCTCAGTTTTCGTGTCATATCCCATTGCACGCAATGCACTATTTACCGTGTTTTCACTCATAACCTTAGTTGCGTCATGATCTCCAGGGAACAGCAGCTCTTTATCGCCACTAATCTGCTTAAGCTGCTCTAACAAAACCATCGCCTGCCGACTAAGCGGAACGATATGCTCCTCTTTCATTTTCATGCCACGATACGAGTAACGCACACCTTTTATTTCCTCTCGCTTTGCAGGTATACGCCAGAGAGATTTATCAAAGTCGAACTCATCCCATCTCGCAAAACGTAGCTCACTGGAACGCACAAAAGTTAGCAAAGAAAGCTCGACCGCGATCCGTGTCATTACACGGCCACGATATGCAGCAAGACGTGCAAGAAACTCAGGGAACCGGCTAGAAGGTAAAGCAGGGTAATGTCGCGCTTTGGTTGTCGATAGTGCACCGGCCATATCGCTGGCTGGATTTGAGTCGATGTAATCGTTCTGTACGGCATAACGCATAATGGCCGTGACGCGCTGTTGCAGGCGCTGAGCGACATCGTGTTTGCCACTGGCATCAACTTTTTTAATCGGGGCTAACAGGTGGCTAGTTTTAAGCTGCCGAATGTCGGACGAACCGATATGAGGGAAGATATAAAGCTCAAGATAGCGAAGAACGCGCGATCGATGGTCTTCACTCCAGCGCTTGTTACTGGCATGCCATTCTCGGGCGATAGTTTCAAAAGTATATGCCCCCGAATTCGCGGCCTGAGCTTCTTTCTGTTCGGCTTTTGGGTCTATGCCCTGCACTAAAAGCTTTTTAGCTTCATCGCGTTTTGCTCTTGCCTGAGCAAGCGTCACAGTAGGCCAAACACCAAAAGCGAGGCGATCCTCTTTTTTGTCAGAGGGACGTCTGTATTTCATGCGCCAGTATTTGGAACCTTTGGCCGAAACCTCAAGATACAAACCGCCACCATCGGCCATTTTGTAGGTTTTGTCTTTTGGCTTTGCGGTCTCGACCTGTCTGGCGTTGAGCTTCATTTGGGGGCACATTTCTAATCGAAGTTAAGATGCCCCCAATTATGCCCCCAATGACATCCGGATTTCAACGGACAACCTCGGACGACGCAGGACGTAAAAATCGCTGCAAGCATTGATTTTAAAGGGATAGTTAGACTTTCTCGGATGGTCTTGGAAGTACTAATGGTGCCGAAGGCCGGACTCGAACCGGCACGTATTTCTACGGTTGATTTTGAATCAACTGCGTCTACCGATTTCGCCACTTCGGCACTGAAGGGGATGCGGAAACGTTGTGGATTATACCTGTCGCGCGCCGCCATGCAAGCGACGACGCGCTAAACCCGCGCTAAGTGCCCAAAAAACCAGCGCTACCGTCAGTCTAGCTCAGACACCGCCAACCGAATCACCCCCGCCGCCTTCTGCTCCGGCAGCGCCAGCACCTTCGCCCACATCGCCTGCACCATATCGCAGGAGAGCTTCTCTTTGCCCGCCGCCTTCTCCGGCATCTGCAACAGCTGGATATCCTCGCCGTACTTATCGGCAAGTTGCTTCATAATCGGCCGGACATCCTCGACAGCCGCCTCGCGTTCGGCCTGCGTCACGGTGTGGCGATTTTTGCCGTAGGCCGCGCGCATCATATCGGCGTCGGCCTGCATGCGTCGGTTCATCAGGTCTTTATCCAGCATGCGCATCGGGTTCACGCCGCCCTTCACCATCGGGTAGAGGAAGCGGAAACAGGCGTCGTCGCTCACTTTCTGGATGGCGGCGGTCTGCTCCATGTTGATGGTCATGTAGTTCACCACGTTGGCATCCGGGGCGTTTTGCAGGCGCGTCATCTGCAAATGCAGGATCTGCGGCTGGATGGTGTCGATAATCTGCTGCTCCGGCTCGCCCGCTTTTTGCAGGGCGGCCATCTGGTCGAGAATACGCTGATGCAGCGCAGGCTCTTGCTCCTTAATCACCTGCCAGGCGGGCATCGCGTTAAGGGCGGTATCCATCTGCTGTTCCGGGGCGCGTTGCCTGTCAAAGAACACCCAGAACGCCACGGCGGCAGCCGCGACAATAACAACGACCGTACTGATCCACGTTTTTTTCATCTCGCATCCTTATCCTTGCGTTATGCCGGTTTACACCGGCACGCCGCTGTGGAAGCGAAACTCGTGGTCCGGTGTCGAGATAAGTGTGGCTTCAATTTCGCCAAAAAGCTGTATGCGCGGTGAGATATCGTCGTCGCTCACCTGCTGAGCCAGCGTCAGGTAGTCCTGATAGTGGCGCGCTTCCGAGCGCAGCAGCGAGAGATAGAACTTCTGCAAATCGTCGTCGAGGAACGGGGCCAGCGCGGCGAAGCGTTCGCAGGAGCGGGCTTCGATGTAGGCGCCGCAGATGAGCTTGTCGATCAGCGTCAGCGGTTCGTGGGTGCGCACTTCCTTCAGCATCCCTCTGGCGTAGCGGCTGGCGGTGATTTTGACGTACGGAATATCGCGGGCCAGCATCGCCTCGCGCACCTGCCAGAAGTGGTGCAGCTCCTCTTTAATCAGCAGCACCATGCTGTCGATGAGCGCCTGGCCCCACGGGTCGTCGGTTTTGGGCATCACGCTTTTGCCAATCTGCCTGTGCAGGGCGATGAAGTCCGGCTCCGGGCCGTCGCGGAAGGTGAACTGTTCGTAGGGTTTGAGCCACTCGAGCAGCGCGTCGGCACCGCTTTCGTCGGCGACGTATTTACGCACCAGCAGCAGCGCGGTCTGGGCGGCCTTAAGCTCGCACACCATGTGGTCGGTGAGCAGCAGCGGCAGGTTCGCCGGGTCGCGGGCTTTATCAATCCATGCTTGCGGGGTCGGGCACTGGAGGAAGTTGAGTACGGGGGCGAGTATCTGCGGGTAATCCATGGTTCTGCCTTGAAAAAGCGGTGGCGCGGGCCACCGCCTGAAACGCTTAGTGACGCACGCCGTCGTCGTCTTCGTCGACGTAATCTTCGTCGTCGCCTTCTTCGCCGTCTTCACCGTTCGGATCTTCGAAGTAGGTGCCCCAGCCGTCGTACTCCACGTCAAACTTCTCGGCCAGGTTCATCAGCTGTTCTACCTGCGCGTCAATCAGCTCCGCCTTCAGCGCGCCTTCGCTCAGGATATCGCAGCAGATGACGGTGTCGCCCTCTTCCACTTCCAGCTCTTCCGGCTCGGTCACTTCGTAACCCAGCTTGAAGGCTTCCACGGCCATTTTTTCCAGCGCGTCGAAATCATCCGCAGAGAAATGGTGCTCGATGGTGTACAGCGCGTCCGGATCGCTACCGTCTTCCAGCAGTTCTTCAATAATCAGACGCGTCTCTTCGCGTTGTTCTTCCAGGTGTTCCGGGTTTGCCATGGCTCAATCCTCTTTAAAGTGCGGCAGATACTTCTATTTTCACACACGGACGGGTTTGCCTCCACCTTTGTAAGAAAGAATTGTGAAACGGGGTTGCAAATGAATAATTACACATATAAAGTGAATTTTAATTCAATAAGTGGCGTTCGCCATGCGAGGATAAAATGTCCGATTTGTACAAAAAACACTTTCTGAAATTGCTCGATTTTACCCCTGCACAGTTCACTTCTCTGCTGACTCTTGCCGCACAGCTCAAAGCCGATAAAAAAAAGGGCAAGGAAGTACAGAAGCTTACCGGTAAAAACATCGCGCTCATCTTCGAAAAAGACTCGACCCGTACACGTTGCTCTTTCGAAGTTGCCGCATTTGACCAGGGCGCGCGCGTCACCTATTTAGGGCCGAGCGGCAGCCAGATTGGGCATAAAGAGTCAATTAAGGACACCGCGCGGGTTCTCGGGCGGATGTACGATGGCATTCAGTATCGCGGCCACGGTCAGGAAGTAGTCGAAACGCTGGCGCAGTATGCGGGCGTGCCGGTGTGGAACGGGCTGACCAACGAGTTCCACCCGACCCAGCTGCTGGCGGACCTGCTGACCATGCAGGAGCACCTGCCGGGCAAGGCGTTTAACGAGATGACGCTGGTCTACGCGGGCGACGCGCGCAACAACATGGGCAACTCGATGCTGGAAGCGGCGGCGCTGACCGGGCTGGATCTGCGTCTGGTGGCTCCGAAAGCCTGCTGGCCGGAAGAGCGCCTGGTGGCGGAGTGCAGCGCACTGGCCCAGAAGCACGGCGGTAAGATCACCCTGACGGAAGACGTGGCGGCGGGCGTGAAGGGCGCGGACTTTATCTATACCGATGTGTGGGTGTCGATGGGCGAAGCCAAAGAGAAGTGGGCGGAGCGGATTGCGCTGCTGCGCGGGTATCAGGTGAACGCGCAGATGATGGCGCTGACCGGCAACCCGGACGTGAAGTTCCTGCACTGTCTGCCGGCGTTCCATGACGACCAGACCACGCTCGGCAAGCAGATGGCGAAGGAGTTCGACCTGCACGGCGGGATGGAAGTGACGGACGAGGTGTTTGAGTCGGCGGCGAGCATCGTCTTCGACCAGGCGGAAAACCGGATGCATACCATTAAGGCGGTGATGGTGGCGACGCTTGGGGAGTGATCCTCTCTCCCACTTTATTGATTCGGAGCACTCTTCTTGCCGGGTGGCGCTGCGCTTACCCGGCCTACAAGTCCTGTAGGCCCGTGCAAGCGTAGCGCCGCCGGGCAAACCGGCTCCATTTCATTGATTTTTCACCCCGAAAAAGGTACGTTTTCGCCTTCATTCCAGCGTGGACATGCCAGCATTATGCCGATTATTCAGTCTGTTGAACGTGCGTTGCAGATCCTCGACCTGTTCAACGAGCAGGCCACCGAGCTTAAGATCACCGACATCAGCAAACTGATGGGGCTGAGCAAGAGTACCCTCCACTCGCTGCTGAAAACCCTCCAGCTTCACGGCTATATCGATCAGAATCCGGAGAACGGTAAGTATCGCCTCGGCATGAAGCTGGTCGAGCGCGGTCATTTTGTCGTGGGCTCGATGGATATTCGGCAGAAGGCGAAAGGCTGGCTGACGGAGCTGTCACAGCGGACCGGGCAGACCACCCATCTGGGGATCCTGGACGGGCGTGAAGGGGTCTATATCGAGAAGATTGAAGGCAAGCTGGCCGCCATCGCCTATTCGCGCATTGGCCGCCGTCTGCCGGTTCACGCCACCGCCATCGGCAAGGTGTTGATTGCCTGGCTGGGCGAGGCCGAGCTGAACGCCCTGCTGGAGGGCTATCAGTACACTACCTTTACGCCCGCTACCCTTGCCTCTCGCGAAGCCTTAATGAGCGCCATGGCGCAGACCCGCGAGCAGGGTTACGCCCTGGACCGCGAAGAGAACGAGCAGGGCGTACGCTGCGTGGCGGTGCCGGTGTGGAACCACGAATCCCGCGTCATCGCCGCCCTGAGCCTCTCGACGCTGACCTCGCGCGTGGACGATGCTGAACTGGCTAATTTCCGCGAGCAGCTTCAGCAGGCCGGGCTCCAGCTCTCACGCGCACTGGGCTACCCGGCCTGAGCCGTCAGACCGGCTCGTAGGTGAAGTAGTCGAAATCCGCGTGGCAGCCGTCGCCGCTGATGTCCTCGCAGTGCAGCCCCACAAACGCGCCGGTGAAGAAACCGCGCCCGCCGATGTAGTCGTCCGACAGCTTCCACGCCTCATACGTGACAGGTACGGTGTGCCACGTCTCGCCGTCGAACGAGTAGCTGTAGCGGTAGACCAGCGTATCCACGTCGACCCGCAGCCAGATGCTCTCCGCCTGTTCAGGCACCGGAATCGGCTGCTCGTGCAGCGGCCATGACGGCACGTTGTGGTCAAGCTGGATCACCTTGATCGTTCTCCCCTGCCCCTCCTCGTAATCCACAAAGCAGTAGCTCCAGTTTTTGCTGTTGTAGTAGCAGGTCAGCCCCGCGCTCTGCTGGAAGTGGACCGGCGAGAACTGCATCCGCGTCTCGGCCCGGAAGGTGAAGTGCTGCCAGCGGCGCGCCACGGTCGACTGGGTGAAGGTCGAGTTGAGCGAGTCGTTGCCGTACAACCGTAAATAGCCCGGGCGGGCGGTGAGCGAGCCGAGGGTGTCGTCGAACGGAATGCGCAGGGTCTGTAATTCAGGGTCAAGCGTACTGCCGTCGAAATCGTCCCGCCAGTTACCCTGTGCGACTGTGGGCTGCTCCGCCACCTGCGGGCCGGGCACGGTGAGCTGCGCGTGCTTACCGCCTTCCACGTACGGCCAGCCGTCGCGCCATTCAATGCGGGCGATGCCGGTCTCGCGCCCCAGCGGGCAGTAGCCGCGTCCGCCGGAGGCCAGCAGCGGTATACCGGGCAGGCGCAACGGGCGGCTGGTGAGGTAAGCCATATACCACTCCCCGGTGTGGGTTTGCAGCAGCGAGCCGTGGCCGCTCTTTTGCAGCGGGTTCTCCGGCAGGTGCCAGCTGGTCATCATCGTCACGTCCGGGTGCAGCTCGTACGGCCCGTCGATATTTTTGGAACGCAGCACCACGACCGCGTGTTCGTAGCTGGTGCCGCCTTCGGCAACCATCAGGTAGTACCATCCCGCGTGGCGATACAGGTGCGCCCCTTCGGTGTAGCAGAGCGGCGTGCCGGTAAACAGCGTTTTGCGCTCAGGCGAGAGCGTGCCGGTCTGCGGGTCAAACGCCTGCATCACGATGGTGTTGTGCGGGTTGCTGTGGTGGCGCGGCCCCCACGGGCGGTAGATATAGTATTTACGGCCATCGTCGTCGTGGAACATCGACGGATCGAACCCGCCGTTGCCCATAGGGATCGGCTCGCTCCACGGCCCTTCGATGGAGGGCGCGGTGACGAGGAAGTTGCGGCCGTTTTTCCACGGCGAGTCGACAATCTTCACGTCGGTATAGAGCAGCCAGAACTTCCCGTCGGCGTAGCTCAGGCACGGCGCCCAGATGCCGCCGGAGTCCGGGTTGCCCTTCATGTCCAGCATCGACACGCGATCCAGCGGGGTGCTGACCAGCGACCAGTTTTTCAGATCGCGGGAGTGGTAGATGCGCACGCCCGGGAACCACTCGAAGGTCGAGGTGGCGATGTAGTAGTCCTCGCCCTGACGGCACAGGGACGGGTCCGGGTTGAAGCCGGTCAGAATGGGGTTAGTGATTTCCATATTGCCTCCGGTTAATGGGATGCGGCTGTCGCGGCGTCGGGAACGGCCTCGCCCTGCGCCGCGCGGTGCTTGATCAGCTGCTGGCTGATGGCCTGCACGCGGGCGTCGGTGAGCTTGTAGAACGACAGCATGATGAACATGCCCGCGTAGAGCACCACCGGCACCACGCAGAACAGAATTTTGATGGTGGTGAGCACCTCAACCGGCTGCACGCTGCTGCTGGCGGAGTAGTTCACCCAGGCCAGGATCCAGCCCACCACCGCCCCGCCAATCGCCAGGCCAATCTTCAGGCTGAACAGGTAGGTGGAGAACACCAGTCCGTCGAGGCGGCGTCCGCTGCGGCTCTCCTCGTAATCCACCACGTCAGAGGCCATCAGCCACTGTAGCGGCGTGGTGGTGTTAAAGACGAACAGGAACAGGATGTTGAGGGCGAAAATCAGCGCGATGTGCTCCGCCGGGGTGAAGAAGATCAGCAGGCTAATCAGTGAGTAAGCGACAATGATCCACTTAAAGGCGGTGACGCGGTCGAAGCGGCCCAGCAGACGAGACGAGCAGAGCGAGCCGAACATGGTGGCGAGGCTGCCGTAGAGTAAAAACTGCGTCGCCATCTCCGGGTGATCCATCACGTATTTTACGAAGTAGAGCGTCGCCCCGCCGCGCACCACGTTGGAACAGGTCGCCATCATCTTGAACGCGCACATGATGCGCCACTGGCCGTTGCCCAGCAGCAGTTTGAGATCTTTCGCCACCGATGATCCAGGCTGCACCTCAAAGGTGTAGCGCTCTTTGGTGGTGAAGAAGCAGACGTAGAGCAGCACCACGCCGCTCAGCCCCAGCACGCACATGGCGCCGAAGTAGCCCACCTGCTCGTCCCCTTTGCCGATGATGCTGACCAGCGGCAACGCGATACCGCTGATGGCAAGCGAACCCGCCGCCGCAAGGAAGAAACGCCAGGACTGAAGGGCGTGACGCTCTTTCGGATCGGCGGTGATCACTCCCGGCATGGCGCAGTACGGCACGTTAACGAAGGTGTAGACCAGGGTCAGCAGAATGTAGGTTACGCAGGCGTAGATGATTTTGCCCTGCGCCGAGAAATCCGGCGTGTAGAAGGTCAGCATACAGACGATGCCAAACGGGATGGCGCCCCACAGCAGGAACGGGCGGAACTGGCCGTAGCGGGTGCGGGTGCGGTCTACCAGCAACCCCATCAGCGGATCGGTCACGGCGTCGAGCACGCGGGAGACTAAAAACAGCGTGCCCATAATGCCCGCAGAGAGGCCAAACACATCGGTGTAGAAATAGGCCAGCAGGAACATCGTGGCCTGCCAGACGAAGCCGCAGGCGGTATCACCCAGCCCGTAGCCAATTTTGTCTTTCATGGTTAATTGCGTCATCAGAATTACACCCTTTTGTAGTGTGCTGAATTACAACATTGTGTTACTGGAGTGTAATGAGCTGTTCAATTAACCAGCAATGGTCATATCTTATTTCTGAATTACGTTATTTTGCTTTTGTGACGCCAACGATATATCTCAACCCCTTGTTTAAATTAAAAAATTACAGATATGAGAAAACCGCCCGCGGAATATTTACCGCAGACGGTTTTATCTCTGAAAATAATTAAAGGCCGAGCGCTTTTTTACCGGCGTTAATTACCTCGATGATTTTATCGGTGTCATAAATACAGCCTTTCCAGGTGCCGCCGCTCACGGACTGTAATGCCGCCCACAGGCGGGTATCGTCCGGCAAAAAGTCATGGGCGTGCAGGTCCGGGTGCGTCTGCCGCCTTACCAGCTCGCGTGCGCCCTCCTCCGGCGTCAGCGGATTGTCCGCCGTACCGATAAAGTTCACGCTGCCCGTCAGGGTCAGGCGGTCGACCGCAATCTCGATGATGTCGTTGTCGCGCAGCTTGCCAATCGGCCCGCCCGCCAGTGCTTCCGGCGATACGTGGCCGAAGCAAGCCCCCGTCGACACGCCCGAGAAGCGCGCATCGGTGATGAGCGACACCGTTTTGCCCCACGAGATATGCTTCAGCGCGGAGGTAAGCTGGTAGGTCTCTTCCATGCCGGTGCCGGAGGGTCCACCGCCGATCACCACCATGATATCGCCCTGCTGAATCTCTTCCCGCTTGATGGCCCTGATTGCCTGCGCCTCCGAGACAAACACCCGCACCCGGCCAGTGTGGCGGTAAACGCCATCGTCGCCCACTACCGACGGGTCGATCGCCGTGGCCTTGATCACCGATCCTTCCGGCGCGATGTTGCCCGTCGGGAAGCAGACCGTCGAGGTCAGCCCTTTCGCTTTTGCCTTCTCCGGCGGCAGGATCACGTCATCCGGCTCCACGCCGTCCTGCTCGCGCAGGCACTGGCGGAAGCGCTTACGACGCTCGGACGTCTGCCACCAGTCGAGGTTCTCGCCCACCGTCTGGCCGGTCACGGTCATGGCATCCAGATGCAGCAGGCCGAGATCGCGCAGGTGGAGCATGACTTCCGGCACGCCGCCCGCGAGGAAGGCGCGCACGGTCGGGTGATAGTCCGGGCCGTTGGGCAGTACGCTCACCAGGCGCGGCACCCTGCGGTTGACGCGCGTCCAGTGCTCAACGTCCGGGATCGTACAGCCCGCCGCGTGGGCGATGGCCGGAATGTGCAGCAGTAAATTGGTGGAACCACCGAACGCGGCGTGGATCACCATGGCGTTTTCGATGGCTTTATCGGTGAGGATGTCGCGCGTGGTGATGCCGCGGTTATCCAGTTCGCTCACCGCCCGCGCCGACTGGCGGGCGATCTCCAGCCACACCGCCTGCCCGGACGGCGCCAGCGCAGAGTGCGGCAGCGCCAGCCCCAGCGCTTCCGCGACCACCTGCGAGGTGCCCGCCGTGCCGAGGAACTGACACCCGCCGCCCGGCGAGGCGCAGGCGCGACAGCCCAGCTCGGCGGCCTCCTGCAAGGAAAGTTCATGGTTGGCGAAGCGCGCGCCGATGGTCTGCACCTTACCCGCATCCTCCCCCACGGTTGGCGGCAGCGTCGCGCCGCCCGGCACCAGAATGGTCGGCAGGTCGTGCATGGAAGCCAGGGCGATCATGGTGGCGGGCAGCCCTTTATCGCAGGTTGCCACGCCGATCACCGCCCGCCGCGTCGGGAGAGAGCGGATCAGGCGGCGAAACACGATCGCCGCGTCGTTGCGGTACGGCAGGGAGTCGAACATGCCGTGCGTACCCTGCGAGCGACCGTCGCACGGATCGCTGACGAAGGCCGCAAACGGGATCCCGCCGTTGCGGGTGATCTCCTTCGCCGCCGCCTGCATCTGCATGCCGATTTCCCAGTGTCCGGTGTGGTAGCCCAGCGCAACCGGGCGTCCGTCTCCGGCGCGGATGCCGCCCTGGGTGCCGATGATCAGCACCTCTTTGCCGGTCAGCTTGTTGGCGTCCCAGCCCATCCCGGCGTTCTGCGTCATGCCGAACAGGTTGCCGCTGGGGGATTCCATCAGCATCTGCGGGGTCAGCGGCAGCGCGCCCTGCGGCCCTGCGGCATGGGTGATCACCGAATAAAACGCGTCGTCCTGTGGGGTGAAAATTTTCTCAATGGTCATCGTTATCGTCCGGCTCAGCAGAGCTTGAGCTGTTGTAACAGGGTTTTCAGCTGCGCCTTGCGCGGCTCGTCCAGCGGTGATGCGGGCGGCAGCACATACGTGGAGACTGGGCGGCCGCAGAGCACAATCGCCTCTTTAATGACGTTCACAAACGGCGTATCCAGCTGATACATCTGCGGAATTTGCAGCAGGGTCTGATGATACTCAGCCGCTTTCGCTACGTCCCCGTCGCGCCAGGCTTTCAGAAGATTTACCGACACCTGCGGGGCAAAGTTGCCGCTGGCCGAGATCGCCCCGTCGCCGCCGAGCAGCAGGGTATTAAACAGATGATCGTCGTAGCCGCAGAGCACGGTGAAGTGCGGATGGGCGCCTTTAACGGTGTGGATCATGCTACGCAGGTGGGCAACAGAGTCGATGGTATCTTTGATGCCGATAATGTTGCTGCGCGAGTCGGCGAGGGTTTTCACCAGCGCTGGCGTCAGATCCTGCCCGGTCAGCGCCGGGAAGTTATAGAGCATCACCGGCAGCGTGACGCTGTCGGCCACCTGCTCGAAATAGCGGATCAGGTTCGCTTCCGACACTTTCCAGTAGTAGGGGTTGATCACCACGATACCGTCCGCGCCCGCCTGCTGGGTGTGCTGGCTCAGTTCAATGGTTTCCCGGGCGTTGGTGCCGCCAGTGCCGATCAGGACCGGCACACGACGATCGACATGATCGATAGCAAAGCGGGCAATGGTTTTACGCTCTTCGGCGCTAAGCTGGGAGAACTCGCCGCCGCTGCCCAGGAAGAACAGGCCGTCAACGCCTGCTTTGATCAGATCGTCGATCAGCGCGGCGGTGCCCGGCTTATCAAGCTGGCCATCAGCGGTAAAGATGGTGGAGACAGGGGGAATGATTCCCGTGAACAACGCGGTCTGCGGCATGAGATCTCCTTGCTGAATCATTTTGTTCTACATTATAGAACAGTGTTCGTTAATTTAACGATCATACTATGACGCAGAAAAAGGAGAGGTAAATGGGAGATGAAGAGGGAGTGTGGGAAGTTTAAGCTGGATCACATATTGTTTCCCCCTCACCCTAACCCTCTCCCCAAAGGGGAGAGGGGACTTTAACACCCTCTCCCCTTTGGGGAGAGGGCCGGGGTGAGGGGTGTGGGTTACTCAACTAACATTTTCACGACTACTTTTCGCACCTTAGCAGGCGCCCCCACCGCGCACAGCGGCTTATGCACTTCGCCCGGGTAAAACACCACAAAATCCCCTTCGCTCAGCACAACGGTTTTCTCCTGCTCGCCTTCCGGCAGGAACGCGATGTCTTTATCGGCCAGCCAGTCGGTGTCCGGCGTGCCGTGCGGCAGGGTGCTGAAGGTCATCCCTTCCTGACCCTTCAGCACAATCTGAATATCCAGATAGCGTGCATGATATTCAGCACGACGCTCGGCGAACGGCTGGGTCATGTCTTCAGAGACCAGATAAAACAGGCTGTCGCCGTTGATGTCGTGCTTGCCGGTCGGCGTCGCGTCGGTGACGTGGGCCTTAACGTGCTCAATGGCCTGGCGCAGCTCTTCTGGCAGCCAGGACTGGAGATGATGAATATTGCCAATAATCATGATGCAACCCTCAAATTAAAACATTGTTTCATTTTAGCTTTTATACGAGAATTGCTGCTTCCATACCAGTTCTTTTTTGGCAAGATTTGCGCCAGCGCATGTTTATCGGGAAATGTGTTAATCCCCTGTTAACAGCACACAGGCATTTATGCAGTGGTTATGCATAACCTCATTTCATGCGCTTTACGTATCTGATCTAACTCGCTGAATTGAAACGGTAACTCACAAAACAGGTTGGTATATCACACTTTATCACTCCAGTTATTTCCTTTTAAAATCCATAATTATTTATTGATTTTTCTTAAGTCAAAAATAGTTAACTGTCGTTATTGCATAGCTATTCCTGGCGCTAGGTTTTATTTTTTATAATCAAGCACATAACTAAATATTTCAAAACGTGTAATTCTACAAAATAATAACAAATTCAAATATTGCCACCCGTTTCTGCTTAGCTATTCATCCGTCAATAATATGAAATTAATCATTATCTGATGCGAATCATGCAATTGAAAACAAGCGACTCACTATCGGTTTTCGCGTGAGCAATGTCACAATAACCATTATTTAAGCGCCTACTATGAATCACGAAATCAATTGAGCTTAGCCGCCATGAAATTAAACACATCACATGGCGCATGCCCTTTTTATTCTGAAAAAAAGTTAAAGGAATAATTATGGAAAAGCATTACGTCGGTTCTGAAATTGGTCAATTGCGTAGCGTTATGCTGCACCGTCCTAATTTAAGTCTGAAACGGTTAACCCCCTCAAACTGTCAGGAGCTGTTATTTGATGACGTGCTCTCGGTTGAACGGGCGGGTGAAGAGCATGACATCTTCGCAAACACGCTGCGCGAACAGGGTGTGGAAGTCCTGCTGTTGACCGACCTTCTGACACAAACCCTTGATATTGCTGAAGCGAAAGCCTGGCTTCTTGAAACACAAATCTCCGACTATCGCCTTGGCCCGACCTTTGCCGCCGACGTGCGCGGCTGGCTGGCGGATATGCCGCACCGTGAACTGGCGCGGCGTTTAAGCGGCGGATTAACCTACGGTGAAATTCCGGCAGTCATTAAAAATATGGTGGTGGATACCCACACGGCGAATGATTTTATTATGAAACCGCTGCCGAACCATTTATTTACCCGCGATACTTCCTGCTGGATATATAACGGCGTTTCCATTAATCCGATGGCGAAACCTGCCCGTCAGCGTGAAACCAATAACCTGCGGGCAATATATCGCTGGCATCCGGCATTTGCCGACGGCGATTTTATTAAGTATTTCGGCGACGAGAATATTAATTACGACCACGCCACCTTAGAAGGCGGCGACGTATTAGTGATTGGTCGCGGGGCAGTCCTGATCGGCATGTCCGAGCGCACGACGCCGCAGGGCGTGGAGTTCCTCGCCAACAGCCTGTTCAAACACCGCCAGGCCGAGCGCGTGATTGCCGTTGAACTGCCAAAACACCGCTCCTGTATGCACCTCGACACCGTCATGACCCACATCGACGTGGATGCCTTCTCCGTCTACCCGGAAGTGGTGCGCAAGGACGCCCAGTGCTGGACGCTCACCCCGGACGGACGCGGCGGCCTGCTACGTACGCAGGAAACCGACCTGCTGCACGCCATCGAGAAAGCCCTTGGTATTAACCAGGTGCGCCTGATCACCACCGGTGGCGACGCCTTCGAAGCCGAACGCGAGCAGTGGAACGACGCCAACAACGTCCTGACCATTCGCCCGGGCGTGGTGATCGGCTACGAGCGCAACGTCTGGACCAACGAGAAGTACGACAAAGCGGGCATCACCGTGCTGCCGATCCCCGGAGATGAACTCGGACGCGGCCGCGGCGGCGCGCGCTGCATGAGCTGCCCGCTGGAACGCGACGGAATTTAAGGAGCCATCATGGAACGAAAACCCACTCTGGTTGTGGCGCTGGGCGGCAACGCGCTGCTCAAGCGCGGCGAGCCGCTGGAAGCGGAGATCCAGCGCCAGAATATCGAGCAGGCCGCCCGCACCATCGCCGGGTTAACGGCGCAGTGGCGCGTGGTACTGGTGCACGGCAACGGGCCGCAGGTCGGGCTGCTGGCGTTGCAAAACAGCGCCTACGACAAAGTCACGCCCTATCCGCTGGACGTTCTCGGTGCCGAAAGTCAGGGAATGATCGGCTACATGCTCCAGCAGGCGCTGAAAAACAACCTGCCGCAGCGCGAGGTGAGCGTCCTGCTCACGCAGGTGGAAGTGGACGCCGCCGACCCGGCCTTCAGCAACCCGACTAAGTACATCGGTCCGGTTTACAGCGAAGCCCAGGCGAAAGCGCTGGCCGCGGAAAAAGGCTGGGTGTTTAAGGCCGACGGGAGTTATTTCCGCCGCGTGGTGCCGTCGCCGCAGCCGAAGCGCATCGTCGAGAGCGACGCCATCACGGCGCTGATCCAGCGCGACCACCTGGTGATCTGCAACGGCGGCGGTGGCGTGCCGGTAGTGGAAAACGCCAACGGCTATCGCGGCATTGAGGCGGTGATCGACAAAGACCTCTCCGCCGCCCTGCTGGCGCGCCAGATCGAAGCCGATGCCCTGCTGATTTTGACCGATGCCGACGCGGTGTACCTCGACTGGGGCAAGCCGACCCAGCGCCCGCTGGCGCAGGTGACGCCGGAACTGCTCAGGGGCATGCAGTTTGACGCCGGATCGATGGGGCCGAAAGTGGCCGCCTGCCGCGAGTTTGTTGAAGCCTGCAACGGCATTGCCGGGATCGGCGCGCTGAATGATGGCGCGGAGATCCTGGCGGGCGAGAAAGGCACGTTGATTCGTAACTGAGAACACATACACACACATACACACCTCTCACCCCGGCCCTCTCCCCAAAGGGGAGAGGGTGGAATCGTCCCCTCTCCCCTTTGGGGAGAGGGTTAGGGTGAGGGGAAAGGTTTTTATAATTTTAAAAAAGGATTTATCCATGACCATCAACCTGAAAAACCGCAACTTCCTGAAACTGCTGGACTACACCCCGGCGGAGATCCAGTACCTGATCGACCTCGCCATTGAACTGAAGGCCGCCAAAAAAGCCGGACGCGAAAAACAAACGCTGGTCGGGAAAAACATCGCCCTGATCTTTGAAAAAACCTCCACCCGCACCCGCTGCGCCTTTGAAGTGGGCGCGTTCGACCAGGGCGCGCAGGTCACCTATCTCGGCCCAAGCGGCTCACAGATTGGCCACAAAGAGTCGATGAAGGACACCGCCCGCGTGCTGGGCCGCATGTATGACGGCATCGAGTACCGCGGCTACGGCCAGGCCATCGTCGAGGAGCTGGGCGAGTATGCGGGCGTGCCGGTGTGGAACGGTCTGACCGACGAGTTCCACCCGACCCAAATCCTTGCCGACCTGATGACCATGCTGGAGCACGCGCCGGGCAAAACCCTGCCGGAGCTGAGCTTTGCCTACCTGGGCGATGCGCGCAACAACATGGGCAACTCCCTGATGGTCGGCGCGGCGAAGATGGGGATGGATATCCGCCTGGTTGCGCCGAAATCCTTCTGGCCGGAAGCCGGGCTGGTTGAGCAGTGCCGCGCCATCGCCAAAGAGACCGGCGCGCGCATCACCCTCACCGACGATGTGGAAGAAGGCGTCCACGGCACCGATTTCCTCTACACCGACGTGTGGGTCTCCATGGGCGAGCCGAAGGAGGCGTGGGCCGAGCGCGTCAGCCTGATGAAGCCGTATCAGATTAACGCGGACGTGATGAAGGCCACCGGCAACCCGAACGTCAAGTTCATGCACTGCCTGCCCGCGTTCCACAACGAGCACACCAAAGTGGGCCGCGAGATCGAGATGGCGTACGGCCTGAAGGGGCTGGAGGTGACGGAAGAGGTCTTTGAATCACCGAACTCCATCGTCTTTGACGAAGCAGAGAACCGCATGCACACCATCAAAGCGGTCATGGTGGCGACACTCGGCGACTAATCACCGCCCGGCGCGCCGCGGGGTGCGCCGGGTTTAAGGAGCACATCATGGGCAAGTTCAAGTTTCCCTCCGCTTACACCATTCTCTTTTTTCTGATTGCCGTGGTTGCCGTGCTGACGTGGATTGTCCCCGCCGGTCAATACCATATGGCGATGAACGAGGCGCTCGGCAAAGAGGTGCCGGTCGCCGGGACCTATGCGGCAGTGGCATCACATCCGCAGGGGCTGGTTGCGGTGCTGATGGCGCCGATTGCCGGGCTGTACGATCCGGAATCCGGCCAGGCCGGGGCGATCGACGTGGCGCTGTTTATTCTGATCATCGGGGGATTTCTCGGGATCGTCACCAAAACCGGAGCGATTGACGCCGGGATCGAGCGCGTCACCACCCGCCTGCGCGGACGCGAGGAGTGGATGATCCCGATCCTGATGGCGCTGTTTGCCGCAGGCGGCACGATTTACGGCATGGCCGAAGAGTCGCTGCCCTTCTATACCTTACTGGTGCCGGTAATGCTGGCGGCGCGGTTCGATCCGGTGGTTGCAGCCTCCACCGTGCTGCTCGGCGCGGGGATCGGCACCCTCGGATCCACCATCAACCCGTTCGCCACGGTGATCGCCGCCAACGCCGCCGGGATCCCCTTCACTAACGGCATCGCCCTGCGCCTGGCGCTGCTGGTGATTGGCTGGGTCATCTGCGTGGCGTGGGTGATGCGCTATGCCCGCAGGGTGCGCCAGGATCCGTCGCTGTCGATCGTGGCGGATAAGCAGGAGGAGAACCTCGCCCACTTCCTCGGCAACAAGGGCGAGCAGTCGCTGGAGTTCACTCCGGTGCGCAAAATTATCCTGGTGATCTTCGCCCTCGCCTTCGCGGTGATGATTTACGGCGTGGCGGTACTGGGCTGGTGGATGGCGGAGATCTCGGCGGTGTTCCTCGCCAGCGCCATTATCGTCGGCCTGATCGCCCGCATGAGCGAAGAGGAGCTGACCTCAACCTTTATCAACGGCGCGCGAGATTTGCTGGGCGTCGCGCTGATTATCGGCATCGCGCGCGGTATCGTAGTGATCATGGATAAGGGCATGATTACCCACACCATTTTGCACAGCGCCGAGGGGATGGTTACCGGGTTGTCGACGGTGGCGTTCATCAACGTGATGTACTGGCTGGAAGTGGTGCTGTCGTTTCTTGTGCCTTCTTCGTCCGGCCTGGCCGTTCTGACGATGCCGATCATGGCACCCCTTGCCGATTTCGCTAACGTCAACCGCGACCTGGTGGTCACGGCTTACCAGTCGGCGTCCGGCATCGTTAACCTGATCACTCCCACCTCTGCCGTCGTGATGGGCGGGCTGGCTATTGCCCGCGTGCCCTACGTGCGTTATCTGAAATGGGTGGCGCCACTGCTGGGGATTTTAACGGTGGTGATTATGGTGGCGTTAAGCCTGGGTGCCTTGTTGTGATTTGCCGGATGGCGCTGCGCTTATCCGGCCTACGGATCGGTGCAGTGCCACCGGTTATTTCGGGAACTGATATGGGAACTATGATGGATTACGAAGAGTACTCTCCCAAAGAGCAACTACAGCTAACGGTCTGCCAGCGTCTGATCGCGGAAAAGAGCTATCTCTCCCAGGAAGAGATCCGCCGCGATTTGCAGGAGCGGGGTTTTGAGACCATCAGCCAGTCCACCGTTTCACGTCTGCTCAAGTTGCTTGGTGTCATAAAAATTCGAAATGCCAAAGGGCTAAAGATTTATTCGTTGAATCCCCAGCTGCGCCCGGCCCCCGACGCGGCGCGTACCGTCTCTGAAATGGTGGTGAGCGTGGAGCACAACAGCGAATTTATCCTTATCCACACCGTCGCCGGATATGGCCGCGCGGTGGCGCGTATTCTGGATTATCACCAGTTACCGGAAATTTTAGGCGTGGTGGCCGGAAGCAGTATTGTCTGGGTCGCCCCCCGCGTGGTGAAGCGCACCGCACTGGTGCATAAGCAAATTAATTATTTACTCAGAACGCATTAATATTCATAAAGAACCGTTTGCATTGAGTAAAGCGTGCATTAAATCGCTTGATCCCAAAAGCGAGCTGCGTATAATGCCCGACAATTTGCCGGGAGGAAGCATGGTCAAGCGTGTACGACATAACGTCTTACCGCGTCTGAAATCAGACGCTGGCCTGCCGTTTTTCTTCCCGTTGCTAAACCTATTCCCAGAGCCCCTCATTTGAGGGGCTTTTTTTTGCCCGGCGTCAGGAGATAAACATGAATCCGCTTTATCAAAAACACATCATTTCCATAAACGACCTCAGCCGCGAAGAGCTGGAACTGGTTCTGGAAACCGCGGCAAAACTGAAGGCCAATCCGCAACCGGAGCTGCTGAAGCACAAGGTGATTGCGAGCTGCTTCTTCGAAGCCTCGACCCGCACCCGCCTCTCCTTTGAAACCTCCATGCACCGCCTGGGCGCGAGTGTGGTGGGCTTCTCGGACAGCAGCAACACGTCGCTGGGTAAAAAAGGCGAGACTCTGGCGGATACCATTTCAGTGATCAGCACCTACGTTGACGCGATTGTGATGCGTCACCCGCAGGAGGGCGCGGCGCGCCTGGCGACCGAGTTTTCCGGCGGTATTCCGGTGCTGAACGCCGGTGACGGCGCCAACCAGCATCCGACCCAGACCCTGCTGGATCTGTTCACCATTCAGGAAACGCAGGGCACGCTTGAGAACCTGAACATCGCCATGGTCGGGGACCTGAAGTATGGCCGCACCGTCCACTCCCTGACCCAGGCGCTGGCGAAATTTAACGGCAACCGCTTCTTCTTCATCGCGCCGGATGCGCTGGCGATGCCGCAGTACATTCTCGACATGCTGGACGAAAAAGGCATCGCGTGGAGCCTGCACGCCAGCATCGAAGAAGTGATGGGCAACGTGGATATTCTCTACATGACCCGCGTGCAGAAAGAGCGTCTGGATCCGTCCGAGTACGCCAACGTGAAGGCGCAGTTTGTGTTGCGCGCCAGTGACCTCGAAGGCGCGCGCGACAACATGAAGGTGCTGCACCCGCTGCCGCGCATCGATGAGATCACCACAGACGTGGATAAAACGCCGCACGCCTGGTACTTCCAGCAGGCCGGAAACGGCATCTTCGCCCGCCAGGCGTTACTGGCACTGGTTCTGAATCGCGAATTGGCACTGTAAGGGGAAACGACAATGACACACGATAACAAACTCCAGGTTGAAGCCATCAAACGTGGCACCGTGATTGACCACATCCCTGCACAGGTCGGCTTTAAGCTGCTGACGCTGTTCAAACTGACCGAAACCGACCAGCGTATTACCATCGGCCTGAACCTGCCTTCCGGCGAGATGGGCCGCAAGGACCTGATTAAAATCGAGAACACCTTCCTGACCGACGAGCAGGTTAACCAGCTGTCGCTGTACGCACCGGACGCCACCGTTAACCGCATCGACGATTACGACGTGGTGGGGAAATCTCGCCCGAGCCTGCCGGATCGCATCGAAAGCGTACTGGTCTGCCCGAACAGCAACTGCATCAGTCATGCTGAGCCGGTTTCCTCCAGTTTTGCAGTGAAAAAGCGCGCCAATGACATCGCACTCAAATGCAAATACTGCGAAAAAGAGTTTTCTCATTATGTGGTGCTGGCCAACTAATTGAGGTTGGTAAAGGATCCCGGCCTCCCTATAATGGCCGGGAACATTTAATCAGCTGTTATTCTGGAGAAATCATGACCAAAGTACTCGCGACGGAAAATGCACCAGCGGCTATCGGCCCCTACGTTCAGGGCGTTGATCTGGGCAGCATGATCATCACCTCTGGCCAGATCCCGGTGAACCCAAAAACCGGTGAAGTGCCAGCCGACGTAGCGGCACAGGCGCGTCAGTCGCTGGAAAACGTGCAGGCGATCGTTGAATCTGCCGGTCTGAAAGTGGGCGATATCGTCAAAACCACCGTGTTCGTGAAAGATCTGAATGACTTCGCGACCGTTAACGCCACTTACGAAGCGTTCTTCACCGAGCACAACGCCTCTTTCCCGGCGCGCTCCTGCGTGGAAGTGGCCCGTCTGCCAAAAGACGTGAAAATTGAAATTGAAGCGATTGCCGTACGTCGTTAATTCATTTCAATAAAGAGAAGGCAGCTGAGGCTGCCTTTTTTATTTCGACCACTTTTACTCACCGTAGCAAATGACGTTGCCCCCGCCCCATTAATAGACTGACGCTGCCTTTTTATATCTTATTAATGGACGACGAATGAAACTCTCGAAAATTGCGCTGGCCGTTGCCACATTAACGGTGGCGTCTTCTGCACTTGCACATGGATATATTGAATCCCCCGCCAGCCGCGCTTATATGTGTAAGCTCGGCCAGAATATTGACTGTGGCTCTGTACAGTATGAACCGCAGAGCGTAGAAAAATCCTCCGGCTTTCCAACGGGTGCGATGCCGCCGGACGGACAGCTTGCCAGCGCCGGTATTGCCAACTACTCCCAGCTTGATAAGCAGAGCCTGAACGCCTGGACCAAAAGCCCCATGACGGCAGGTCCGCATGCGTTCGTCTGGCGCCATACTGCACCGCATAAAACCACCAACTGGCGCTATTACATCACCAAACAAAACTGGAACCCCAATAAGCCGCTGACCCGCGACCAGTTTGAGTTAACGCCATTCTGTACCATTAACGGCAATGGTCAGGCACCGGCGATGACAAAATCCATGACCTGTAACGTGCCCGAGCGTACGGGCTACCAGGTGATTTATGGCGTGTGGGAAATCGCGGATACCGCAAACAGTTTTTATCAGGCCATTGACGTGGACTTCGGTAACGGCGGTAACGTCACGCCGGACGACACCCCGGCGGTGATATCCCAGTGGAATAAAACCCTGAGCGGGCAGATTGTCGGTAACAACCTGAACACGGGCGATAAAGTGATTGCGCGATTCTTCGATGCCAACGGGGAAGTTGCCGCCATGCGTACCGAGATGACGATTAGCTCTGCTGCCCAGGGGGATGCGAACCAGTGGTCATACGATCTGGCGCAGAAGATCAACGCCGCGCACAGCGATGTGCGTGTCGGGGTGAAGGATGAAGCGGGCGAAATTAGCCCGGTCCACGGCGCAAACAGCGTCTTCGTCAAAGACGGCAGCGCCCTGCGGTCCGTTGCGATCTCGTACGAAGAGCAGAAGGCAGAAGTGCATGAAACCATTGCCGTTTCTGGCCTGCACTACAGCAAAATCGAGAACGGCAGTGCGACCGTTACCTTCCACGTGAATACCACGGGCGACGTGAACCTTGAAGCGCACGTGATGAACCACAACGGGGCGGAAAAAGGCTACCTGAAGCAGGAGATGAACAACGCCAGCCAGGACGTGACCATGACCCTGACTGACGTGACGGCGGGCCACCATATGCTGAAATACTTTGCCACCAACAAAGACGGTACGCTGTTCGCGCAGGACGTGCTGGATCTGATGCTGGAAAGCGACGCGGCGGACAGCAGCGGCCCGCATGACTTTATCTTCCCGGATAACGTCGCGTCCTACAAAGCGGGGACCGTAGTGCTACAGCCGAAAGACGGTAAGACCTACCAGTGTAAGCCTGTCCCGTTCAGCGGCTACTGCATACAGTACAGCCCAACCGCCAACCAGTTTGAGCCAGGCGTTGGCTCACACTGGAGAGAGGCGTGGGTTCTGAAGAACTGAGTAGTCTTTTCCCCTCACCCTAACCCTCTCCCCACAGGGGAGAGGGAACCGATCGAGCCCCTCGCCCCTTTGGGGAGAGGGGTTGGGGTGAGGGGCTACTGATTCCGCGTCGCGCGCAGCAGCGTTTCCAACGGATACACCGCCGCAATCACCACCTCGTCCTGCACCTTCGCCGCGTTATCCAGCTCGCTCTGGATCGACGCTATCTCGTTATCATCCAGCGTGCCCTGACGCGCCACCAGATCCGTCAGCCTCAGGCCAGTCGAGGCCAGCTTATCCACCTCCTGAATCACCGGTTTGATGGCCTTAAGCTGATAGCTGTTTTCGCTTAGCGCCAGCGCGTCGCTGGTATTACTCTGCCAGCGGGTAAAGATGTGGCGCAGCGCCTCGGCGCTTTCCGTGTCTTCCGCGTCGCTCACCAGACGGTCCGCCCATTTATTCATCTGACGCACGGTGGTGCTTTCGGCGTTCAGCGCGTCAGCGAGCCGGTTAAGCGGTTCAAACTGATGGTAGTTTCCGGCCTGGAACTTCAGGTGCTGGCGAGTGTAATATTGCGCCGGTTCGAGCGCCTGGGCGAGGATTTGCAGCGGTAAGGTATCCGCAGTATTTGCCAGCCGCGTGAACTGTACCTGCTGCTGGGTATGCTGCTGTAGCCCAACCGACACCGTAGACCAGCTGTCCATCGCCTGAAGCCGGGTATACATGTTGTCGATGTCGTTCACGTCCTTCGCGGACCATAGCCGCTCCGCCACCGCAAAGGCGCGCGGCCACAGACGGATATCCAGCACCGGCGCGACCACGTTTTCCGCCCACAGCGCGGCTTCACCGCCGAGCAGATTGGCCTCGTTCGCCGGGTCCGGCACCACCGGCGCCATGCCTTTTGGCACCTCATCCAGACGCGTGCCGCTAATCGGGTAGCGCGTGTTCCCCACCAGGAAATAGCCGGTGAGCGTGTCGTTATCAACGTTGACGACCGGGCGCGTTTCGCCCATCCAGGTGTCGACGGTAAAGGTCACCTGATTGTCATCACGCCACTGAATGTTATCCACCGCGCGGCGGGATTTTCCGGCAAAATCAATGAATCCGCGCCAGCCAGCATCCCCTTTCACCAGCGTAAAGCTGCCTTCCACCGGCTTGCCTTTCAGACGCGGCATGGAGAAAGCCCAGCTCTGGGCACTGTCGGTATCCGCAATCACATCCACGCCGTTCAGCCCCTGCGGCACAATTTCGTTGCGGTAGTGGTAGGCGGTGGATTGCGGCTGGTCGAGGTAGAAGCCCGTTGAGAGAATGCCCTTATAGCCGTTCTGCGCCACCTGCCCCAGCGCATCCTGTCCCTGCCAGGACTGGATCAGAATGCTTTTCGGCAGGTCGGGATGGTAGATCTCATCCCAGCCGACCATCTGCCGGTGGTGCTTCTCAAGGATCGTCTCCAGCTTGCGGTTGAAATACGCCTGTAATGCGTGGCTGTCCGCCAGTTTGTTGTCGCGCATGAATCTCTGGATCGCCGCGTTTGCTTTCCACTGGCTGTCGTCCACCTCATCGCCGCCAATATGCAGATACGGATCGGGGAAGATCGCCGCCAGTTCGCTGACCATCGCGTCGGCAAAGGCGTAGGTTGCCTCTTTGGTTGGATCCAGCACCGGCTTCAGCACGCCCCAGTGGCGCTCCATGGCGTACGGCCCCGGCGCGCTCATCAGTTCCGGATAGGCGACGGCAATCGCCGAGGCGTGGCCCGGCATGTCAATTTCCGGCACCACGCGTATGCCGCGCTCGGCAGCGTAGCGCACCACCTCGCGCATCTGCTCAGGGGTGTAGAACAGCCCATCGCTGGCAAGCTGGATTAATTTTGGATAACGCTTCGAGGTAAAGCGCCAGCCCTGATCGTCCGTCAGGTGCCAGTGCAGGACGTTGAGCTTCGCCGCGGCCATGCCGTCAATTTGACGTTTGATATCGGGTAACGGGATGAAATGACGCGCCGAATCGAGCAGCAGCCCGCGCCACGGGAAGCGTGGCGAATCCTCAATAGTCACCCACGGCAGCGAGGTGTTTTCCGCGCCGTTCTGCATCAGCTGGAGCAAGGTTTCCATGCCGCGCAGCGCGCCGAAGCGGGTGTTGGCGGAGATGTTTACGCCGTTGGCGTCCACCGTGAGCTTGTAGCTTTCATCGCTGTCCGGCAGCGGCTGCGGCTTCACCTTTTTGGCAATGGCGATACGGATGGTCGGCTTGTCCGGTTTTTCGGCCTGCGGCTGGAGCGTCCAGCCAGTTTGCAGGGCGATGCGCTGGCGCAGGCGGTTGACGGCGTCACCCAGATCGTCGCCGCTGACGCTCACGGAGAGTTGATTGTCAATAACCAGCACGCCCTGGGTTGTCGGGCGTTCAACCTTCGCAGGCCAGGGCATTAAGGGAAGGTCGCCTGCCGGGGCGGCAAAGGCGGAGGCGCCGAGCATCAGCCCGGCGGTTAAGAGACTGTACCGTAACATGAATGTTCCTTATCTGACGGGCCAAATACAGGCAAAACATTCTGTTAACATGCGTACAAATTGTCGTCAAGCGAATGCGCCGACGCAGATCACAGGTTGTTGAATTTGGGAGGAAAGCTAGGCCCCTCACCCCGGCCCTCTCCCCAAAGGGGAGAGGGTGTAATCATCCCCTCTCCCTTCCAGGGAGAGGGTTAGGGTGAGGGTGTGTTTTTACTGCCATCCATACCGGCGCGCATAGAAGCCTTTCACCATCTGCGTCAGCACCATGTAGCCCGCGAGGATCGCCACCAGCCATGGGAAGTAGCTCAGCGGCAGCGCCTGAAGTTGCAGGTAGCTTGCCAGCGGCGAGAACGGCAGCGCGATCCCGAGCGCCATCACAATGCCCGTCATCACTATTAGCGGCCACGCGGCGCGGCTCTGGATAAACGGAATGCGGCGGGTGCGGATCATGTGCACAATCAGCGTCTGGGACAGTAACCCCACCACAAACCAGCCGGACTGGAACAGCGTCTGGTGTTCCGGCGTGTTAGCGTTGAACACAAACCACATCAGGCAGAAGGTCAGAATGTCGAAAATGGAGCTGATCGGCCCAAAGAACAGCATAAAGCGCCCCAGATCGGCGGGGTTCCAGCGCTGCGGCTTCTGGATCTGCTCGTCGTCGACGTTATCAAACGGGATCGCCACCTGAGAGACATCGTACATCAGGTTCTGGATCAGCAGATGCAGCGGCAGCATCGGCAGGAACGGCAGAAAGGCGCTCGCCACCAGCACGCTAAAAACGTTACCGAAGTTGGAACTGGCGGTCATTTTGATGTATTTGAGCATGTTAGCGAAGGTGCGACGCCCTTCAATAACGCCCTCCTCCAGCACCATCAGGCTCTTTTCCAGCAGGATGATATCCGCCGCTTCACGGGCGATATCCACCGCGCCGTCCACGGAGATGCCAATGTCCGCCGCACGCAGGGCGGGCGCATCGTTGATGCCGTCGCCCATAAAGCCCACCACATGCCCTTCACGACGCAGCAGCGTGACGATGCGCTCTTTGTGCATCGGCGTCAGGCGGGCAAACAGCGTCGTGCGCCGGGCAAGCTGCGCCAGTTCGTCGTCGGAGAGGTGCTCAATGTCGCTCCCCACCACCACGTCGCCCGCGTCCAGCCCCACTTCGTGGCACACTTTGGCGGCCACCAGCTCGCTGTCGCCAGTCAGGATTTTGACGGTGATGCCGCTCGCTTTCAGCGCTTTCAGCGCGGGCGCGGTGGTCTCTTTCGGCGGATCGAGGAACGCGATGTAACCTTCGAGGATCAAATCGGATTCGTCGATACGCTGATAATCCCCTTCCCGCGCGGGCAGGAACTTGCTGGCGACGGCCACCACGCGCAGTCCCTGACGGTTCAGGTTATCGGTGACGCGTTTGATGCGCCGCAGCATGGTCTCATCCAGCGGCACGATCTCCCCGTTATGGCGCACCTGCGTGGACACGTTGAGGATCTCCTGCAATGCCCCTTTGCAGATCAGCTGATGCACGTCCGGCTGCTCGCTGACCACCACCGACATGCGGCGGCGTTCGAAGTCGAACGGGATTTCGTCCACCTTCTGCCAGCGGCCGGAGAGCGTGCGGGCGGCCTCCTCGTCCACGCCTTCCAGCACCGCCACGTCGAGCAGTTTTTTTAGCCCGGTCTGGTAATGGCTGTTCAGCCACGCGCTGTGGAGCACGCGCTCGCTGGTTTTACCGGCGATGTCGGTGTGGTTCTCCAGCACGATTTTGTCCTGCGTCAGGGTGCCGGTTTTATCGGTGCAAAGGATGTCCATCGCGCCAAAGTTCTGGATGGCGTCGAGATGCTTGACGATCACCTTTTGTTTAGAGAGTTTGACCGCCCCGCGCGCCAGCGTGGAGGTGACAATCATCGGCAGCATTTCCGGCGTCAGGCCAACGGCCACGGAGAGCGCGAACAACGCCGCTTCCCACCAGTCGCCTTTGGTGTAGCCGTTGATCAGCAGGACGATTGGCGTCATCACCATCATAAAGCGGATCAGCAGCATGCTGACGCGACCAATGCCTTTCTGGAACGCATTCGGCTCGCTCTCCTGCTCGCTGACGCGTCCCGCAAGCTGTCCAAACCAGGTGTTGCCGCCGGTGGCGGTGACAATCGCCTGCGCCGTGCCGCTCACCACCGTGGTGCCCATAAAGCACAGGGTGTCGCACTCCAGTGGGTTCATCTGCTGCAGGTCGCGGGTCCGCGCCACCTTTTCCACGGGCAGGGATTCACCGGTGAGCGAGGCCTGTGCGACAAACAGATCCCGCGCCTGGATGATGCGTAAATCCGCCGGGATCATGTCCCCCGCCGCCAGCTTCACCAGATCGCCCGGCACCAGCTGGTCAATGGGCAGCTCAATCCAGGCGTTTTCGCCAAGGTCGTTAATCACGCGCGACACGGTGGCGGTGTTACTGACCATCGCTTTCAGCGCATCCGCCGCTTTGGTGGAGCGGGCTTCCTGAATGAAGTTCAGCAGCGTGGAGATCCCCACCATCAGGGCAATCACGCCTGCGGCAAACAGATCTTCCGTGGCGTAGGAGATGATCCCGAGCATCGTCAGCAGCAGGTTGAACGGATTGCGGTAGCAGAGCCACAGGTGGACCCACCATGGAGAGGGTTTTTGTGCCGGGATCTGGTTGTCGCCATATTTTGCGCGGCTTTTTGACACTTCTTGCGCGTTCAGCCCTTCCGGGTGGCCGCCAAAGGCGCGCCAGACTTCGTTTTCATCCATCGCCGCCACGTTCAGGCAACGCTCGGTCAGGGAAGCGGGGATTGCCGCTCCCGCCATCGTTTTAGCATTTGGCAGCGGGTCGCGCGCAATCAGGCGACGTGGCAGGTGACGGCTCAGCTGCGTAAACAGCTGCCGGGTGATATTTTTCAGCATAGTCATTCCCCCGCATCCGCAAAGGCGGACGCAGTTTTCCCGCAGGCGTGGCAAAGCCGTACCTGTCAGGCACTTTATTTATCAAGCAGGAACGTATGAACGTTGCTGCCTCACGCCGGTGAGACAGCAAAAGGCTGGCTTACCGGAAAGAACGTTTGCTCCTGGTCAGGAGAGGTGTGGGATCGGGATCCATATGGCCTCCGGTAAGTAAAAAACAGGGTGTCGGCGCGCAGTATAGCGATTTATCCATACCGCTTGTGTCTAATCGGGCGGTATTATAACGCCCTGCAAATAAACCGAACGTAAACCAGACTTTGCCCATAGCGAATTCGCAGGATAGCATTAGGCTCAATTGATTATTTTATCGTTGTTACAGGGAATACAGCATGCAGAACCGCCTAACGATTAAAGACATCGCGCGTTTAAGCGGCGTGGGGAAATCGACTGTCTCACGCGTGCTGAACAACGAAAGCGGTGTCAGCGAGCGCACACGCGAGCGCGTCGAGGCGGTGATGCATCAGCACGGTTTTTCCCCTTCCCGTTCCGCGCGCGCCATGCGCGGGCAGAGCGATAAAGTGGTCGCCATTATTGTCTCGCGTCTGGATTCCCTCTCTGAAAACCTCGCCGTGCAGACCATGCTGCCCGCGTTCTACGAGCAGGGCTATGATCCGATCATGATGGAGAGCAAGTTCTCCGCACAAATGGTGGAGGAGCATCTCGGTATGCTTCAGCGCCGCAACATTGATGGCGTGGTGCTGTTCGGGTTTACCGGCCTGAAAGAGGACGTACTTAAACCCTGGCAGCCGTCACTGGTGCTGCTGGCGCGCGACGCCAGCGGGTTTGCCTCTGTCTGTTACGATGACGAAGGGGCGATCGTGATCCTGATGCAGCGCCTGTATGAACAGGGCCATCGGCATATCAGCTATCTCGGCGTACCGCATGCCGATATCACGACCGGCAAGCGTCGCCATGAAGCGTACCTGGCGTTTTGTAAACAACACAACCTCCCCGCCGTGGCCTCGCTGCCCGGTCTGGGTATGAAACAGGGATATGAGCAGGTCGCCAGTGTGCTGACGCCACAAACCACCGCTCTGGTGTGCGCCACAGATACCCTTGCGTTAGGTGCGAGCAAATATTTACAGGAGCAGCGCATCGGGGAGCTGCAACTGGCGAGCGTGGGAAGCACGCCGCTGATGAAGTTCTTGCACCCGGAGATCATCAGCGTCGATCCGGGCTATGCCGAGTCTGGCCGACAGGCAGCCGCGCAGCTGATCGAGCAGATCAACGGTCGTACCGAACCCCGTCAGATCGTTATTCCTGCCCACCTGTCGTAGAACGTGTCAGGAAGGAAAATAAGCGCCGGGAGAAGAAGATCAATTAGCGTATCAACGTCTCTGCGCTATTTCTTTCGATATTATGCACAACAGCGATCGTTCCATGAATCACGATACAGGATATTGCCTTCCGTATACTTCCATGTGATCGCCTCATAGCGCAATTCGAGCGTTTCGAGGTGAGTACTGCTCGTGCCGTTGGGTGACAGATATGGCGCTACCGTTGTGAACTTCACGTTTTCAAGAATGATGTTAAAATACTCGGCTTCGATCCCTGAGTCCAAAATACGGTACATTTTGATTGTCGCTTTCTTCATTGTTCGCCCTTCGCACACCGCACGATACAGCAGGGGAGTTGTCTGATCGAATTCCTTAATTATTGTGATTGGGCGGTGAACACGAGTACCAGTGAGTTTTCCCCAATGGGGGTCAACCGGGATGGTCACACAGTGAGAGAATGATTTTAATTCAATAGAACCCAGGCGCAGCGGTATCATGCAGCTACCGACAACCGGCGAACCGTTCTCATCTTCAAGCCATAAGTGTGCGGGAGTAGACATGTAACTTCCTTATTAGTTGATATCAATATTGGAGTGTTCAGCCTTTTATATAAAGGCCAAAAATAATCATTACGGCAATGAAGAAAACACCGATTGGCCAGACTGGGCTTCCTGGAAAGAAATGAGCCTGAATAAGGGCGAATATAATTGTTAGCGCGGTTGGGCCGTAGACTGAAAAGAAAGTTCTCCCTTGCCAACGTAAAAAACGTTTTATGTAGTTCAACATAACTATTGGATCATCCTGCTAATAATGTCTGCAATTTGGTCATTCGACGCCCATTGCGCTTTCATCGCGCCCGCCCGATGAAATATCGGCTCAATGAGAAAATAGAGCATTTCCAGTCCTTGCGCATAGAGTGCAGAATAATAGGCAGGGAATTGAATATGCAGGCGATAAGCACTGTCTGCGGCTTTCTGCACGACACCATAAAAGCCTATAAGGGCAATACCCCGGGATGCCCATGTTCCTGCAATGGCGCTGAGTTCGAGACTGAGGTTTAAACCAAGACGAACGTAAGAGGCGACAGCTAATGTAAATCCAGCACCTGTGAGAGTAACTGCTGCAACATGAACATTTACGGCCATCAGGCGCTGCTTGATGTATTCTAACTGGTCTGAGGTTTTGTTTTTGAAAATTTCTTCAAAGTAGATTTGTAGCATGTTACAGGCGACATCAACGCCACTGAGCACCTTATAAACGGCATCCCTGAAACGTATATCTTCGGTCTTCTGTCTCTGGCAAACATCATTGTATTCATCGGTGAAACATGAGGTGTAATACAACAGACGAGTCGCGCCTTTACTTATCGTATCTACCTGATTTTTAACTTGCTCACTTACACCTGTAATAGCATGGTCGAGCTTTAACGCAAGTATTTTATTGGCCTGTAGATAACTGATGATCTCGTTGTTTCCGTACATACGCGCCCCAGACTTTTTTAACAATTTGAAAGCAGCCTATGCCTGAACGCGATATGAATGTTCCAACCCGATCACGTTTAGGTCTGGTAAACGTATTTTTAAGATATTGACCCGGTATTTTTTCAAAAACATTAACTATTAACCTCATGAATTTAGAATATTTTTATATCACTCCCCTCACTGGCCCGTAAGCGACAGACATACATCTCAAAGGAGATACACGCGCTTGAACACATATCAAGAAACGCATCCAGATAGCCCCCGCTAAACGGATTATTGTGATCTTCGCCCGATTTCGGGAACGTTCCCATTTTCGCCGTCACGCTGAAAGAGTAGGCTTGCGCTCAGGTCATTACCCTATCAATCGGTCATGAGGTTTCATGATGAGTAAAGTCAAACAAGCAGATATCGATCAGCTGATCGTCCTGGTCGGCGGACGCGATAACATCGCCACCGTCAGCCATTGCATTACCCGCCTGCGCTTCGTGCTGAACGATCCGGCCAAAGCCAACCCGAAGGCCATTGAAGAGTTGAAAATGGTTAAAGGCTGCTTCACCAACGCCGGGCAGTTCCAGGTGGTGATTGGTACTGAAGTGGGCGATTACTATCAGGCTCTGCTGGCGACTACCGGGCACTCTTCCGCCGATAAAGAGCAGGCGAAGAAGGCCGCGCGCCAGAATATGAAATGGCATGAGCAGCTCATTTCCCACTTCGCGGAGATCTTCTTCCCGCTGCTGCCAGCGCTGATCAGCGGGGGCTTAATCTTAGGCTTCCGTAACGTCATCGGCGATGTGCCGATGAGCGACGGCAAAACCCTGGCGCAGATGTACCCGGCGCTGCAAAGCATCTATGACTTCCTGTGGCTGATTGGCGAAGCCATCTTCTTCTACCTGCCGGTGGGGATCTGCTGGTCGGCGGTGCGCAAAATGGGCGGTACGCCAATCCTCGGTATCGTGCTCGGCGTGACGCTGGTCTCTCCACAGTTAATGAACGCTTACTTACTTGGTCAGCAAACGCCAGAGGTGTGGAACTTCGGCCTGTTTACTATCGCCAAAGTGGGCTATCAGGCGCAGGTGATCCCGGCGTTGCTGGCGGGTCTGGCGCTGGGCTTTATTGAGACGCGCCTGAAGCGCATCGTGCCGGATTACCTCTATCTGGTGGTGGTCCCGGTCTGCTCGCTGATCCTGGCGGTGTTCCTGGCACACGCCTTTATCGGTCCGTTTGGCCGCATGATTGGCGACGGCGTGGCCTTCGCGGTGCGTCACCTGATGACCGGCAGCTTCGCGCCAGTCGGTGCCGCGCTGTTTGGCTTCCTGTACGCTCCGCTGGTGATCACCGGTGTGCACCAGACCACGCTGGCGATCGATATGCAGATGATCCAGAGCCTCGGCGGTACGCCTGTCTGGCCTATCATCGCCCTGTCTAACATCGCACAGGCCTCGGCGGTAACCGGCATCATCATTGTCAGCCGTAAGCACAATGAGCGTGAGATCTCCGTTCCGGCGGCCATCTCCGCTTACCTCGGCGTCACTGAACCGGCGATGTACGGTATCAACCTGAAATACCGCTTCCCGATGCTCTGCGCGATGATCGGCTCCGGTCTGGCGGGCCTGCTGTGCGGCCTGAACAGCGTGATGGCGAACGGGATTGGCGTCGGCGGCCTGCCGGGTATCCTCTCCATTCAGCCCGCTTTCTGGCAGGTATTTGCCCTGGCAATGGCGGTGGCGATTATCATCCCAATGGCGCTGACGACCGTGGTTTACCAGCGTAAGTTCCGTCAGGGCACGTTGCAGATTGTTTAATTCTCTCTTTCGGGGCGCAGTTGCGCCCCTTCGCATTTGCAGGAACGTACTATGAATACCCTTCCTCACTGGTGGCAGAACGGCGTCATCTATCAGATTTACCCAAAGAGTTTCCAGGACACCACCGGCAGCGGCACGGGCGATGTGCGCGGAGTGACGCAGCGCCTGGACTACCTGAAAACCCTTGGCATTGACGCCATCTGGCTGACGCCGTTCTATATCTCCCCGCAGGTGGATAACGGTTACGACGTGGCGAATTACACCGCCATCGACCCGTCCTTTGGCACGCTGGATGACTTTGACGAGCTGGTTACCGAAGCGCATGCGCGTGGCATCCGCATCGTACTGGATATGGTCTTTAACCACACCTCCACGCAGCATGCCTGGTTCCGCGAGTCGCTGGATAAAGCAAGTCCGTACCGCCAGTTCTATATCTGGCGTGACGGTACGCCGGATGCGCTTCCCAATAACTGGCGCTCCAAGTTTGGCGGCAACGCCTGGCGCTGGCACGCCGAAAGCGAGCAGTATTATCTGCACCTGTTTGCGCCGGAGCAGGCGGATCTCAACTGGGAAAACCCGGCGGTGCGCGCCGAGCTGAAAAAGGTGTGTGAATTCTGGGCCGATCGCGGCGTGGACGGTTTACGTCTGGACGTCATCAACCTCATCTCTAAAGATCAGCACTTCCCGGACGACACTATCGGCGACGGTCGCCGCTTCTACACTGACGGGCCGCGCATTCATGAGTATCTTCAGGAGATGAGCCGCGACGTTTTTACCCCGCGTAACCTGATGACGGTGGGCGAGATGTCCTCCACTTCGCTGGAAAACTGCCAGCAGTATGCAGCCCTCGACGGCCGTGAGCTGTCGATGACCTTTAACTTCCACCACCTGAAGGTGGACTACCCCGGCGGCGAAAAGTGGACGAAGGCGAAGCCGGACTTCGTGGCGCTTAAAACCCTCTTCAGCTACTGGCAGCAGGGGATGCACAACAAAGCCTGGAACGCGCTGTTCTGGTGTAATCACGACCAGCCACGCATCGTGTCGCGCTTTGGCGATGAAGGCGAATACCGCGTGGCGGCGGCGAAAATGCTCGGCATGGTGCTGCACGGGATGCAGGGCACGCCGTATATCTATCAGGGTGAAGAGCTGGGTATGACCAACCCGCATTTCAGCCGCATCACCGACTATCGCGACGTGGAAAGCCTGAACATGTTCGCCGAACTGCGGGCTAACGGTCGCGATACGGATGAGTTACTGGCGATTCTGGCAAGTAAATCCCGCGACAACGGCCGCACGCCGATGCAGTGGGACGCATCGCACAATGCGGGCTTTACCGAGGGCGAGCCGTGGATTGGCGTCTGCGATAACTACGAAACCGTGAACGCCCGCGCGGCGCTGGACGACCCGGACTCGGTGTTTTACACCTATCAGTCGCTGATTCGCCTGCGTAAAACCCTGTCGGTGCTGACGTGGGGCGACTATGAAGATTTGCTCCCGGAGCACCCTTCCCTGTGGTGCTACCGCCGCCAGTGGCAGGGGCAAACGCTGATGGTGGCGGCGAACCTGAGCCGCGAGCGCCAGCAGTGGCAGCCGGACCCTGTAGAGGGGGCATGGCGGGTGGCACTCAGCAACTATGAGGACGTTCCTTCCCGCCCCGATACGCTGCTACTGCACCCGTTTGAAGCCATCTGGTGGGTGCAGGAATAAACAACAGGAGATACAGCATGCTGTATCTCTTTTTTTTATGTTTAGCGATACGCTAAATGTACGACGATAACTTTTACAATATGCCGCACCCAAAATAAAAATAGCCTGCCAATTAAATAACCTCGGCAGGATATTATGAAAAAGACAATTATTAACGCAACGTGTATCAGCGCATTATTATTAAGCACACAGGGATGGTGCGGAAATACGTCCGTCGACCTTCGTTTTGGTCATAATACGCGCTCAGACGTAAATGATTCTCGTATTAAGGTCATGCATCAGGCGAATAACGGTTTTTACTTCTCCGTTGAAGCCGCACAAAACCACAACGACACCTTTTTTGGGGATACCGACCGCTATAATCCAGACGATAAAGGGTTAACAGAAGCGGCACAGGAGATCGAAACGCGCTGGCGCTTCGATCTGGGAAATGGTTTCGCCGTTGCGCCAGGGATGGTGACGGTGTTCACCACCAGCAATACCCATTACCGCCCCTTCATTCAGGGCTGGAAAGCGTTCGATAACGGTCTGAACCTCTCCGCCCGTTACCGCTATAACACCGTCAATGACGCGCACAGCGACAAAGAACTCGACGGCAGCGGCTACACCCGTCGCCAGTCACACCAGTTCGACATTTGGTTTGCGTATAACATTGGCAAATTCGGCATGTCCTACAACCCGCGCTTCCGCTGGCAGGATAATGTCGATCAGGGAACCGGGGATGACACCTACTGGGAGCATACCGTCGCGTTCAACTACAAGCTCGACGATGGCTGGACGCCTTACGTCGAACTGGTTTCGCTGGATAAAACCTATATCAACGATGACGGCAACCATGAAAATGATTATGCCGTACGTCTGGGGATCGTGAAGCAGCTCTGACGGCCTGACTACACCGTATCGTGCTGTAGCAGCCTACAGCCGATACGGTCCACAGCGCTTAACAGTTCAAGCTGCCCTTCCCGCTGATACAGCGACACCGCGTTCATGTCGATCGGTAACGGCCAGCAAAGCGTTGAGATCGACGCCAGTGTCGACCCCTGCCGGGTGATCGCAATAATCTTCAACCCTTTGCGCAGCGCGTTACGCGCCATTTCAATCAGCGACTGCGTCTCCCCGGATTTACTGATCAACACCAGCGTCCCCTTCGATACCCGCGTGAGCTGGTGCATGTCATTCAAAATAAGGTGCGGCAGGCTCGCCAGCGATAAAAAGCGCGACAGGTAGTTGAGGCTGGTGAGCGAGGCTCCCCGTGCGTACAGATAGATATGGCTGGAATGCGTAAGCAACCTGGCCACGTCTGTCACAATATCATCCGCCTGTGGCCCCGCGTCGGGGGCGGCAGGTGCAGGTGTAAAATGATCGCGTAAAAAACGATACCGAAGCTCGGTATAGCTTTTATAGCCCATTTTTTTACACACACGATTAACGGATGTTGTCGTGGTAAAGGTATCACGGGCAATCTCTTTTGCCGATATATTAGAAATATTACGCGCGTGATGCTGAATGTATTCAAATATCAAACGTTCACTTCCCTGGAATGAATTCATCTATTACGCCCCGTTTAATCCCGACACGATATTAACACAACAGGGAAATAGTCTCTGGAAGGCGCTTCACACATTGCATGTTGGCGTATCACGATACGTAATTAGTATTAGCAAACATTAAAAACTGTTTTAGGTTCTCTTTATACTCCCCCTGTTTTCACATTCAGGGAATTATGACAATGACGAGACAAAAAGTTGTCGCCGTAACGGCCTGCCCGACAGGTATCGCACACACCTTTATGGCGGCAAATAAAATTATTGCATGGGCTAAAGCGCACAATATCGAGGTAAAGGTCGAAACCCAGGGCAGCGATGGCGTCAAAAACCGCTTAACGAAACAGGATATCGCCTCCGCCACGGCCATTATTCTGGCAACCGACGTGCCCATTCAGGATGCCGAGCGTTTTGAAAACATTCCCCACCTTCAAACCCGCACGCAAGAGCTGATCAAACATACCGATCGCTATCTGCGTCAGGCGCTGGCCATGGAAAAAAACGTCACCTCTGTCGCCCACGAAGACGATCTCCCGCGTTCGGCTTACCAGATTTTTATTGGCCATATTATGGCGGCCATCAGCTATATGCTGCCGGTGGTGGTGATGGGCGGGCTGATGATGGCGACGGCCAAAATTACCGGGCAGTTTATTAACATCGAACATTCGCCGTTCAGCGTGCTGGATAAAGTGGGCTTTATGACCATCAAGTTTATGTATCCGGTCTTCGCCATGTATCTGGCGTTTTCCATTGCCGGTAAACCGGCGCTGATCCCCGGGCTTATCGGCGGCATGATGTCCGATGAAGTCTACAAGCGCTTCTTTGATATCGAAGGCTTTATGCCGTCCGGCTTTTTCGGCGCGATCGGCATTGGCTTTTTTGTGGGCTATCTGGTGCGCTGGCTCAATGATTCGATTCACGTCCGTCAGCAGCTCACCACCATCAAAACCATGCTGATCGTCCCGCTGATCACCGGCATTACGCTGGTGATGGTCATGGAATACCTGATTAACCCCATTTTTGGCTCGCTTAACCAGCTGATGGTGGTCTTTTTTACCTCGGCAGGTGACACCGGGCGCGGGTTCTATTCCGCGATGATCGCCGCGGGCACCGCGTTCGACCTGGGCGGCCCGGTCAACAAGGCGGCAGGCTCGGTCGCGCTCGGCCTGAATGGTATCAGCGAGACGTTTGATTTAACCGCCCGCGAACTCTCCATCGTGATCCCCTCCATTGGCGTCGGCTTTGCCGCGTTTCTCAATGGCCGCTTTGGATTGCCGGATGTCTTTAGCCAGGAAGAGAGAACCGTTGGTAGCACCTCGTTGTTGCTGGGCGTGATTGGCATCTCCGAAGGCGCTATCCCGTTCATTCTGAAAAACCCACGCCTGATCCCGGTGTTCATGACCGGTGCCGTCGCTGGCGCACTGGTCGCCATTGCCCTTGGCGTGAAACAGACGCTGCCTTTGCCAGCGATCTGGGGCTGGCCGCTGGCAACCAATGTGGCGGGCTACCTGGCGAGCGTCTTTATTGGCGCCCTGATTTGCGCCCTGGGCGTGCTTTACGTCAGCCCAAAGAACGCCAGATAAGGGGAGTGTCATGAATCAGATCCACGTCATTGCCCACACGCACTGGGATCAGGAGTGGTATTTCACCCGTCAGGACAGCATGGTGCTGGCGTCATACAACTTTGCGGATGTCATCAACACGCTGGAGCAGGACCCGGCTTATACCTGCTATCACCTTGACGGACAGATGGCGGTAGTGGAGGACTTTCTCGCCATCAATCCCGATTATCGCGCCCGGCTGGAAACGCTGGTCAAAGAGAAAAGGATTTTCGTAGGGCCGTGGTATACCCAGACGGACACCTACAACGTGCATGGCGAATCGATTATCCGCAACCTGAAGTACGGCATTTTCGCTGCCCGAAAGCTGGGGCATGCCATGCAGGTCGGGTATCTTCCGGATACGTTCGGCCACAACGCGCAAATGCCCACGATTTTGCAGGGCTGCAATATCGACAATATCGTCTTCTGGCGCGGTATCGATCACGACAGGCACGCCAAAAGCAGCCAGTTTCTCTGGCGCGCGCCGTCAGGGGCGACCGTCATCGCCTGTGCGATGGCGCTCGGTTATGGCGCCGCGAAAAACATGCGTTCAGAAGCCTGCCATCTACAGGGAAAAATCTACCCGATGGTCACGCTTTTGCGCTCGCGAGCCGGTATAAACGACCTGCTGCTGCCCTGTGGCGGCGATCAGGTCAGTATCGACCCGGCACTGCCAAAAATCCTCGAGATCGCCAGCGCACACTCCCCCGATGAGGACCGATACGTTATCAGTTCGCTGGAGCGTTACGTCGACATCCTTCGCGCACAGCGTGAGCAGTTTGAACACTGGGAAGGGGAGCTGAAATCGCCGCGCTACACCCGCATTCATAAAACGATCGGCTCCGTGCGCTACGACATCAAACAGAAAAATGATGAGGTTGAACGGTTCATCCTGCGACAGCTGGAGCCGACAATCGCCATGGCGCGTCATCAGGGGATCCCGGTCAACCTCTCCGTGGTCGATACACTCTGGAAGAAGCTGTTGCGAAGCCATGCCCACGACTCCATCGGCGGTTGTAACAGCGATGCCACCAACCGCGACATTCTGCATCGTCTGGAGCAAACCGAACAGCTGTGCCATAGCCTGTGGAATCTGGTGGTGAAAACCCTCGCCGCTGCCTGCGCTCAGGAAGGCGACCTGCTGATTTTCAACCCGCTGGCCACCCCAACGCAGCGCGTGGTGAAAACCACCCTGTATAGCCGCGCTGAAAATATCGCGCTGACGTATCAGGGGCAGCCTATCCCCTTCGACGTTTTGAAAAGAGACGTGCTGCCTGGCGGAACAGCGATCTCCCTTACCGCTGAAGGTGAATGTGAAACACCCCTTCCCCCTTATTTCCGCTGGCAGGTTGCATTGCAAACGCCGATTTTGCCGTCAGTCGGCTACCTTACCGTCAATGTTGAAGATAGCCCTGCACCGTTCAGGCAGCCTGAACAGATTAAGGGCGAGGGGATAGAGAATACGTATTATCAACTGACGCTGGACACCGGAACGCTAACCCTGCATGACAAACGCAGCGGCAGACGCATCCCCTCTTTCTTTACCCTCGAAGACTGCGCGGACGCGGGCGACAGTTACGATTTCTCACCGCTTGCGGGCGATACGCCGACGCGCTGTTCGCATTTTACGCTCGTCGACTGCCTGAAAACGCCGCTTGTTGAAAAGCTGATCGTCGAGGCCACGATGCTTCTTCCGCGGGATCTCACCGATCGTCAGGAAGATACCCGAACGCCGTTCTCCCTTCGTCTGGTGTGCGAATTACGCCACGGCGATCCGAACCTGTATGTCGAGGCTTCGCTGGAAAACAGCCACTGCGATCACCGGCTACGTTTACTGATCGGCAGTGATATTCACACCCGTCACGCTCTCGCCTCACAGCCCTTCGCAATCATCCAGCGCGAAACGGGATATGACGATGAAAACTGGCAGGAGCGCTATCGCGAGATGCCCGTGGATATCGAAACCAGCGAGGGAATTATCGCTGTCACGGAACCGGGTAAGGCGCTGGTGGTGACAAGCCGTGGCATGAAAGAATTTCAGATTATCGGCAGCGAACCCGCGGCGATTGCCCTGACGATGTTTAAATCGACGGGCGTGCTCGGGCGCAACGATCTCGACTGGCGGCCGGGCCGGGCCTCCGGCATCAATAATACCGTGGTTGAGACCCCCGATGCCCAGTTGCTGAAACCGCTGCGCTTTTCATTCACCGTCGCGCTGGCCGACAACGCCGACCACCTCACGCTGCGCCAGCTGGAGAATCAGGCGGCTGGACAGCCCTTCACCTATCAACGGCAAACGTTACACACGCTCGATCACCGGCTTGAGCGCTTTGCGTTGCGTCTGCCCGAATGCAGGATTCCGGCAGAATTCTCGTTACTCACCCTGCCGGAGCCGCTCATCCTTTCCGCTCTGCCCCACGCGCAGCAGCTGCATGGCACCGTTGTGCGCCTGTTTAACGCCGGAACAGAGCCGGTTCCCGTCCCGGAAAGTCTGGCGTTGCTCCGGCAGATCAACTATCTGGAAGAGCCGATGCCGCCGGTAACGGCGATCCTCCCTTCTGCGACCTGCGATTTTTTGATTGAGGCTTAACATGAACTTGCTTGCATTGACGCATCCCGACCTGGTGTTTATTAACCCGCCCCAACGTACGCCTGACGCCTTGATCCGCTGGCTCGCCGGGCCGCTCGCCAGGCGGAATGTCATCAACGATCGAGAGGCATTTATCGACAGCGTTTTACAACGCGAAAGTGAAGGCCCGACCGCGCTGGGGGAAGCACTCGCCGTCCCGCACGGTAAAAGCGAGGCGGTGCAACAGGCGGCATTTTGTCTGGCGCTGTTTGACGAGCCGATATGCTGGCCGGGGCTGGAAGGTGACGAAGAGGTGAGAATGGTTTTCCTGCTCGCCATTCCACCAGCGGAAGCAGGCAGTACGCATATGCAGTTGCTGACGACGCTGACCAGCAAACTCACGGAAGATCGGGTGCGCGAGCAGCTGCTGGCGGCGCGTACCCGGGAAGAGGCGATGTCTGCCCTGGGTGAGGAAGAATGTCAAAAACAGGACGATGCCCCCGAACGCTCTCTTCTCATCCCGTTGTTACTGGGCAGCATCGCTGCCGCAGCCTTTTTTGCAGGCAGGATTGAGCTGGCTCTGCGGGGTGAATTAATCGAGTAGCGCTCAGTACAGGCTCTGCTGAGCGCTTGTTTTTGTTGAAAAATTAAACAGATTTTTCCTTCGCGTCTTTACAAAGTCTCCAGTGCCCGCCGTTTGTACTCTCGTCTTTTTACTTTGTCCTGCATCAAAAAAACCGCAAACTTGTTTGATGCAAATCACTATATGTAGCACTTAAAATGCACGCCGACCCAACATCTTGTATTTATCGTCTACTATTCCAACAACAAGACGGCGCTTACGCTGGCCGGAATTGTGGATAACACGAGCTGGGAACGCGGGAAGTCTTTGGCGCGGCGAAAAATACGCCCGGTGAATACTTCTCCACCTCTGTGGATAACCTGTTTTTAAAATGGAGTGATCATGACACCGCATGTGATGAAACGTGATGGCTGTAAAGTGCCGTTTAAATCAGAGCGCATCAAAGAAGCCATTCTGCGTGCAGCTAAAGCAGCGGGAGTCGATGACGCAGATTACTGCGCCACCGTCGCAGAAGTCGTTAGCAGCCAGATGCATGAACGCAGCCAGGTGGATATCAACGAGATCCAGACCGCGGTTGAAAACCAGCTGATGTCTGGTCCGTACAAGCAGCTGGCGCGCGCCTACATTGAGTATCGTCACGACCGTGACGTGCAGCGTGAGAAACGCGGTCGCCTGAACCAGGAGATCCGCGGCCTGGTAGAGCAAACCAACTCTTCGCTGCTCAATGAAAATGCCAATAAAGACAGTAAAGTGATCCCGACCCAGCGCGACCTGCTGGCCGGTATTGTCGCCAAGCACTATGCCCGCCAGCACCTGCTGCCGCGCGATGTGGTATCGGCGCACGAGCGCGGTGAGATCCACTATCACGATCTCGACTACTCGCCGTTCTTCCCGATGTTTAACTGCATGCTGATCGACCTGAAAGGTATGCTGACCCAGGGTTTCAAAATGGGCAACGCGGAGATTGAGCCGCCGAAATCCATCTCCACCGCGACGGCGGTCACGGCGCAGATCATCGCCCAGGTGGCGAGCCATATCTATGGCGGCACCACCATTAACCGCATCGATGAAGTGCTGGCCCCGTTCGTGACCGAGAGCTTCAACAAGCACCGTAAAACGGCGGAAGAGTGGCAGATCCCGGACGCCGACGGTTATGCCCGTTCCCGCACCGAGAAAGAGTGTTACGACGCGTTCCAGTCGCTGGAATATGAGGTAAACACGCTGCACACCGCCAACGGCCAGACGCCGTTTGTGACCTTTGGATTTGGTCTCGGCACCAGCTGGGAATCGCGCCTGATCCAGCAGTCTATTCTGCGTAACCGTATCTCCGGCCTCGGCAAGAACCGCAAAACCGCGGTATTCCCGAAGCTGGTGTTCGCGATCCGCGACGGCCTGAACCACAAATTTGGCGACCCGAACTACGACATCAAACAGCTGGCGCTGGAGTGCGCGAGCAAGCGCATGTACCCGGACATCCTGAACTACGATCAGGTAGTGAAAGTAACCGGTTCGTTTAAGACACCGATGGGCTGCCGCAGCTTCCTCGGCGTGTACGAAGATGAAAACGGCGAGCAGATCCACGACGGGCGCAACAACCTGGGCGTGATCAGCCTGAACCTGCCGCGCATCGCCCTGGAAGCCAAAGGTGATGAAGCGGCCTTCTGGACGCTGCTGGATGAGCGCCTTCAGCTGGCACGTAAGGCGCTGATGACCCGCATCGCCCGCCTTGAAGGGGTCAAAGCCCGCGTCGCGCCAATTCTCTATATGGAAGGGGCCTGCGGCGTGCGCCTGAAAGCGGATGATGACGTGTCGGAGATCTTCAAAAACGGTCGCGCGTCGATCTCTCTCGGCTATATCGGCATTCACGAAACGATTAACGCACTGTTTAGCAACAAGCACATCTATGACAACGACGCCCTGCGTGAAAAAGGCATCGCGATTGTGCAGCGCCTGCGCGATGCGGTAGATCAGTGGAAAGACGAGACCGGCTACGGTTTCAGCCTGTACAGCACGCCGAGCGAAAACCTCTGCGATCGCTTCTGCCGTCTGGATACCGCCGAGTTCGGCATCGTGGAAGGGGTGACCGACAAAGGTTACTACACCAACAGCTTCCACCTCGACGTGGAGAAGAAGGTGAACCCGTACGACAAGATCGACTTCGAGGCGGCCTATCCGCCTGTCGCCAGCGGCGGTTTTATCTGCTACGGCGAGTACCCGAACATTCAGCACAACCTGAAGGCGCTGGAAGACGTGTGGGATTACAGCTATCAGCACGTGCCGTATTACGGGACCAACACGCCAATCGACGAGTGCTACGAGTGCGGCTTTACCGGTGAGTTTGAGTGCACCAGCAAAGGCTTCACCTGCCCGAAATGCGGTAATCACGATGCCGCCCGCGTCTCCGTGACCCGCCGCGTGTGCGGCTATCTCGGCAGCCCGGATGCCCGCCCGTTTAACGCCGGTAAGCAGGAAGAGGTGAAGCGCCGCGTGAAGCATCTGGGGAATGGGCAGATCGGGTAATCCGCTGCCACGTTAATGCCCGGTGGCGCTGCGCTTACCGGGCCTACGGACCGCTCTCTTTTGTAGGCCGGGTAAGCGCAGCGCCACCCGGCGTGGTTATTCGCGATGAACTATCACCAGTACTACCCCGTCGACATCGTTAACGGTCCCGGCACCCGCTGCACCCTGTTTGTATCAGGCTGCGTTCACGAGTGCCCCGGCTGCTACAACAAAAGCACCTGGCGCCTGAACTCGGGTATGCCGTTCACCGCGGAGATGGAAGATCGCATCATCAACGACCTGAACGACACCCGCATCAAACGCCAGGGGATCTCACTTTCCGGCGGCGACCCGCTCCATCCGCAAAACGTGCCAGCGATCCTGAAGCTGGTAAAACGCATCCGCCGCGAGTGCGCGGGAAAAGATATCTGGGTCTGGACGGGCTATAAGCTGGATGAACTGAATGCGCAGCAGAGGGAAGTGGTGGATCTGATTAACGTCCTGGTCGACGGCAAGTTCGTGCAGGATTTAAAAGATCCTATGCTTATCTGGCGCGGCAGCAGCAACCAGGTTGTGCATCATCTGCGTTGAATGAAGGCGGATATCCTCAGTCCGCCTGAACGTCAAAACCGACTCAAACTCTCCATCGCCACCGCCTTGAATGCCGCGAAATCCTCGCACTGGCACAGGCGCGCCATCGCCCGTTCACGCAGGAAGGTGACAAAGATGTCGTAAATCGCCATTGCCTCTTCGTACTCGCTTTTGCTGATGGCGAGCAGGAAGATGACATGGGCAGTTTCATCTCCCCACGGAATGCCCTGCGGCGCCAGCACGGTATAGACCACCGTTTTTTGCGCCAGCAGGCCGAGGGAGTGCGGCAGTGCAATGCCGTCGCCAAGCATGGTGCTGACGATGGCTTCACGCTCGATGACCGAATCCAGAAACTCCGCGCCGACAAAACCTTCGCCTTCAAGCTGCCCGCACAGTTCGCGGAACAGCGTTTGCTGGTCGACAGGCTTGTCGAGAATGCGGAAATGGGCCGCGTCGAAGTATTTCTCCAGCATCCACGGGCGGGTGCGGTCCACCAGCACCAGCTTGCCGATCTGCTCTAACTGATAATCGGTCGGGAACGGGGCGATCATCACCACCGGTTTGGATTTTTCGCTCACGCGGGCGGTGGAGATCACAAAGTCTTCACCGATGGCATCGGCAAGCTCGTACTCGCGCAGGGTGAGTGTGCGCGTCACCTCAATCTGCGGGTATTTACGCTGAAGCACGGCCTCGATCATGCGCACCATCGCGTTACCGGCGTCGCACACCAGCAGCACGCGCGGCTGGCGCTGGTAGCCGATGTTGTAATGGCGCTCCAGCCCGACGCCGATATGCAGCACCAGAAAACCAATTTCGTTTTCGCTGATCACATACGGGGTGTATTTGCCCCAGCTCGACACCGCCGCCAGCGTCATATCCCACGCCATCGGGTAGTGCTGCTTGATGTTATCCAGCAGCGGATTGGGGATCATGATTTGATACCGCACGCGGGTGATCATGGTTTTGATGTGCGTGAGCAGATCCGCATGCAGTTGCTCATCGCTGAGCAGGTTGTAGTTATAGTGGGTATTGATGTAGCGCAGAATGTAGTTGACCAGGGCTTCGTCGTCGTCGGCGTTAATCGCGCTCGGGGCGATCTCCTGGATCTGCCGCGCCGCAATGTGCACGCACAGCCAGCTCTCTTCGGAAGGCGACAGCGCTTTGCCCGCCAGCTCCTGGATAGCCACCGCGATATCTTTCGCCGCCTCGCGCACGTTCTCTTCCACGTCTTCCGCGTGAAACTCCGGCAGCGGATAGCCCTCGCTGATACGGCGCACCGACACCGCACAGTACAGCCGCAGGAACAGTTCGCCTTCGTCGGTCAGGCGAATATGATGGCGCGTCAGCGCGTCGTGCAGCACCGGCACCATCTTTTCCGCCACGCCTGCGTTGAGCGCCACGTCGGTCACCAGCGGGTTCAGGCTGTCCTGCTGCGCCAGCTCCCACAGGAGGTCGGTCAGGCAGGCGCGGATCGCCATCTCGCTGCCAAACAGCTTCATGCCATGGCGCGGGCGGGTTTCCAGCGTCAGGTTGTAACGATGAAACCACTCACGCACTTCCACCATGTCGCTCTGCAAGGTGGCCCGGCTGACGAACCACTCATCGGCCAGATCCTCCAGCTTGAGAGAAAAGGCTGACGTCAGAAAACGCACCACCAGATAGTGCACACGCTCTGGTCCGGTTTGCGGAATGCGCAGCGCGCGCGGATGGGATGCCTGCAATTGTTGATAGCGCGCCACATCATTAATTTTGAGCTGATAGCCGTTGCCCCGGCTCAAAATGAACTGCGCGCCGTGGCTGGCCAGCAGCGCGTTCAGGGCGGTGATATCCGCCCGGACGGTTCGCGTGGAGACCGACAGCCGCTGCGCCAGCTCGTCCTGCGGCAGCGTCTCGTTTTGCAACAGATCGAAAAGTTGCGCTAAACGTTGGTTCGGAAATCGCACGTCGTTGTCCTCTTACTGCTCAGGGTGAAATGACCATCTGGGATGGGCTGCCGACCGGGGTATAGTCTGGCCCGGCGCTCAGCTTGCCGTCCGGCGCCACGCGGAAACGGGTAATGTTGTCGCTGCGCTGGTTCATGACGTACAGCCAGCGCCCCTGCTTATCGAGGGTCAGGGTGCGCGGATAGTCGCCCCGCGTCCAGACATCGTCCTGATGCGTCAGCGTCCCCTCCGCCGTTACGGTAAAGTGCCCGATGCTGTTATGCAAACGGTTAGCGACATACAGCTGTTTCCCGTCGGCGCTTAGCGCCAGCCCGGCAGCAAAACTGGTGCCTTTATAACCGTCCGGCAGGGCTGAAACCGTTTTACCCTCTTTCAGCCTGCCATTGCTGTCCAGCGCATAATGGGTGAGCGTAGACGCCTCTTCGTTAATCAGCCACAGGGCATCGCCCTTCGGCGTAAAGACGAAGTGGCGCGGCCCGGCCCCTTTCGACGAGGCACTGATAAACGGCGGATCGTTCGGGGTCAGCTTTCCTGTTTGATCGTCAAAACGGTACTGATAGATGCGATCCAGCCCAAGATCGGTGGAAAACACGTATTTACCGCTCGGATCGGCGGCGATCATATGCGCATGCGGGCCGTTGTGATCGCTGATGGCAAAGCTACCCTCAACAGCCGCTTCCGGCTTCGCCGCGCCCGGTTCGCCCCGATCCTGATGGGTGTCAGTAGCCTCACCCAGGCTGCCGTCTGCGTTAACGGGCAGCACCGCGACAGTTCCGCTGACGTAGTTCGCCACCAGCAGGTGTTTGCCGTTTGGCGTCAGCGAAAGATAGACCGGACCGGCACCGCCGGAGGCCACCTGATTCAGCTCGCTCAGATCACCGTTATCCTCCACCCGCAGCGCCTGCACCACGCCCTGCTCCACTTCGCTTGCCAGATACAGCGTCTTGCCGTCGTGCGAGACGGTCAGCTGCGCGGCGTTCGGCAATTTGCTCACCAGCGTTTTGTTACTCAACGCGCCGGTTTGCGGATCGACGGTAAAGCGGTACAGCCCTTCGCCGTTGGGATTATAGGTGCCGATCCAGGCGTACTGGGTCTGGGCGATAGCAGAGGTAGCAAGCAAAGAGAGTGAAGCGACAAGCAGGTTACGGGTGTGCATGGTGGCTCCTTGGATTTGTGCGGTGTTTCACCCCCTCACCCTAACCCTCTCCCCTTTGGGGAGAGGGCCGGGGTGAGGGGTGTAGTTTTTTTTGTTACTTCACCAACTTCTTCGTCATTTCCAGCAGGGTACGCACGTCTTCCGGACGCGTGTCGCCGCTGGCCTTGTCGATAATTGAACTGTAGATGTGCGGGATGATTTTGCTCACGCCCGCGTCAAGGGCGATCTGCAAGATCTCCTCATAGTTTTCCAGATCGATACCACCCGTCGGCTCCAGCCAGAAGTCGTGACGGGCGCAGGCTTCCGCCACCGCCTGATATTCGTCACGGCACTTCAGGCCGCCCATCGGGAAGTACTTGATGGAGCTGCCGCCGAAATCTTTCAGCAGGGCAATGGCGGTTTCAACCGGCACAATGCCGTCCGGTGCCGTGCTGCTCAGCGGCCCGGTGGAGATTTTCACCATGCCGACGGTGCCGGTCGGGGAGACCAGGCCGTTGACCACCGACTCATTCTGCCCCAGCAGCGCGCGGCTGGTGGCCACGCCGGTAAAGACCTGGTTAACGTGCTGCGGCTGTACCTGGCGGGAGATTTCACTCACCATCGCCGACTGGTTCGGATCCCCCGCGCCCAGCCCCACGGAGAGCGCGTTATCAATCAGTGCCGCGTACTCACGCATATCGGCAACGGCGCTGGCCACGTCCGGGTAATTTTTGGAGAGCACGCCCACCAGCACATGACCTTCCGCCGCCTCGTAAATGGCGCTGGCGTTGGCTTTCGATCCTGCCAGCACGTTCAGGCAGACACGGTCACGGTAAAAGTTGGGGGTCAGTTTCATGCGTTTTTCTCCTGTCCTAATACTTCGCTAATGCGGCGGTACACGATGTTCAGCTGGTCAGCATTTACGCTGCGCACATCCGCTTCGATAATCCCTTCGTTGGCTTTATAGCCACGGAAGTAAATAGCATATTCGCCCTGCTTCAGCGCGTTCACCAGCTCACCGGTGCCGACGCCGGTGGTGGCTTCGTCAAACTTAATTTCGGTGCGGGCGATGTCACGCCCGGCACTGTCCCAGACCACGCGCGCGGTGACGCCGTTCAGGGTGTTGAGCGCGTCGATAAACGGCGTCATCTTCGCCACCATCTCTGCACCGCTCTCTTTGGTCGCCGTCAGGTAGTGTTCGATGGCGCAGGTCAGGCCAAGAATCCCCTCTTTGCCCACCTTCATCGCGCGGCCAATGCCCGCCGTCTGGCGCTTCACCCACTCAACGTACCGGGTTTTGCCGATCACCAGCCCGCTGGTTGGGCCTTCAATCGCCTTCGCGCCGCTGTAGATCACCAGATCCGCGCCGGATCGGTAATAGGTATGCAGATCTTCTTCCGCCGCGGCATCAACGATCAGCGGCAGATCGTGCTTGCGCGCCACCACCGCCGCCTGCTCGACGCTGAGCATGCTTTTCTGCACGCAGTGGTGCGATTTAATGTAGAGGATCGCCGCCGTCCGCGGGGTGATCGCCGCCGCCAGCTGATCGGCGGAACATTCGTTGGCGTAGCCCGCCTCCACCAGCTTGCCGCCGCCCAGCGCCACCATGGTACCTACCGGCGCGCCAAAGTTGACGTTGTGGCCTTTCGGCAGGACGATCTCGTTGTTCTCAATCGGAGTGACGTGCAGGTTTTCCAGCAGCCAGTCGCTGTCTTTTACCAGCACCGCCGCCACGGACTGGGCAATGCCCGCCGACGCGCAGGAGACCACCGTCGCCCCTTCCACCTCCAGCAGCTTCGCAATGTATTCCCCGGTTTTGTTGACCAGATCCTTCATCTCGAAATAGTGATTCATGCCGTCCATCGCCGCCTGCACCACGTCCGGGCGCGGCGTGGAGACACCCAGCGCCGTCATGCGGCCAGAGGTGTTGATAACCTGCTTTAAGTTGTACTTCTCATAAATCGAAGGCATGTTCCGTGCTCCCTTGTTCGGTCATGTAGCCCTTGCCCGCGCGGATCGCGGCAAGCGGCACCAGAAGGTGTTCAGTTTGCAGACTGTCGTTTTCAGCATCCGTCAGCACCGTCGGCTGGCGCTTGAGGGTAAACAGCGTCAGGTCGGCGTCGAGACCAGGCTGAATGCGGCCTTTGTGGGTCAGGCGCAGGCCGTCTGCGGCGTTGGCGGTGACGCAGTCAATCACCTGCGGCAACGACATGCCGATGGCGAGGAATTTCGACATTACGCTTGCCAGCGAGCCAACCGGGCCATTGATGCGGTTGCGGCAGTAGATATCCGAGCTGATGGTGTGCGGCAGAATGCCCATCGCGATGGCGCGTTTCGCCACTTCAAAGCTGAAGCTCGCTGTGCCGTGGCCGACGTCCAGGCGCACGCCGCGCTTCAGGGCGGACGTAATGGACGCACGCAGCTCGCCGGAGGGCGTCAGAATGCGGTTTGGCTTGCCGTTGTAGCAGTGGGTGATGATGTCGCCTGAACTGAGCAATTCAGCAATTTCGTCGAGGTTCGGCGGGTTGTTGCCGATGTGCACCATCAGCGGCAGATCGCCGTTCTCTTTCTGGATCGCTTTCGCCCGCTCCAGCGGCGTGATGCCGTTCTCACCGACCACGCTGCTGCTCATGCGCGCCTTCAGGCCGACGATAAAATCCGGGTGGCGCGTCACCGCCTGCTTCACCGCCTCGGCGTCAATATTCGCCATATTGGCCAGCTCGTTCTGGGCGATCAGCCCCACGCGGGAGATGTTCAGCAGGGCAAACACCTCGGTGGAGGCTTTGCGGGTGATGGCGTAAAAATCGTCCACGTCGTCGGCCCCGGTACTGCCCGCGTCCACCACCGTGGTCACGCCGGTGGCAATGCCCACGCTGTCCGGCTCGTCGTGGTAAATCGGGGAGTTCGGGTAGCAGTGTACGTGGGAGTCAATCCAGCCTGCGCTGACGAACACGTCACCGTTAAGCTCAACCGTCTTGCGGGCGGGAGCGTCAATGTCGCCCGTCGCAGCGATCTTCCCGTCCTGAATGGCGATATCGGTCAGGGTATCGTCGGCAAGGCGCGCACGGCGCAGGAGTAAATCAAACATGGGGATCTCCTGAGAAGGCGGGCGCCGGAGCGCCCGCGGGTATTAAAGGGCGACCGGGAACAGCCAGCCCAAAATCATTGCGCCGAGGATGGCGCCACCGGTAATCGGCTTCTGCCAGATGTAGAACAGCAGCGCACCGACCAGAGAGCCAACGCCGATGGGAATGGAGGCGGTCATGGCGCTGAGAATAATCAACGGCCCGAGGAAGCGGCCGGAGGCGTTACCCGCCCCCATCATCACGTCTGCGCCGTAGGTGGAGTTGCTCTGATTGATGGTGAACTTACGCGCCAGAATGATGACGTAGCCAATCGCCAGGCCAATCACCAGGCCGGTAATCAGCGAGGCAATGAAGTTGGTCACCGGGAACATGATCCCCGCGCCCAGCAGCAGCGCCGGAACGCCGAGGCCCACGCCGGTCTGGATCGCCCCGCCGATGTCGAGAATCCCCACCAGCGACCCTTCGATAATACGGGCGAACAGGAAGCTCGCGCCGAACGCCGCCACCGCGCCGTAGACGCCGGTATCGATTCCCGCTTTCAGCATCGCCACGAAGGCCACTTCGTTAAACGCGCCGATGCCGTAGAGGTAGTACATGTGCGTCCCGGCAAACACGCCGGAGGAGAGCAGGCCAACGAAGATCGGGAACGACCAGTCGGCATACCAAAAACCTTTATTCTGTTCCATGTCGAGGCTCCTGTTATTTACCGCTGAGCGAGTTGTGGATCATGTCGAGCCAGTTCGGCACGGTCAGATGGAAGGATTCGATCATCTTCATGTCGAAGCCGCGGAAGAAGCCGCTCAGCACGAACAGCAGGACAATCGCCGCCATCATCACTTTGGTGACGTGGTTCCAGCCGCTCTCTTCCACGCCTTTGCCGATCAGGATCCCCAGCACCAGGCCCGGTACGGCGTTACCCATAATCAGCTGTGCCGCGCCGCCAAAGATGGTGGCCCAGAAGCCCGATTTTTTACCCGCGTCGATAGCGGCCAGCCAGAAGATCACCGGCATCACGGTGTTGACCAGCAGGTTCGCGGCAGGCACCAGCACCTTCACGGCGGTGACCTGAAGCGCTGCCGGAACGGAGGAGGCGGTCAGGTTAAGGAAGGTCACGACAATCATGCCGATGATGCCGCAGGCAATCGCCATTTTGCGCGGGTCATGCAGCGTTTCGCCGACGTTACGGTTTTTGATCATCAGTGCAGCAGCACCCCAGTTCGGGATGATGCGGTGGTCAACGTCCTGTGTGAAGGCACCTGCGGCCACGGAAGAGGCCCAGGCGTTAAAGAAGAAACCTAACCCAAAGGAGAAGTGGGACGCCGGATCCCCTTCACAGGAGTTCAGTTCCCCCAACGTACGAAACGCGCCCATACCCTGAGTGGTAGGCGCATGAAACATGCGTGCAGCCCCGGCGCCGACACCGACGCCAACCAGGCCGCCAATGATGAGCGATTTTATTAATATAATTAAGAACATCAGTCTGCCCTTTTATGAATAATCAGCGTTGCGTGACGAAATCCACCTGGTCGAGATTGATGGCGGTCACGTTGACGGTCACATCCAGCTCCACGCTGTAGGTGCGTCTTTCCCGGCGCAGAAAGAAGAACAGAAACGCTTCTTTTCGCACCGCTTCTTGCGCCTGAACAACCTGCACATCCTGTGGCTCAATACGCAGTAAGATATGCGGTGAGGCTTTCATCACCGCGGCCTGAACGTGGTTGAGCGCGTCGGCAAAGGCGCGCGCTTTGGCGTCGCCCTTCCCCTTCACTCTCACCGTGGTTGTGAACTGTTCTTTCATGCTTATGCGCCGTACTTCTTCTGCCACGCCTGTACCAGACGCTCGCCCAACTCTTCTTTATCCATAAAGCCGAAGCCCAGCACGTTGCAGCCTTCATTGATGGCGGTCACGCCCTCATCCACGGAGCGCATGCCGTATTTGGCCTTGTAGCCATATTTGGTTTGGGCGGTGATGGCGCCCGCGCCGCCGCTGCCGCAGAAGGAGATGCCGAAGGTGGCGTTTTCTGCTTTCATCACGTCACCGAGCTTCATATCCGCTGCCATACCCGGTACGACAACCGCACGTCCGCCAGCCTTTTCCACACCGGCAGCCACTTTCTGACCTTTGCCCAGGCGATCGCCAATTACGACTGTAATCTGTTCCATGTATTGCTCCTTAAAGGTTGTCTTTCGCGACTTCGAAGTGAACGGAGAGCAGCCAGGCTTCTTCATCAGGAAGGTTGCCAAACTGCGCTACCACTTCACGGGCAAGCTGCATTGAATCTGGTGAAATTTCGTCGAACAGCTCTGCTTCAACCTCCGGCAGCGGCTCGCCGGTCACGGACCGGTGCGCCATTGCGCGCACGTGGGAGGTCAGCATCTGCTCCTGTACCGCGTTGGGGATGATGTTGTGCCGGGCCAGCAGGGCGTAGACCTGCTGAAGCATGGTGTTCGCGAGCTGTTCTGTTTGCACCGCCTGTTCCCCAACGTCGTTCATTACCGCTCCGTTAATCACTCGTCTTACCCCGTTAATGGCTCTGGAATAAAACTAACGGCGGGGGGGAAATGTTTGTAGCGAGTTGTTTTCCACTTCAAAGTGGAAAGGCGAGCAGCGGCAGTGATCTGTGCCACATAAATGCGGTGAATCTGGATTAATTGCGACATTTACGTGATGAATATCACGTATTTCAGCGGTAAAACGCACGCCGGGGAAACGAAAACGTTCAGGCGTGGTGACGCAAAAATGTGATGGCGATAGGGTTTACTTATTACCGCGTAAAAAAAAACGGGGGCCACTGGCCCCCGCTGGTTGTTTGTCAGATGCGCGATCGGTTAACGATACTTTTTGTGATACGTGTTGCGGGTCGTCACAAACTGATCGGCTGCCGCCTGGGCTTCCTTCACTTTGCCTTCGTTCGCCAGCTTCAGCGCGCCGTCAATCTGGCCGACCAGCACGTCAAAACCGTGGCGGTAGTCTTTCATTTCGGCGCTGTCCGCCGCTTTGCTTTCCAGCTTCGGCGGGGTCGCTTTTTGCGCGTCCAGCGCGGCTTCACGCATCTTTGTGAGTGCGTCTTTCATCTCCGCCGCATTGTCGGTTTTCTGCACCACCTTCAGGTTTTGACTGAGGATGTCCATGTTGTCTTCGAGATCGGCAGCAAACGCAGATGAACCAAGAACCAGCGTTGAAGCCGCGACGATCGCTAACAGGTGTTTACGCATTGCTCACTTCCTTTTTTATTATTAATCACGCTTTTACGGGTATTATTGCCCGGCGATTTTCATCTCCGGCAGTAATACAGAACCACACTGAATATTGCTGCGTGTTTCAATATCGTTACCGACCGTAACAATATTGCGCCACATGTCCTTGAGGTTGCCGGCGATGGTGATTTCGCTCACCGGATACTGAATTTCGCCGTTTTCGACCCAGAAGCCCGCCGCACCGCGAGAGTAATCGCCGGTGATACCGCTCACGCCCTGCCCCATCAGCTCGGTGACCACCAGACCGGTGCCCATCTCTTTCAGCATCTGCTCAAAGTTGAGACCCTGTCCGGCAATGCGCCAGTTGTGGATCCCGCCCGCGTGCCCGGTGCTTTTTAGCCCCAGCTTGCGCGCAGAGTAGTTGGTCAGCAGCCACTGGGTCAGCACGCCGTCTTTCACGATATCACGGCGTTCCGTGCGCACGCCTTCGCTGTCGAACGGCGTCGAGGCCAGCCCTTTCAGTAGGTGCGGATGTTCTTCGATGGTCAGCCATTCTGGCAGGATCTGTTTGCCCAGCGAGTCGAGCAGGAAGGTCGATTTACGGTACACCGAACCGCCCGCAATCGCCCCCACCAGATGACCAAACAGGCCCGTCGCCACTTCATTGGCAAAAATGACCGGGGCTTTCATCGTGGAGAGTTTACGCGGCGAAAGGCGTGACAGCGTGCGTTCGGCGCACTCCTTACCCACCCACTCCGGAGACTGCAAATCCCCCAGCGCGCGGCCAATGGTATACGCATAATCACGCTCCATGTCGCCGTTCTCTTCGGCAATGACGCAGCTGGAAAGCGAGTGACGGGTTGAGCTGTACCCCTGCAACATGCCGTGGGAATTACCGAACACTTTGATGCCGTAGTGGCTGTTAAAGCTGCCGCCTTCGGTATTGGTGATGCGTTTGTCAGCCTGTAAAGAGGCCTGCTCGGCACGCGCGGCCAGCTCAATGGCTTCATCCGGCGTCACTTCCGCCGGATGGAACAGATCGAGATCCGGCGCGTCAAACGCCAGCAGCTCTTTATCGGCCACGCCAGCGTAAGGATCCGGGGAGGTGTAACGGGCGATATCCAGCGCCGCCTGCACCGTACGGGCGATGGCATCCGGGCTGAGATCGGTGGACGACGCGCTGCCTTTGCGATTCTGGTGATACACCGTGATCCCCAGCGCGCCATCGCTGTTAAATTCTACATTCTCCACTTCGCCATAGCGGGTACTCACGCTAATGCCGGTGGTTTTGCTGACCGCCACTTCGGCGCCATCTGATTTACCTGAAGCGAGCGTCAGCGCGGTGGAGACGGCTTCTTCCAGGATCTTACGCTGCGCTTCAACTTGTGAGGTTACTTTCATCGCAAATGCCATACTGTAAGAGAGAGTTAAGTGAAGTCTAACAGAGAACCGTTTTTCAGTGCGCGCCTTAACTGGTAACATTAGCCTCTTTTTTTAAGGAGCCTGACATGACTAAGCAGCCCGAAGACTGGCTCGACGACGTTCCCGGTGATGACATCGAAGACGAAGATGATGAGATCATCTGGGTCAGTAAAAGTGAAATTAAACGTGACGCCGAAGAGTTAAAACAGCTTGGCGCAGAAATGGTAGAACTGGGTAAAAACGCGCTGGATAAGATCCCGCTCGACCAGGATCTGCGTGATGCCATTGAACTGGCACAGAAAATCAAGAAAGAAGGGCGTCGCCGCCAGCTTCAGCTTATCGGGAAACTGCTGCGTCAGCGCGACGTTGAGCCGATCCGTCAGGCACTGGATAAGCTGAAAAACCGCCACAACCAGCAGGTTGCGTTGTTCCATAAGCTGGAGCAGATCCGCGATCGTTTGATCGAGCAAGGTGATGACGCGGTACCTGAAGTGCTGAACCTGTGGCCGAATGCCGACCGCCAGCAGCTGCGATCGCTTATCCGTAACGCGAAGAAAGAGAAAGAAGGGAATAAGCCGCCGAAATCTGCGCGTCTGATTTTCCAGTATCTGCGCGAGCTGTCTGAGAACGAAGAGTAATATCTTCCCCTCACCCCGCTCTCTCCCCAAAGGGGAGAGGGAGAAAAGAATGAAGGCCCGGTAAGCGCTAGCGCCACCGGGCTTTTTTTTACTCTGCGGTCGCGGCTTTCTTCGCCAGACCGTCCAGCAGCTTCTGATGGATCCCACCAAACCCGCCGTTGCTCATTACCAGAATGTGATCGCCAGGCTGTGCGGCTTTCACCACCATATCCGCTAAGACATCTACGTCCGCACTCCAGTGCGCTGGCTGAATGCAGGCATCGGCCACTTCCGCCACCTGCCACGGAATGTGCTGCGGTTGCAGGAGGAAGACTTCGTCGGCACGGCCTAAAGACGGCGCAAGATCGTCCTTGCAGATGCCCATTTTCATGGTGTTCGAACGCGGTTCCAGCACGGCCAGAATACGCGCGGTGCCGCCAACTTTGCCACGCAATGCGGCGAGCGTCGCCAGAATGGCGGTTGGGTGATGCGCGAAATCATCGTACACCGTCACGCCATTCGCTTCACCGCGCAGCTCCAGACGGCGACGGGCGTTGATAAACGTGCCCAGCGCATTGGCCGCATCCGCAGGCAGTACGCCCACGTGACGCGCCGCGGCGATCGCCATCAGGCCGTTGTGCATGTTGTGCTCGCCCACCAGGCCCCACTTCACCTCGCCCACTTTCTCACCGTCGAGCAGCACTTCCCATTCGGACGCATCCGCGTTGAGTTTCTTCGCCTGCCAGTGACCCTGTTCGCCCACCAGTTCCTGCTCGCTCCAGCACCCCATCGCCAGGGTCTGTTTCAGGTTGATGTCGTTCTCCGGCAGGATAATGCGCCCCTGACCCGGAACAATACGCACCAGATGGTGGAACTGTTTCTGAATCGCTTTCAGGTCGTCAAAGATATCCGCGTGATCGAACTCAAGGTTGTTGAGGATCAGCGTGCGTGGGCAGTAATGCACGAACTTGGAGCGCTTGTCGAAGAATGCGCAGTCGTATTCATCCGCTTCAATCACAAAGAACGGGCTGTCGCCCAGACGCGCGGAGACGTCGAAATTCCCCGGCACGCCGCCGATCACGAAGCCCGGCTTGTAGCCGCAGGCTTCAAGGATCCAGGTCGCCATACCGGCGGTGGTGGTTTTGCCGTGCGTCCCGGCAACGGCGACAACCCAGCGGTCACGCAGGACAAAATCATGCAGCCACTGCGGGCCAGACATGTACGGGATATTGCGTTCCAGCACCGCTTCAACGCATGGATTCCCACGGGTCATGGCGTTACCAATGATCACCAGATCCGGCTGCGGCTCCAGCTGACTGGCGTCATATCCCTGAATCAGAGAAATTCCCTGCTTCTCCAGCAGCGTGCTCATCGGCGGATACACATTGGCGTCCGAACCTGTCACTTCATGGCCCAGCGAGCGCGCCAGCATTGCCAGTCCGCCCATGAAAGTGCCACAAATCCCCAATATATGAATGCGCATACGTCACTATCCTTCTTCAATGTGGCGCACATTTTACTCACATGTCAGCGGCTGTGAAACGCATTTCAGGTAAATCCGTATTTTGCTGGCGCGATTCACCTCTGCGCTAATATTTGAATGTTTGTTAAGATTGTTGGACATCAACCGCTTTACTCAACATAAGATGCAGGGAAAGTGTTATGAAAACGTTAGGTGAATTTATTGTCGAAAAGCAGCACGAGTTCTCTCATGCTACGGGTGAGCTCACTGCTTTGCTGTCGGCAATAAAGCTGGGCGCTAAGATCATCCACCGCGATATCAACAAGGCCGGTCTGGTCGATATCCTGGGTGCCAGCGGTGCCGAGAACGTTCAGGGTGAGGTTCAGCAGAAACTCGACCTGTTCGCCAATGAAAAACTGAAAGCAGCACTGCGCGCGCGCGACATCGTTGCGGGTATCGCCTCTGAAGAAGAAGATGAGATCGTCGTATTCGAAGGGTGTGAACACGCGAAATACGTTGTTCTGATGGATCCGCTGGACGGCTCCTCCAACATCGACGTTAACGTTTCTGTCGGTACCATTTTCTCCATCTACCGCCGCGTCACGCCGGTTGGCACACCGGTGACGGAAGAGGACTTCCTGCAACCGGGCAGTAAACAGGTTGCCGCCGGTTATGTGGTGTATGGCTCGTCCACCATGCTGGTGTACACCACCGGCTGCGGCGTACACGCCTTTACCTACGATCCGTCCCTGGGCGTATTCTGCCTGTGTCAGGAGCGTATGCGCTTCCCGGAGAAGGGCAACACCTACTCCATCAACGAAGGCAACTACATCAAATTCCCGAACGGCGTGAAGAAGTACATCAAATTCTGCCAGGAAGAGGATAAAGCCACGCAGCGCCCGTACACCTCGCGCTATATCGGCTCGCTGGTGGCGGATTTCCACCGTAACCTGCTGAAAGGCGGTATTTACCTCTACCCAAGCACCGCCAGCCACCCGGACGGGAAGCTGCGTTTGCTGTATGAGTGCAACCCAATGGCGTTCCTGGCCGAACAGGCTGGCGGCAAGGCGAGCGACGGTAAAGAGCGTATTCTGGATATCGTGCCGGAAAGCCTGCACCAGCGCCGTTCGTTCTTCGTTGGCAACCGCCATATGGTGGATGACGTTGAGCGCATGATCCGCGAATTCCCGGACGCGTAACGGACAAACAGGGGAGCCATCAGGCTCCCCTTTTTTTGGTCATGCCGTTTGCGCCGTCAGCTTGAAGGAGGCCATGGCTTCCATCAGCTCGCGCGACTGCTCCTCCAGGGAACGTGTTGCCGCAGAGGATTGCTGCACCAGCGCCGCGTTTTGCTGCGCGGTTTCATCCATCTGATTGACGGCGATATTCACCTGCTCAATACCGCGGCTCTGCTCCTGAGACGCCGTCGCAATTTCACGCATCAGTTTGGTCATCCGCAGCACTTCGGTGGCGATCTCGTCCATCGTCTCACCGGCCTGCTGCGCCAGCTCGCTGCCCTCGTTGACGTGAGTTTGTGAATCGCTGATAAGGGAACGGATCTCTTTCGCCGCGTCGGCACTGCGGCTGGCGAGATTACGCACCTCACCCGCCACGACCGCAAAACCTCGGCCCTGCTCACCCGCCCGCGCCGCTTCAACGGAGGCGTTCAGCGCCAGAATATTGGTCTGGAACGCAATGCCGTCGATGACGCTCAGGATATCGGCGATGCGCGCCGAACTGCCGGAAATGTCGCGCATCTTCTCGATGACGTAGCAGACCATTTCGCTGCCGTGATCGGCGGTATCAGAGACCGACTTCGCCAGCTGGTGCGCCTGCTCGGCGTTATCGGCGTTAAGTTTCACCGTGGCGGTGATCTCTTCCATGCTGGCGGCCGTCTGCTCCAGCGACGTGGCGGTGGATTCCGTGCGCTGGGCCAGGTTCATATTCCCGGCCGTCAGTTCGCGGCTGCCTGTATCAATCTGCGAGCTGGCGTCACGCACCCGCAGAACCGAGTCCATCAGCGCCTGGCGCATCCCTTCGATGGCCGCGTTCAGGCGATTAAATTCCTGGCTCGCTGGCGCGTTCAGGGTGTGGGTTAAATCGCCGGCCGCCACGTGCTCCAACTGGGCAATCGAGGCTGAAAGCGGCTTGAGCAGCATATGGCGCAGCACCAGCCAGGCCAGCACGATAATGCCAGCCGTCAGCAGCGCCGCGACGATAATCAGGATCAGCACGCGGATTTTACTCGCCTGTACGGCGCTCACCTCCGCTTTGCCGCGCGCCTCGCTCCATGCCTGGAACGCCTGCATCGCGTTATCAAACTGCTTCGCCACCGGGACCAGCTTGTTTTCCAGCAAATCGTAATAGCTGTCCGCGCTTTGCTCGTTCAGGGCTTTCAGCATCGGGCTGATACCCTGCTGGTTGTACACCGCCAGGCTCGCGGCGACGTTATCTAGCAGCTTTTGTCCCTGCTCATCCGCCACGCCACTGCCGATCACGCCCTTCAGCGTTTTCTGTGCCAGCGCCATTTCCTGATTAATGGTTTTGACCGCCCTGGCCGCATCGTCCAGAAGGCCGACCTCCATCATGCGGACGGCCTGACCCGCTTCGTTACGCGCGCGCAGGATCAGCGTATAGCCGGAATTCAGCTGCACCATCTGTTCACCCTGAAGGTGATTGATGCGCTGGAGAGAAGCGGAACTTTGTGTAAGGGCATAAATGCCGATGCCGCTAACAATCAGCAGCAGAAGGGTCATAACGGCCAGTAAAGAGAGCAAGCCGGTACGAATCGATAGCGTTTTCAGCATGATGTTATTTCCGGTAGCGAGATATTTCTGGGCATAAAAAAAGAGTATCGGCCGCTACCGGAAAATGTTTAGAGTTTAAGCAATTTCAGCATGTTATCGCTCTGTTACAGATGTATTCACACGGGTAACAGGCGAGCTTTGACGGTTCTCCCAGAGCACCGTCAGGCCGCGCTGGAGGGCGATAAAAATAAACAGCAGAATGCCGATGGCGATTTTGGTCCACCAGGAGCTGAGCGTGCCGTCGAAGTTGATATAGGTCTGAATCAGCCCCTGGATCGCCACGCCAAACAGCGTGCCGAGCACCGTCCCCACCCCGCCGCTGAGCAACGTACCGCCAATCACCACCGAGGCAATGGCGTCCAGCTCAACGCCCACTCCCGCCAGGGCATAGCCTGCCTGGGTGTAAACCGAGAACACAATCCCCGCGAGCGTGGCCAGCCCGGTCGAAAGCATATAGATGCGGATGGTCGTGCTGCGCGTGGAAATTCCCATCAGGTTCGCGGACGTGGCGCTGCCGCCAATGGCATAAACCTGATTACCAAACCGGGTACGGTGGGCGAGGAAGATCCCGATTACCACCACGCCCAGCATCAGCAGCCCCATTGCGCTCAGGCGTCCCCCGCCGGGGATTTTCCACGCCAGGCTGGAGAGCGTGTCGTAGATCGGATGGTTAATCGGAATCGACTCCTCCGACACCAGATAGCTCACGCCGCGCAGGAAAAACATTCCCGCAAGGGTGATGATAAACGCCGGTATTTTCAGCGCGTCGATCAAAAGCCCCATAAAGGCGCCGAACGCACAGCCCATGATCAGCACCAGCGGGAACGCCAGCAGCGGCGAAATACCCCAGTAGCCAATCGCTTTGGCAAGGAACACGCCGGTAAAGGCGATCACCGACCCGACGGAGAGATCGATCCCGCCGGAGAGGATCACAAACGTCATGCCGACGGCGATAATGCCTAAAAACGCGTTGTCGGTCAGAATATTGCAAATCACTCGCGTGGAGGCGAAGCCCGGGAACTGGGTCAGACAGTAGAGGTAACCCAGCACGAACACGCCCAGCGTGATCATTAACGGCAAATTACGTTTTATCATGACCGCGGAACCCCTTAATGAGAGTGATAAAGCGCGGCGACTGCACGATAAGTACGATAAGCACCACGACCGCTTTGACGACCTGATTAAGCTCCGGCTGGAACCCGGAGAGCAAAATACCGGTATTCATACCCTGAATAATCAACGCCCCCACCACCGAGAGCAGCAGATTAAAACGTCCGCCCATCAGCGACCCACCGCCGATAACCACCGCGAGGATCGCATCCAGCTCCAGCCAGAGTCCGGCGTTGTTGGCATCCGCTCCGCGAATATCGGCGGCCACGATCACCCCGGCAATCGCAGCACAGACGCCGCTCAGCACGTAAGTCAGCATCACCATCAGCCGCGTATTCACCCCGGCGTTTTTCGCGGCCCGAATGTTAATCCCCACCGCTTCGATGAACATCCCGAGCGCCGTTTTGCGGGTGAAAAGCCAGAACACCACCAGCGTCACCAGCGCGACGATCACCGGCGTCGGGAAGAACAGAAAATTACCGCTGCCGATCCACGCCAGGCTCGGGGAGGTAAAGGTGACGATTTGACCGGAGGTGATAAGCTGCGCCACACCGCGCCCGGCCACCATCAAAATCAACGTCGCAACAAACGGCTGGATCTTGAGCACCGCGACCAGAATGCCATTCCACAGCCCGGCTAATACGCCGGATCCCAGCGCGGCAAGCAGGACCACCGGCAGGCTGTGTCCGGCCACGGTCATTGAGGCGGCGGTGGCCCCCGCAATCGCCATGACCGCACCGACGGAGAGGTCGATCCCGCCGGTGGCAATCACCAGCGTCATACCAATCGCCAGCAGCGCCACGGGCGCGGCACGGTTTAAGATGTCGATCGGGCTGCCAAACAGGCGGCCATCCTGAACGATGATCTGGAAGAAATGCGGAGCCACCAGGCTATCCACCAGCAGCACCAGCAGCAGCGCCACGATTTGCGGCGTGCCGGTCGGCCAGCTGAAGCGGCGCTTCGCTTCGCCAGTTTGCGAAAGAGAACGGGACATCACATTTGACTCCTTACGCCGCGATGGCATTCATGATCGCCGGAACCGACAGTTTATCCAGCGGGATCTCTGCCACCTGTTTGCGATCGCGCATGATGATGACGCGATCGGCATAGCCAACCAGCTCCTCCAGCTCAGACGAGATCACCAGCAGCGCCAGCCCGTCCGCACAGAGCGTTTCGATAAGCCGGATGATTTCGGCGTGCGCGCCCACGTCGATGCCGCGCGTCGGCTCGTCGAGGATCAGGAACTGCGGTTTGGTGAGCAGCCATCGAGAGAGCAACACCTTCTGCTGGTTACCGCCCGAGAGGAACTCAATGGGCTGTTCCGCGCTCGGGGTACGGATACCGAGCTGGCGGATGAAGCGCTCGGCAATCGCGTTCTGCTCTTTACGCGGGATCGGACGCAGCCAGCCGCGCTGGGCCTGTAGCGCCAGGATGATGTTTTCCCGCACCGAGGCGGCGGCAATAATACCGTCCGTTTTCCTGTCCTCCGGGCAGAAGCCCACGCCGAGACACGACGCCTGATGCGGCGAACGTAGCGTTTGTGGTTTGCCTTTGATCAGCGCCGTTCCGCTGTCGGCAGGTTTGATCCCGAAGATCACTTCGGCGGTTTCGGTGCGCCCCGAGCCTAACAGCCCCGCCAGACCCACAATTTCACCGGGGCGTACCTCCAGGTTAAACGGCGCGATGATCCCTTTTTTGCCGTAATCGTGAAACGCAGCGATCGGTTTTTCGCTCAGCAGCGTGCGGCCCGCGCGCTGGAGCGCGTTGGTCTCCAGCTCGCGGCCCAGCATCATTTTGACCAGCTCGATCTGCGGCAGCTCGCGGGTTTCCCGGCAGCCGACAAAGCTGCCATTGCGCAGCACCGTAATGCGATCGCTCACCTCGTAAACCTGATCGAGGAAATGCGTCACGAAAATCAGGCTGACGCCCTGATTACGCAGCTGGCGCATCAGGGTAAAAAGCATCTCCACTTCCTGGGTATCGAGGCTGGCGGTGGGTTCGTCGAGGATCAGCACCTTCGCAGAGAGATCGATAGCCCGGCAGATGGCAACAATCTGCTGCATCGCCACGGAAAAGCGGTTCAGCGGTTCGCGCACGTCAAGAGAGAAGCCATACGATTCCATCAACTTCGTGGCGCGAGCTTCCATCTCTTTGCGGCGCAACAGGCCAAAGCGTCGTGGCTCGCGGCCAATAAACAGGTTATCCGCTACCGACATGTTTGGCAGCAGGTTCACTTCCTGGTAGACCGTGCCGATCCCCAGTTGCTGGGCATGCGCGGTGTTCTTAGGCGAAATGGCGTGACCTTCCAGCCAGATAGCGCCGCGATCGGCGTGATAGACCCCGGTCAGGGTTTTAATCAGCGTCGACTTCCCCGCCCCGTTTTCGCCGAGCAACGCCATGATCTCCCCCCGCCGCAGGCTGAAATCAACGTTATCCAGCGCCTTAACGCCAGGGAAAAATTTACTCAGGCCCTCTGTGCGGAGGATTTCCTGGTGTTGTTCGGTAGTCATGGTTTCCCCTCACCCTGACCCTCTCCCCAGAGGGGAGAGGGGACTCTTCGTGCCAGTCTTTCATTTTCTGCCCAAACCGCCCTTTTCCCTCTCCCCTCCGGGGAGAGGGCTAGGGTGAGGGGTGTGAGGGCTTAGTAACCCATATTTTTCTTCTTCTCTAACTCTTCTTTCGCCGTGTCCGGCAGGTAGAGCGTGGATTTGGTAACGGTCACTTTCTCAGGCATCGTGCCGTCTTTCTTGAATTTCTCCAGCGCATCGAATGCCGGGCCAGCCATATTCGGCGTCAGCTCCACGCTGGCGTTCGCTTCACCGTCAATCATCGCTTTGTAGATGTCCGGTACGCCGTCGATCGAGCCGGTGAGGATATCTTTGCCCGGCTTCAGGCCCGCTTCTTTGATGGCCTGGATGGCGCCGATCACCATGTCGTCGTTGTGGGCGTAAACCATGCAAATGTTTTTGCCGTTATTTTCAGCCTTGATGAAGCTTTCCATGACCTCTTTACCCTTGCTGCGGGTGAAGTCGCCGGACTGAGAACGGATGATCTTAATGTTTGGTGCTTTGGCGATGGCCTCCGCGAAACCTTTTTTACGGTCGATAGCCACGCTCGCCCCGACGGTGCCCTGCAACTCAACCACGTTACACGGCTTGCCATCCACCTGCTTCACCAGCCAGTCACCAATCAGTTTGCCTTCCAGTACGTTATCGGCGGTGACGGTGGTCATATAGAGAGATTTGTCTTTTACATCGATGGAACGGTCGAGCAGGAAGACCGGAATTTCAGCATCTTTGGCTTCCTTCAGCACCGGCTCCCAGCCCGTGGCGACAACCGGGGCAATAAAGATGGCATCCACGCCCTGAGCGATAAACGAGCGCACCGCTTTAATCTGGTTCTCTTGCTTTTGCTGACCATCGGCGATTTTCAGCGTAATACCGCGCTTTTCGGCCTCACTTTTCGCCACATTCGTTTCAGCGGCGCGCCAGCCGGATTCAGATCCGACCTGCGAAAATCCAACGGTTAAAGGTGCGGCCATCGCCATAGACGACATGGCTGCCGAAACTGCTGTAACAAGAAGTAAGCGCTTCCACATATGAACGTCCTCGTAGGGTAGATTATTGTTGGTTAAAAGATGTTCCGCGGATGAACTATAGCCAATCGAATATGTTACGGATTGCGTTACATCACACTTCAGAAAAGTGAATAAAACGTTAATCACAAGTTTGTAATCGCTTTCATTTCAACATTTAAAATGCGGCTGAGTTTATGGATTATCCTGTCATGGAAACGGTCTGAAAAGTGAAGGCGCGAGGGAGAGAAGACGAAAACAGGCGGAGACTTTCAGCGCCAGTTGGCTATAATACCTGCCACTTGTTTACCATCCATTTTAAAGGACACCGACATGAGCTTACTCAACGTCCCTGCGGGTAAAGAACTGCCAGAAGACATCTACGTTGTGATCGAAATCCCGGCCAACGCAGATCCAATCAAATACGAAATCGACAAAGACACCGGTGCGCTGTTCGTTGACCGTTTCATGTCTACCGCCATGTTCTATCCGTGCAACTACGGCTACATCAACCACACTCTGTCTCTGGACGGTGACCCGGTTGACGTACTGGTCCCAACGCCATACCCATTGCAGCCAGGCTCCGTCATTCGCTGCCGTCCTGTTGGCGTGCTGAAAATGACTGACGAAGCGGGTGAAGATGCGAAACTGGTTGCCGTACCGCACACCAAGCTGAGCAAAGAGTACGATCACATTAAAGATGTGAACGACCTGCCAGAGCTGCTGAAAGCGCAGATCGCCCACTTCTTCGAGCACTACAAAGATCTCGAAAAAGGCAAATGGGTTAAAGTTGAAGGCTGGGATAACGCAGAAGCGGCGAAAGCAGAAATCATCGCCTCTTTCGAGCGTGCGGCTAAGAAGTAATTCTTACTGCTGAGACTAAGCCCCGCGCGTCGGGGCTTTTTTGTGCCTGTCGATGCCCCCGGCGGCGCTACGCTTGCACGGGCCTACAATCAGCAAGAGGCGCAAAACGACAACGCCACCTTACGGTGGCGTTGTCGTTTTTCAGAACTGGTCTCTGTCTAACCAGTTACCGCTTTCAATCAACGTTAACCCGTCAACCGAACGTTGGTACACGTACATCCATGCACTGCCGTAAGGCGTCTGGATCAACTGGCGAGCGTATTCACCGCCCCTGGTGCGCAAGGCATCAAGTTCGGCCAGCGTAGCATTATCAATACGATAAACCTCACCCTGTACCGTTCCGTTCCCCGGAACCGCGCCTGGATAGTGGCCCAGACTGTACAACTGGTAGTTTTCGATTGTGTAATTTCCCAGCAACTGGGCGTTGGTCATCCAGTGGCTGTTGCCTTGCCTGGTTCGTAAACTGCCGTAAACAAATATTCGCATTGCTAAAACTCAAACTGATAGAGCAGATCAAGTGCCTGGTCTACGCCGGACACTGCTTCCAGATATAGCTTAGGCATCAGGCGATAACGTAACGTGAGTGTAGCCAGTGAGTCAAAGATCCCCACGCCATATTTTACCTGTAGACCCGGCAGTACATAGCCGCTGACCACTACCTGCGAAGAGTCACCCACGCCCTGAGTGTCCAGCGCCAGATTGCTTACGCCAAACGTCTCGCCGATTTTACCCACAACCTGACCACTTTGTGCAACCCCCAGACCGACTAACATTGATGTCATTGCCGCGCCATCGCCCTGTTGACTATCCAGACCCTGGCCGCGCAGCAGGTAAGAGAGCGCTTCCTGTTGCGACATGGCCGGGTCAGAGAAGATCTCTGCCTTAGGTTCGTCGGCGGAGCCCGTCACGCGCACGCCTGCAATCACATCATCTTCGGTGGCTTCCGGGTTGCGGATCGCTTCGATATTGAGCACCGGCTGATCCGGTGGACCGGAGAACAGCAGTTCGCCTTTACGCACAATCAAATCCTGACCGTAGGCATGGAAGCGCCCTTCAGGAATATTGATTTGTCCATTCAGACCAAGCCCCTGTTGATCCTGCGCCACTTTCAGGTCACCCGTCAGTCTCGCCTTCAGCCCAAACGCGTCCAAACGCACGTTATTCCCCACGTGCACGATAAGATTACTATTGATCGGTATGCCAGCGCTCTTCTGTTCAACAGGTTTCAGATTTTCATTGAGCATAACTTCGTCACTGGAGACGCCCACCGCGCTTTCCGGCACCTCGTGAACCACGATGCGCGCCCACGGTACGTCAACACGGCCGTCCAGGGTGAAGAGACTCGGCGTTGCCTCAAAGACCACGTCTGGCGACACGTCCAGCCGCACCATCGGCGGTACCGTGATACGCACCCTGCTGCCCTTGGCCGCAATACGGGCGCGCCAGTTGTCGAGCTGGCTCCAGTCTGCGTCACCGCTCAGGTTGATTTGTCCCTGCTGCGTCAGCACTGAGCCACTCAGGGTTGAGCTTTGGCCGTTAAAGTTCATCGTCAGCTGGCTTGGCTGCATATCGAACGGCATAAAGTTACCGTCAATGTCCACGCCGTTTAACCGCATCTGGCCAAACAGCTGCGGGCTTTGCGCATCCCCCGCCAGACGCAGGTTGGCGCTGAGCATCCCCGCCGCCTTTTCTCCCCGCGAGAAGATCGGATTCACCATCGCCAGGTTGAAGTTGCGGATATTGACGTTACCGCCGAGATTGCGTCGGCCTTGCGGATCGGTAATTTGCACCTGTCCGTCAAACTGACCGTTGTTGGTCAGGCGGATCAGCCACCCGAGTTCTGCGCGATTGTTACGCAGGTCAGCGTTCAGATTCAGGGTATCGAACGCCACCGGCAGCGGCGCGTCATTGACCTCCTGCGTCACCTTCACGTTACGCCCTGAGAGGGTAACGCTGCCCTGCGGCAGACCCTCTTTGGTGGTGTCCCACGCAACGTCCGCTTTACCGCTAAAGACGCCGCTGGCCTGGGTGGTTTCCGGCATAAACGGTTTCAGCATCGCCAGGTCGAAACGGTTGAGGTTGATCTGCGCACGTCCTTCCGCACCCGCATCAATGGTCTGCGGCACGCACAGCTCAGCATTCGGGTTAGTCCAGCAGTGTGGCCCAATGCTGATCTTTTGCTCTGCGTTGCGGTAGTCCAGCGCGACAGACCGCGACAGCACCAGCGGCCCTACCGGCGTGCTAAAGCGAGTGTTATCCAGAACGCCTTTCCAGCGCGTCGCCTGGCGGTCAAAACTGCCCGTCAGGTGAAGCTGACCGGAGACCGGCTCGCCCTGTACCCGTAGCTGGAGATCGTGCTGCTTTTCGTTCCCTTTTGCCGCCAGCGTGACCAGACTGATGTTCACGTCCGGCTGAGAGATGCGCTCCACGCGCAGATCCAGGTTTCCGCCGATCTGATCGGTGGATTTCACGTCTCCCTCGACACGCACGCGGGCAATGGAAAGTTCCTGCCAGCGCAGATTATTGGCGGTGATGTCCGCCAGCAACTGCGGCGCCTCCACCGTACCGCGAACCTTCACTAACCCTTTCGCCGTACCGCCCAGACCCGGCAGGGCGTTATCGAGATTCGGCGCGTCGATGGTGGCATCCAGATTGAGGTCTTTCACGCCCAGCTCGCCTTTGATATCCGCCGTGTTGCGACCCAGCGCCACGTGCAGGCCCGGGATCACCCACTGGAGATAGCTGTTGCCCTTAAGCGAGCCTTCTACGTTGACTTTGTTCTGCTTCACGTTGCCGGTGAGCTTGAGTTCCGGCACGTCCATCTGCCAGGTGCCCCCGTACAGGCTGCCGCGGGTTTTGATCAGGCCATCCAGTTTTGACGGCCACTCCGGGACCTCTTTAGCGGTGTTGATCCCGGTCAGCTTCAGCTCGCCGCGCCAGCTGATCGCCTGCTGCCAGTCGAGCAGCGCGGTCAGCTCGGTTTTCCCTTCCAGCGCCGCCACGGTCAGCTTGTCGAGGTTAACCTGCAACTCGTTACCCTTCGCATCCAGGGTAATATCGGCGGGCGGTACATCCTGCCCCTTCACTGCCGTGCGGAACGACAGCGTGTAGTCGGTCATTTTGCCACTCAGCTTTAGCTTCAGATCGTCAGCCTGGAACTGCTTTTCGCCGGTGAACGGCCAGTAAAGCTGCTTGCTGACAACCTCAAGGTTGAGCGGTAGACCAGCCTCTGCCAGCTGGGTTTGCCCGCGCAGCACCATATCCACCGGGCCGGAAAGGTTCACGCCGAACTCAAGCTTCTCCCGTAGCGCGCCGCCGACTTTCACCTTGACCTTTTCGCCCTTCAGCGGATCGATGTTCAGGGCGCTGTTCAGCGTAATATCCACCGGCCAGTTGTCGCGCAGCAGCGCATTGCCGGAGGCATTCACCGACCCCTGATTGGTGTCGATATCCAGCGCGTCGAGCTTCATGTTGCCGTCGATACTGCTGACTTTAAGCAGCATGTTGAAGACCGTCAGATCGGTATCGCCGGTCAGACGCAGCTGTTCACCCTTAAACTCTTCGATATTGAGGTTCAGCGGCAGATGCACGTCGGTCATCTCCGGCAGGACTGGCTTAGAGAAGAGATCTTTCAGCGTTTCGCCCAGCGGTTTTTCTTCCGGCTGCGGGTTCTGGATCTTCGGCTCGACGATCTCCTCCTGCGCCACGTCGGCCACCTTCGGCAGCGCAATCAGCAGCCCTTGCAGGGAGGTAGGGGTCAGGGTGAGGTTTTTCTCCTGCCAGCGCAGGCCGGAGGTGAAATCCATCACGGATACCGTCGTGTCGTCGATTTTGATATTGACGTTATCCAGCGCGACCCGGTAGAGCGCAATCGGGTACGGCGTGGAGAGATTCAGCGGACCGCTATCCTCCTCTTCGACAGGCTCAGACTTCGGCATTTTTTTGGAATCTATCGCCACGTTAACGTCTTTTAACGACAGATCGTTTACGCACAGCTGGCTGTCCCGCAGGCAGCCGAGCTTGACCGCCAGATGAAACTCACCCGCGTTTACCGCCACGCCGGGCTGTTCATAACGGATATTTTTCAGGCGCAGATCGCGCCAGCCGCCCGTCACCTGGCCGATTTCCAGCCCCGGTACCCAGCGGTTCGCGGCGTTAAACAGCAGATGCAGGCCCGTGGTGGTGCCCACCAGAAACGCCACCGTACCGAGCAGCAGTACGATAAAAATCAGTACTCCGAGGCTTATCTTCTTCCATAAACTCATAATTCAGGCCCCAGACCGATGTAAAACTGTAAACCGTGTTCGTCTTTGTCGCCCACCGGAACGGCGAAATCGAGCTTGATTGGCCCGACCGGTGACTGCCAGCGCACGCCCACACCCGCGCCGGTTTTGAAATCGCTGCGGCGGATATCGTTCACCGCCTCACCGCCGTCAACGAACATGGCGCCCCACCATTTGCCGCTGACGTTGTACTGGTACTCCAGCGAGCCGGTCGCCAGTTTGGAGGCCCCGGTCAACTGGCCTTTGTCGTTTTCAGGTGAGATCGATTTGTACTTATACCCGCGAATGCTGCGGTCGCCCCCGGCGAAGAAGCGCAGATCCGGCGGGACGCGTTCGAAGTCACCGGTTTCGATCCAGCCGAGGTTGCCGCGAACCACAAAGCGGTGTTTGTCATAGAGGGTGCGGATCCAGACGTTTTGCGCCTGCACCACAGAGAAATCCACGTCTGAGCCCCAGGCGGAGTTGGAATAATCGATGGAGTAGCGCTGGGAATCGCCCCAGGTCGGCATCAGGCCACCGCGTGAGCGGGTACGGCTGATCATCACGCCCGGATAAAGCAGCATGGTGGTGTTGGTGACGTTTGCCTGGGTAAAGTGGTCAAGGCTCCAGCGCAGGTTAATGGCGCGCTGCCAGCCGCTGGAGAGATCCCAGTAACGTGACACGGCAAGCGTGGTGGAGTCTGACTCGGTATCGTTCAAATCGGTGCGCTTGAAGCCGCCCTGAACCAGGTAATACTGCTCAAGCGGATTTTTCAGCAGCGGCATTTTATAGCTGAAGTCGAGCTGCTGTTCCGGAGCCGAGATGCTGGCGCTGGTGGTCAGGCTGTGGCCGTAGGAGTTCATCCACGGCTTTTTCCACGAGGCTTTCACGCGCGGGCCAACGTCCGTCGAGTAGCCCACACCGGTCTCAATCGTATTCTCGGTGCGCGGAGAGACCACGCCATGCAGCGGCAATACTTTGGTTTTGCGCGATTTTTCAAATTCAGGGGCAACAATCACCGAGTTAAACCAGCCGGTGGCCGATAAACGACGGTTGAGTTCGCCCAGATCGCTGGACTGGTAGTAGTCGCCCTTTTTAAACGGCACCAGGTTTTGCAGATACTCGTCACGGATTTGCGATCCTTCGAAGGTTACATCGCCAAACCGGTAGCGCTCGCCGCTGTCGTAATCGATATCCCAGAATGCCTGACGTCGCTCAAGCGCAACGCCCAGCTGGCTTTTGTTGAACTGGCTGTCGAAGTAGCCTTTGCGCAGCGAAACGCTGGTTAATGATTTTTTAAAGCGATCGTAATCCCCGTGATTGAGCACGGTGCCCACTTTCGGGCGGGTGCTGAGCAGATCCAGGTAATCACGATCCGTGCGCGCACCGCCGCGCAGTACCACGTTCGTGCCGCCAATCAGGACGGGTTCGCCCGGCGAGACGCGGGCAATCAACACCTGACGTCCTTTCGCCGGGGGCGGGCGTAAATCGAAATCAATGGTGGGTTCGTAGTACCCCAACGCCTTTAAGCCTTCGCGGATGGCGTCATCCACGCGCGCGCGAAAACGCCGATCCGGCGTGACCTCATCGCTCTGGATGGTGGAAAGCTGCGCACGCACGTTTTTTTCCAGCGCCCCGGATAACCCCTCAACCTGCAAACGGACATTCGCCGCGCTGGCAATCCCGCTGGTCAGCATTAAACTGACTAAACATAACTGGCGGATCTTTGTCACGTTTTCTCCTGAATATCCCTGTTTCCACCCTGGAAGCAAATGCAGTGCCGCTCCGCGGCAAAATACGGCCTGAAAGCCAAAAACCCAAATTACGGGTTGAAAAAGGGTGCAACACCCAAATATTTCTTATGATTAAATCTAGACTCATTCATCGCATTTATTGTGTTCAATTAAACGCTTCGTGACAACCTTAACCGAAACAACGCTACCCGGGAGGCCCCACCGTGAGTTTATTCGATAAAAAGCATCTGGTATCACAAGCCGATGCATTACCGGGACGCAACACCCCTATGCCAGTGGCAACCTTACACGCCGTAAACAACCATTCCATGACAAACGTTCCTGATGGCATGGAGATCGCCCTGTTTGCCATGGGCTGCTTCTGGGGCGTAGAACGCCTGTTCTGGCAACTGCCGGGCGTGTACAGCACCGCTGCGGGCTACACCGGAGGATATACGCCTAACCCAACCTACCGCGAAGTCTGTTCCGGCGAGACCGGTCACGCCGAAGCGGTGCGTGTGGTGTATGACCCGAGCGTCATCAGCTATGAACAGCTGCTCCAGGTATTCTGGGAAAACCATGACCCGGCGCAGGGCATGCGTCAGGGTAACGATCACGGCACCCAATACCGCTCGGCCATCTATCCGCTCACCCCGGAGCAGGAGGCCGCGGCCCACGCCAGCCTGACGCGTTTCCAGGAAGCGATGCAGGCCGCCGGTGATAAACGTCAGGTCACGACGGAGATCGCGACCGCGAAACCGTTCTACTATGCTGAAGACGACCACCAGCAGTACCTGCATAAAAATCCGTACGGTTACTGCGGGATTGGCGGCATCGGCGTTTGCCTGCCTCCTCAGCAGGCCTGATTACTCCAGCAGCGCCACGCGAGCCGCGTGGCGCGTGGCATTACTCACCGAACCGTAATCAATGACCTTCCCCTGCAACAGCAGGTTAAAAACCGGCGCCTGTGGCCGGTTGAGCCGTGTTTGCAGCAAATGCACCGCTTCTATGCCCAACTCCCGGCACGGCACCGTGATCCCCGTGATGGGCTTTTCAAGCCGGTTTGCTAAATTCCACGCAAAATCAGTGGTGATGATGGAGATGTCCTCCGGCACGCGCAGCCCATGCCGCTGTAACGCCTTCAGCACACCCTCGGTCATGCTGGTGCTGTTGGGAAAAATGACCTCTGGCCATTGCGCTCTGTCGTGACGTAACAGCCACTCATCCAGTTCGCGCTCAGCCTCTTCAGCGGTAAACCACTCCGTGACCAGTAAATCCCGCTGTGGCTCAAACGCCACGTGAAAATGCCGGTACGCCTCTTTAATGCCGTCCAGCCGGGCATAGAGCGTGTCCCGGCGCAGGCAGGTAATGGTCAGCACCCGGCGATGGCCCTGTTCGAAGAGATACTGCATTGTGGTAAAGCCAATCGCGCGGTGATCGGGGGAAACCGAATCCAGCACCCGGTCCCGGTCCACGGAATTAATTAATACACAGGGTTTATTCAGGGTGCTGGCCAGCTTAAATATGGTTGAATCATCCGTACCAATGATAATTATTGCGTTTATATTTTTATGGCTGGCCTTTTCCATAAATAATTTTACATCCGCATTCTGTTCCTCCAGTCCGCAATAACTGATCCAGACATTATGGCGCGCGCTGGCTTCAGCGATGCCTTTGGTCACTTCCAGATAAAAAATATCCCCACGTCCCTGAAACGTTCTCTCAGGCGCAAATACAGCGATTCCGTTAATTAACAGCCGCCCGCTTGCCATCGATTCCAGCACGCCAAGCTCCCGTGCGGTGCGGACAATGGCCTCCCGGGCCTTGTCGCTGGTATAAGACTTGCCGCTCAACACCCTGGAAACCGTGCTCACGGAATAGCCCGTCAGGGACGCGATCTCCTCCATTTTTAACTTGCCCGGCATAGTGTGACCTCGCTCTCAATCAGTTTTTGCAAATATTTGCAGAAACAGCGCATTGATTTTAAAACCAAATTTCAAAATGGTTGGAGTTTACTTATTGACCTTGCGAGTATTCTCACAAAAACACATTGTCGCTACGGCTCGCCTTTCCTATTTTTCGCTCATCACGCTTTCTGACTGAAATTAAGGTGAGACATGGAGAAGGTACGTTTTGGCATTATTGGTATAGGTAATATCGGTACGGTCCACGCGCGCTATTTACTGGCCGGGACCGTCAGCGATGCCTGCCTTGCGGCAGTGTGCGATAACGCGACGGAAAAGCATCCGGCGATTCGTCAGCTGGTGGGCGGCATTCCGCTGTTCAGCGATGCGCAGGAGATGCTCCAGAGCGGGCTTATCGATGCGGTGATTGTCGCCACGCCGCATTACGACCACCCTCGCCTGTCGATGCTGGCAATGCGCAACGGCATCCATACCCTGTGTGAGAAGCCAGCTGGCGTCTATACCGCGCAGGTGCAGGAGATGAACGCCTGCGCCCGGGAATGCGACGTGGTGTTCGGCATCATGTATAACCAACGGCCCAATCCGCTGTATCAGAAAGTGAAAGATCTGATCGACAGCGGCGAGCTGGGCGAGATCCGCCGCTCCAGCTGGATCATCACCAACTGGTATCGCTCGCAGAGTTACTACAATTCCGGCGGCTGGCGTGCGACCTGGAAAGGGGAAGGCGGCGGCGTGCTGCTCAATCAGGATCCGCATCAGCTCGATCTCTGGCAGTGGCTGGTGGGCATGCCGGTTCGGCTGCGCGCGTTTTGCCAGTTCGGGAAGCATCGCGACATTGAAGTGGAAGACGAGGTCACCGCCTATGCGGAGTACGCCAACGGCGCAACCGGCGTGTTTATCACCACCGTCGCCGAAACGCCGGGCACCAACCGTCTGGAGATCGTGGGCGATCGCGGCAAAGTCGTCGTTGAAGAAGGGAAGCTGCGCTACTGGCGGCTGCGCGAATCGGAAACCGAGTTTAACGCCCGCTGGCAGAATGGCTTCGGTGAGCCGGAATGCTGGGAGGTGTCTGTCCCTGTTGCCCCGGAATACAGCGAGCACCACGTCATCACCGCCAACTTCTGCGCCGCCGTGCTGCGCGGCGAGCCGCTGATTGCGCCGGGTCTGGAAGGCATTCGCGGTTTAACCCTCTCTAACGCCATGCACCTCTCCACCTGGACTGACGACTGGGTTGAGCTACCGCTGAACGAAAAGCAGTACCTGCGCCTGCTTCAGCAGCGCATCAGCACCTCTGTAGATAAAGGGGCCACCAGCATCACGCTGGATGCCGCGGGCACCTGGTAACACCGGAGAAGATCGATGTTAAATGTCGCTATTGTGGGAACGGGAAATATCTCCCATAACCATATTCAGGGTTATTTGCAGTTTGGACAGCGCTGCCGGATCGTTGCGCTGGTTGATATCTACCCGGAGAAAGCGGAAGAGAAAAAAGCGCGTTATGGCCTGACGGACGCCCGCGTGTACGCCAGCCACCAGCAGATGCTGGCGGACGCGCTTTCCATCGATATCGTTGACGTCTGCACCCCACCCTATGTTCATGCGGAGATCAGCATTGACGCGCTTCATGCTGGCTGTCATGTGCTGTGCGAAAAACCGATGGCCGCCTCGCTGGAAGAGTGTGATGCGATGATCGCCGCCCAGCAGGCCAGCGGAAAAACGCTCTCCATTATTGCCCAGAACCGTTTTACCGATGCCTTCTGGCGCTTAAAAGCGGCGCTGGATTCCGGCCTCGCCGGAAAAATTTGTCATGCGCAGGTGGATTCCTTCTGGTGGCGCGGACACTGCTACTACGACCTGTGGTGGCGCGGCACGTGGGAAAAGGAAGGGGGCGGCTGCACGCTGAACCACGCGGTGCACCATATCGACGCCATTCAGTGGATGCTCGGCTTTCCGTCTGAGGTGGTGGCGATGATGACCAACGTGGCGCATGACAATGCCGAAGTGGAAGACCTTAGCGCCGCGATATTCAAATACCCCAGCGGCGCGCTTACGCAGCTTACCGCCTCGGTGGTGCACCACGGGGAAGATCAGAAAATCATTATCCAGGGTGATAAAGCCCGAATCTCCGCCCCGTGGCAGGCTTATGCCAGCGTGAGTGCTGACAACGGCTTCCCGCAGGAGACCCACGATCTTGAGCGAGAATCTCAGCTTAATGCCGTTTTCCAGGCGACACCCAGGCTCGAATGGACCCTGCACACCGGGCAGATTAACGACCTGCTCCAGAGCATTGAGCGCGGCACGGCCCCGCTGGTGGACGGCGTGCAGGGCAAGCGCTCGCTGGAGCTGATTACTGCGATGTATAAATCCGCCATTACCCGTAGCGTCGTCTCCCTGCCCATTGGCCGCGACGATCCGTTTTATCGTACCGGCGGGACGAACGCCCTCGCCCCCCGTTTTTATGAAAAATCCGCAAGCGTCGCCAACTTCAGCGAAGTCGGCGCTATCCCTCTGGGTAAAGATCTGGATCGAGGACTGTAACCATGAACAAAAATGACGGAATGAACTACGCGCCGGTGGGCAAACCGCAGCCGGTGGTACAGGCGGGTGAATTTGTATTTGCCGCCGCCGCGCTCGACCACGGCCATATCTATGGAATGTGTAATGGCCTGATTGAAGCAGGCGCCACGCTGAAGTGGGTTTACGATCCCGACCCGGCGAAAGTGGAGACGTTTGTTCAGCTGTACCCGCAGGTGAAGGTGGCTGATTCTCTGGACGTTATTCTCGCCGATGACGAGGTGCGCCTGGTGGCGGGGGCGGCTATCCCCTCCAGACGCTGCGCCCTGGGGCTGAAGGCGATGGCGGCAGGCAAAGACTACTTCACGGACAAAGCGCCACTCACCACCCTTGAACAGCTGGCCGACGCCAAAGCGATGGTAGAGAAAACCGGGAAAAAGTACGCGGTCTACTACAGCGAGCGTCTGCACGTGGAAAGTGCGGTCTTTGCCGGGCAACTGGTGCAGCAGGGTGCCATTGGTCGCGTGGTGCAGACCCTGGGTATGGGGCCGCACCGGGAAGGGACGGGACGTCCGGAGTGGTTTTACGATCGTCGCGACTTCGGCGGCATCCTGTGCGATATCGGCAGCCACCAGATCGAGCAGTTCCTGTTTTATACCGGCAACCGCGACGCCACCGTGGTCGCCAGCCAGGTGCGCAACGTTAACCACCCGCAGTATCCCGCATTCGAAGATTTTGGCGACGCGATGCTCAAAGGAGAAAACGGCGCCAGCGGCTATTTCCGCTGCGACTGGTTCACTCCTGACGGGCTTTCCACCTGGGGCGATGGTCGTCTGACGCTACTTGGTACGGACGGGTATATCGAGATCCGTAAATACGTCGATCTCACCCGGGGGGAGCAGGATGTCGTCTACCTCGTCAATAACGAGGGCGAGTTCCGCTATCCGGTGGCCGGGCAGGTTGGGTTCCCCTACTTTGGCGAACTGATCCTCGACTGCCTGCACCGCACCGAGAATGCCATGACGCAGGCGCATGCTTTCAAAGCGGCCGAACTGTGCGTGAAGGCACAAATGCTCGCAAACGCAGCGGACTAAGGGGGCGTCATGAACATCCTGAACACGGCGATTATCGGCGCCGGGGCTATTCACCGTTGCCATGTGAACGCCCTGAGGCAAATCCCGAATGTGGCGCTGCGCGCGCTGGTCGATATCGATAGCGTCAACGGACTTAAGCTGGCGATGAACTATCAGTGCCGCTTTTATCAGGATTACCGGGAAATGCTGCTGGATGACAGCATCGACGTGGTGCATATCTGCACGCCCCACTTCGAGCATAAAAACATGATTCTGGCGGCGCTGGCCGCCGGGAAGCATGTTTTTTGCGAGAAACCGGTGGGTATGAACAGCAGCGAGCTTGGCGATATCACCACTGCCGCGGCGCAGGCGTCCGGCAGGCTCGGCGTTTGCTACCAGAACCGGTACAACCCCAGCAGCCTGCGCATTCATAAAGAGCTGGCGCAGGGCAGTCTGGGCAAGATGCTGAGTATCAAAGCGGTCCTGACCTGGTCCCGCGCGGGGGCGTACTACACGGAAAGCCCGTGGCGGGGCCAGCTGGCTACGGAAGGCGGAAGTTTGCTGATCAACCAGGCGATCCATACCCTCGATCTGATGCAGTGGTTCGCGGGTGGCGTCACGCGGCTGAAGGGGGTGGTCGACAGCGGTGAACTGGCCGACGTGACGGAAGGGGAAGACAGCGCGATGGCGACGCTGCACTTCACCAACGGCGCCCGCGGCCTGTTTTATGCCAGCAACTGCAACACCATGGATTCCCCCCTCTGGCTGGAGATCCACTGCGAGCGCGGCTCGCTGCTGCTCAACGACAACACGCTCTGGCGCATAACGCCTGGCGAACGGTTTCGCCTTGAAAGCGATGCCTCTCCCGATGGCACGGCAAAAAGTTACTGGGGATTAGGACACCAGCAGGCGATCCGCCGTTTTTATCACGCCATTCATCACCCGGAGAGTACGGATTTTACCGATATTCGTACCGCTGGAAAATCAATCAAGCTTGTGGAGGCTTTTTATCGGTCATCTCAGTTAAGACAATGGATAGATATTAATAATTAGAACATCACGTGTAGTCCAGCAGTGCAATAAAAATACAACCTCTCCATCTACCCTACACTGGATATTATTATGGTTAAACCAACTGAACGCAGAGTGGGTTATGGCGTGGCGCTTGGCTACGGCATAACCGACCTCTTTGGCGGAGGCGCTTTCGCCATTATCGGCACCTGGCTGTTATTTTTTTACACCACCTATTGCGGATTATCCGTCGTGGAAGCCGGCTCTATATTTGCAATTGCCCGCGTTATTGACGCGGTATTAAGCCCGATAATGGGCTATGTCACCGATAATTTTGGTGATACCTGGCTTGGGCGTAAATTTGGCCGTCGTCGCTTCTTCTTATTACTTAGCTCTCCCTTAATGTTCCTGTATGCCCTGCTGTGGGTGACGGATATGGGTTACTGGTATTACCTGGGCACCTATCTCTCCATCGAACTGCTTTCAGCGATGGTGCTGGTGCCGTGGGAAACCCTCGCCGCTGAGATGACCAACCGGTATGAAGAACGCAGCCGCCTGTCCGGGGTGCGAATGATCTGCTCGCAGCTGGGCGGTTTTCTGGCGGTGTCGGTGCCGGGCGTGATTATGCAATTTACCGGCAAAGATAATTCATTTACCTACACGCTGACCGGGCTGATATTTTCCTGCGTCTTTTGCATAGCGGTGTTTATTACCTGGTACACCACCTGGGAAGCGAAAGATGTGCATCAGGAGTATGACTTCAAAGTTGATAATCAGCGTGGCAGCGGGCTGGGTAATCACCTGAAATATCTGGTGCTGGATCTCTTCTCCTCGTTCCGCATTCGCGCGTTCCGCCTGCATATTATTATTTATATCTTTTCGTTCACCGCGATGGACGTATTTGGTTCAGTATTTACCTATTACGTTGTTTATTGCCTGAGTCAGGATGCGGCGGCGGTCTCTGGCTGGTTGAGTATTGCGGCGTTTGCCTCCGTGCCGGGTACGTACGGATTTATGCTGCTACTCAACAGGCTGAACATGACGCCTTCCGCTGCGTTGCGCTTTTCCTATAGCTGTATTTTCCTGGTACTGGCCTTCCTGTTTACGGTTTATCTCACCAAAACCGAGGTGCCGACGTTGCTCTTTTCCGCCGTCTTTATTCTGTTGGGTGCGGCCCGCTCTGGCCTTTATTACATTCCGTGGAATATTTATAGCTTTATTCCGGATATTGACGAGATCGTCACGCAGCAGCGCCGTGAAGGTATTTTTGCTGGCGTAATGGTGCTGACCCGCAAAAGCACCGTTGCCATTGCGATCATGATTATCGGCCTGGTGTTGCAGGAGTCCGGTTTTGTGAAAGGCAGTGGTGCACAGCCGGAAAGCGCGCTGGGAGCGATAATTGGCCTGATGATTTTCGCCACCGCCGCGCTGCTGGCCGTGAGCTTCTTCGCAACCTACAGATTTAAGCTGACCCGAGAAACGCACAAGGTTCTGCTTAAGGAGATCGCGCGTCGGAAGCTCGGTGGCGATTATCGCGACTGCGATGCCGACACCCGCGTGGTCATCAAACAGCTAACAGGCTATGAGTACGATCAGGTCTGGGGCGGCGATGCCACACGCCTGGCCGTGGGCGCAAACTTATCCACCGTGAAATAGCCCTTCTCGCCGGATCCGCCCTGTGCTGGTCCGGCTTTTTTTGTTGAAAACGTGACCTCTGGCAGATTTACACGCCTTTACGCTATACTACCGCTGAAATCATCGGCTCAACGCTACGAGCCGACGTTCAATGTGTCTTCACACGAATGGTATCAACTCCCCTTCTGAGGATCTGGCGAGAAGCCGGATAAACTATGTTAAACAGTATTTTAGTAATACTTTGTCTCATTGCCGTCAGTGCATTTTTCTCGATATCGGAGATCTCGCTGGCTGCCTCCCGTAAAATCAAACTGAAGCTGCTTGCCGACGAGGGCAACATCAACGCATCACGTATTCTGAAAATGCAGGAAAACCCCGGCATGTTCTTTACCGTGGTGCAGATTGGCCTGAACGCGGTCGCCATTCTTGGCGGTATCGTGGGCGATGCAGCGTTTTCCCCGGCGTTTTATAGCCTCTTTGTTAAGTACATGTCCGTGGAGCTGGCCGAGCAGTTGAGCTTTATTCTCTCCTTCTCCCTGGTGACCGGCTTGTTCATTTTATTCGCGGACCTGACCCCGAAACGCATCGGTATGATTGCGCCAGAAGCTGTGGCTTTGCGTATCATCAACCCGATGCGCTTCTGTCTGTACGTCTTCCGTCCGCTGGTGTGGTTCTTTAACGGCCTGGCGAACGTGATTTTCCGCATCTTCAAGCTGCCCATGGTGCGTAAAGACGACATCACCTCCGACGATATTTATGCGGTGGTGGAAGCCGGGGCGCTGGCAGGGGTGCTGCGCAAGCAGGAGCACGAGCTGATTGAGAACGTTTTCGAACTGGAATCCCGTACCGTGCCGTCTTCCATGACCGGCCGTGAAAACATCATCTGGTTCGATCTGCATGAAGACGAGCAGAGCCTGAAGACCAAAGTGGCGCAGCATCCGCACTCCAAGTTCCTGGTTTGTAACGAAGATATCGACCATATCATCGGCTATGTGGACTCCAAAGACCTGCTGAACCGCGTACTGGCAAACCAGAGCCTGGCGCTGAACAGCGGCGTGCAGATCCGCAACACCCTGATTGTGCCGGACACCCTGACGCTCTCCGAAGCGCTGGAAAGTTTCAAAACCGCCGGGGAAGACTTCGCGGTGATCATGAACGAATATGCGCTGGTGGTGGGCATTATCACCCTTAACGACGTTATGACGACGCTGATGGGCGACCTGGTCGGTCAGGGGCTGGAAGAGCAAATTGTGCAGCGTGATGAGAACTCATGGCTGATCGATGGCGGTACGCCGATTGAAGACGTCATGCGCGTACTCGACATCGACGAGTTCCCGCAGTCCGGCAACTACGAAACCATCGGCGGCTTTATGATGTTTATGCTGCGTAAAATCCCGAAACGTACCGACTCGGTGAAGTTCTCCGGCTTCAAGTTTGAAGTGGTGGATATTGATAACTACCGCATCGACCAGCTGCTGGTCACGCGTATTGATAGCAAACCGACCGTGCTGGTGCCGAAACTGCCGGATGCGGAAGAGAAGGTGTCGGCGTAATCTTTTATATGTCCCACAAACATCAACGGCTCCCATCGGGAGCCGTCTTTTTAACTACTACTGCATAGCACGTTGGTTAAGCCATCTCAGTTTGCAGACGCATAACCTGACGGTTGACTTCGGACATCACAGACAAGTGCTGTTTGTCCTTCACTTTCGGGATAAGGATTTTGCCCTTATCGAACTCAAAAGCGCCAACATCCTTGATGTACAACCGTCCACGGAACAGGATCTTCACGTACTTCGCCACCTGAAGCGGGTTGTAGCGTTGGAAAATTTTCATTCTTGTATCTCCTGCGAATCATACGCTCTTGCGGTGCCACAATCGGCCCGACTGTCCTGAGCGCAAATTTTGATGCCCAATGACTATAGACCAGAACCTCATACTTACCCAGTGTGCATAAGTTTATTTACCGTATGATTACAATTATTCAGAATAATCTTTGCAAAGCGTGATACAGCGCAGTATATGCCGTCGTTTTTGCATGGATATGTGCGTTCGCCCGCAAACTGGCATCGGGATTGCGGGAAAAGCCTATTGATCGCACTTATGATTAAAAGCGCATGACCAAGTGGTCGGATCACCTGCTAACAATAAGGAAACACCATGACCCTACGTAACCTCCTGGCAGCAGCTTGCCTGTTGCTGCCGCTGATGGCTTCCGCACACAACATTGAAAAAGGACAGCGTGTCCCGCCGGTCGGGATTGCTGACCGGGGAGAATTGATTCTCGACAATGATAAGTTTAGCTACAAAGCCTGGAATAGCGCGCAGCTTGCGGGCAAAGTGAGAGTTGTACAACATATTGCCGGACGTACATCCGCGAAAGAGAAAAACGCCACCCTCGTGGAAGCGATCAAAGCCGCAAAATTCCCGCACGATCGCTACCAGACCACCACCATCGTGAACACCGACGACGCGATTCCCGGCTCCGGGATGTTTGTGCGCTCAAGCCTTGAGAGCAATAAGAAGCTCTATCCGTGGTCGCAGTTTATTGTCGACAGCGACGGCGTGACGCGTAAGGCATGGCAGCTGGAAGAAGAGAGTTCTGCGATTGTCGTGCTGGACAAAAACGGTCGCGTGCAGTGGGTTAAAGATGGCGCGCTGACGCAGGATGAGGTGCAGCAGGTGGTTGCCCTGCTGCATAAGCTGCTGAATCAGTAAAGTGACACCCGGAAACCCGGATTCAGGAAAGACTCGCGCGGGGTATAGTCCAGCGGCTTACCCTGCCAGTCATGCACATGCGCGCCTGCCGCTGCGGCGACAGCGTGACCTGCGGCGGTATCCCAGACGTTAGTCGGCCCGAAACGGGGGTACAGCTGCGCCTGCCCTTCCGCCACCAGGCAGAACTTCAGCGACGACCCAATCGACGTCGTCTGGTGTTCGCCCAGCTGTTGCAGGTACTCCTCCAGCTCGCTGTCGCTGTGCGAGCGGCTGATCACCACCAGCGGAGGACGGGCATCGCGCACCTGGATCTGCTTACGCACGCCGCACTCTTCCTTCCAGGCTTTACCTTCCGCCGCGCTGTACATCACCTTCATCACCGGGGCGTAAACCACGCCCAGCACCGCTTTTCCTTTTTCAATCAGGGCGATGTTGACGGTGAATTCACCGTTACGCTTGATAAACTCTTTCGTGCCGTCCAGCGGGTCGACCAGCCAGTAACGCTGCCAGTGCTGACGTTCGTCCCAGCTCTGGGGCGCTTCTTCAGAAAGGACCGGAATATCCGGCGTCAGGGCCTGCAAACCTTTCAGGATCACCGTATGCGCCGCGATATCCGCCGCCGTCACCGGGGAGTCGTCCGCTTTGCTGACAACGTCCATCGGTGTGGCGCCATCGTACACCTGCATAATGGCATCACCCGCATCCCGTGCGAGCTGACAAATTTTATCTAACATTCTCCACCTCTTCGTTAACGCAGTGGGCATAACTTATTGTTTTAGTTATATCGTAATGTGAACAATTCCGCTATCTGTGAAGCAATTCTGGTTTCAGCGCCTTTTTTTCTGGCAGCATTCACACTTCTGTAAGCAACAAATACTACATACATACTCTTTTGTGGCTTGGATCGAAAAAAGGACTCCTCAGATGATTAAGTTTAGCGCAACGCTCCTGGCAACGCTGATAGCGGCAAGCGTTCAGGCGGCGACGGTGGATCTCCGTATTCTGGAAACCACCGATCTGCACAGCAACATAATGGACTTCGATTACTACAAAGATACCCCTACGGAAAAATTCGGACTGGTACGCACGGCAAGTTTGATCAACGCCGCCCGCGGTGAAGTGAAAAACAGCGTGCTGGTCGATAACGGGGATTTAATTCAGGGCAGCCCGCTTGGCGACTACATGGCGGCGAAGGGGCTGAAAAAAGGCGAGATCCACCCTGTCTATAAAGCGATGAATACCCTGGATTATGCGGTTGGCAACCTGGGCAACCACGAATTTAACTATGGCCTGAAATACCTGCACGACGCGCTGGCAGGGGCAAAATTCCCGTACGTTAACGCCAACATCATCGACGTTAAGACGCAAAAGCCGCTCTTTACCCCTTACCTGATTAAAGAGACCGAAGTTGTCGACCAGGACGGTAAAAAACAGACGCTGAAAATCGGTTACATCGGCTTTGTGCCACCGCAGATCATGACGTGGGATAAAGCCAACCTCGACGGCAAAGTGACCGTCAACGACATTACCGAAACCGCGCGCAAATACGTGCCGGAGATGCGGGCGAAAGGCGCGGATGTGGTGGTCGTCGTGGCACACTCTGGCCTCTCGGCCGACCCGTATCAGGTGATGGCGGAGAACTCCGTGTACTATCTCAGCCAGGTGCCGGGCGTGGATGCGATCCTGTTTGGTCACGCTCACGCCGTCTTCCCGGGTAAAGATTTCGCTGATATCAAAGGCGCGGACATCGAAAAAGGGACGCTTAACGGTGTGCCATCGGTGATGCCGGGCATGTGGGGCGACCACCTTGGCGTGGTGGATCTGGTGCTGAATAACGACAGCGGAAGCTGGAAAGTCACGCAGTCAAAAGCGGAAGCGCGTCCGATTTACGACGCCGCGGCTAAAAAATCGCTGGCCGCAGAAGATAAAAAGCTGGTCGACGTGCTGAAGCATGACCACGATGCAACGCGTGAATTTGTCAGCAAGCCGATCGGTAAATCCGCTGATAACATGTACAGCTTCCTCGCGCTGGTACAGGATGACCCGACCGTGCAGGTGGTCAACATGGCGCAGAAAGCCTATGCCGAACACTTTGTACAGGGCGATCCGGATCTGGCAAAACTGCCGGTCCTGTCTGCCGCGGCTCCATTTAAAGTGGGCGGACGTAAGAACGACCCGGCAAGCTATGTTGAAGTGGAAAAAGGCCAGCTGACCTTCCGTAATGCCGCCGATCTCTATCTCTATCCCAACACCCTCGTGGTGGTGAAAGCCACCGGGAAAGAGGTGAAGGAGTGGCTGGAGTGCTCCGCCGGGCAGTTTAACCAGATCGATCCGCACAGCAGTAAACCGCAGTCGCTGATTAACTGGGACGGTTTCCGCACCTACAACTTCGACGTGATCGACGGCGTGGAATATCAGATTGATGTGACGCAGCCTGCAAAATATAACGGCGAATGTCAGGCCATTAATCCGCAGGCGGAGCGCATCAAAAACCTGACCTTCAACGGCAAGGCAATTGACCCGAATGCCACCTTCCTGGTCGTGACCAACAACTACCGCGCCTACGGCGGTAAGTTCGCCGGTACGGGTGACAGCCACATCGCCTTTGCCTCGCCGGACGAGAACCGTTCGGTGCTGGCGGCGTGGATTAGCGCAGAGTCGAAAAAGGCTGGCGAAATTCATCCGGCGGTGGATAACAACTGGCGTCTGGCGCCGATCCACAGCGACACGACGCTGGATATTCGTTTCGAAACCTCACCTTCCGATAAAGCAGCCGCGTTTATCAGGGATAAGGCGCAGTATCCGATGAAGAAGGTTGCGACGGATGATATCGGGTTCGCGATTTATCAGGTGGATTTGAGCAAATAGCGGTGATTGGCTTCTGTATGACCGGCCTACGTGATCGAGGATTACGGGTAGGCCGGGTAAGGCGAAGCCGCCACCCGGCTTTTACGCCGCGCGCTCATCCCGAATCGCCATCACCTTCGGCGTATTCACCTCAATCCAGTCGGCCAGCGCGGCCACCTTTTCGCTCACCTCCAGCCCCATCGGCGTCAGGCTATACTCCACATGCGGCGGCACGACCGGATACGACACGCGATTGACAAAGCCGTCCTGCTCGAGGGCCTGAAGCGACTGAGACAGCATCTTTTCGCTCACCCCGCCCATTTTATGACGCAACGCGCTAAAACGGTGCGTTCCTTCACGCAGAGCCAGCAGGATCAGCACGCCCCAGCGGCTGGTAACGTGTTTCAGCACCTCCCGTGACGGGCACTGTTCCGCAAAGAGGTTGCCATCGCGCATTTGCTCGCTGAGCGTCGGTATCGTTGTTTTCATACTTACCTTTTTGTACGTACTTACTAAAAGTTAGTGATGGTGATAGTGTGCCATAACACCAGACAAACACGAAGGAGATTCATCATGATCGCGATTACCGGCGCTACCGGCCAGCTTGGCCAACACGTTATTGAAGAACTGCTGAAAACCGTTCCGGCCAGCCAGATCGTGGCTATTGTGCGTAACCCGGCGAAAGCCGAAGCGTTGCGTCAGCAAGGGGTCGTTGTGCGTCAGGCGGATTACACCGATGAAGCTGCATTTACCACCGCGCTGAACGGCGTGGATAAACTGCTGCTCATCTCCTCCAGCGAAGTAGGCCAGCGCGCCGCACAGCACCAGAACGTGATTAACGCCGCCAAAGCCGCCGGGGTGAAATTCATCGCCTACACCAGCCTGCTGCATGCGGACAGATCCCCGCTGGGTCTGCACGTTGAGCATGTCGAAACCGAAAATGCACTGGCAGAATCCGGCCTGCCTTACGCCCTGCTGCGCAACGGCTGGTACACCGAAAACTACCTGGCAAGCGCACCGCCTGCGCTGGAACATGGCGTATTTATGGGTGCCGCAGGCGAAGGCAAAATTGCCTCTGCGACCCGTGCGGATTACGCGGCGGCGGCAGCGAAAGTGATTTCTGAAGAGGGTCATGCCGGCAAGGTGTATGAACTGGCGGGTGACAATGCCTGGACGCTGAGCGAACTGGCGGCGGAGCTGAGCAAGCAGAGCGGTAAGCCGGTAACGTATCAGAACCTCAGCGAAGCGGATTTCGCCGCCGCGCTGAAGGGCGCGGGGCTGCCTGCCGGACTGGCGGAAATGCTGGCGGATTCCGATACCGGTGCGTCCAGAGGCGGCCTGTTCGACGACAGCCGTACCCTGAGCAAACTGATCGGCCGCCCGACCACACCGCTGGCAGAGAGCGTCAAAGCCATCCTCTAGTTGTTAAAAATTGGTTATTTTTTGTGGCATCCCCTCGGGTCATCTCTGATAATGAAGCGATGACCCACAAGGAGGCTCACCGTGCAAGGCGTACCGGAACAGTTCACTGATGAGAGAGACAGCGCGCGCTTTCGCCATCTGGCGCAGCTGCCGGGCCTGGAGCTTTATCACGCCCATATCTCTGACTACGCCTTTGAGCCTCACACGCACGAAGCCTTCGGCATCGGCACCATCGAAACCGGTGCCGAACGCTTCCGCTATCGCGGTAGCCAGCATCTTGCCGCGGAAAAATCCGTCGTGACCATGAACCCGGACGAGATCCACACCGGAGAATCTGCCACCGAAGGCGGCTGGCGCTACCGCATGGTCTACATCGAACCCGACCTGCTGGAAGAGGTCACCGGTCTGCGTCACTGGTGGTTTAATGACGTTACGCGCCACGACCCACTGCGTTCACAGCAGATTGGACAGCTTATTTACGGCCTGTGGCACACCAACGATCCGCTGGCGCAGAAGGGGTTGTTACTGGATTTGATTCAGACTTTTCAGCCGCTGGCCCACCACGCGCCGGTGATGCAGGAGGCCGCACACCGCTTCGATCGCGTTCGTGACTATCTGCACGACAACTACATGCGCGCCCTGACGCTGGACGAGCTGGCTAACGTTGTCTCGCTCAGCCCCTACCATTTCCAGCGCCAGTTCAAAGCCCATTTTCACGTTACGCCACACCAAATGCTGATGGCCATCCGCCTGTGGCGCGCCAAAGCATTCCTCACTCACGGCATGCCCGCCGCCGAGGTAGCCGCCGCGACCGGGCTGACCGATCAGTCGCATTTGACCCGCGCCTTTACCCGCCGCTACGGCATTACGCCCGTGCGTTACCAGAAGCAGGTTATGCCGCGTTAATGCGCAACCTCATACAATACGCGCGCATTTTGTCCTCCTACACTGAGCGCAAAGTGAATCAGGATGGATGGAAAAATGATTAGCGGCGTGTTGTATGCCCTGCTTGCGGGTTTGATGTGGGGGCTGATTTTCGTTGGCCCACTGATTGTGCCGGAGTATCCGGCAATATTGCAGTCGACCGGGCGTTATCTGGCGCTGGGGCTGATCGCCGTGCCGCTGGCCTGGCTGGGGCGCGCGCGTCTGCGTCAGCTGGGTCGACAGGACTGGCTCACCGCGCTGGCGCTGACCATGATGGGTAATCTCATCTATTACGTTTGCCTGGCGAGCGCCATTCAGCGCACCGGTGCGCCGGTGTCGACCATGATTATCGGCACGCTGCCGGTGGTCATTCCGGTTTTCGCGAACCTGCTTTACAGCCAGCGTGACGGCAAACTGGCGTGGTCAAAAATGGTGCCCGCGCTGGCCTGCATCGCCGTAGGACTGGTGTGCGTGAATATTGCCGAGCTTCGCCACGGCCTGGAAGATTTCAGCTTATGGCGTTACGGTTCGGGGATCGTTTTAGCCTTCATCTCGGTGGTGTGCTGGGCCTGGTATGCCCTGCGCAACGCACGCTGGCTGCGGGAAAACCCGGATAAACATCCGATGATGTGGGCGACGGCGCAGGCGCTGGTCACACTCCCTGTCTCGTTGCTGGGCTATGTGGGCGCGTGTGTCTGGCTGGGTAGCCAGCAACCGGACTTTGCCCTGCCCTTTGGACCGCGCCCGTGGCTGTTCGTCGGGTTAATGGTCGCCATTGCCGTGCTCTGTTCGTGGGTTGGCGCGCTGTGCTGGAACATTGCCAGCCAGAAGCTGCCAACGGTGATCTTAGGGCCGCTGATTGTCTTTGAAACGCTGGCCGGGCTGCTCTATACCTTCCTGATGCGTCAGAGCATGCCGCCGCTGTTAACGGCCTGCGGGATCGCATTGCTGGTCGTTGGGGTGGTGATTGCGGTGAGAGGGAAGCCGGAAAAACCGAGGGTCATTCCGGCGTCGGAGATGTGAGCATTGCCCAGCGGCGCTGCGCTTGCAGGGCCTACAAAACCGCAGGCCCGGTAAGGCGTAGCCGCCACCGGGCAAGCCTTTAAAACGTTTCCCAGTTCGCTTCAGACGCCGCCGCTACGGGCTGCGCTTTAGGTACATGGGTCTTTACCGGCGCGGCTTTCACCGCCTGATTACGGGTAATTTTAAACACCGCTACCGCTTCGTTCAGGCGTGCAGCCTGATCTTCCAGCGCCGCCGCTGCCGCCGCAGACTCTTCCACCAGCGAGGCATTCTGCTGGGTGACGCGATCCATCTCCGCCACCGCCTGACCCACCTGGTCGATACCGCGGCTCTGCTCGTCGGACGCAGACGCGATTTCACCCATGATATCGGTTACGCGCGTAACCGCATTAACGATCTCCGCCATCGTCGCGCCCGCTTCATTTACCAGCTGAGAACCCGCGTTAACGCGCTCGCCGGAATCATCGATCAGCGCTTTGATCTCTTTCGCCGCCTGCGCGCTGCGCTGGGCAAGGGTACGCACCTCGCCCGCCACAACCGCGAAGCCACGGCCCTGCTCGCCCGCACGCGCCGCTTCCACCGCCGCGTTCAGCGCCAGAATGTTGGTCTGGAAGGCAATGCCGTCGATCACGTTGGTAATTTGTGCGATTTTGCTGGAACTGGTGGCAATCTCGTCCATGGTGCGCACCACGCCCTCGACCACGTTTCCACCCTTCTTCGCGGTAGAGGAAGCGTCCAGCGCCAGACGGGAAGCCTGACGCGCGTTATCGGCGTTTTGCTTCACGGTGGCGGTTAGCTGTTCCATGCTGGCTGCCGTCTCTTCCAGAGACGCGGCCTGCTGCTCGGTGCGGGAAGAGAGATCGTTGCTGCCCGCCGAGATTTCACCCGCGCCGGTGTAGATGGTGTCTGCGCCTTCACGCACCACGCCCACCGTGTTAGCCAGCGCGGTCTGCATCTCGTGAACGTTGCGCGCCAGAATTGCCATTTCATTTTTGCCCTCAGCCTGAATCGGCTGGGTTAAATCCCCTGCGGCAATGGCGCGGATATGGTTGATCACCTCTTCCAGCGGCAGCAGCAGCACGCGACGCATCGCAATCCAGCTGGAAATTATTACCGCGATCACCAGCAGCATCACCGTAGAGAGGATCCACAGAATGCGTTTGTAGTCGCTTTCATTGTCCTGGATACCTTTGGCGGTCAGCGCGGCCTGCGCCTCACGCCACTCGCGATAAACCTTTTGCATCGCCGTCTGTTTCTGTTCGGCATTTTGTTTGAACATCTCTTCCAGATTGCCCTGACCCAGCAGAACGTTCATTTGCGTCAACGTGGCGGAGTAGATGCGGTATTGCTCTTCCAGACGATCGGCCAGGTGCTCGTCCATACCCGGCGTTTCCGGCAGCGCGTAGTATTTATCGTAATGGGTCTGGGCATCGGCCAGCAGGTTTTTCGCGGTATTGACCAGCTCGTTCAACTGCCCTCCGTTTATCTGCGACGCCATGCTGCTTTGCAGGCGCAGCATGCCGCGGTTGAGGGTGACGCGCGCCTGATTCAGGCTGATCCAGGCGTCGGTGAACTCCGCCACGTTCTGGCTGGAAAGCTGCGAAACGGTGAAGTTCTCTTTATCGTTATTGAGCGCATTAATGAAAATGCCGGCGGAGATCAGTTGCATGATGCCGAGCACAAGCAGCACCGAAATCAAAAGAGTAATGACTTTTATACGTTTAAACATGCGTTGCCTTTTTTATATACAGGTATTGTCTGACCTGTATCTATCGGCACGCCCGGCAGGTTGTTTACTGTTTCTCCACCTTTAAAAACTTTCGAAAGCCCTTTTCTGTATTCAATCAGCAAGTTAAACGTAGACTTTTTTTGTGATCGCCTTCTCATTTTCACCCTTGCCTCTAAAGGGTTATAGTATCCGCTTAAAGATGCATTTAAAATGCATCTTATATTCCTGATGATGAGGTAACTGCTATGGCCTTCCGCGACCAACCCTTAGGCGAGCTGGCGCTCTCCATCCCTCGCGCTTCTGCGCTGTTCCGTAAATACGATATGGATTACTGCTGCGGCGGTAAGCAAACGCTGGCGCGCGCTGCGTCGCGAAAAGAGTTGAATGTAGAGGTTATCGAAGCAGAACTGGCTCAGCTGGCTGAACAGCCTGTCGATAAAGACTGGCGCACCGCGCCGCTGACTGAAATCATCGACCACATCATCGTGCGTTACCACGACCGTCACCGCGAACAGCTACCGGAGCTGATTTTGCAGGCGACCAAAGTGGAACGCGTTCACGCCGATAAACCTTCCGTACCGCGCGGTCTGGCGAAATACCTGACCATGCTGCACGAAGAACTTTCCAGCCACATGATGAAAGAGGAGCAGATCCTCTTCCCGATGATCAAGCAGGGCATGGGCAGCCAGGCCATGGGGCCTATCAGCGTGATGGAAAGCGAACATGATGACGCTGGCGAACTGCTGGAAGTGATCAAACACACCACCAACAACGTCACACCGCCGCCAGAGGCGTGCACCACCTGGAAAGCCATGTACAACGGCATCAACGAGATGATCGACGATCTGATGGAACACATCAGCCTTGAGAATAACGTTCTGTTCCCGCGCGCATTGGCTGATAAATAAAAAAGCCCGGTGGCGCTAGCGCTTACCGGGCCTACAAGGTCCTCGAACGTAGGCCGGGTAAGCGTCATCGCCACCCGGCAACATGCTTAACGCATGCCTGCCATACGTTTCTTACCGATAAACATCCAGCCCAGCCCCAGCGCGATAAACCACAGCGGGGTGACAATCAGCGCCTGTCGGGTATCGTCTTCCAGCGTCAGGAGCACCAGCACGAAGACGAAGAACGCCATGCACACCCAGCACATCAGCTTGCCCAGCGGCATCTTGTAGATCGACTTCTCATGCAGGTGTGGACGCTGTTTGCGGTACACCAGGTATGAGCACAGGATGATGGTCCAGACGAACATGAACAGGATCGCCGACACCGTGGTGATCATGGTGAATGCGCCGATGACGCTCGGGTTGACGTAAAGCATCACCACGCCGCCCAGCAGGCAGATGCAGGAGAAGGTCAGCCCTTTCGCTGGTACAGCGCGTTTAGACAGTTTGGCAAACGCGCTCGGGGCAACGCCCTCCTGCGCCAGACCGAACAGCATACGGCTGGTTGAGAACACGCCGCTGTTCGCGGAAGAGGCCGCAGAGGTCAGCACCACGAAGTTAATCAGGCTCGCCGCCGCAGGCAGCCCCACCAGTACGAACAGCTCAACGAACGGACTCTTAGTTGGCACCACCGAACTCCACGGCGTCACGGACATGATGATAATCAGCGCAAAGACGTAGAACATGATGATACGCAGCGGAATGGAGTTGATGGCGCGCGGCAGGGATTTCTCCGGATCTTTGGTTTCCGCCGCCGTGGTGCCCACCAGCTCAATCCCCACAAATGCAAACACCGCAATCTGGAAACCGGCAAAGAAACCGCTGATACCTTTCGGGAACCAGCCGCCGTCATTCCACAGATGGGCAAACGAAGCCTGAACACCGGTCGGCGACTGGAAGTGCGTCAGCACCATCACCAGCCCGACGACAATCAGTGCGACGATGGCGACGATTTTGATCATGGCGAACCAGAACTCCATCTCACCGAACATTTTAACGGTGGCGAGGTTAAGGCTCAGCAGCAGAACAATCACCGCCAGCGAGGCCACCCAGTCCGACAGACCGGGGAACCAGAATTGAGCGTAGGCCGTAATAGCGACAACATCCGCCATGCCGGTAACCACCCAGCAGAACCAGTAGGTCCAGCCGGTAAAATAGCCCGCCCACGGACCGAGCAGGTCTGACGCGAAGTCACTGAAGGATTTGTATTCGAGATTCGAGAGCAGCAATTCACCCATTGCTCGCATCACGAAAAAGAGCATAAAACCGATGATCATGTAAACGAAGATGATCGACGGGCCGGCAAGACTGATGGTTTTGCCCGATCCCATAAACAGCCCGGTGCCGATGGCTCCCCCAATGGCAATAAGCTGTATATGACGGTTTGTGAGATTACGCCGTAGCGACTGTTCAGACGTCGCCTCTTCTGCGGCGGCGACTTTGACCTGATCTACCATGTTATATTTTCCTGTTTATGCCTGTCTGTGTTGTTAAGGCTCTTCTGGCCTTTAAATACGCCAAATAAATGACGGACCCTGTGTAAGGGCATATCGATAGTAGGTAAGAATCGGCGGGATGAATACTATGATTTGAATATTATGTTAATAATATGTTGAAAGTGAGTGTCATATCACTCATACAGCGCGAAACAGCTCACAAAAATACACGTAACAGTTTCGTTTGCAATACAAAATGTTGATTCCGTCGTAACTCTAGGTTTTATCACTCTTTTCCTCTCCCCGGACCGGAGAGAGGAAAATAAGAAATTCCGATTACAGGATTTCCAGCAGCTCGACTTCAAACACCAGGGTGCTGAATGGCGGAATGGACGCACCAGCGCCACGCTCGCCGTAAGCCAGGTTATGCGGGATAGTCAGTTCCCATTTGGAACCTACTGGCATCAGGGTCAGGGCTTCGATCCAACCCGCGATAACGCCGTTGACCGGGAATTCAGCCGGTTCGCCACGCGCAACGGAGCTGTCGAACACAGTACCGTCGATCAGCTTACCGGTGTAGTGCACGCGAACGTGGTCGGTACGCGCCGGGATTGCGCCATCACCCTGATTGATTACGCGGAACTGCAAGCCGGACTCGGTGCTGTTCACGCCTTCACGCTCACGGTTCTCTTCCAGATATTTCACGCCTTCTGCCGCCATCTCTTCGAAACGCGCGCGACGTACTGCGTCAGCACGTTCATGGATTTCACGCAGCGCACGGTGCACAACGTCAACCGGCACAGCAGGCTGCTTGCCTTCCAGCGCATCAGCGATACCCGCCACCAGCGCTTCCGGTAACAGACCTTCCAGGCCGGATTCGCTCAGTTGCTGTCCTACCTGCAAGCCGATGCCGTAGCTTGCCTGCGCTTCGATAGTGTCAAAAGTCGGGGTGGTCATGGGGTTTCCTTCCATCACATTTAAAGTAGCGGGCAGCATATCAGCCATGCCCTTATGGGTAAAACTTTGTCTGAAGTAAAGGTGACAAACTGCGACGAAACGGAAACAATAGTAGCCGTCAGGATTTTCCCAAATATATGTCACGAAAGCTGGCTTTGTTACGCCCATCAGGCAGTTAGCAAACTACACTTCTCAGGACAGGATAAAAAGACGCGGAGCAGGAGGAGAGCCATGCCCGGGCGATTTGAACTGAAACCTACCCTGGCGAAAATCTGGCATGCGCCGGATAACTTTCGCATCATGGACCCGCTGCCGCCTTTGCACCGCAGAGGCATTATCATCGGCGCGCTGCTGATCGTCATCGGCTTCCTGCTTCCTTCCGGCAGTGACAACGTTGATACCGCGCCGGTCAGCCGGAATGCTGAGCTGGATATCCAGTCGCAAAGCCAGCCGCAGCCTGATTCACAGCCGATGCAGACGCAGCTGGTCACGCCATCTAACGATCCGGGCCAGGTTGCGCCGGTTGAACCTGAACCCGTTCAGGAAGATCAGGAGCAGGCCGCCGCCCCTTCAGCGCCACAGGCGCAACAGCCCACCGGCATTGAGCAGCAGTGGCGTTCGTATCGCGTAGAGCCAGGGAAAACCCTTGCCCAACTGTTCCGCGATCACAATCTGCCCGCCACGGATGTGTATGCCATGGCGCAGGTCGAAGGGGCAGGCAAACCGCTGAGCAATCTGCAAAATGGTCAGATGGTGCAAATCCGCCAGAATGCCAGCGGCGTGGTAACCGGGCTGACGATTGACACGGGGAATGGCCAGCAGGTGCTGTTTACCCGTCAGCCGGACGGCAGTTTTATCAGAGCACGTTAAGGGCCCAGGCCGGGTAAGGCGAAGCCGCCACCCGGCACTGTTGTTCTCAGGCACGCCGCTTATTCACCCACCAGATCCCCGAGCAGACCAGCACCAGCGCAATCGCGTATTTGATGTCCAGAATGTTTTCGCCGAGGAAGATGGCGGAAAGCACCGTCCCTGCTACAGGAATGACAAAGTTGAACGGGGCAATCATACTCACGCGGTTCACTTTCAGCAGCGCGCTCCACAGGGCGAACGCCACGGATGAGAGCAGCGTAAGATACCCCAGCACGGCGACGGCCTTCATGCTGTGCACTTCCAGCGTCCCGCCCGTGGCATAGCCGCCCGCCAACAGTACCGCCCCGCCTATCCCCAGTTGCCAGCCCGTCATCACCGTCGGGTCCACGGTCTGGGAAATGCGTTTCCCGTAAAGCGTGGCGGCAGAGAGAACAAAGGCTGCCAGCACCACAAATCCGTCTCCTTGCCAGACAAACTGGAAATCACTTAATCCGCTGTGGAAGTTCACCAGCATCACCCCGGCAAAGCCGAGAACACAACCCAGCGTTTTGTTATAGCTGAGCTTGTCATTATGGTAGATAAAGTGCGCCAGCAGCACGCTGAAGAAGGTGCCGGTGGCATTCATGATGGAGCCGTTCACCCCGGTCGTGTAGGCCAGGCCGATATAAAAGAAGGTGTACTGGATGGTGGTCTGGGTCAGCCCGAGGATCGTGAGCTGGCCATACTGCGTTGGCGTGAGCCTGCCAATCGGTTTTCGTTGGGCAAGGGCAAAAAGCAGCAGCAACGCACCGGCAAACAGAAAACGGTATCCGGCAAAAACGACTTTGGAGGGGATATCGTCGGTCGCGATCTGAAAGAGTTCGTAGCCACTTTTAATGGCCGGGTATGAGCTTCCCCAAAGCAGACAGCAGAGCGTGGCGCAGGCATAGGCCACATGTCGACGGGCAAAGACGGGCGTGGGCAGAGCGGTATCCATGACGACTCTCATAAATAAAATTGCGTTTCAATTTATTATCAGAGAATGCGTGAGGAATAGCGACCTTACAAGCACAAAAGATGATGCAGGGTCACGCTAAAAAGCAAAACGCCGGCACAAGGCCGGCGCTTCGACGTGAGCAGAGTAAAAAATTACTCAGCTACTACGTTAACAACCAGTTTAGCGAACACTTCGCTGTGAACCTGGAAGTCAACTTCGTGCTCACCAGTGGTACGCAGAACGCCGTTCGGCATGCGAACTTCGCTCTTAGCCACTTTAACGCCTGCCGCAGTAACTGCATCAGCGATATCGCGGGTACCGATGGAACCGAACAGTTTACCTTCGTCGCCAGCTTTAGACGCGATAGTAACGGTGCCCAGTGCGTTGATTGCTTCAGCGCGAGCGTTAGCAGCCGCCAGAACGTCAGCCAGTTTGGCTTCCAGTTCAGCACGACGTGCTTCGAAAAACTCTACGTTTTTCTTAGTAGCTGGAACAGCTTTACCCTGTGGAACCAGGAAGTTACGAGCGTAACCCGCTTTAACGTTTACCTGATCACCCAGGCTGCCCAGGTTTGCTACTTTATCAAGCAGAATAACTTGCATTACCTTATCCTCTTAAAGTCGTATTAATGGACCGTGCCCGATTACTGATGACGATCAGTGTACGGCAGCAGAGACAGGTAGCGAGCGCGTTTGATAGCGCGAGCCAGCTGACGCTGATATTTTGCACGAGTACCGGTGATACGGCTTGGGACAATCTTACCGCTTTCGGTGATGTAGTTTTTCAGCGTTGCGATATCTTTATAGTCGATCTCTTGAACGCCTTCCGCGGTGAAACGGCAGAACTTGCGACGACGGAAATAACGTGCCATATGGCTAGTCTCCAGAATCTATCAAATCAATCTGCTCGGCATGCAGAACCATTTTGCTCAGGCCGTTCTTTGCCTTGTGGCAAGAGATGAACCCCTGAACGATTACTGCGCTACCGACCGTTAAACTGTGAGTAATGGCCTGGTTTTCGTGTCCGCTAATAATAACGGGCATTTGGCACCACGCCTGCCGGTGAAACCCGGCTTCCTCTTGCACAGAACGATGCTCAAGCACGAACTGGCAATGCGGAATTCCTGATGGGCTGACCTTTCGAAGGGGGGTCCTGCACACGGTGCCGGACAACACCAGACGGTTGGTCATCAGAAATTACTCTTCAGAATCCCCAGCATCAGAATCATCTGCGGTTTCGTTTGCGAAATCATCGCGACGCTCACGGCGCTCGTCTTTCGCTTTAACCATCGGAGATGCTTCGGTCACTGCGTGTTTGGTACGCATAACCATGCTGCGGATAACGGCATCGTTGAAGCGGAAGGTAGTTTCCAGCTCATCGATCACTTCCTGCGGAGCTTCAACGTTCATCAGAACGTAGTGAGCTTTGTGCAGTTTGTTGATCGGGTAAGCCAGCTGACGGCGGCCCCAGTCTTCCAGACGGTGGATCGTGCCTTCTGCACCAGTGATGGCAGCAGAGTAACGCTCGATCATACCCGGAACCTGTTCGCTCTGGTCAGGGTGGACCATAAAAACGATTTCGTAATGACGCATCGAATTGCTCCTTACGGATTATTCAGCCTCCTGTCTGGGTCAGCCGAGGCCCGGGGAGGCAAGGAACGTGTTAAAGGTCGGCTGAAAAATTGACGCGTCATAATACTTGCGCGCCCCCGGAAACTCAAGCCGATCGCACAAATAATTCGCACAAAGGGTAAAGCTGTTCTAAGTGGGTGATTTAAAATCGCTCGTATCTGAAGCGCTGTTTTTTTGAACAACACCATCAGAAATGGTCATCCATCGCAATCAGAGTAGCGATTACACTTTAATCAGAACCCCGAGAAACAGAGAAGGAGAGCATTACCCCGTATCACAGCACGCAGTCGTGGAGCGCAAATCATGAAAAGAATCGCAACCGCCATTTTGGCTGCGCTTTTGCTCAGTGCAAACGCGATGGCAGCCATCAAGATAGACAGCCGACAGGCCAGAAACATGGATGATGTGCAGAGCTTAGGCGTTATTTACATCAATCATAACTTCGCCACTGAAAGTGAAGCAGATCAGGCGCTTAATGAAGAAACCGATGCACAGGGCGCGAAATATTATCACGTCATACTGACACGCGAGCCCGGGAGCAATGGCAATATGCACGCCAGTGCAGATATTTACCAGTAACGCTTATCGCCAGCACCAGGAAAGCCAAATAAAATCAAATTAATATATAACTCGCCCCCTGCCCGGGGGCTTTTTTATGAATGGCTCCGGAATACCACCGGTTACAACTGTTTCGGTATTCCAGAGCACTTATTCACTTCTGCCCGTAATAAGCATTCGGGCCGTGCTTACGCATGAAATGCTTGTTCATCAGGTAATCATCGATGCCCTGAAGCTGTGGGTTAATGCCGCGCGCAATCCACGCCATTCGAGCCACCTCTTCCATGACCACCGCGTTATGCACGGCGTCATGCGCATCTTTACCCCAGGAGAACGGCCCGTGCTGATACACCACAATACCTGGTGTATGCAGTGGTTCCGTCTCACCCAGCGTTTCGATAATGACTCTGCCGGTGTTAAGTTCGTACTCGCCTTCGACCTCAGCCTGCGTTAACGCTCGCGTGCAGGGAATATCGCCAAAGAAGTAATCCGCATGCGTCGTGCCCAGCGCCGGGATTGCCAGCCCTGCCTGTGCCCAGGCGGTGGCGTGCGTGGAGTGGGTATGCACGACCCCGCCAAGGGACGGGTAACGCTGGTACAGCGCCAGATGGGTTGCCGTATCTGAAGAAGGACGCCATTTGCCTTCAACGACGTTTCCTTCAAGATCAACCACCACCATATCGTCCACGTTCATGGCGTCATAGGCCACGCCGCTCGGCTTAATCACCACCAGCCCCTGCTCGCGATCGATGGCGCTTACGTTGCCCCAGGTAAACGTCACCAGACCATAGCGCGGGAGATCCATATTGGCCTCAAAGACCTGCTGTTTCAGCTTAAGCATGTTCCGCCTCCATCAGGCCTGCCCGTGCCATGCGCTCGCGCACCCAGTCTCGTGCTTTCGCCACTTCTGCCGCCGGGTCGTCCGCGGTTTCACTCCACATCTCAATCAGGTAAGGCCCGCAATAACCTGTCTGTTTGAGCGTCTGGAAACACCGTTCGAAATCCACCACCCCGGTGCCGAACGGAACGTTTTTAAACACGCCGGGACGGGTATCTTTGACGTGTACCGCCACGATATGCCCGATGCCCGCCTGTAGCTCCATCTGTACGTCGTTATCCCATGCCGACAGGTTGCCGATATCCGGATAAAGCTGGAACCACGGGTTGTTCAGATAGTGCGCGTAGCCCAGCGCCTTGCTGATGGAGTTCATCAACGGATAATCCATGATCTCCATCGCCAGCGTCACCTGCGCACGGCTTGCCATCTCAACGCTCTCTTTCAGGCCGTCACGAAAACGACGACGCGTTTCATCGTTGGCTTCCTGGTAGTAAACATCATACCCGGCGAGCTGGATCACGCGGATGCCGACATCCTGTGCAAAGCGAATGGCTTTACGCATGATCTCCAGCCCTTCGGCGCGTACGGCGTCATCTTCGCTGCCAAGCGGAAAACGACGGTGAGCACTCAGGCACATGGATGGCACGCGCACGCCGGTTTCGGCAATGGCGCTCACCAGCGCCAGACGCTGTTCGCGACTCCAGTCAAGGCGAGCAAGCCGCTCGTCCGTCTCATCCACCGACATTTCGACAAAATCGAAACCCAGCTGCTTCGCCAGCTGTAACCGCTCCAGCCAGCACTCCCCCGCAGGGAGTGCCTTTTCATAGATGCCAAGCGGGACCTGTTTTGACAACATACCCGCTCCTTAGCCCCAAAGCTGAGCGATTGAGCGTTTGAACTGACGCGCCGCTTCCACCGGAGATTCCGCGTCGCGAATGCTGCGGCCAGCAATAAAGACGTGGATTGGAATACCTTTGAACAGCGGCAGATCTTCCAGCGCCAGGCCACCGGTGACGGTCACTTTGAAACCCATATCCGCCAGGCGTTTAATCGCGCTGATATCGGCTTCGCCCCACGCCACGCCTGCGGCCTGCGCATCACGGCTGCGGTGATACACCACCTGCTGTATACCCGCGTCGCGCCACTCCTGCGCCTGCTCCCAGGTCCAGAAACCGGTCAGTTCAATCTGCACGTCGCCGTTGAACTCTTTTGCCACGTCCAGCGCGCCTTTGGCGGTGTTGATATCCGCACAGCAGATCACGGTGACCCAGTCGGCGTTGGCTTCAAAGCACATGCGGGAAAGGATTTTGCCCGCATCAGCGATTTTGGCATCCGCCAGCACGATTTTATGCGGATAGAGCGCCTTCAGGTCACGAACCGCACGAACGCCTTCGCCCACGCACAGAATGGTACCGACTTCGATGATGTCCACCTCTTCCGCAATCAGACGGGTGGTTTCGTAAGCGTGAGACAGAGTCTGGTTATCCAGCGCGACCTGCAACATTGGTAATGACATTTTCAATTCCTCTTAAACGGCCGCCGCAGTGGCGTTATCAATTAAATCCAGCACGTCCTGCGCGGTACGGCAGGCGCGTAAACGGTCAAAGTTGGCTTCGTCCTCAAACAGATTGACGATCTGCATGATCCCCACCTCCTGGTGGGTGTTGGCATCGACAGCCGCCATGGTGATCAGAATGTCGACCGGGTCGTTATCTTCGTGGTTGAACACCAGTGGTTTTTTCAATGTCACCAGCGCAAAACCGGTTTTCTTGACGCCTTCTTCCGGACGGCCATGCGGCATAGCCAGCCCCGGGGCAATCACAAAATAGGGTCCAAACTGCGCCACGCCATCCAGAATGGCCTGGTAATAACGCGGCTCGACAACGTCCGCCTTAACCAGCAGGTCCACGCTCAGCTTCACCGCTTCCTGCCAGGTGCTGGCTTCGGCCTGTAAAAGGATGGAGTTATTCTCTGCCAGCGAATCACGTAGTTTCATGTGGCGTCCTCACTTCACGTCTTGTGGGAAGTGTTCTTTGATCACTTCCAGCAGTTTTGGCCCAAAATCCGCAGGCGACAGCATATTGCGTACGCCTACCACATATTTGTTCCCCGAGACGCTAATCTCACCGGCAATGTGCGTTGAGGCGATGATGATGTCCGCGCCGTTCAGTTCACTTTTGTATTCACCCACTGCGCAGCTGTTCACCGTGTGGTCAATGTTTGACTGGGTTAAAAACTGATCCACTTTCATTTTCATGATCATGGAGCTTCCTTGCCCATTGCCACACACAGCCAGGATACGTACGGTCATAATCGAAACTCCTTAGTGAGCAGAAACTTCTGCTGTTTGTTTTTCCGCATCTTCTTCAGCTCGCAGCGAACGGCCAGCGAAGAACATATAAGTCAGTGCAATCAGGATGATGACGGCCATAAAGACCAGCCCGACGGACGCAAAGCCCTGCATCATCGGCGGCGCCAGGATTGACCAGTCCGCCATGCCCATCCAGGCGCTCATGCCGGTGAGCTTGACCGCCCACACGCACCCGAAGATTTCAACCATGCCCATCACCAGGCAGATCTTGAGCGCCGCGCGCCATCCGCCGAAGTGGTTAGCAAACACGCCGATAGTGGCATTGGAGAAGAACATCGGGATAAAGCCAGGAATAATCAGGATTGAGGAGCCGCAGCCCACCAGGATGCCGACCGCAATCAGCTGGCCGATGGTGCCCCACATAAAGCCCCAGACGACGGCGTTTGGCGCAAAGCTATAGATAGCCGCACAGTCAATCGCCAGCACCGCGCCAGGGATCAGACGCTGGGAGATGCCGTTGAAGGCCTCGGACAGTTCGGCGACAAACATACGCACGCCCTGGGTGATGATGAAAATCGCTACCGCGAAGGAGAAACCGGTTTGCAGGATATAGACCGTCCAGTGGGTTTTACCCGCCATCGCCTGCACCACGTCAATGCCAAAGGAGAGCAGGATGGCACCGAAGAAGATAGTCATCACAATCGCCGTGGAGACGATGTTGTCGTGGAAGATATTCAGCCAGCCAGGCAATTTGAGGTCTTCAACGCTCTCCTCTTTTTTACCCAGGTACGGCGCAACTTTATAAGCAATCCAGGAGGCGAACTGCTGCTGGTGACCGATGGAGAAGCCGCAGCCGTCAGTGACGTCCTGCGTTGGCTTATACATCATGTTGGAGGTGATGCCCCAGTAAAGCGAGACCAGCACTGCCGTGCAGATGACCGTGGTCCACATTGGGTAGCCGAAGATATAGAGAGAAACCGCAATCAGCCCCGCCTGCTGGAACATGATGTGCCCGGTGAGCATGATGGTGCGAATACCGGTGATGCGGCGCAGGAGCACGTAAATGATGTTCAGCGCCAGCGCGAGCAGTACCGCATACCCAACCCAGCTGTACGCATCTCCCATGCGATCGATGGTGGCCATCATAGACGCGTAAGTGTCAGAGATGGCGCCGTTAATGCCGTACACCTCGGACATTTTGGCAACGACCGGCTTAAACGTGCTGGTCAGAATGCCAGACCCCGCCTGCAACAACATAAAACCAATGATGGTTTTGATGGTGCCTTTGATAATCACGCTGACGCTTTTGCGCAGCAGGATGTACCCCAGGCACGTCACGATACCCAGCAACAGCGGGGCGTTGGTCATTACCTGATTAAAGAAAACGGTAAAGACGTTGTAGAGGATCTCCATAACTCTCTCCAGAAAATGAGAACACGAGGGGCAATCCCTGTGTGGTTGGTGCCCTCACTCTATTAATCACAAATAATCATCACAAGATTGCATTTGATTATTTGTGACGCATCACGCAATTTATTTCCACGCTGTTAGTAATGATTTTCACTACCGTTCCAGTCCAATAAATAAATTCTTAATATTCATACAATTAACTATAGATAGCGGTTATCTTAACAACGTCATGACGTTTTTTCTGTGATGTGACGAGGGGAATTTTCCGTAAGATAGCCATTGCAAATCGGTTCAAAGAGTGACAGCATTAATCACAACAAATCACAGCATGATTACTTTTGATTAAACCCAGGAGTCAAACGATGAGTAAAGTGAAAACCATCACCCGTGAATCATGGATTCTGAGTACCTTTCCGGAGTGGGGCAGCTGGCTGAACGAAGAGATCGAGCAGGAACAGGTTGCTCCTGGCACATTTGCGATGTGGTGGCTGGGCTGCACCGGCATCTGGCTGAAATCAGAAGGTGGCGCCAACATTTGCGTTGATTTCTGGTGCGGCACCGGCAAACAGAGCCATGGTAATCCGCTGATGAAAAAAGGCCACCAGATGCAGCGTATGGCTGGCGTGGAAAAACTTCAGCCGAACCTGCGCACCACGCCTTTTGTGCTTGATCCTTTTGCCATTCGCCAGATCGACGCCGTTCTCTCTACCCACGATCACAACGATCATATCGACGTGAACGTGGCGGCAGCGGTCATGCAAAACTGCGCGGACGACGTACCGTTTATCGGGCCACAGACCTGCGTGGATTTGTGGATTGGCTGGGGCGTGCCAAAAGAGCGCTGCATCGTGATGAAGCCAGGCGACGTGGTGAAAATCAAAGACATCGAAATTCATGCGCTGGATGCCTTTGACCGTACCGCGCTGATCACCCTGCCAGCCGACCAGAAAGCCGCAGGCGTGCTGCCAGACGGCATGGACGAGCGCGCGGTGAACTACCTGTTCAAAACGCCTGGCGGTTCCCTGTATCACAGCGGCGACTCCCACTACTCCAACTACTACGCGAAGCACGGTAACGAGCACCAGATTGACGTGGCGCTGGGATCCTACGGTGAAAACCCGCGCGGGATCACCGACAAAATGACCAGCGCGGACATGCTGCGCATGGCCGAAGCGTTGAACACCAAAGTGGTGATCCCGTTCCACCACGATATCTGGTCAAACTTCCAGGCCGACCCGCAAGAGATTCGCGTCCTGTGGGAGATGAAAAAAGACCGCCTCAAGTATGGCTTCAAGCCGTTCATCTGGCAGGTTGGCGGCAAGTTCACCTGGCCGCTGGATAAAGACAATCTTGAGTACCACTACCCGCGTGGTTTCGATGATTGCTTCACGATTGAACCAGACCTGCCGTTCAAGTCCTTCCTCTGATTCCGAGGCTCCATCGCCAGACCCTGCGTCTGGCGATGTCATTTTTATTTTAGTAATTTCACGCTATTTCAAATATCATCTTTTCAAATCAATTCTTATCGGAATAGCTCATGACGGAAGCGCAACGGCATCAAATTTTACTGGAACTCCTGGCGCAAACAGGGTTTATCACCGTCGAGAAAGTGATCGAACGTTTAGGGATCTCCCCCGCCACCGCGCGGCGGGACATCAACAAGCTGGATGAGAGCGGCAAACTTAAAAAAGTCCGCAACGGCGCAGAGGCCATCAGCCAGCAGCGCCCACGCTGGACGCCGATGAACATCCACCAGGCGCAGAATCACGATGAAAAGGTGCGGATTGCCAGAGCGGCATCACAGCTGGTCAATCCTGGAGAAAGCGTGGTGATCAACTGCGGTTCGACGGCGTTCTTACTGGGCCGCGAGATGTGCGGCAAGCCGGTGCAAATCATCACCAACTATTTGCCGCTGGCCAACTATCTCATTGACCAGGAACATGAAAGCGTGGTGATCATGGGCGGCCAGTACAACAAGAGCCAGTCCATCACCCTGAGCCCGCAGGACAGTGAAAACAGTCTCTACGCCGGGCACTGGATGTTTACCAGCGGCAAAGGCCTGACGGCAGATGGCCTGTATAAAACCGATATGCTTACCGCTATGGCAGAGCAGAATATGCTTAACGTGGTGGGCAAGCTGGTGGTGCTGGTCGACAGCAGCAAGGTCGGTGAACGCGCTGGCATGCTTTTCAGCCGCGCCGAGCAAATCAGCATGGTGATCACCGGCAAAAACGCTAACCCCGAGATCCTCAGCAAGCTGGAGGATCAGGGTGTCACGGTGCTGCGCGTTTAAAGGTGTTGACGGAAGAATTCCACGGTTGATTCCAGCGCTGCCGGCGTAATACGGTGCCGGACGCCAGCTCCCCACAGGCAGGTCAGATTGCTGTCCAGCCCTTCACGCTGTAGCGCCTGTTGCAGACGGAACGTTTCGCCGGGCGGTACAACGTCGTCGGCGTCGCCATGCCACAGCAGCAGCGGACGATCGGCCAGTTGCGCAAGCGCATGGCTGACGTCCCATTCAGACAACAGGGCTTCAATCTCCTGAGGGGCCTGCGGCGGGAACAGCGTCTTTGCCAGTGACGTAAAGTAGCCCGATCCCATCAGGCAAGCCACGGACGTCACCTCCGGATGCCTGGACATGATCCCCAGCGCCGTCATTCCTCCCATTGATGCCCCAGCGACCGCCAGCCGTTTCCCCTCCACCAGCCCGGCCTGTAAGAGCGCGTCACGCAGCCCGGCAAACTCCGTCAGATTGCCGTGCAGCGTTTGCCAGAACAGCCCCAGCCGCGCCTGCTCATCGCCCGTAAAGCGTGCCCCATGATTCGGCGCATCCGGCATGACCACCCGGAAACCGGCCTGCGCCAGCGCGACGGCAAAATAGCTGTAGACCAGCTTCGAGGAGAGAAAGCCATGATAGAAAACTACCGTGGGCAGCGGCTGCTCACCTTTACCAGCCGGGAAAGCATGGATGATCTCATGCTCACTCAGCTGGTGAGTTTCAATTTCAATCATTGTCGATCCTGTGCTGATGAATGATTCATAATGTTGAGAGCTGGATTACGGTTTCACGATATTTTCATTCGAAATCTACGTCCCAGATAACACTTCGGGAACATTCCCCCAAAACTAAATTCGCAGACAACTACACTATGGCTATCAGGAAAAGAGACAGGTTTATGCGCAGGCTTACCGCTTTATTGCTGGTCTCACTGCTCAGCGGATGTTCCGTATTGCAGGGTACGCCAGAACCGGCGCCGCCGGTTACCGATCATCCTCAGGAAATTCGTCGTAATCAGACAGAAGGATTACAACGCCTGGGTACCGTATCCGCGATGGTTCGTGGTTCACCGGATGATGCAGAAGACGCAATTGAAGCACAGGCCGTTGCCGCAAAAGCAGATTATTACGTCATCACAATGATTGATGAAACCATTATTACGGGACAGTGGTACGCGCAGGGCATTTTGTACCGGAAATAATCATCATCATTTGAATGACCTTTACACTGCTTTGCGTCCGTAGACATTTTCCTGTCCACAATAAACTCCATGCCAGCGACAATGGAAATGAGTTTATTCGCGAAGGATTGCCCGGCGGATACCGGAGACACGTGAAAAGGAGCTGACGATGAAACGAACCCTTGCTTTAACGACGCTAATGCTTTCAGCGGGCCTGCTGAGCACCACGGCGCAGTCGGCCGAATTTGCCAGCGCGGATTGCGTCACGGGCCTGAACGAGATTGGTCAGATCTCCGTCAATAATATCACGGGGAGTCCGCAAGACGTTGAACGTGTCGTCGCCCTGAAGGCCGATGAACAGGGCGCATCCTGGTATCGCATCGTCCAGATGCAGGAAGATCACCATGTAAATCACTGGCGTGTGCAGGCCATTCTGTATGCATAATCCCTTCTGATAAAAGCCACTTAATTTTAGTGGCTTTTCACTTTTGCAAATTTTTTATCCCTCACAAAACCAAATAAAAACAAAAGCGTAACATCCAGTTACATTAAACAGATAAACGTTCTCTCCGCTCTGCCGTTGAACAGCCATCACTTTTCAATAATGAGCAATTTATGATCACCTTTTTCCGCCGGGCAGGTCTGGGCACGAAGCTATCGCTGCTAACAGGTGCGAGTGTCGCCACGCTTTTTTTGCTGTTCACTTTCCTGTTGAGCCATAACGCTAGCCAGCAGCTTGAAGATCTTGCGGTTGAAGACCTGCATAATCAATCCACCGGCATGGTGGATATGGTGCAAATGTTCAACACCAGCCTGAGCGAAGAGGTTGAAAGCTATACCCGTCTGTTCACCACCTTTTTGCCACAGCCGCTGACCCGCGACAGCAGCCAGAGCCGGACCATAAACGGGCTTACCGTTCCTCTGCTGAAAGGCGGCGAAACGGTGTTGCATGAAAACAATACGCTTTCTGATGACTTCCTGAGCCGTACGGGGGCCATCTCGACGCTGTTTGTCCGTAGCGGTAACGATTTTATCCGCGTGGCTACATCGCTGCGTAAAGAGAATGGCGACCGCGCCATCGGAACCGTTCTTGATACCACCAGCCCGGCATTTGCGGCTGTCACCAGAGGGGAGGTCTATCGTGGCCTCGCGCTGTTGTTCGGCAAGCGTTATATCACGCAGTACCAGCCTGTTAAGAATGCGGAAGGTCAGGTTATCGGGATTATCTTTGTCGGCGTGGACATCACCCATTCGTGGAACGTCATGCGCGAGAAAATCCTTAACCGTCGTCTGGGCGAGAGCGGCCACTTCTTTGTGCTGGACCGCAGCAACGGCAAAACGCGCGGACAGTATCTGTTCCATGCCAGCGAAGAGGGCAAACTGCCCAACTGGGACACGGCGACACAGCAGCAGCTACTGAGTGATAAGGCAGGTACGCTGGAACGCGTGAGCGCGGATGGCCGTACGCTCAAGGTGGCCTACACGCCGCTGCCGGGCTGGAACTGGACCATCGTGGGTGAAGTGGATAAAGCCGTACTGCTTTCAAGCGTCACTACGCTGCGCGATCGCTTCCTGATGGCAGGCGTGGTGTTATCCGCGCTCTTCGCAGGCCTGTTCGTGATCCTCATTCGCCGGATGCTAACCCGTCCGCTGCGCGCGGTGATCGCACTTGCCCGGCAGTATGCCGCAGGCGATCTGCGCGCCAGCCTGCCGGTAACCCGCCAGGATGAAGTCGGGCAGCTGATTGACGCCATCAACGGGATCGGGGGCGGCCTGCAAAAAATTGTGTTGCAGGTCCGCGAGGCCGCAAGCGAGATCCATCTGGGAACTAACGCGCTGGCTTCAGACACCGGGGAGATCTCTGAGCAGATCAACAAGCAGGCCAGCAGCGTTGAGGAGACCTCCGCCAGCATGGAGCAATTAGCCGCTACCGTGCAGCAAAATGCTGCCAACATGGAACAAACGCAGCAGTTGGTGGGTGAAACCTCGCGCGCGGTACATCAGGGTGGAGAGACGGTGACTCACGCTGTCTCTACCATGGATGATATTCGCGACGCATCGAAACGCATTGAAGACATCACCCGCGTGATTGAGTCCATCGCCTTCCAGACCAACATTCTGGCGCTCAATGCGGCGGTTGAAGCGGCGCGAGCGGGCGAGCACGGCAAAGGCTTCGCAGTGGTGGCGCAAGAGGTGCGCGCCCTGGCGGCACGCAGCGCCAACGCGGTAAAAGAGATTGAACAGCTGATTGGCGACACGCTGAACAAGGTGAGCGAAGGCCATGCGCTGTCTGAGCAGACGCGTCTGGCGATGGATGCCATCATTGTTCATATCGATAACATCAGCCAGCTTGTCACCGGGATCAACCACGCCTCCCGCGAGCAGTCTGCGGGGATTGGCCAGGTGAATCTGGCGATGACGCACATCGGTGAGGCATCGCACATCAATGCCGATCGCATCTCACGCAGCGAGCAAACGGCACAGACGCTGCGCGAGAAGGGGTCACATCTCACCCGTCTGGTGAGCCTGTTCCAGCTGAAAGCTTAACCGACCCGGCCCGTGGCGCGCAGCAGCAGGTCGTTTTGCACCTGCTCGCTCATCAGCGTACCGCCGCGGGTATCCAGCATCATGCGGCACCACGCCTGCGCCACGGGCGGCGATGCGTGCCGCAGCATCTGGCTTCCGGCCCCCAGCAAAAAGAGCTGCTGCGCAATCTCCCTGCCCTGCGCTTCCTGCGGTTTACGCAGCTTCTGCTGTAGCTGCCGCCAGCTGCGATCGAAGTGTCTGTCCTGGCCTTTTACCTGCGCAAAATCCTCGGTGAGCAGGTCGAGAATGCCCGACTGCTTCGCCAGCACGCGCAGAACATCCAGGCACATAATATTGCCGGAGCCTTCCCAGATGCTGTTGACGGGCATTTCACGGTACAACCGCGGAAGCTCACTCTCTTCGCAATAGCCTGCGCCGCCCAGCACCTCCATCGCCTCTGCCACAAACGGTATACCCGCTTTGCAGATGCTGTATTTTGCCGTCGGGGTGAACAGCCGCGCCCATGCAGCTTCCTGCGGATCGGTGCGGTTGTCCCACGCCCGGGCGAGTCGGAACAGCAGTGCCGTATGCCCCTCCAGCATCAGCGCCATACGGCTTAGTACCTCGCGCATTAACGGCTGGTCAATCAGATTTTTGCCGAAGGTCTGCCGCTGATGGGCATGATAAAGCGCCACCGAGAGCGCACGCCGCATCAGTCCGTGGCTGCCAAGCGCGCAGTCAAAGCGCGTCAGCCCGCCCATCTTCAGAATTTGCCGGACGCCTTCCCCCTCTTCGCCCAGCAGCCAGCCGGACGCATCAAGGAACTCCGCCTCACTGCTGGCATTTGAGCGGTTGCCGAGCTTGTCCTTCAGACGTTCAAGACGCACGGCGTTACGTTGCCCGTCGGGTAAGAAACGCGGGACAAAAAAGCAGGACAGCCCACCTTTCGCCTGCGCCAGCACCAGATGCGCATCACTTTGCGGTACGGAGAAAAACCATTTGTGGCCCACCAGCCGGTAGTGGCCATCGCTGCATTTCTCTGCTTTGGTGGTATTGCTGAGCACGTCTGAACCGCCCTGCTTTTCCGTCATCCCCATGCCGATCAGCAGGCCGCGCTTTTGCGCCCCCGCCGCGAGATGGGGATCGTAACGATCGCTCATCAGTGGCGTTAACCAGTCATGGAACGGTTTGGGCAGCGATTGTTGTAACAGCGGCGTGGCGGCGAAGGTCATGGTCACCGGGCAGAGCGTTCCCGCCTCCACCTGAGCATGAAGCACAAAACGTGCGGCCCTGGCGACGAACGCGCCTTTCCGCGCTTCCTCCTCCCACGCCAGGTTGTGTACCCGGTTGGCGCAAAGCCCCTGCATCAGAAGATGCCATGCCGGATGAAACCGGACGTCATCCAGCCGCTCTCCCGTGGCGTCATAACGCAGCAGTTCCGGCGGGTTAACGTTCGCCAGCCTGCCCAGCTCCAGCGACTCTGCCGTACCCAACTGTTGTCCGATACTGGCAAGAAGATCCATATCCCACTCAGCCCCTTCGCGCACCACCGCATCACGCAGGGCGCAATCCGAGAGAAAAAGGTTGCTGTTCGATAGCGGTGCAGGTTGATTAAAAACGGTATGTGTCTGCCAGTGCATGCTGTCTCCCTCCTTTCATTGGCACTAAAGGTAAGTATGGACAGAGGGCATGCACGCTGCATGGGAGGGGGGTCACACGATGACGATCGTGTTGATATCATTCGTGAAATAGCTCACAGAACATAAGAATAAACTATTTCATTACTTCACTAATGCTGAATAATTTATTCTTACCCCGTTTTTGTGAGGATCGTTATGCAACAGGATGCGCACAAGCGTGCATTAATTGCAGGCTCCATCGGTAATTTTATCGAGTGGTATGAATTTGCGGTCTACGGTTTTCTGGCAACGGTAATTGCCAGAAATTTCTTCCAGCTTGAGGGGGAAGCGGAGCTTACCAGCCTGATCCTCACCTGGGCCTCGTTCGCCATCGCTTTCTTCTTCCGCCCGCTGGGTGCAGTGGTCTTTGGCCGCATTGGCGACAGGATTGGCCGCAAACCGACGCTGATTATTGTGCTGGTATTGATGACGCTCGCCACCGCTGCCATCGGCATTGTACCGGTCTACGCCAGTATCGGGATTGCCGCGCCGCTGATCGTGACGCTCCTGCGTATTCTACAAGGACTGTTCGCGGGCGGTGAGTATGGCGGTGCGGTCTCGTTGATGACGGAGTTCGCCCCGCGCGGCAAGCGCGGTCTTTACGGGGCATGGCAGTCCTTCACCGTGGCGCTCGGGCTGTTAGCGGGCGCAGGCATTGTCGCGTTGCTCTCTGTTCTTCTTTCCCCTGAAGCCCTGCACGACTGGGGCTGGCGTATTCCGTTCTTCCTGGCGCTGCCGATGGGGGCGGTCGCGCTATGGCTGCGGGTAAGCATGGAAGAAACGCCGAGCTTTGTTAAGCAACAGGAAAAACCGGTTGTGACCCAGGCCAGCACCGCCGCCACGTTCAAAACCATCCTGATGGGCATTGGCCGCGTGATAGTCTGGTCTGCGGCGGGTTATACCTATCTGGTGATTATGCCGACCTATCTGCAATCTGCGCTGCATACCGGTTCTAACCAGGCGCTGCTGATTGCGGTGATTTCAAACATTGGGTTTGCGCTCACGATCATTCCGTCGGGCATGCTGAGCGACAGGATCGGGCGGCGAACGGTGATGATTATCGCCACCGTGCTCCTGCTGATCCTCGCCCTGCCGCTGCTGAAAATTTTGCAGGCGGAGTCCAGCACGCTGGCGGTCAAAGCGATTGTGGTGCTGATTGCGGGCGGTCTGGTAGGAATGCTGGCAGGGCCAGGGCCAGCCATGCTGTCTGAGATGTTTCCGACGCGCGTGCGTTATACCGGGCTGGGGCTGGCCTATTCTCTGTCGAATGCAATCTTCTCCGGCTGTGCGGGGCTGATTATTACCGGGCTGATTAAAGAGACGGGCAACCTCGATATTCCGGCGTATTACGTGATGGCAACGGCGGTGGTGAGTATTTTCGCGCTGATGACGCTGAGAAAGGATGACCATTTGCGGTCACTGGAGGAGTGAAGTTAATGCCCGGTGGCGCTACGCTTACCGGGCCTACGGTACCGTGCCTTTGTAGGCCGGGTAAGGCGAAGCCGCCACCCGGCACCACAATCTACCCCCGCTGACGCACCGCTTCAAACAGGCAGATACCCGTCGCAACAGAAACGTTCAGGGACGATACGCTGCCCGCCATCGGGATGCTGATCAGCTCATCGCAGTGCTCGCGCGTCAGACGACGCATGCCTTCACCTTCCGCACCCATCACCAGCGCCATACGGCCGGTCATTTTGCTCTGGTACAGGGTGTGATCCGCTTCACCGGCTGTTCCCACGATCCAGATATTCTCTTCCTGCAACAGACGCATGGTGCGCGCCAGGTTGGTGACGCGGATCAACGGAACGTTTTCCGCCGCGCCGCAGGCCACTTTTTTAGCGGTAGCGTTCAGCTGCGCGGAGCGATCTTTCGGCACAATCACCGCATGCACGCCTGCTGCATCGGCGCTACGCAGGCACGCGCCGAGGTTGTGCGGGTCGGTTACGCCATCGAGGATCAGGAAGAACGGGTTATCCAGCTCAGCGATCAGATCGGGCAGATCGTTCTCCTGATACTGACGGCCCGGCTTCACGCGCGCGATAATGCCCTGGTGTACAGCACCTTCGCTTTTCTCATCCAGATACTGGCGGTTCGCCAGCTGGATCACTACGCCCTGCGCTTCCAGCGCGTGGATCAGCGGCATCAGACGTTTGTCTTCACGCCCTTTCAGAATAAAAACTTCCTGAAAACGCTCCGGCGCGCGCTCCAGCAGGGCCTGCACCGCGTGGATGCCGTAAATCATTTCACTCATTGATGATTCTCATAATAAATATTTTCCCTCTCCCGTTGGGGAGAGGGTCAGGGTGAGGGGAAATTACTCCGCCTGCTGTTTCTTCGCCGCACGCTTCGCTTTGGTCGCGGCCGCTATTTTTTGAGTCTTAGTCGACGGTTTTTTCGCTTTTCGGGCGTCTTTTTTCGCCGCCTTGGGCTTTTGCTTCTTCTCGCCACGGAAAGCGCTGTCTGGCTCAAAGTTTACTCTTTTACCTGCCTGACGTCGCTTGCCGCCCGCTTTAGCGTTGCCGCCTTTTTTCGCTTTCTCACGCTCGGTTTTCCCGACGTTACGCGGCGCGCGCTCGCTGGAGATGAGGCTGAAGTCGATTTTACGGTCGTCCATATTCACGGCTTCAACCTTCACTTCTACCCGATCGCCCAGACGGTAGGTCTGGCCGCCGGATTCGCCGATCAGACGTTGTCCGACCTGGTCGAAGCGGTAGTAATCGTTATCGAGGCTGGAAACGTGCACCAGACCGTCGATAAACAGCTCATCCAGACGAACGAAGAAACCAAAGCCGGTGACGCTGGCAATCACGCCTTTAAAGACGTTACCCACCTGATCCAGCATAAAGTCACACTTCAGCCAGTCCGCCACGTCGCGCGTCGCTTCATCCGCACGACGCTCGGTCATGGAACAGTGCTGGCCCAGTTGCAGCATCTCTTCCATGGAGTAGTGATACCCCCCGGTTTCTGTCGTGTTGCCTTTGTGACCCTGCTCGTGCGCCAGCAGATACTTGATAGCACGGTGCAGGGACAGATCCGGATAACGGCGGATCGGCGAGGTAAAGTGCGCGTAAGACTGCAACGCCAGACCAAAGTGGCCCCGGTTTTCCGGATCGTAAATCGCCTGCTTCATGGAGCGCAGCAGCATGGTTTGCAGCATTTCCGCGTCAGGACGATCGCTGATCGATTCCAGCAGCTCGGCGTAATCGCGTGGTTCAGGCTTATTACCGCCAGGCAGCTCCAGACCGAGTTCAGCCAGCACGGAGCGGAACGAGGTCACAGCTTCCGTGGTTGGCTTGTCGTGAATACGGAACAGCGCAGGCTCTTTGGCTTTCTCAACGAAACGTGCCGCCGAGATGTTCGCCAGGATCATACACTCTTCAATCAGCTTGTGCGCATCGTTACGCTGGGTCTGTTCAATGCGCTCGATACGACGCTCAGCGTTGAAGATGAACTTCGCCTCTTCACTCTCAAACGAGATCCCACCGCGCTCTTCGCGCGCCTGATCCAGCGTTTTATAGAGGTTGTGCAGTTCTTCGATGTGTTTGACCAGCGGCGCGTACTGCTCGCGCAGATCCTGGTCGCCCTGCAACACATGCCAGACCTTGGTGTAGGTCAGGCGCGCATGGGAACTCATTACCGCTTCGTAGAACTTATAGCCCGTCAGACGTCCCTTGCTGGAGATGGTCATTTCGCAGACCATACACAGGCGGTCCACCTGCGGGTTGAGGGAACACAGGCCGTTAGAGAGCACTTCTGGCAGCATCGGTACAACCTGCGACGGGAAGTAGACCGACGTACCGCGGCTGCGCGCTTCGTTATCCAGCGGCGTGTGCGGACGCACGTAATAGCTCACATCAGCGATGGCCACCCACAGACGCCAGCCGCCACCGCGTTTTTTCTCGCAGTACACGGCATCATCAAAGTCGCGGGCGTCTTCACCATCAATGGTAACCAGCGGCAAATCGCGCAGATCCACGCGTCCTGCTTTGGACTCTTCAGGCACTTCTTCGCGCAGGTTTTCAATCTGATCTTCCACCGCTTTCGGCCAGACGTACGGAATTTCATGAGTACGCAGCGCCATATCGACGGCCATACCGGTGCCCATGTTATCGCCCAGCACTTCGACGATTTTACCTACCGCTTTGGTGCGACGGGTTGGGCGCTGGGTGAGTTCGACCACCACCACAAAGCCCATGCGCGCGCCCATCACCTCTTCAGGCGGGATCAGGATATCGAAACTCAGACGGCTGTCGTCCGGCACCACAAAGCCTACGCCCGCATCAGTAAAGTAACGGCCCACAATCTGGCTGGTTTTTGGCACCAGCACGCGGACCACGCGCGCTTCGCGGCGGCCTTTACGGTCTGCACCCAGCGGCTGCGCCAGGATCTGGTCGCCGTGGATACACATCTTCATCTGTTCGGATGAGAGGTACAGGTCGTCCTTACGGCCTTCCACGCGCAGGAAACCAAAACCATCACGGTGACCAATAACGGTACCTTTCAGCAGGTCGAGGCGTTCTGGCAGCGCGTAGCACTGGCGGCGGGTAAAGACCAGCTGCCCGTCGCGCTCCATGGCGCGCAGGCGGCGGCGAAGGGCTTCAATTTGCTCTTCACCTTCAATGTTTAATTCAACGGCAAGTTCTTCACGATTGGCGGGTTTTTCGCGTTTTGTTAAGTGTTCAATGATGAACTCGCGGCTGGGGATAGGATTCGCGTATTTTTCGGCTTCGCGTTCCTGGAAAGGATCGTGTGACATGTCGGTTCCTCCGTTGTCAGCTCCGGTGGAAATTTTCTTCATTCCACCAGCAATAATTTATAAAGCGGTTGATTCTCTTCAACCAAATCGGCCAGCGTGTAGTTATCCAGTTCCTTGAGAAAACTTTGCACGGCCGTTGAAAGCGCCTGTTTCAGGCGGCATGCGGGCGTAATGTGGCAGAACGCGCTGCTACAGTTCACCAGAGAGAGAGGCTCCAGTTCACGTACCACATCGCCAATACGGATACTCTGTGCCGGTTTACCGAGACGGATCCCTCCATTCTTCCCGCGGACGGCAGCAACGTATCCGGCACGACTAAGTTGATTGATTATTTTGACCATATGATTACGGGACACACCGTACACCTCTGTGACTTCAGAGATGCTGGTCATCTTCCCATCGGGTAACGACGCCATGTAAATCAGCGCGCGTAAGCCGTAATCGGTGAAACTTGTTAACTGCACATCAACCTCAGGAAAAAAGGGAAAACGCGGTCAAACCGCAGAGATATTCATTAATGATGATAAACCAGCCAGATAGTTAGCGGCTAATTTATTTGACAGACGGGGCGAAAAAGCGGAGATCCAGGAGCGGTCGCCGGATGGCGCTACGCTTATCCGGCCTACGGGTCTCCCCGCAGGCCAGCAGTCACGAAGATTATGCGTCGAACGGGTCGCGCAGGATCATCGTTTCAGTACGATCCGGGCCGGTAGAAATAATATCGATCGGCACTTCGGTCAGTTCTTCGATGCGCTTGATGTAATCCAGCGCCGCCTGCGGCAGACCGCTACGCTCTTTCACACCGAAGGTGGTCTCAGACCAGCCCGGCATGGTTTCGTAGATTGGCTCAATGCCTTCCCAGTCGTCAGCTGCCAGCGGAGTGGTGGTCACTTCGCGGCCATCTGGCATACGGTAGCCTACGCAGATTTTCACTTCTTTCAGACCGTCCAGCACGTCCAGCTTGGTCAGGCAGAAACCAGACAGGGAGTTGATCTGTACTGCGCGACGCACGGCAACGGCGTCCAGCCAGCCGGTACGACGACGACGACCGGTGGTCGCGCCAAACTCGTTACCCTGCTTGCACAGGAACTCGCCGGTTTCATCAAACAGCTCGGTCGGGAATGGACCTGCACCCACGCGAGTGGAGTACGCTTTGATGATGCCCAGAACGTAATCGACATAACGCGGGCCCAGGCCGGAGCCGGTTGCCACGCCACCTGCGGTGGTGTTAGAAGAGGTTACGTACGGATAGGTACCGTGGTCGATGTCCAGCAGCGTACCCTGCGCGCCTTCGAACATGACGAAATCGCCACGCTTGCGCGCCTGGTCCAGCAGATCGGACACATCAACAACCATACCGGTCAGAATGTCGGCAATCGCCATGACGTCATCCAGCACTTTCTGGTAGTCAACGGCTTCGGCTTTGTAGAAATTCACCAGCTGGAAGTTATGATATTCCATCACTTCCTTCAGTTTTTCAGCAAAGGTCGCTTTGTCGAAGAGATCGCCCACGCGCAGACCGCGACGTGCAACTTTATCTTCGTAAGCCGGGCCGATACCACGACCGGTGGTGCCGATCGCTTTCGCGCCACGCGCTTTTTCACGCGCCACGTCCAGTGCCACATGATAATCCAGGATCAGCGGGCAGGCTTCGGAGAGCAGCAGACGCTCACGAACAGGGATACCACGGTCTTCCAGACCTTTCATCTCTTTCATCAGCGCAGCGGGAGACAGCACAACGCCGTTACCGATGATGCTGGTGACGTTTTCGCGAAGAATGCCTGATGGAATAAGATGGAGGACGGTTTTTTCACCGTTGATTACGAGAGTATGGCCTGCGTTGTGACCGCCCTGGTAGCGTACAACATATTTAGCCCGTTCAGTCAGAAGATCAACAATCTTCCCTTTACCTTCGTCACCCCATTGGGTGCCCAGTACGACGACGTTGTTACCCATTTTTTTCAAAATCACCGTTTGCTTAAAAATGGATTCTACCATCGCTTTTTCAGATATACAGCACTTTTTGACCCTAAAATATGCCGATTGCGGTTAGTTTTTGATCAGCCAATCGTTTTCCTCAACATGTAGTAGATAACGATACCCGCAACCACAAGACCACCGCCAAAACGACGCAAAATATTATCCGGCAGTTGGCTCATCGTGGCGATCATTCGACGCCATGCGCGGGGATAGAGCATCGGGCCGAGGCCTTCCAGCACCAGAACCAGGGCCAGCGCAAGCCAGATCGTGGAATTCATTTTTCATCCTCATAAAAGAAAACCACCGCTCCGTGGGGAGCGGTGGTTTGAATACTCAAACGAGCCTGAGTTTATCGCGTTGCGTTAGTCGGCGTCTTCATATAACGGAAGAAATCGCTGTCCGGGCTGAGCACCATCACATCCTGGTTGCTCTGGAAGCTATTCTCGTAAGCGCGCAGGCTACGGATAAAGGCGTAGAAGTCTGGATCCTGGCTGAACGCATCGGCGAACAGCTTCGCGGCTTCCGCATCACCTTCACCGCGCAGGATACGGCCCTGACGCTCAGACTCTGCAAGCGTCTTGGTCACTTCGTAGTCCGCTGCCGCACGCAGTTTTTCCGCTTCTTCCTGACCCTGTGAACGGTGACGACGGGCTACCGCTTCACGCTCGGCGCGCATACGGTTGTAGATCGCCTCGGACACTTCCGCTGGCAGGTTGATCTGCTTGATACGCACGTCAACCACTTCGATACCCAGTGCCGCCATACTGTTCGGGTTGATCACCGGCACTTTACCGTTGGTTTCAGCCTGAACACGTTCAGCCGCTTTGGCAATCGCATCGTCTGCCGCCGGGGTTTCAACTTCATCCTCGGTGCCCGCAGAACCGGAGTTCAGCGCATCACGCACTTCCAGCGTCAGACGACCACGGGAATCGGTCACGATGTCTTTCACATCCAGACGACCGATTTCAGAACGCAGACGGTCAGAGAACTTACGTTTCAGCAGCACTTCTGCCTGAGAAACGTCGCCCCCCCCGGTTGCCAGGAAGTAGCGGCTGAAATCGCTGATGCGCCATTTGATGTAGGAATCAACGATCAGGTCTTTCTTCTCTTTGGTCACGAAACGATCGGCCTGGTTATCCATGGTCTGGATACGCGCATCGAGCGTTTTCACTGACTGAATGAACGGGATCTTGAAGTGCAGACCCGGCTCATAAATCACCGGACGCTTGTCGCCGTCACGCACGACGCTGCTGAACTGGAACTTGATCCCACGCTCGCCCTCTTTCACCACAAAGATGGAGGTGTAGAGCACGACCAGTGCGATGATGATGATCGCAATAACTGACTTACGCATCCTTATTCCCCCTGACGCTGGTAGTCGTTACGCTGCGCGTTAGCACGGCGTTGGTCCATAATGTCACCATCGTTCGAAGAAGGCGTTGTGTTCGCGCTGGCGCTGCCAGACGAGGCTGGCGGCAGACGCAGCAGGTTGTTCGCACCGCTGTTGTCTTTTGCTGCCGGTGCAGAACCGCCTTTCAGCATCTGATCCAGCGGCAGAACCATCAGGTTTCCGCCTTTGTTATCGTTAACCAGCACTTTACGCGTATGGCTCAGCACTTTTTCCATGGTCTCGATATAGAGACGCTCACGGGTAATTTCCGGCGCGGCTTTATATTCCGGCAGGATCTTCGCGAAGCGAGCCACTTCACCCTGTGCTTCCAGGATGGTCTGGGTCTTATACGCACGCGCTTCTTCCAGAATACGTTGCGCCTGACCGTTAGCACGCGGCTGAACTTCGTTGGTGTACGCTTCCGCTTCACGGATGTACTGCTGTTCGTTTTCACGCGCGGCAATCGCATCGTCAAACGCGGCTTTCACTTCTTCCGGCGGACGTGCAGCCTGGAAGTTGACGTCCAGCAGGGTGATACCCATGTTGTACGGGCGAATAGTCTCTTCCAGCTCACGCTGGGTATCGCTACGAATAACGGTACGACCTTCGGTCAGGATACGGTCCATGGTGTATTTGCCGATCACGCCACGCAGGGCGCTGTCGGTCGCCTGACGCAGGCTGTCATCGGCACTGGTCACGCTAAACAGATAACGCTCCGGATCGGTCACGCGGTATTGCACGTTCATCTCAACGCGCACCACGTTCTCGTCAGAGGTCAGCATTACGCCAGAGGCGGCCAGTTCACGGACGGACTCTACGTTAACCGCGGTCACGTCATCGATGAAGGTCGGCTTCCAGTTCAGGCCCGGCTCAACCAGATGGCTGAACTTACCGAAACGGGTGACCACGCCGCGTTCTGCTTCTTTAATGGTGTAGAACCCGCTGGCTGCCCAGATGATTACCACCGCAGCGGCGACAATGCCCACCACGCGGCCACCCATTGGCGGGCGCGGACTCTGAGTGGCGTTGCCACCCGAGCCAGAACCTTTTCCTCCGCCAAGGCCACCAAGCTTTTTGCTCAGTTTGCGGAAGATATCATCCAGATCCGGCGGCCCCTGCTCGCGACCACCTTTGTTGCCATTTCCCCCAGAGTTGCCGCCTTGATTATTGCTGCTTCCCCACGGGTCGCGGTCTTGTCCGTTATTACCGGGCTGATTCCACGCCATGTATATGCTCCATATTTGTTATGCAAGGGCGAATTTTTCAGGCTTCCCCTTTCTGATCAGACGATATAGTCCGCCAGCGCAGGTTCTTGTTTACAGAGGCGACGCCAGTCAACGATCGGCATACGCACCTGCATCCCCACGCTGCCGTCATCCTCCATCCACTCTTTTTCTATCGCCTGAAGCTGATAAAACCGGCTGCGCAGCCTGCCTTCCTGTGGCGGCAGTCGCAGCGTGTGCTGAGCTACCTCACCGGAAAGACGTTCTGTCAAAGCCTGGAAAAGCAGTGGCACACCAATCCCGGCCTGAGCAGACAGCCAGACCCGAATCGGTTTGTTCTCTTCATCTCGGTCAATACGCGGTTCGAAATCGTCCAGCATATCGATCTTGTTCATCACCAACAGCGTTGGAATTTCGTGGGCGTCGATCTCTTCGAGCACCACGTTCACCGCGTCGATGTTCTCCTGCACGCGTACGTCAGCCGCATCAATGACGTGCAGCAGGAGAGTCGCCTGCCGCGTCTCCTGCAACGTCGCTTTAAACGCTGCCACCAAATCGTGCGGCAGATGACGGATAAACCCTACGGTATCCGCCAGCACCGTTTCACCCACGTCTGCGACGTCAATACGGCGCAAGGTTGGGTCCAGGGTCGCAAAGAGCTGGTCTGCGGCATACACCTGGGCCTCGGTTATCTGGTTAAACAGGGTGGATTTACCGGCGTTGGTATAGCCCACCAGCGACACCGTTGGGATGTCGGCTTTCGTTCGCGCCCGACGCCCCTGCTCGCGCTGTTTCTCAACACGTTCCAGACGTGAAAGGATCTGGGTTATACGACCACGCAGCAAACGGCGGTCGGTTTCGAGCTGGGTTTCACCCGGGCCGCGCAAACCAATCCCGCCTTTTTGTCTTTCAAGGTGTGTCCAGCCACGCACCAGACGCGTCGCCAGATGGCGCAGCTGCGCCAGCTCAACCTGCAACTTACCCTCGTGGGTACGCGCACGCTGAGCAAAAATATCTAAGATCAACCCCGTGCGATCGATAACACGGCATTCGCAGAGAGCTTCCAGGTTACGTTCCTGAGCCGGAGACAGCGCATGATCAAACAGCACAACAGATGCGCCGGTTGCTTTTACGGCATCCGCAATTTCAACTGCTTTACCTTCACCAACAAAGTACTTCGGGTGCGGCGCTTTACGGCTACCGGTAATCACCTGCATTGCTTCGACACCGGCGGAAGAGACCAGAGATTCAAACTCCTGGAGGTCTTCCATATCTTTGTCTTGCGAAAAATAGATGTGTACCAGCACCGCCTGCTCACCGGCGTCATAACGGTCAAACAAGCGTAAACCTCTCTAAAAAGATCAGCGGGGAACGCAGGATCCCTGGCTCCCCGTGTGGATAACAGCCCAAAACCTTATTCGGTTTCTTCGCTGTCCTGCGCAGGTGCAGATGAACCCTGCGCGTTGCTGCCGTGATGGTAGTTACTGCCAGTGCCGCCGCCAGCGTTATTGCTGTGATGAGATACCGGACGGGACGGAACAACAGTAGAAATCGCGTGCTTATAGACCATCTGGCTGACCGTGTTTTTCAACAGGATCACGAACTGATCGAAAGACTCAATCTGACCTTGCAGCTTAATACCATTCACCAAATAAATAGAAACTGGAACACGCTCCCGACGCAATGCGTTCAGGAACGGATCTTGTAAAGATTGCCCCTTAGCCATTCTATCTTTTCCTTATATGCTTGTTTTGTACTTAGAACCTTGCGATTCTGAAAAATTGCGCACGATACGGCTTAATTGTACACATTCAGTCAGCGATATCACCAACAACCTCAATCACTTCGTTTAACGCCTGTTGTGGTTTTTCACTGTCTAACCAGTGAACCCCCTCCCAACCGCGCAACCAGGTGATCTGGCGCTTCGCTAACTGTCTCGTGGCGCAAACACCTCGATAAACCATTTCATCGTATGAAATCTCGCCTTCAAGATACGACCACATCTGGCGGTATCCCACACAACGAATGGAAGGCATGTCCGTATGCAAATCTCCACGGGCAAAAAGCGCCCGCACTTCTGCTTCAAAATCTGAAGCCAACATCTGATGAAAACGCTGCTCAATTCGTTGATGGAGCAGTTCACGGCTCGCCGGGGCGATGGCGAACTGATGCACCTGATACGGCAGAGCGTCTCCTGACGTTTGCGTCAGTTCCGTTAAAGTTTTACCCGAAATGAAAAAAACTTCCAGTGCCCGGGAAAGCCTTTGCGGATCGTTTGGGTGGATCCGCGCTGCGGCAACCGGGTCAATCTCCTCCAGTTGCTTGTGCAAAACGTCCCACCCCTGCTCTGCCGCCTGCTGCTCAATCTTCGCTCTGACTTCCGGATCGGCCGATGGCAGAGGCGATAACCCCTCCAGCAGCGCCTTGAAGTAGAGCATGGTTCCGCCAACCAGCAGCGGTATGCGTCCCGCGGCGGTAATCTCGGCCATCTCGGCTAAGGCGTCGCGGCGAAAATCTGCTGCGGAGTAAGCCTGTGCCGGGTCGAGAATATCCAGCAAACGGTGCGGCGCTGCACGCAGTTCGTCTGCGTTGGGCTTCGCCGTGCCGATGTCCATCCCTCGATAAATGAGGGCAGAATCTACGCTAATCAACTCTACTGGCAAAACTTTACGTAACTCAATGGCTAACGCTGTTTTGCCAGAGGCCGTTGGGCCCATTAAAAAAATTGCCTTTGGCAGGCTCGCCTTACTTACATCAGTCATGTTTCAGGGCGGTCATCGCCGTTTGTAAATCAACAGGTTGTAACAAGCCACCTGGTGGTGCTTTCACCAGCTGCGGACAGAGGCGTTCCACCTCCGCCAGCACGGTGATCGCCTGCGCCATACTCCACGGTGCATGTTCGCTGGCCAGATGGCGGGCGATCCACTGCGCGGTATCGGCGGCATCAAACGTCGTTTGCTGCGCCAGGTAGCCTATCAGTTCAGGAATCAAGTTTTGTAAATTTTGTTGGCGTAAGGGTAAAGGCACTGCGCGAATTGTCACATGCTGCGCGTCCAGTACGATTTCAATCCCCATTTCGGCCAGTTGCGTCTGCACCCTTCGCAAAACCCCTGTTTCTTCAGGGGATATTTTCAGGCGAACGGGAATCAACAGCGGCTGCGCGCAGGCGGCATTCACCCCCGGGGTTAATTGCGCCTGTTTGAGCCAGCGCTCCGCTACGGAAAGCGCCAGCAACAGCAGTTTACCTTCACGTTCGAGCAACGCCATGTCGGGAGCAACAATGGTCAGTACCCGCCCAAAACTCTGGCTATGTCCATCCAGAGAGGGGGGTGAAACCGTGATGTGCTCTTTATGCTCTACCGCCGGGGTATCCAGCAGTTTACGGTACAGCGCTCCCTGCTGTTTTTGATAGCCCGGCTGAGCGTTGGGATAGTTAGCGCCGGTTGGTCGCGGTGCGTTGCCCGCCGGGGATAAACGTGGGGCAGCTGGCTCGCGTGCTACCGCCGGTTCAGCAAAATGGTTACGCCCCGCCGCCACGCGGTTTTCCGGCAGTGGGCGCGGCGCCGGTTCTTCTTTTGCCAGCGGCAACTCTGGCTCTGCCTGCTGCTGCAATACAGCGGCAACGCCCTGATAGATAAAATCATGCACCAGGCGCGACTGGTGGAAGCGCACCTCATGCTTGGCGGGGTGAACGTTAACGTCAACCTGATGCGGGTCGATCTCCAGATAAAGCACAAAGGCGGGCTGTTGATCGGCGCCGAGCTTATCTTCGCAGGCCTGGCGAATGGCGTGATTAATCAGGCGGTCACGCATCATGCGGCCATTCACATAGCAGTACTGAATTTCAGCGAACGCGGCGCTGCTGGCGTTCGGATCGGCAACCCAGCCGCGCAGGGCCAGATCGCCATGCTGCCACTCAATGGACAGCGCTTTTTCCAGAAACGGTGTGCCGCAGATGGCCCCCAGCCGACGCTCCTTTTGCCCGCCTTCCGCCACCGCGCGGTACTGGCGCATCACCTTACCGTTATGGCTGAGGTTAAGGGTGACATCAAAACGCGCCAGCGCAATGCGGCGGATGATCTCGTCGATATGTCCGAATTCGGTCTTCTCGGTTCGCATAAACTTGCGGCGAGCGGGGGTGTTGTAGAACAGATCCAGCACTTCAAGGGTAGTGCCGACAGGGTGCGCCGCCGGTTTCACCGTGACGTCCATATCGCGCCCTTCAGCGTAGGCCTGCCAGGCTTCCTGCTGGTCGGCCGTGCGGGAGGTCAACGTTAAGCGGGAAACGGAGCTGATACTGGCCAGCGCTTCGCCGCGAAAACCCAGGCTGATAATCGCTTCCAGATCGTCGAGTGACGCAATTTTACTGGTGGCATGACGCGCCAGCGCCAGCGCCAGTTCGTCCTTTTTGATGCCACAGCCGTTGTCACGAATGCGGATGAGCTTTGCGCCTCCGCGTTCGATATCGATATCGATGCGGGTCGCCCCCGCATCAAGGCTGTTTTCCACCAGCTCTTTCACTACCGACGCAGGGCGTTCCACCACCTCACCGGCGGCGATTTGGTTCGCGAGCTGCGGCGGTAGAACCTGAATCGGCATGAACTCTCCTTAATTAGTCGCGGTCATTTCACCCGGCAGCGCGGCGCTTGCCGTCTGGGCTGCCCCGCCCTGCGGCGCAGACTGAAGCGGATGCGCGTCAAAGTATTTACGCAGACCGTTGTAAATCGCTTCGGCAATTTGCTGCTGATAGTTGTCGCTTCCCAGTAAACGCTCTTCGCCGTGATTACTGATAAAGCCCGTCTCCACCAGAATCGACGGAATATCCGGCGAACGCAGGACACCGAGGCTCGCATGCTCCGGACGACGCTTATGCAGCGATCCAATGCTTTGCAGCTGGTTCAGTACGTTAGTGGCGACATCATACCCGACGCGCTGAGAATGACCGAATTGTAAATCCAGCACTGCCTGGCTGAGATACGGATCGGCCTGACTGTTTGCCAGCACATCCCCTGCCCCGCCTAACAGTTCAGACTGCTTCTCGTGCTCTTCAAGCCAGTTCGCCATTTCACTGTTGGCGCGACGGTTCGACAGCACCCATACCGACGCACCGGTGGCGTTACGGTTCGGCGCAGCATCCGCGTGAATCGACACCAGGAAGTTGGCGTTTTGCTTACGCGCCACATCCGAGCGACCCATCACCGAAATAAAATAATCTCCGTCGCGGGTCATGACCCCTTTAAACATCGGATCGTCATTCAGAAGCGTACGCAGCTTACGGGCAATGGCGATAGTGACGTTTTTCTCCCGCGTGCCGCCCGGGCCAATCGCGCCAGGATCTTGCCCGCCGTGTCCGGCGTCAATGGCGATAATCACTTTGTCGCCACTGACCGGCGTACGCCGCGCGCTGACCGCCGGACGCGTCACCGTGTTGCTGCTGGTCACGGCGGTAAGTCGGTCATTTTGTGATTTAAACGGATTACGGGCTGGCTCTGACGGACGCGGGGTATAAACCGGCGCTTCCACGCGTTTTGCCACAACCGGTGCAGGCGGTGGAGGCGGCGGCACGTCAGCATTGATGGTGAAGACCACCGTATAGTTCGCGCCGTTTTGCTGCTTAACCGCCTTCGTTTTGCCTTTTTCGGTGAGATCGACCACCAGACGCAGAGACTGCGCATCCTTCGGCGTCCCCGAACGGATGCTTTTCACCAGATTGTTACCGCTGAACTGGAGCGGCAGCCCCTGGATCACCCCGGTCTGTTTAATATCGAGCGCCACGCTGCGGCTGTCGATTTGTGAGAAAGCATATTCAGGGTCGCCCATAAAGCTGAATGTAATACGGGCCTGGCTATCGCCATTCGACACCTGAATATCCGAGAGGCTGGCCGCCCCGGCCTGCGCGCACAGCAGGACCGTGGCAGCCAACACCCAACCTTTAACGCGATTAATCATCCCGTTATCCCTACGCTCAACCGGCTAAACGCGCCAGTAAGGAACAGCCTGATGAGGAAACCGCACTGATGCGCGCCTCACGCCCTTGTGCCTGGTAATCTAAGTGAATTTCGACATCCGGGTCAGGCAGCACACCCGCACCTTGTTGCGGCCACTCCACCAGGCAGATGGCGTCGTTGGCAAAGTAATCGCGGATCCCCATAAATTCCAGCTCCTCAGGATCCGCAAGACGATATAAATCAAAGTGGTACACCATGATATTTTCAAGCGTGTACGGTTCTACCAGCGTATAGGTCGGGCTTTTTACGTTCCCGTTATGGCCTAACGCCTGCAAAAAGCCACGGCTGAAGGTTGTTTTACCCGCGCCTAAATCGCCATACAGATAAATGACGGTCGCCCCCTGACAGGCCTGCGCCACGCGCTTGCCGAGATCTAAAGTGGCTTGTTCATCAGGTAAAGGAATCGCTCGATTAGTCATTTTCTACGTCAATCACATCCGGGTTAACAACACGCCGCAGCGTGCAAAAAAGATCGGTGGCCAGCATACCGCGCGTTCCATAGCGGGCAGCCAGCCTGTCAGCCGCCGCACCGTGGGCCACACAGCCAGCACAGGCTGCATCATAAAGGGGAAGTTTCTGTCCGAGCAATGCGCCGATAATGCCAGAGAGCACATCGCCCATACCGCCGCTCGCCATGCCTGCATTACCGGCATCAATAATGCCTGTCGCATCATCGCTGGCAATGACCGTCCCCGCCCCTTTCAAAACGGCAACACCTCCGTAACGTTTTACCAGACGTTGGGCAGAAAGTAAGCGATCGCTTTCAATTTCTGCCACGCTACAGTTAAGCAGCCGTGCGGCTTCGCCGGGGTGCGGCGTCAGAATGCGATTGTGACGCTTATCCGGGTTTATTGCCAGAAGGTTAAGCGCGTCGGCATCCCACAGCATCGGTTTACGAAAATTCTCGACCTTTTGCAGGGCCGCTTTACCCCAACTCTGCTGACCAAGCCCCGGACCGATCACCACCACATCGGCCCATTCAAGGCTCTCTTCGAGCGTCTCAGGGGTAAGTTCATGGACCATTAATTCCGGACGCGCGGTAATTATCGGCGGAATGTTTTCACTGCGGGTCAGCACGCGTACCAACCCGGCGCCGCAACGCAACGCGGCCTCTCCTGTCATACGAATCGCACCTGCCGTTCCGTGATCGCCACCAATAATGACCAGCCGACCATGGTCGCCCTTATGGGACGTTGGCCGACGCGGCGGCAGCCACTGCGTAAGCCGGGACGCGTCAACGCGGGTGATGTGAGTATCTTGTCCGGCCAGCCAGTTTTCCAGCCCCAGGGCGGTATAGTGTAACGTGCCCACGACATCCCGTGCCTTACCGGTAAGCAGGCCCGGTTTCAGGGCAATAAAGGTCACAGTGTGCGCAGCCTCGATTGCTTCGCCCGGCGTCGCGCCGGTTTCGGCCATCAGGCCGGAGGGAATATCCAGCGCCACCACCGGGGCGGGGTGCGCATTAGCGCGCGTAATCAGCGCGGCGACATTATCGCGAGGCGCACGCATCAGCCCCGTCCCCAGCAGACCATCAACAATCACGTCAACATCATCGGGCCAAACGATATCAGGCGCATGAATGATGCCCCCCGCATTCAGCCAGGCTTCTCTGGCCAGGCCCGCTTCTTCTGGTAGCGGCTTGTCGCTCTCCAGCGCCAGCAGGGTGACGCGCAGCCCCGCCGCCACGGCAAGACGAGCCACCACATAGCCATCACCACCGTTATTGCCGTGCCCGCACAGTATCAGGTAGTGCGAGGCATCCGGATAAGCCATGCGCGCCACGTTAAAGGCCGCCTCGCCAGCACGCTGCATCAGTTCGTAAAGGGTAATGCCCAGGCTGTCTGCGGCCTCTTTCTCGGCCCGACGAAGGTCATCCGCATGCCAGATGGAATGTGGTATACTTGCGGGGTTTTTCTTCACAGTATGGTCCGTCATGTCACAGCCCCTCGATCTCAATGAATTAGCGCAAAAAATAAAACAGTGGGGTGCTGAACTGGGCTTCCAGAAGGTCGGTATTACTGACACCGACCTCTCTGCCAGTGAGCCTAAGCTACAGGCATGGCTGGATAAACAATACCACGGCGAGATGGAGTGGATGGCGCGTCACGGTATGATGCGTGCCCGCCCCCACGAACTGTTGCCAGGTACGTTGCGCGTCATTAGCGTACGCATGAACTATTTGCCCGCTAACGCGGCCTTTGCGCGCACGCTAAAAAATCCTTCGCTGGGTTACGTCAGCCGATACGCGCTGGGACGTGATTACCACAAACTTCTGCGCAACCGTCTAAAAAAGCTCGGGGAAACCATTCAGCAGCACTGTGTTTCGCTGAATTTTAGACCCTTTGTCGATTCTGCGCCTATTCTTGAGCGCCCGATCGCTGAAAAAGCGGGGCTTGGCTGGACAGGTAAGCACTCACTTATCTTAAGCCGCGATGCGGGTTCGTTTTTTTTCCTGGGTGAACTGCTGATTGATTTACCCCTGCCGATAGACGGTCCGGTGGAAGAAGGCTGTGGCCGCTGTGTGGCCTGTATGACCATCTGCCCAACAGGCGCTATTGTTGAACCGTATACCGTTGATGCGCGCCGCTGTATTTCCTATCTCACCATCGAACTGGAAGGTGCCATTCCAGAGGAATTTCGCCCGCTAATCGGCAACCGCATCTACGGCTGTGATGACTGCCAGCTGATTTGCCCGTGGAACCGTTATTCACAGTTGACGGACGAAGAAGACTTCAGTCCACGCAAGGCGTTACATGCCCCGCAGCTAATCGAACTGTTCGCCTGGAGCGAAGCCTGGTTCCTGAAAGTAACGGAAGGTTCCGCCATACGTCGTATCGGCCACCTGCGCTGGCTGCGTAATGTGGCCGTTGCGCTGGGGAATGCCCCGTGGGATGAAGCAAATCTTCAGGCACTCGAAAGCCGGAGAGGTGAGCACCCACTTCTTGATGAGCACATAGAATGGGCGATTGCGCAGCAAATTGAAAAGCGAAATGCGGGCGTGGTAGAAGTGCAGTTACCGAAGAAACAGCGCCTGGTCAGGGTGATTGAAAAAGGGCTGCCACGCGATGTGTGATATATTCACAGGCTGTGAATAAAAATAAGAATTCAGGCGCCATCAGCGCTGGCAAACAGGTCAAGTGATCTCAATAACATTTTGAAATCAAAATTTCTTGATTAATTTCATCGAGTTACGAAGATATTATTCACCCTGCTAACATTTTGTACAGGCTGGTTTTATCGCGCTTTCTGTGGATAACTCTGTTCACAAGAGTATTTCAAATACAATAGAAAACATCCCCAACGAAGCATTTCGCTGTGGATAATCTTGAGAAGAAGAAGAATTTGGAGCGGGAAACGAGACTCGAACTCGCGACCCCGACCTTGGCAAGGTCGTGCTCTACCAACTGAGCTATTCCCGCTTGGGTGTTCTGGTGCTATGCGTATCTTGCGATACTTTCAAATTTTGGAGCGGGAAACGAGACTCGAACTCGCGACCCCGACCTTGGCAAGGTCGTGCTCTACCAACTGAGCTATTCCCGCTTGGGTGTTCTGGTGCTGGCGTATCTTGCGATACTTTTCAAATTTTGGAGCGGGAAACGAGACTCGAACTCGCGACCCCGACCTTGGCAAGGTCGTGCTCTACCAACTGAGCTATTCCCGCAAATCTTTACTGCTTTTGTTGCTGTCGTAACGTGTAATTCTCTGTCGTTACGGGAGGCGCATTATACGAGAAATCCGTTTAGCTGCAACCCCCCTCAAAGCGATTTTTTTGAAATTCAGTTCAAGTGCTTATTTAATCGGCAAGCTGCACAATTTAACGTCAAAAACCAGGCTGCGCAACGCGCCGGATCGCAAAATCAGAGCTTAATAAAGTTTTCGCGATAGTACGCCAGCTCCGCAACAGACTCGCGGATGTCGTCCATTGCCTGGTGCGTCCCCTGCTTCGTGAAGCCGTCGAGAATTTCCGGTTTCCAGCGACGGGCCAGCTCTTTCAGGGTGCTCACGTCCAGATAGCGGTAGTGGAAATAGGACTCCAGTTCCGGCATGTACTTAAACAGGAAACGACGATCCTGACCAATGCTGTTGCCACAGATAGGCGATTTTCCTGCTGGCACCCACTGCTTCAGAAATTCAAGCGTTGCCAGTTCCGCTTCGCGATCACCCAGGGTGCTGGCTTTCACGCGTTCCACCAGCCCGCTGCCGGTATGGGTACGCACGTTCCACTCATCCATCAGCGCAAGCTGGTCATCGGACTGGTGCACGGCAATCGTTGGGCCTTCCGCCAGAATATTGAGATTGGCATCGGTGACCAGTGTGGCGATCTCAATAATGCGATCGCGCTCGGGATCCAGACCGGTCATCTCCAGATCGATCCAAATCAGGTTGTTTTCGTCCGCGCTCATGTTATTTTCCACCCTTCTCGCATAACCGGCAGTAGCAGGTTAACTAGTATTAATTAGAGTGTATCATAGAGGTTTTGCCCGCTATGGGCGACCAGGAGCCAGCGCGATTGAGTAAAAATAAACTCTCCAAAGGGCAGCAGCGCCGTGTGAATGCCAATCACCAGCGCCGTCTTAAAACCACTACGGAGAAGCCCGATTACGACGACAACCTGTTTGGCGAAGCGACAGAAGGCGTTGTGATTAGCCGCTTCGGCATGCACGCCGATGTCGAATCTGCCGACGGGGATATCCACCGTTGCAATATCCGTCGCACTATCCGTTCACTGGTGACCGGTGACCGCGTGGTCTGGCGTCCAGGCAAGGAGGCGGCGGAAGGGGTAACGGTTAAAGGCATCGTTGAAGCCGTGCATGAACGCACGTCGGTACTTACCCGTCCTGATTTCTACGATGGCGTAAAGCCCATTGCCGCAAACATTAACCAGATCGTCATCGTTTCGGCGATTTTACCTGAGCTTTCGCTCAATATTATTGACCGTTACCTGGTGGCCTGCGAAACGCTACAGGTTGAGCCGCTCATCGTACTGAACAAAATCGATCTGCTGGATGACGAGGCCATGGCCTTTGTGAATGAGCAGATGGACATCTACCGCAATATTGGTTATCGCGTTTTGATGGTATCCAGCCGCACCAAAGATGGCCTGAAGCCGTTAGAAGATGCGTTAACCGACCGCATCAGCATCTTTGCAGGGCAGTCCGGCGTGGGTAAATCGAGCCTGCTTAATAACCTGCTTGGCCTTCAGCAAGCGATCCTGACCAACGATGTATCAGACGTCTCCGGCCTCGGTCAGCACACCACCACCGCCTCACGTCTCTATCACTTCCCGCACGGCGGCGATGTGATTGATTCCCCGGGGGTGCGTGAATTTGGTCTCTGGCACCTTGAGCCGGAACAAATCTTTAATGGATTTGTCGAATTCCATGACTATTTAGGCGCTTGCAAATACCGCGACTGTAAACATGACAACGATCCGGGCTGCGCCATCCGCGAAGCGGTGGAGAACGGTGAAATTGCGGAAACCCGTTTCGAGAATTATCACCGTATTCTCGAAAGCATGGACCAGGTAAAAACGCGTAAAAACTTTTCTGATTCTGATAACTGACAACTAAGCTAAGCGTCGCTAAAATCGTCCCCTTTTTTCAGGTTCCGGCAGCGTAATGCCGGATCAGGAACGACAAAACAATGGCCTGGAGGCTACCTTGTTAAACTCATTTAAACTTTCGCTTCAATACATTCTGCCGAAACTGTGGCTCACTCGCCTGGCGGGCTGGGGCGCGAGCAAACGAGCGGGATGGCTGACCAAACTGGTCATCGACCTGTTCGTGAAATACTACAAGGTCGACATGAAAGAAGCGCAGAAGCCGGATACGGCAAGCTACCGCACCTTCAACGAATTTTTTGTGCGTCCGCTGCGCGACGAAGTGCGCCCGCTGAATACCGACCCGAACGTGCTGGTGATGCCTGCTGACGGCGTGATCAGCCAGCTGGGTAAAATTGAAGACGACAAAATTTTGCAGGCGAAAGGCCATAACTACAGCCTGGAAGCGCTGCTGGCCGGTAACTACCTGATGGCCGATCTGTTCCGCAACGGGACTTTCGCGACCACCTATCTCTCCCCGCGCGACTACCACCGCGTGCATATGCCGTGTAACGGTATCCTGCGCGAGATGATCTACGTGCCGGGGGATCTGTTCTCCGTAAACCATCTGACGGCGCAAAACGTCCCTAACCTGTTTGCCCGTAACGAGCGCGTCATCTGCCTGTTTGACACTGAATTTGGCCCAATGGCGCAGATTCTGGTGGGTGCTACCATTGTAGGCAGCATCGAAACCGTCTGGGCGGGCACCATTACTCCGCCACGCGAAGGCGTGATCAAGCGCTGGACCTGGCCTGCCGGCGAAGAAGACGGGTCTGTGGCCCTGCTGAAAGGTCAGGAGATGGGCCGCTTCAAGCTCGGCTCAACGGTGATCAACCTGTTCGCGCCGGGTAAAGTGAACCTGGTCGACGAGCTGGAAAGCCTGTCGGTGACCAAACTCGGCCAGCCTCTGGCTGTATCGACTGAAGTCTTTGCAACGCCAGACGTTGCACCTGCCCCGTTGCCGGAAGAAGAGATCAAAGCCGAGCACGATGCCAGCCCGCTGGTTGACGACAAAAAAGACGAAGGCTAACAACAGAAGGATCGCTGACGTGCGCCCGATTATCGTATTACTGATGGCCTGGTGCCTCAGCATGGGGGCGTACGCAGCGACGGCCCCCGACGCCAAACAGATAACCCAGGAGCTGGAACAGGCTAAAGCGGCGAAACCCGCTCAGCCGGAGACTGTCGAGTCGCTCCAGTCTGCACTGAACGCGCTTGAGGAACGAAAGGGTTCCCTTGAGCGCGCGCAGCAATATCAGCAGGTTATCGACAACTTCCCCAAACTCTCTCAGACCCTGCGCTCGCAGCTCAACAACCTGCGCGATGAACCACGCCAGGTCCCCGCGGGGATGACGTCCGAGGCGCTGAATCAGGAGATCCTGCAAGTCAGCAGCCAGCTACTGGAAAAAAGCCGTCTGGCGCAGCAGGAGCAGGAACGGGCGCGTGAAATTGCCGATTCCCTCAGCCAGCTTCCACAGCAGCAAACCGATGCCCGCCGTCAGCTAAATGAGGTGGAACGCCGCATCGGGACGCAGACAGGCAACACACCGCAGAATCAGGCGCAAAATCTTGGTCTACAGGCGGAATCCGCCAGACTTAAAGCGCTGGTCGATGAACTGGAGCTGGCGCAGCTTTCCGCAAACAACCGCCAGGAACTGTCGCGGATGCGTTCCGAACTGGCGCAGAAGCAGAGCCAGCAGCTGGATGCGTATCTCCAGGCGCTCAGAAATCAACTCAACAGCCAGCGTCAGCGTGAAGCTGAACGTGCGCTGGAAAGCACCGAATTACTGGCCGAAAACAGCGCTAACCTGCCCGACAGCATCGTCGCCCAGTTTAAGGTTAACCGCGAGCTTTCTGCCGCGCTGAATCAGCAGGCGCAGCGCATGGATTTGGTCGCGTCGCAGCAGCGTCAGGCCACCAATCAAACCCTTCAGGTTCGTCAGGCGCTCAATACGCTGCGCGAACAGTCCCAGTGGCTTGGCTCGTCTAACCTGTTGGGCGAAGCGTTACGCGCACAGGTCGCCCGTCTGCCAGAGATGCCAAAACCGCAGCAGCTTGATACTGAAATGGCGCAGTTGCGCGTTCAGCGTCTTCATTATGAAGACCTCCTCAACAAGCAGCCGCAAATCCGCCAGATCCGTCAGGCTGACGGCCAGCCGCTCACCGGCGAGCAAAGTCGTATTCTGGAAGCCCAGCTGCGCACCCAACGCGAACTGCTCAATTCCCTGTTACAGGGAGGCGATACGCTGATCCTGGAGCTGACCAAGCTGAAAGTGTCGAACAGCCAGCTGGAGGATGCGCTGAAAGAGGTCAACGAAGCCACGCACCGTTACCTTTTCTGGACGTCCGACGTGAGGCCGATGACCTTCGCCTGGCCGATTGAGATCGTTCAGGACCTGCGCCGCCTCATTTCGCTGGACACCTTCAGCCAGCTGGGCCTCGCCAGCGTAATGATGATAACCAGCAAGGAGACCATCTTCCCGCTGCTGGGGGCGCTGATTCTGGTGGGCTTCAGTATTTATTCCCGTCGTCACTTCACCCGTTTCCTTGAGCGCTCCAGCGCCCGTGTGGGTAAAGTGACCCAGGATCACTTCTGGCTGACGCTGCGTACGGTGTTCTGGTCAATTCTGGTCGCGTCTCCGCTGCCGGTGCTGTGGATGACGCTCGGATACGGCCTGCGTGAAGCCTGGCCCTATCCGCTTGCCGTCGCGATTGGCGATGGCGTGACCGCCACCGTTCCGCTGCTGTGGGTGGTGATGATTTGCGCCACGTTTGCGCGGCCAAATGGTCTGTTCATCGCTCACTTTGGCTGGCCGCGTAATCGCGTTGCGCGGGCGATGCGTTACTACCTGATGAGTATCGGGCTGATTGTGCCGCTGATTATGGCGTTGATCATGTTCGATAATCTCAATGACAGGGAGTTCTCCGGCTCGCTGGGACGGCTGTGCTTTATGCTGATCTGCGGGGCGTTAGCGGTGGTGACGCTCAGCCTGAAACGTGCCGGGATCCCGCTCTATCTCGACAAGACCGGCAGTGGCGATAACATGTTTAACCGTCTGCTGTGGAACCTGCTGCTCAGCGCACCGCTGGCGGCGATGCTGGCGGCAGCGGTCGGTTATCTCGCCACATCGCAGGCGCTGCTCGCACGACTGGAAACGTCGGTCGCTATCTGGTTCCTGCTGCTGGTGGTCTACCATGTGATCCGCCGTGGCATGCTGATCCAGCGTCGTCGCCTGGCGTTTGACCGTGCCAAACATCGCCGCGCAGAAATCCTTGCCCAGCGTGCGCGGGGCGAGGAAGAGCCGAACCATGTCAACAGTACCGAAGGGACGACAGACGCCGATGACGTCGAACTGGATCTGGATGCGATCAGCACCCAGTCCCTGCGGCTGGTGCGCTCAATTCTGATGCTGGTTGCCCTGCTGTCGGTGATCTTCCTGTGGTCGGAAATCCACTCCGCGTTTGGCTTCCTGGAGAACATCTCGTTGTGGGATGTGACGTCCACGGTGCAGGGGGTCGAAAGCCTGGAGCCCATCACCCTGGGGGCAGTGCTGATTGCGATTCTGGTGCTGATCATCACCACGCAGCTGATACGTAACTTCCCTGCCCTGCTGGAGCTGGCGCTGTTGCAGCATCTGGATTTAACCCCCGGCACGGGCTATGCGATCACCACCATCACCAAGTATTTAATCATGCTGTTTGGTGGGCTGGTTGGCTTCTCGATGATTGGTATCGAATGGTCAAAACTTCAATGGCTGGTTGCCGCCCTGACCGTTGGCCTGGGCTTTGGTTTACAGGAGATCTTTGCCAACTTCGTTTCTGGTCTGATCATTCTGTTTGAAAAGCCGATCCGAATTGGCGATACGGTGACTATCCGCGATCTGACCGGCAGCGTCACCCGAATCAACACCCGCGCCACCACCATCAGCGACTGGGACCGTAAAGAGATCATCGTCCCGAACAAGGCGTTTATCACCGAGCAGTTTATCAACTGGTCGCTGTCCGACTCCGTCACGCGTGTGGTGCTGACCGTACCCGCCCCGTCGGATGCCAACAGCGAAGAGGTGACGCAAATCCTCTATACGGCTGCTGAACGGTGTTCGCTGGTAATCGACAACCCGCCGCCGGAGGTGTTCCTGGTTGATTTGCAGCAGGGGATTCAGATTTTCGAGCTGCGTATCTATGCCGCGGAGATGGGACACCGTATGCCGCTGCGCCATGAGATCCACCAGCTGATTCTGGCTGGCTTCCGCGAGCACGGAATTGATATGCCGTTCCCACCGTTCCAGATGCGTCTGGAAACGCTGGACGGACGTAAGACAGGAAGAACGTTGACGTCAGCGGCGCGCACGCGCCCGGCGGGAAGTTTGTAATCCTTTCCCCCTCCCCGTCGGGAGGGGGTCAATCCTTTACGCCACTTCTGCTACACAGGCCGTCGAACGACGACGGTAATGCTCATAAATTCCCATTGCCAGCAGCGAGAAGAAGATCGGTCCGCCAACCATCCACAGCGTGCTGTTCCAGTCATTTGCCTCAACCACAGGCTGAATGACGGTAAAGATATTGGCGAACGCGACGACCAGCACCACAACAGTGGTCGCCAGCAGCGTCGCCGCGCGGGTTTTGAAGATCACAAACGGCCGCTCCAGATCCTGCTTCGCCTTAAAGAACGGGAACGCCAGCGTCAGGAACAGATACGGAAGCGTCATCGATACGTTCGCCATCAGGGTCAGCTTGTTATAAAACGCCGATGCGGTATCGCCGCCAAAGGACACCAGCAGAATAAACACGCATACCAGCAGGCACTGCATCCACATCGCGTTGGCAGGCATACCGGCAGCATTAAGCTGCGTCATACCTGCAGGCCACAGCGCCTTTGGTGTCCCCTGAATAATCGCTTTCAGCGGCGAGTAGATCAGCGTGAAGAACGCGCCCGTATAGGCGAGGAACATCGACAGGCCGGTAATCCGCGCAAACCAGACCCCTAGTGTGGCCGACGTTTCCGGCGCGAGATCCATGGCGTTGCCCAGCGTCATCCCCAGGCTTTTCATCAGCACGTAGGTAATGTTGCCGAGGTTAGTGGTGTTATTGCTCAACACCTGTTGCCAGTTGGTGCTGACGCCCCAGAGGAAAATCGCCAGTGAGTAGCCAATGGAAATGACGATGGCGGCAAAAATAATGCCTTTGGCGAAGTTCTTTTCCGGGTTTTCGGTTTTGTCGACCAGCCCGCCCACGGCTTCAATACCGCCGTAAGCAAAGATGGCAAACACCACGAAGGAGAGCATGGCCAGCCCGGACTGGTAACCTGGATTAGGCGATGAAACGAAGTTGACTTCCTGTGCGAAATGCCCGCCGTTCAGGCACAGAATGGCGATGCTGACCAGCAGCAGCACCAGGTTCAGGCACATTACGGAAATACCCCCAACCGCGGTGATACGGGCAATTTTGTTGATGCCTTTGGAGGCCACCAGCGTGACCACCACCATCCAGCACACCGCCAGAATACCGACCACCTGCGTGGAGCTTAGCCCCGCCAGGGACCAGACCTGCGTTTTATCCGCACCGAAAAGAAACGTTGAGAACGGCACCCAGACCTTGGCCGCCGTGCTGACCATCCAGACGACGTAGGATGAAAACCACATGAACGTACCGATAAACGCGTAACGCGGACCGACGCTGTTGTTCATCCACGAATAGATGCCGCCCTCTTCTTTCCGGTAAGCTGAACCCATCTCGGCCATCATCAGCGCAAACGGAATAAAGAAGAACAGAGCGGAAACGATATAAAACGGTGTCGCGCTGTAGCCCATCAAATAAAACGCGGACGGGCTATTGGCAAAGCCAAAGACGGACGTAAAAATCATCAGGATGAGCCCGGTTAGGGTCATTTTTTTAAGTGAGTGAGACATATAACCATCCGAAACGGAATTAAACTGCGCGGATGGTAGCAGATGACCAGACAAAGATTGTGGCTATCCGAGTCAAATTAAGAATAAGACCCGTGTTTAGAGGAAATAGCAGTTTTTAATGTGGCAGGGTTAAATGACCGAGTAGGCCGGGTAAGCGACAGCGCCACCCGGCATTTTTTCAGGCGCGATCGACCGTAAAGGCAATCACATCGCCCAGCTGTTCCGCGCCCAGCGCCAGCATGACCAGACGATCCACACCCAGCGCCACGCCGGAGCAGTCCGGCAGACCGGCTTTAAGCGCTTCCAGCAGATGAGTATCAATCGGCTGCTGCGGCAGGCCACGTGCGTTGCGCTTGCGGTTATCCTGCTCGAAACGCTGCTGCTGCTCGCGTGCGTCGGTCAGCTCGTGGAAACCGTTCGCCAGCTCGATGCCTTTGAAATAGACCTCAAAACGCTCCGCCACGCGGTGATCTTCGGTACTGATCTGCGCCAGTGAGGCCTGGCTGGCCGGGAAGTGATAGACAAACGTCGGACGATCTTTGCCAATCTGCGGTTCAACGCCAAAGGTGAACAGCAGTTGCAGCAGCGTGTCGCGATCCTCTTCGGTATCGGCCACGTTGCTCAGATCCAGTTTTGCCGCCACTTCGCGCAGCTGTGTTTTATCAGCCGACAGCGGATCGATTTCCAGATGGCGCTGGAAGGCCTGCTGATAGGAGAGCGTTTCCGCTTCTGCGCAATCCAGCACCTGTTGCAGCAGATCGTCGACTTCGTTCATCAGACGATACATGTCGTAGTGCGGACGATACCACTCCAGCATGGTGAATTCCGGATTATGGTGGCGGCCCATCTCTTCATTACGGAAGCTACGGCACAGCTGATAGACCGGACCACATCCGGCCGCCAGCAGACGCTTCATATGGTATTCCGGGCTGGTCATCAGATACAGATTCATGCCCTGAGAGTGGCCTGGGCCAACAAAACGGGTTTCAAACGGGACCAGATGAATATCCGTGACCGTCGCCTGACTCATGCACGGCGTTTCCACCTCCAGGACGCCGCGATCCGCAAAGAAGCGGCGGATCTCCGCCATAATTGCTGCGCGCTTTAGCAGGTTTGGAATGGATGCGCTCGGCTGCCAGGTGGCCGTTTCGCTCATGAGTTATTTCTCCGTTTTCAGACAAGGGCACGAAGTCTACTCGTAAGCCGGGGCAGAGACAAATTTTGCACAGTAAAAGTCCCTTTTCATTGCACAGAGAAATACTGTGACGCCATTCATTAATCACGATGATAAATCACCGCACAGAACAGCAAAAAAATCGAACACGTCAAATTTCCCTCACGTCTACGCGGTTATACTGTTTTACCCATAAAGGAGCAGTGGAATCGCTTCCGCAATCGTCCATTCGGGCAGGTGAACGTCCTTTAGTTCATTCCGTTGCGGGAAAACAAAAATCTGGAGGAATGTCGTGCAAACTTTTCAAGCCGATCTTGCCGTAATAGGCGCTGGCGGGGCTGGATTACGCGCTGCAATTGCTGCGGCACAAGCCAATCCGAACGCTAAAATCGCATTGATTTCAAAAGTCTATCCGATGCGCAGCCACACGGTAGCCGCAGAAGGAGGATCCGCCGCCGTCGCGCAGGATCATGACAGCTTCGAATACCATTTCCACGACACGGTTGCAGGGGGCGACTGGCTTTGCGAACAGGATGTCGTTGATTACTTCGTTCACCATTGCCCAACGGAAATGACCCAGCTGGAACAGTGGGGATGCCCGTGGAGCCGCCGTCCGGACGGGAGCGTCAATGTCCGCCGCTTCGGTGGCATGAAAATCGAACGCACCTGGTTCGCCGCCGATAAGACCGGCTTCCACATGCTGCACACCCTGTTTCAGACCTCCCTCCAGTTCCCACAAATCCAGCGCTTTGACGAACATTTTGTTCTCGACATTCTGGTCGACGACGGTCATGCGCGCGGGCTGGTGGCGATGAACATGATGGAAGGCACGCTTGTCCAGATCCGCGCGAATGCGGTGGTGATGGCAACGGGCGGCGCGGGACGTGTATATCGCTATAACACCAACGGCGGGATCGTCACCGGTGACGGTATGGGCATGGCGCTCAGCCACGGCGTGCCGCTGCGTGATATGGAATTTGTTCAGTATCACCCAACCGGCCTGCCCGGCTCCGGCATCCTGATGACGGAAGGCTGCCGCGGCGAAGGCGGTATTCTGGTCAACAAAAATGGTTACCGTTATCTACAGGATTACGGTATGGGTCCGGAAACCCCGCTTGGCGAGCCGAAAAACAAATACATGGAACTCGGCCCACGCGACAAAGTCTCCCAGGCTTTCTGGCACGAGTGGCGCAAAGGCAACACCATCTCCACGCCGCGCGGCGACGTGGTACATCTCGACCTGCGTCACCTGGGCGAGAAGAAACTGCTGGAGCGTCTGCCGTTCATCTGCGAACTGGCAAAAGCCTATGTGGGCGTCGACCCGGTGAAAGAGCCGATCCCGGTGCGTCCAACCGCGCACTACACCATGGGCGGTATCGAGACCGATCAGCAGTGCGAAACCCGCATCAAAGGGCTGTTTGCCGTGGGCGAATGTTCCTCCGTGGGTCTGCACGGCGCAAACCGTCTGGGCTCGAACTCGCTGGCTGAGCTGGTGGTCTTTGGCCGCATGGCGGGCGAACGCGCGATGGAGCGTGCCGCAACGGCAGGTGAAGCTAACAGCGCCGCGCTGGATGCACAGGTTGCAGACGTCGAAAAACGGCTGAAAGACCTGGTGAACCAGGAAGGTAACGAAAACTGGTCGAAGATCCGCGACGAAATGGGGCTGTCGATGGAAGAAGGCTGCGGGATCTATCGTACGCCTGAACTGATGCAGAAAACCGTCGACAAGCTGGCCGAGTTGCAGGAGCGCTTCAAACGCGTACGCATCACCGACACGTCCAGCGTCTTCAATACCGACCTGCTTTATACCATTGAGCTGGGCCACGGCCTGAACGTCGCAGAATGTATGGCTCACTCCGCACTGGCGCGTAAAGAGTCCCGCGGCGCGCACCAGCGTCTGGATGAGGGCTGCACCGAACGTGACGACGTCAATTTCCTTAAACACACTCTCGCCTGGCGCGATGCGGATGGCACCACCCGTCTGGACTACAGCGATGTGAAAATCACCACGCTGCCACCAGCGAAACGCGTGTACGGTGCAGAAGCAGAAGCCGCCGATAAGAAGGAGAAGGCGAATGGCTGAGATGCAAAAACTGAAAATTGAAGTGGTGCGCTACAATCCGGAAGTGGACGCCGCACCGCACAGCGCTTTCTATGAAGTCCCTTACGACGAGCAAACCTCCCTGCTGGATGCGCTCGGTTATATCAAAGATAACCTGGCGCCAGACCTGAGCTACCGCTGGTCCTGCCGCATGGCAATCTGCGGCTCCTGCGGCATGATGGTCAACAAGGTGCCGAAGCTGGCGTGCAAAACCTTCCTGCGTGATTACACCAAAGGCATCAAGGTTGAAGCGCTGGGCAACTTCCCGATTGAGCGCGATCTGGTGGTCGACATGACCCACTTTATCGAAAGCCTCGAAGCGATTAAGCCGTACATCATTGGCAACCCGCGCACGCCGGATCAGGGCCCAAACACTCAGACGCCCGCACAGATGGCGAAATACCACCAGTTCTCTGGCTGCATCAACTGTGGCCTGTGCTACGCCGCCTGTCCGCAGTTTGGCCTGAACCCGGAGTTCATCGGCCCGGCCGCCATTACTCTGGCGCACCGCTACAACGAAGACAGCCGCGATCACGGCAAAAAAGAACGTATGGCCCAGCTCAACAGCCAGAACGGGGTCTGGACCTGCACGTTTGTCGGTTACTGCTCCGAAGTTTGTCCGAAGCATGTCGACCCGGCCGCCGCCATTCAGCAGGGCAAAGTGGAAAGTTCGAAAGACTTTCTTATCGCTACCCTGAAACCACGCTAAGGAGTGCATGATGACGACTAAACGCAAAGCCTACGTGCGACCAATGCCGTCCACCTGGTGGAAAAAACTGCCGTTTTATCGCTTCTATATGCTGCGTGAAGGCACGGCAGTTCCCGCGGTCTGGTTCAGCCTTGAACTGATGTACGGGGTTTATGCTCTTAAGCACGGCCCGGAAGCCTGGGCCAGTTTTGTGAGCTTCCTGCAAAACCCAATCATTGTTGTGCTGAACCTGATTGTGCTCGCCGCCGCGCTGCTTCATACCAAAACCTGGTTTGAACTGGCGCCAAAAGCAGCGAACATCATTGTAAAAGGCGAGAAAATGGGGCCAGAGCCGGTCATTAAAGGGCTGTGGGCAGTGACGGCAGTTGTCTCTGTGGTCATTCTGTTTGTCGCACTGTTCTGGTAAGGAGACTACTGTGATCAATCCAAATCCAAAACGTTCAGACGAGCCGGTCTTCTGGGGACTGTTTGGCGCAGGCGGTATGTGGAGCGCCATTATTGCCCCGGTCATTATCCTGCTGGTCGGGATCATGCTGCCGCTGGGGCTGTTCCCGGGCGATGCGCTGAGCTATGAGCGCGTGCTGGCCTTTGCGAGCAGCTTTATTGGCCGCGTGTTCATCTTCCTGATGATTGTCCTGCCGCTGTGGTGCGGTCTGCACCGTATCCACCATGCAATGCACGATCTGAAAATCCATGTGCCAAGCGGTAAATGGGTCTTCTACGGTCTGGCGACCATTCTGACGGTCGTCACGCTGATTGCCGTGGTCACTATCTGACTGAACAGGCCCGCCATCCGGCGGGCTTTTTATTTTTTCATTTTCTCCACAAGCCACCGGGAAAATTCACGCATGGCGGGCGTTTCTGCCCGGGACTGCAATCGGGTCAGCCAGTAGCTGCCTAGCTCAATCTTCGTCGCAAAGGGCTGCACAATGCGTTCGCTGGCTAGCAGATGGGTAAACATATCGACAGGCGCAATGGCAATGCCCACTCCTGCCTGAGCGGCCTCCAGCATAGTTACGGACGAATCAAAGACCATCACGCGGTGCGTTGGCGAAGGGGGATGCTCACCGGCCGCCTGCATCCATGCGGTCCACTCGTCGCGTCGGTAGGAGCGCAGCAGCGTAAACCTGAGGATGTCGGTCGGGCTGTGCAGGCTGGCAGCGATATCGGGCGTACACAGCGGCGCGAGCGGCGCACGACAAAGAAATTCAGCCTCGGTGCCGTGCCACGCCCCGCCACCGTAGCGGATTGTATAATCAAGCCCTTCGGCAGCCGGATCAACGCGGTTGTTATGGGTGGAAAGCTGAAGATCGATGTGCGGATAGCCACGACGAAAATCGTCCAGCTGTGAAAATAAAACCCCGGTCGCAAAGGTACCCACCACGCCGATTTTCAGCTTCTCCTGCGCCTGATGGTTAGCGAAGCGATCCAGCATTCCGGCAATTCGATCGAACGAATCGTTCAGCACCGGCAGTAAATTCTCGCCCTCGGTAGTCAACATCAGCCCGCGCGAAACGCGAACGAACAGTTGACAGTTCAGGTGCTGCTCCAGCGTTTTCACATGCTGGCTAATGGCCGAGTGCGTCACGTTCAGTTCAATGGCCGCATGCGTAAAGCTGAGGTGTCTTGCGGCGGCTTCAAAGGCTCGAAGCGAATTAAGAGGGAGGTAGCTTCGCGTCACGGTCTCATCCGTTAGAAAAATTAACAGCTAATGCTAAATTTAACCGTTTGTCAGGCACAGTCAAATCCAACAGACTACGCCTGTCTGACGGGCCCGGACATCCCCTTGACTCGCTATTACGGAAGATGATTGATGATGAAAAAATCCTTTTGCTGCGCCCTGCTGCTCGCCATCTCTGGCGCTGCTCTCGCCGCGCCAGTATCAGAAAAACAGCTGGCGGAGGTGGTCGCGAATACGGTTACCCCGCTGATGAAAGCCCAGGCTATTCCAGGCATGGCGGTGGCCGTTATCTATCAGGGAAAACCGCACTATTACACGTTTGGCGAAGCCGATATTGCGGCCAAAAAACCCGTTACGCCACAAACCCTGTTCGAGCTAGGTTCTATAAGTAAAACCTTCACCGGCGTTTTAGGTGGGGATGCCATTGCTCGCGGTGAAATTTCGCTGGATGATCCGGTGATCAAATACTGGCCTGAACTGACGGGCAAGCAGTGGCAGGGTATTCGTATGCTGGATCTCGCAACCTACACCGCGGGCGGCCTGCCTCTACAGGTACCGGAAGAGGTCACGGATAACGCCTCCCTGCTGCGCTTTTATCAACACTGGCAACCGCAGTGGAAGCCTGGCACAACGCGTCTTTACGCCAATGCCAGCATCGGACTTTTTGGCGCGCTGGCGGTCAAACCTTCCGGCATGCGCTATGAGTAGGCCATGACGAAGCGGGTCTTCAAGCCGCTCAGGCTGAACCATACCTGGATTAACGTTCCGAAAGCGGAAGCGGCGCATTACGCCTGGGGTTATCGTGACGGTAAAGCGGTCCACGTTTCACCGGGTATGCTGGACGCAGAGGCCTATGGCGTGAAAACTAACGTGCAGGATATGGCGAACTGGGTGATGGCGAACATGGCGCCGGAGAACGTTGCTGATGCCTCACTCAAGCAGGGCATCGCGCTGGCGCAGTCGCGCTACTGGCGTATCGGGTCAATGTATCAGGGCCTGGGCTGGGAAATGCTCAACTGGCCCGTGGAGGCCAAAACAGTGATCGAGGGCAGCGACAATAAGGTGGCACTGGCGCCGTTGCCCGTGGCAGAAGTGAATCCACCGGTTCCCCCGGTCAAAGCGTCCTGGGTCCATAAAACGGGCTCTACTGGCGGGTTTGGCAGCTACGTGGCATTTATTCCTGAAAAGCAGATCGGTATTGTGATGCTCGCGAATAAAAGCTATCCGAATCCGGCACGCGTTGAGGCGGCATACCATATCCTCGACGCACTACAGTAAAACATTGCCGGGTGGCGGCTTCGCCTTACCCGGCAAAACACCCTGCACAATCTCCCGCATTTTCCCTGCTGTCATCTACACTTAACAAAAAACAGTAAGGAAACTCCTATGCGCATTCTGCCTGTTATTGCCGCAGTAACAGCCGCGTTTTTAGTGGTTGCTTGCAGTTCCCCTACTCCTCCGCCTGGCGTCACGGTAGTCAGTAATTTCGACGCTCAGCGCTTCCTCGGCACCTGGTATGAAATCGCCCGAATGGACCATCAGTTCGAACGGGGCTTAGAGAAGGTCACGGCCAGCTACAGCGCGAGGGATGACGGCGGGATCCAGGTCATTAACCGCGGCTATAACCCGGATCGCCAGATGTGGCAGCAGTCGGTTGGTCAGGCCTATTTCACCGGCGCCTCTAACCGCGCAGCCATGAAAATTTCATTTATCGGCCCATTCTACGGCGGATACAACGTCATTGCGCTGGACAGAGAGTACCGCCACGCGCTGGTGTGTGGGCCGGATCGCAACTATCTTTGGCTCCTCTCCCGCACGCCAACGATCCCGGCGGAAATGAAACAGCAGATGCTGGACATAGCGACCCGGCAAGGGTTTGATGTGACGAAATTAATCTGGGTGCAACAGCCGCATTAGTGCGTACTGAGTTTTAACCCGATGATACCCGCAACAATCAGCGCGAGGCTGGCGATGCGCGCCAGACTCGCAGATTCCCCCAGCAGCAGAATGCCGGTAATGGCAGCCCCTACCGCGCCAATGCCCGTCCAGACAGCGTAAGCCGTTCCAACTGGCAAGGTCCGCATCGCCCATGACAGCATGACGATACTGACAATCATCGCAGCGATGGTGATGACGCTGGGCGTCAGGCGGGTAAAACCGTGGGTGTATTTCAGACCAATTGCCCATACCACTTCGAGCAAACCGGCAACTACAAGAACGATCCAGGACATTTCAGGCTCCTTAACTTAAAGACAAGTTGGGGCCGTCCCCGATGAGTGAAGCGCTTACGGGTCGTCCCGCAAGGCAGAAGTAGCACTTCATATTTTGGTGAGGGCGGAATTTTTTTTCAAACTTTTTCTGCTGAACACGTTAAGGCAAGAAATAGCCTCAGTAAGGCACGTAGTTCAGGCATTTATGACTCATCCGACTTCTCTATGATGATAGGCTTTCTGATGGCAGGAAGCCAAACCACTAGCCGACTGCGAAAATTTTATGTTCAAAATTCTTTTGATTGACCGTTGTCACTTCACCCGCACGGGATTTGAAGCCTGGGTCAATCATTCAGACCTGCTTTCGGGTCATTTCGTCGTAACCGGGGTGAATAACCTTTTTCTCGCCAGAGAGCATATTTTGCAATGGAAACCTGCGCTGGTTATCGCTGATTTATCTGGCTTCCGGCAGGATTTACACCATTTTCAGCAGCTATCCTCCCTGCTGATTGCCAGCGAAACGCTGCCTTTTATTTTGCTGCAATCGGGGCAGGAGCAGGAGATGACAAATTATCTGGCACAGTACCCGATATGGTCTTCACTCTCCAAAAATACCGATCTGGAAGGACTGGCAGCGGTAATAAACGACGCGCTAACGTCATGCGCAAGCGCGGAGCTTCCGGAAATGGCGGCACCGTTACTGACGCGTCAGGAAGAGAGAGTTTTGACACTGTGGATGGATGGTGCGAGCAACCAGAAAATTGCCAGCAATCTGCGCATTAACGGGAAAACGGTGTACACATACAAACGCAATATCCGCATGAAGCTTCATATGGATACGCGCTACTCCCCGTTTTTATCACTACAGGAAGTGGAGAATTGACGGTACGGTAAATAGCCTGCCGTACCGTCGCGTTGATTAGTTCTGAGCTTTAGTTGCTGCGCCAGAAATCGCGTTACCACCGTCGGAGATATCTTCCCCTACGCCACGGGTGGTGTTACATGCAGTCAGTACCGAAGAAAGCACCAGAACAGAAAAGATCGCTGCAATTGTTTTCTTAACCATAATATCTTCCTTTTATAGCCAAAGTTATTTTGTGTATAGCAACTTAAGAATAGACAAGATCTTGTCGTTTGACGGAAAAGGAAGAATTTTTAGGAAAATTAGACGGAATTAGCTGGCCGCATGGGAAATGATATGGCCGAGATCCTGGATATCTTCACCCACGCCACGCGCGGTGTTGCAACCGGAGAGAATTGCGCTGGAGAGCGCTAACAGAAGCAGAATTTTAACGGTACGTTTCATCTTCCCTGCCTGCAAAATCAGGCGCAGCGGGCGCTGCGCCTTTAATCATGACGTAAATTACTTCACGCGGGATACGTATTCGCCGGAGCGGGTATCCACTTTGATCACTTCACCGATCTGTACGAACAGTGGCACTTTCACCACTGCGCCGGTAGACAGGGTGGCAGGCTTGCCGCCAGTACCTGCGGTATCACCTTTCAGACCTGGATCGGTTTCAACGATTTCCAGCTCAACGAAGTTCGGCGGCGTAACGGCGATAGGCTGACCGTTCCACAGGGTCACGATGCACTCAGCCTGATCCAGCAGCCACTTAGCGTTGTCGCCAATGGCTTTCGCGTCAGCAGACAGCTGTTCGAAGGTTTCGTTGTTCATGAAGTGCCAGAACTCACCGTCGTTGTACAGGTAAGTCAGGTTCATATCGACAACATCAGCGCCTTCAGCGGAGTCTGTAGATTTGAAGGTTTTCTCAACACGGGTACCGGTCAGCAGGCGACGCAGCTTAACGCGCGCAAATGCCTGGCCTTTACCTGGTTTAACGAATTCGCTGGCTTCAACCGCGTACGGTTCGCCGTCCATCATGATTTTAAGACCAGCACGAAAATCGTTGCTATAGTACGTTGCCATAAGGCCCTCTAAATTTGTTAACTGGTAGCTAAGCCACAAAATGGCGCATATTGTAACCCTAAACACCCCGTCCAGAGAAGATTGGTTATCGCAACTTGCCGATGTAATCACCAGTCCTGATGAATTGCTGCGTCTTTTAGACCTCGAACAGCACGAAGCGTTGCGTGCAGGCCGTGAGGCGAAGCGCCTTTTCGCCCTGCGCGTTCCCCGCGCGTTTGTTGCCCGAATGGAAAAAGGCAACCCTGACGATCCGCTATTAAAACAAACGCTTACGTCGCAGGATGAGTTTATTACCGCGCCGGGCTACAGCACCGATCCGCTGGAAGAACAAAACAGCGTGGTGCCGGGTTTACTGCACAAATACCGCAATCGTGCCCTGCTGCTGGTTAAGGGCGGCTGCGCGGTAAATTGCCGCTATTGCTTCCGTCGCCACTTCCCGTATGCCGAAAATCAGGGTAATAAGCGCAACTGGCAGGTGGCGCTGGACTACATCGCGGCGCATCCGGAACTGGATGAAATCATCTTCTCCGGGGGCGACCCGCTGATGGCAAAAGATCATGAACTGGACTGGCTGCTGACGCAGCTTGAGGCCATCCCGCATATTAAGCGTCTGCGCATTCACAGCCGTTTACCGATCGTCATCCCCGCGCGTATCACCGACGCGCTGGTCACGCGCCTGGAGCAGTCCCGTTTGCAGGTACTGCTGGTGAACCATATCAACCACGCGAATGAAATTGACGCGGACTTTCGTGCGGCGATGGCGCGTTTGCGCAAAGCGGGCGTAACGCTGCTCAACCAGAGCGTATTGCTGCGCGGCGTGAATGACAGCGCCCGCGTGCTGGCCGATCTCAGCAATGCTTTATTTGATGCGGGCGTCATGCCCTATTACCTGCATGTTCTGGATCGCGTCCAGGGCGCAGTGCACTTCATGGTGACGGATGACGAAGCCCGGAAGATTATGCGCGAGCTGTTAACGCTGGTTTCAGGTTATATGGTGCCGAAGCTGGCACGTGAGATTGGCGGAGAGCCGAGTAAGACGCCGCTGGATTTGCAGCTGCGGCAGCAGTAAAAAGGCAGGTGGCGCTACGCTTACCTGCCCTACGGGCTCCGGGCGCAGCGCCATCAGCAAGTTAACTCAGTTCGGGCACTTATAGACCTGGCCGTTCATCTGGCTGGCGGTTGGTACAAAGCTGGACAGCATACCCTGCGTCGGACTGCTCACGCCGTAAATCACGTTGCCGCCCATTGCCGCAGCCTGATTACGCAGAGCATTGGCCGCACCGCGCATAGAGCCGCCCTCTTCGCCATGCTGCCCCGACATCCAGTTGCTTTGCTCGCCAGTGGCGGTGCCTAACAGCTGGCATTCGCTGCCCGGCTTATCTTCCACAAAGCGAACGCTCTGGCCCGCTGCCGTCAGCTCATTGCTGGTGCTACAACCCGCCAGCAGCAATGCTGCACCTACAATCCCTGCACAGACTTTTATGCGCATGTTATTCCTCGTTTTCAATAAGCTGGACAGTAGTTGTCCGTGTGTAAACCTTATACTAAAAAGATGACCAAAAGAAAAATGCTGAGCATTTCTGCGAGCCAGATTCCGCTGGCACTCCTCCGACATCTTAAATGAATTCTGATAATAACCTTTGGGATATCGTGTTTTAGCCCCCGATCGTTTTTAGTGGTGCGACGTACACCTTTTGTACGCGACTAAAACAGGGGGTTTCATGAGTGCATCATCCTCAGGAGAGGAAAAGGTAACATGGGTGGGCTATCTGGCGTTCGTGCTCACCATCGTATTTTTCTCAGGCTTTTTCGCCAAAAGTACCGAATGGTGGCGGGTACTGGATTTTACCGTTTTAAACGGCAGCTTTGGCGCAGTGAACGGGGCGCTAACGTTTCGCGGCGAGGGCGGCACGGGCGCGAAAGATGGTTTTTTGTTTGCCCTTGAACTGGCGCCCTCGGTCATTTTATCGCTCGGGATCATTGCCGTCACCGAGGGGCTGGGTGGTCTGCGTGCCGCACAGCAGCTCATGACGCCCATTCTGCGCCCGCTACTCGGCGTGCCGGGCATCTGCTCTCTGGCGCTTATCGCCAACCTGCAAAATACCGATGCAGCCGCAGGGATGACCAAAGAGTTGACTGACGAAGGGGCGATTACTGACCATGAACGCGCCATATTCGCCACCTTCCAGACCAGCGGTAGCGCCATCATTACCAACTATTTTTCGTCCGGTGCTGCCCTCTTCACCTTCATTACCGTCCCGGTGATTACGCCGCTTGCCGTCATTCTGGTATTCAAATTTGTTGGCGCGAACTTCCTGCGACTGTGGATCGCCCATATGGAAGTTCGCCGCGTTCAGGAGGAAAAATGATCGCCCAGCCGCGTAAAAATATCATGGACTTGTTTATCGATGGCGCCCGCCGCGGCTTTACCATCGCCACCACCAGCCTGCTGCCGAATGTGGTGATGGCGTTTGTCATCATTCAGGCGCTCAAGGTCACCGGCCTGCTGGATATTGTCGGCAGGGTATGCGAGCCGATCATGGCGCTATGGGGGCTTCCGGGTGCGGCGGCAACGGTCCTTCTGGCTTCGGTGATGAGCATGGGCGGCGGTGTGGGGGTCTGCGCCAGTCTGGTCGCTGCCGGCACGCTCAACGGTCACGATGCCACCATCCTGCTGCCCGCCATCTATCTGATGGGTAATCCGGTGCAAAACACGGGCCGTTGCCTGGGTACCGCAGGCGTCAACCCGAAATATTATCCGCACATCATTACTGTGTGCGTCATTAACGCCCTGCTCTCAATGTGGGTGATGCAGCTACTCTTCTGAGGAGATAAAAATGGATTTTTCAGTGCTGGAACCGCATCTGTTCCGCAATGCGCATCTTTACGCGCCGGAGGATCTTGGGCGTTGCGATCTGCTGATTGCCGGGGGAAAGATCGTCGCAGTCGAAAAAACGGGCCACGCCACAACGAGGCCAGACTGTCCCGAAAGCGATCTCGCCGGAGCGGTGGTGTGTCCGGGGTTTATCGATCAGCATGTGCACCTGATTGGCGGCGGCGGTGAAGCCGGTCCCCACACCCGTACGCCAGAGGTGCGATTGTCTGCGCTGGTGGCGGCGGGCATCACCTCTGTTGTTGGCCTGCTGGGCACCGACGGCGTGACCCGCCATCCCGAGTCGCTGCTGGCGAAAACGCGGGCGCTTGAGCATGAAGGGATCAGCGCGTGGATGCTGACAGGCGCGTATGGCCTGCCTTCTCCGACGATTACCGGCAGTATCGAAAAGGATGTGGCGCTGATTGATAAAATCATTGGCGTGAAATGCGCGATTTCCGACCATCGCTCCTCCGCACCGGCAGATGACCAACTCGCGAATATGGCCGCGCAGTCGCGCGTCGGGGGTCTGCTGGGCGCCAAAGCGGGGATATCCGTGTTTCACCTCGGCAACAGCCCGAAACTGCTGGAGCCGCTGCTTAACATCCTCAATAACGCTGACGTGCCCCGCACGAAGCTGCTGCCAACCCACGTCAACCGTGCCCAGGCACTGTTCCACGCCGCACTGGACTATGCCCGCGAAGGGGGATACATCGACATCACCACCAGCATCAGCGAGCCTGTTGATGCCGCCACCGCCATCGCGACGGCCCGTGAAGCGCAGGTGCCGTTTAACCGTCTCACGCTCAGCTCGGATGGCAACGGCAGCCAGCCGAATTTTGATGCAAACGGTAATCTTGTTGGCATTGGCGTGGCGGGCTTCGAATCCCTGCTCGAAACCTTACAGCAGCTGGTCAGCCGGTATCACCTGCCGCTGGAGGAGGCGCTTCTGCCGTTTACGCGGAACGTGGCGGAGTTTCTCGGGCTGGAGCATAAGGGTCGGATCGCGCCCGGTTGCGATGCCGATTTCCTGGTGATGACGGATGATCTGAAGATCCGCGAGGTCTGGGCGAAAGGCCGCCAGATGGTGCGTGAAGGTGTTGTGTGCGTGAAAGGCACGTTTGAGTAGAAGACAATAAAAAACCCCGGGCATTGCTGCCCGGGGTTCGTTCTGAGAGGTTCAGAACAACATGATTACATCATGCCGCCCATGCCACCCATGCCGCCCATACCACCAGCAGCACCTAAGTCAGGCGCGTCGCCTTTAGGCATGTCGGTCACCATGCACTCGGTCGTGATCATCAGACCAGCTACAGATGCCGCGTATTGCAGAGCAGAACGGGTCACTTTAGTTGGATCCAGGATACCGAAGTCGATCATGTTGCCGTATTCTTCAGTTGCCGCGTTGTAACCGTAGTTACCTTCACCCGCTTTCACGTTGTTCGCAACCACAGACGGCTCTTCACCGGCGTTGGACACGATCTGACGCAGAGGAGCTTCCATCGCGCGCAGCGCAACTTTGATACCCACGTTCTGATCTTCGTTCTGAGCAGTCAGGCCAGCCAGTTTAGCGGCTACACGCACCAGCGCGACACCACCACCAGCGACCACGCCTTCTTCTACCGCAGCACGGGTCGCGTGCAGGGCGTCGTCAACGCGTGCTTTCTTCTCTTTCATTTCAACTTCGGTAGCCGCACCGACTTTGATTACCGCTACGCCGCCTGCCAGTTTCGCTACGCGCTCCTGGAGTTTTTCACGGTCGTAATCGGAAGTGGCTTCTTCGATCTGCTTACGGATCTGACCAACACGGCCCTGAATAGCGGCTTCTTCACCCACACCGTCGATGATGGTGGTGGTGTCTTTGTTGATTACAACGCGTTTCGCCTGACCCAGGTCTTCCAGGGTCGCTTTTTCCAGCTCCATACCGATCTCTTCAGAGATCACGGTACCGCCGGTCAGGGTAGCGATATCCTGGAGCATCGCCTTACGACGATCGCCGAAGCCAGGTGCTTTAACCGCAGCCACTTTCACGATGCCACGCATGGTGTTAACCACCAGGGTCGCCAGCGCTTCGCCTTCAACGTCTTCAGCAATGATAACCAGCGGCTTGCCTGCTTTCGCAACGGCTTCCAGTACTGGCAGCATTTCGCGGATGTTGGAGATTTTCTTGTCAGCCAGCAGGATGAACGGGCTTTCCAGCTCAACAGCACCAGTTTCTGGCTTGTTGATGAAGTATGGGGACAGGTAACCGCGGTCGAACTGCATACCTTCTACCACGTCCAGTTCGTCTTCCAGACCAGTACCGTCTTCTACGGTGATCACGCCTTCTTTACCGACTTTGTCCATCGCTTCAGCGATCAGTTTACCTACGGTTTCGTCGGAGTTAGCGGAGATAGTACCAACCTGAGCAATGGCTTTAGAGTCAGAGCACGGTACGGACAGCGCTTTCAGTTCTTCAACAGCGGATGCGACAGCTTTGTCGATACCACGTTTCAGATCCATTGGGTTCATGCCCGCAGCAACGGCTTTCAGACCTTCGGTGATGATTGCCTGCGCCAGTACGGTCGCGGTGGTGGTACCGTCACCGGCAGCGTCGTTCGCTTTGGAGGCAACTTCTTTCACCATCTGTGCGCCCATGTTTTCGAACTTGTCTTCCAGCTCGATTTCACGTGCAACAGAAACACCATCTTTGGTGATGGTTGGCGCGCCGAAGGATTTGTCCAGCACTACGTTACGGCCTTTCGGGCCCAGAGTGACTTTCACTGCGTCTGCCAGTACGTTTACGCCGCGGAGCATTTTTACACGAGCGTCGTTACCGAATTTTACGTCTTTAGCTGCCATGTTCTTATTTCCTCAAATTCGTACAGTTTCGTGCGTTAATTACGCTTCAACAATTGCCAGAATGTCGCTCTCGGACATGATCAACACTTCTTCATTGTCGATCTTCTCGGATTTCACGCCGTAGCCATCGTTGAAAATGACGATGTCACCAACTTTAACGTCCAGTGGCTGCACAGTTCCGTTTTCCAGGATGCGGCCCTTACCGACAGCGATGATTTCGCCACGCGTTGATTTTGCTGCTGCTGAACCGGTCAGAACGATACCGCCAGCAGACTTGGTTTCAACTTCTTTACGTTTGACGATCACACGATCATGTAACGGACGAATACTCATTGATAGCTCTCCTTTGAGAAAGTCATTATCAGTTATGGATGACGCCGGTCCGCATGCGGTTTTCCGGCTAGTGCCCTGAGAGATGGGGATAGCTTTTTACCCCTTCAAGGGGTAATCGAAAAAAAATTTGCGAAAGTGTTACCATCCACTCTCTTTTGATGGTGGCAGGACGAGGTAAATGAGTGGACTCAGGCAGGAGTTAGGGCTGGCGCAGGGCATTGGCTTACTCTCAACGTCTTTGTTAGGCACGGGGGTATTTGCAGTTCCCGCACTGGCGGCGTTGGTTGCCGGCAATAACAGTCTTTGGGCATGGCCAGTGCTGATTGTGCTGGTGTTCCCGGTGGCGATTGTGTTTGCCATCCTCGGGCGGCACTTCCCGAGCGCAGGCGGCGTGGCGCATTTTGTCGGCATGGCGTTTGGGCCGCGGATGGAGCGCGTCACCGGCTGGCTATTTTTGTCGGTGATACCTGTTGGCCTTCCGGCAGCGCTGCATATCGCGACCGGTTTCGGACAGGCGCTGTTTGGCTGGCACGATGAACAGCTGCTGCTGGCGGAACTCGGTACGCTGGCGATTGTGTGGTGGGTTGGCTCACGCGGGGCCAGTTCCAGCGCCAATCTGCAAACGCTGGTCGCGGTGTTAATTGTCGCGCTGATCGTCGCCATCTGGTTTGCAGGTGACATTACCGTGGCGGATATTCCTTTCCCCGCGATGAACGACATCGACCATACACAGCTTTTCGCTGCGCTATCCGTCATGTTCTGGTGTTTCGTCGGTCTGGAGGCGTTCGCTCATCTGGCATCCGAATTTAAACAGCCCGAGCGTGATTTCCCCCGCGCCCTGATGATTGGCCTGCTGCTGGCGGGCACCGTGTATTGGGCCTGTACCGTACTGGTGCTTCACTTCAACGCGTTCGGTGAAGAGAAAGCCGCCGCTGCGTCACTGCCGGGTATCGTGGTGCAGCTGTTTGGCGTGAAAGCCCTGTGGGTGGCCTGCGTGATTGGCTACCTCGCCTGCTTTGCCAGCCTCAACATCTATATCCAGAGCTTCGCCCGGCTGGTGTGGTCTCAGGCACTTTATAAACCAGACAGCCGCCTCTCACGCCTGTCAAAACGTCAGCTTCCGGTGAATGCGCTGAATACCGTACTGGGCTGCTGCGTGGTGAGTTCCCTGGGCATTTATCTCCTCGACATCAACCTTGACGCGCTGATTGTCTACGCCAACGGCATTTTCATTATGATCTACCTGCTGTGTATGCTGGCGGGCTGTCGTTTGCTGAAAGGACGCTTTAAGGCGCTGGCGGCTGTCGGGTGTGTTCTGTGCCTGCTGCTGCTGGCGATGGTGGGGTGGAAGAGTGTCTACGCCATCGTCATGCTGGCGGGGCTGTGGGTGTTTTTACCGAAGCGGAAAAATCCGCAGGCCCGGTGAGCGAGCGCCACCGGGCCAGAAACTCACCGATCGTCTTTATGATCTAACCGGTCGCGCTGGTCATCCTTACGCTGGTACTCCCCTTCGAAGGTATCCCCCGGGCCGGTGCTGAAACCACCGCCCGGCATACGGCTAAAGCGCAGATGCGGCAGCAGCTTCATGGTCAGGTGCTTCTGCACCGGCGGCAACAGCAAGAGCAGGCCGAGGAAGTCGGTAAAGAAGCCCGGCAGGATGAGCAGAAAACCAGCAATAATCAGCGACACGCTTTTGATCATCTCGGCTGCCGGGCTTTCGCCTGCGGCCATCTTCTGCTGCATTAACAGGAAATTTTTGAAACCCTGATTACGCACCAGCGACATGCCGATGACGGAGGTGAAGATCACCAGAATCAGCGTCAGCAGGACGCCCAGCACATGGGCAACCTGGATGAAAATCGAAATCTCAATGTAAACATAAAGAAAGAAAGCAATAAACGGTATCCAGCGCACTGGCATCTCCTGTGTGGCAGGTGCCTTCTGGCCCCTGACTGAATGTGTTCGCGAAGCGCGTAGGTAAGAGATGGTGACGGTTAGCCAAAATTCAATCGGTTTGCACGGATATTTTTTCTGGAAATATTAAAGCGGTGACATATTTCACAGATTAATAATTATCATGAAATCGGGTCGATAATAAGTGATCCAGCTTACGGCAATTCGCTATCATCAGCATATGATCTCGAACATCTGGCCGAATGAGGGAATAATCGTCGGTCATAAAATATTCAAAACCACATATATACTGTGTGTTTAGTACAATCCATCGGCAGCTTGAAAAGAAGGTTCACATGTTAAACAACATTCGTATCGAAGAAGATTTGTTGGGTACCAGGGAAGTTCCAGCGGATGCCTACTATGGTGTTCACACTCTGAGAGCGATTGAAAACTTCTACATCAGCAACAGCAAAATCAGCGACATCCCTGAATTTGTGCGTGGCATGGTGATGGTAAAAAAAGCCGCGGCTCTGGCGAACAAAGAGCTGCAAACCATTCCTAAAAGCGCTGCAAATGCGATTATCGCCGCGTGCGATGAAGTGCTGAACAACGGCAAATGCATGGATCAGTTCCCGGTTGACGTCTATCAGGGCGGCGCGGGCACCTCCGTCAACATGAACACCAACGAAGTACTGGCAAACATCGGCCTGGAGCTGATGGGACATCAGAAAGGTGAATACCAGTACCTGAACCCGAACGACCACGTTAACAAATGTCAGTCCACCAACGACGCCTACCCAACCGGCTTCCGCATCGCGGTGTATGCCTCTGTCGTGAAACTGGTCGACGCGATTAATCAGCTTGGCGATGGCTTCCAGCGTAAAGCCGTTGAGTTCCAGGACATCCTGAAAATGGGCCGCACCCAGTTGCAGGACGCGGTGCCAATGACCCTCGGACAAGAATTCCATGCGTTTAACGTGCTGCTGAATGAAGAGACGAAAAACCTGCTGCGCACATCCGAGCTGCTGCTGGAAGTGAACCTGGGCGCAACCGCCATCGGTACACGCCTGAACACGCCAGATGGCTATCAGCAGTTGGCGGTACAGAAGCTGGCTGAAGTGTCCAACCTGCCGGTTGTGCCTGCGGAAGACCTGATTGAAGCCACCTCGGACTGCGGCGCTTACGTGATGGTGCACAGCGCACTGAAACGTCTGGCGGTGAAACTGTCCAAAATCTGTAACGACCTGCGTCTGCTCTCCTCCGGTCCGCGCGCTGGCCTGAACGAAATCAACCTGCCAGAGTTGCAGGCGGGTTCGTCCATCATGCCAGCGAAAGTGAACCCGGTGGTGCCGGAAGTGGTTAACCAGGTTTGCTTCAAGGTGATTGGTAACGATACGACCGTCACCATGGCCTCCGAAGCCGGTCAGCTCCAGCTGAACGTGATGGAGCCGGTGATTGGCCAGGCGATGTTCGAATCCATCCATATTCTGACCAACGCCTGCTACAACCTGCTGGAGAAATGCATCAACGGCATCACCGCCAACAAAGAGGTGTGTGAAGGCTACGTCTATAACTCAATCGGTATCGTCACCTACCTCAACCCGTTCATCGGCCACCACAACGGCGATATCGTCGGGAAGATTTGTGCCGAAACCGGTAAGAGCGTGCGTGAGGTCGTTCTCGAGCGAGGATTGTTGACCGAGGCCGAACTGGACGATATCTTCTCCGCCCAGAACCTGATGCACCCGGCATATAAAGCGAAACGATATACCGATGAAAGCGAACAGTAACCGTTCAGGCTAAGCTTCCGAAAGGCACGTCACTTGTGACGTGCCTTTTTTCTTTATGGACGTTACCAAAACACAACAATTCAATATCAACTTGTTAATGAGCAAGGCAGGTCTTTATGTTTGGAGCAGAACTCGTCATCGTCCTGTTGGCGATTTATTTGGGCGCACGACTCGGGGGTATCGGCATCGGTTTTGCTGGTGGTCTCGGGGTGCTTGTACTTACCCTGATCTTTCAGATTAAACCCGGCGCAATCCCTTTTGACGTTATCGAAATCATCATGGCGGTTATTGCTGCTATTGCGGCCATGCAGGTCGCAGGCGGTATGGACTACCTGGTCAGTCTGGCGGAGCGAATGCTGCGTCGCCATCCGAAATACATCACCTTCCTTGCCCCGCTGGTGACCTGGTTTATGACCATTCTCGCCGGTACTGGCCATACCGCGTTCTCCACGCTGCCGGTAATCACTGAAGTGGCGAAAGAACAGGGTATTCGTCCGTCTCGCCCTCTGTCTATTGCCGTGGTCGCCTCCCAGATTGCGATTACCGCCTCGCCTATTTCCGCGGCCGTGGTCTTCTTCGCGGGTATCCTTGAGCCGATGGGGGTAAGTTACCTGACGCTGCTGGCAATCTGTATTCCGGTCACGCTGATTGCGGTAATGATCACTGCCGTGCTGTGTAACTTCCTCGGTGCCGAGCTGAAAGACGATCCGGTTTATCAGGAACGTCTGGCAAAAGGTGAAGTGAGCCTGCGCGGTAGCCAGGTCTTCGAGCTGAAGCCGCATGCAAAACGCTCCGTACTGCTGTTCCTGATTGGTATCGTCGCCGTGATGTTCTACGCGACCGCCATCAGCGACACCGTAGGGCTGATCCAGAACCCGGTGCTGCCGCGTAACGAAGCCATTGTGGTGTTTATGCTGACCATCGCGACGCTGATTAGCATCACGTGTAAAATCGACACCAGTGAAGTGCTGAATGCCAGCACCTTCAAATCCGGTATGAGTGCCTGCGTGTGCGTGCTGGGTGTGGCGTGGCTCGGTGATACCTTCGTGAAAGCACACATCAGCGATATCCAGACCGTTGCAGGCGACCTGCTGCACAACTATCCGTGGCTGCTGGCGGTGGTGCTGTTCTTTGCCGCGACGCTGCTGTACTCCCAGGCCGCGACCACCAAAGCGCTAATGCCTGCGGCACTGATGCTGGGCGTAACGCCGCTGACGGCGATTGCCTCTTTCGCGGCGGTTTCCGCCCTGTTCGTTCTGCCAACTTACCCAACCCTGCTGGCCGCGGTTGAGATGGATGACACCGGCTCCACCCGCATCGGTAAATACGTGTTTAACCACGCGTTCCTGATCCCGGGCGTGGTGGCGATTACGCTCTGCGTGATCCTCGGCTTTATCATCGGCGGCATTGTGCTGTAAACGATTAGCCGTTGTAAAAATAGTTAAAATCGGGCCGCTCTGCGGCCCGTTTCATTAATGACCAACCGCCTTGCGTGATATAGTGAAGACTTTCGTGATGAGGAGGTCGACTTGTGAACACGCCTGATGCTGTTGTTGTACTGTGTACCGCCCCTGATGAAGCTTCTGCCCAGGATCTCGCCGCCAAAGTGTTGGCCGAAAAACTGGCTGCCTGTGTCACACTTCTTCCCGGCGCTACCTCCCTTTATTACTGGGAAGGCAAGCTGGAGCAAGAGTACGAAGTCCAGATGTTGCTCAAAACCAATCTGACAAACCAGCAGGCGCTCCTCGACTGCCTCAAATCTCATCATCCATACCAAACCCCGGAGCTTCTGGTTCTGCCAGTGGTCCACGGCGATAACGATTATCTCTCATGGCTCAACGCTTCTTTACGCTGATCCTGCTGCTGTGCAGCACGTCAGTTTTTGCCGGGTTGTTTGACGCACCCGGCCGTTCGAATTTTATTCCTGCCGACCAGGCGTTCGTTTTTGACTTTCAGCAAAACCAGCACGATCTCAGTCTCACCTGGCAGGTGAAAGAGGGTTACTACCTCTATCGCAAGCAGGTCAGCATCACGCCAGCAAAGGCGAACGTCGGCGCATTGCAGATGCCCGCTGGCGAGTGGCACGAGGACGAGTTCTACGGCAAGAGTGAAATCTATCGCCAGCGTTTAAGCGTGCCCGTCACGGTGAACCATGCCGATAAAGGCGCCACATTAACGGTCACCTATCAGGGCTGCGCCGACGCGAGCTTCTGCTATCCCCCGGAAACGAAGGTCGTTCCGCTTACTGAAGTGAAAGCGGCTGCCTCCCCTCTCCCCTCAGGGGAGAGGGCCAGGGTGAGGGGTGAAGGTGAAGGTGAAGCCGCTTCAGACCTTCCGTTCTCAGCGCTATGGGCGTTACTGATTGGTATCGGCATCGCCTTTACGCCCTGCGTGCTGCCCATGTACCCGCTTATCTCTGGCATCGTGCTGGGCGGCAAGCAACGTCTTTCTACCGCCCGCGCGCTGTTGCTGGCCTTTATCTACGTGCAGGGCATGACGTTAACCTATACGGCACTCGGCCTCGTGGTGGCCGCTGCCGGGTTGCAGTTCCAGGCTGCCCTTCAGCACCCTTATGTGCTTATCGGGCTGTCAGCGGTGTTTATTCTGCTGGCGCTGTCGATGTTTGGCCTGTTCACCCTGCAACTGCCTTCATCCCTCCAAACCCGTCTGACGCTGATAAGCAACCGTCAGCAGGGTGGCTCTGCGGGCGGCGTGTTCGCCATGGGTGCCATCGCCGGGCTGATTTGCTCTCCCTGCACCACTGCGCCGCTGAGCGCCATCCTGTTATACATTGCCCAGAGCGGCAACCTGTGGCTCGGCGGCGGCACGCTGTACCTCTACGCGCTCGGCATGGGCCTGCCGCTAATCCTGGTGACGGTGTTTGGCAATCGTCTGCTGCCGAAGAGCGGCCCGTGGATGGAGACGGTAAAAACCGCGTTTGGGTTTGTCATTCTGGCGCTACCGGTATTTCTGCTGGAACGCATTGTGGGTGACGTATGGGGCATTCGCTTGTGGGCAATGCTCGGCGTGGCTTTCTTCGGCTGGGCATTTATCGTCAGCCTGGGGGCCAAAAAAGCGTGGATGCGTCTGGTGCAAATTCTCCTGCTCGCTGGCGCGCTGGTGAGCGCGCGTCCGCTTCAGGACTGGGCGTTCGGCTCGCCGGTAGCTCAGACCCAGGCGCATTTGAATTTCACGCAAATTAAAAACGTGGATGAACTCAACAGCGCGCTGGCTCAGGCAAAAGGCAAACCGGTCATGCTCGATCTCTATGCCGACTGGTGCGTAGCCTGCAAAGAATTTGAAAAATACACCTTCAGCGATCCGCAGGTACAACGCGCGCTGAGCGATACCGTTCTGCTCCAGGCGAACGTTACCGCCAACAACGCGCAGGATAAGGCCCTGCTGAAACAACTTAACGTGCTCGGCCTGCCTACCATCCTGTTCTTCAATGAACAGGGGGAAGAGCAGCCGACGCAGCGTGTAACCGGGTTTATGGACGCAACGGCATTCAACGCGCATTTGCGCAATCGCCAACCGTAAACAACACTTTAGACGGGATAAACCGTTGGGAATAGCGGAGGAGATAACCGTGCAACGCGAAGACGTACTGGGACAAGCCCTGCAATTGCTTGAGATTCAAGGGATCGCCAGCACCACGCTTGAGATGGTCGCCGACCGTATCGATTACCCTCTGGATGAACTTAAGCGCTTCTGGCCGGATAAAGAGGCGCTGCTGTATGATGCCCTGCGCTATCTCAGCCAGCAGGTGGATATCTGGCGCAGGCAGCTGATGCTGAATGATGAACTGACCACTGAGCAAAAACTGCTGGCACGCTATACCGCACTGACGGAGTGTGTAACCAACAACCGTTATCCTGGCTGTCTGTTTATCGCCGCCTGCACCTACTATCCGGATCCCGGGCACCCCATCCATCAGCTGGCAGATCAGCAAAAACGTGCTGCACACGAATTCACACACGAACTGCTGACCACACTTGAGGTGGATGACCCGGCGATGGTCGCGAAGCAGATGGAGCTGGTGCTGGAAGGTTGCCTGAGCCGCATGCTGGTGAACCGTAGCCAGGCTGATGTGGATACGGCGCACCGTCTGGCGGAGGATATTTTGCGCTTTGCGCAGTGTCGTATGGGCGGCGCACTGACCTAAGCCAGCATTCCCGTCCAGGCGGAAATAAACAAACACAGCGCCATCACGCGCTGAAATCGCACCATCGCCACGGTGGTGCGGAAAATCCTGTTCACCGCCTTCCCCAGCCACGCCCAGCACAGCAAACAGACCACGGAGATCGCCAGAAACCATAGCGCCATCAGCGCAATATCCCGTAATGCATGGTCGCTTGCTGGCGCAAACAGGCTGACGACTGCCAGCGCCATCATCCAGGTTTTTGGGTTTACAACCTGTAATAGCGCCGCAGCCCGGGCGGTAAATCGGACATGGCGGCTGGAGGAGAGATTCGCGGCCGGGGCGCTAAACAGCTGCCAGCTCATCCAGGAAAGCCACAGCACGCCCGCCCAGCTCATCACCTGACGTATCAGCGGATACTGGCGCAACACTTCTCCTGCCCCTGCACCTGAAATCAGAACAATAGCGCTGGCGGCAATACACCCGCCCAGGATCGCAGGAACCGTATTTTTTACGCCAAAGTGCTGACTGTTAGCCAGCACCAGAATATTGGTTGGCCCCGGCGTAATGGAGGCAACAAATGCAAACAGCAGGAAGGGGATTACATTCACAGGTGGCTCCTTTTTTATTAGAGCCACGAATGTGCCGTTATTTTCTGGAAACGTCTGGAAGGTTTGTGCACAACCGACGGTAGTGTGCCGGAGAAATACGGTATGCCCGCTGGAACCAGCGACCAAGATGGCTTTGATCGGCAAAACCCACTGCCGTCGCAACATCAACAGGAAGTTCCCCACACGCCAGCATCTGTCGGGCTTTTGCCAGGCGTAGCTGGATAAGCCAGGCGTGCGGTGCCAGGTGAAATTCGCGTTTAAAACAGCGGGTGAGCGTAAAGCGATCCGTACCCGTCTCACGGGCAAGGTCTGACAGCCCGACGTTCTCGCCGATATGCGCATAGAGATAGTCGCGGGCACGATGCGCCACGGCGGAGCTTTGTAACTGAGACGGGAGTTTCTTACGCCAGTGGCAGTGAGCAGTGATCTGAGAGAGCAGGTTATCCATTGTGCTTTGTTGAACGATCTTCATCTCATCGTTATGCAACGAGGCAAACGTATCCCCGATAGAGCGCACCAGCTGAGGCTCTCGCGTCAGCGTTTGGGCAAAGTGGAGGGTATAGCTCCCGGGAGTAGCGTCGTACAGCCCTTGAAGCGTATGGGTGAGCCAGTGTTCATCCAGATAAAAGGTCAGATAGGTAAAGCCACCCTCTACCGGTGCATCACCGTCATGGATTTCACCGGGCTCAAGCAAAAAAGCATCGCCCGGCTGGCTACGGTGGCGTTCACGGCGACAGTGGAACTGCTGCGTGCCGGAAAGGGTTATTCCGACCAGATAGCTATCATGCCAGTGGGGATCAAAGGCGTGTCCTTCGAAATGCGCCTTAATTGTCTCAATACCTGTTTCTGCATGCTGACGCAGCTCAAGCCAGTCGTTTGCCATACTGCCCTCCTCTTACCGTCAGCATTGTCACACCTTGCCTGAACTGTCTGGAAGATTTGTGCAGATTCAGCGCATAAACGGACAGATTGCCGCAAACTTAAGCAGTTGAACAGCTTTTCCCGAAATAATGTTGACGATCGCGCGCGATTGCGGTTTAATGCGCTCCGTTGCCCGGATAGCTCAGTCGGTAGAGCAGGGGATTGAAAATCCCCGTGTCCTTGGTTCGATTCCGAGTCCGGGCACCACTATTTAAAGAACCCAGCCTATGGCTGGGTTTTTGCTTTTCTGTATCCGCTACGCATTGAATTTTCCCTCCTGTCAGGCAATAGTGATTTTTTCCCCTGACAATGAAAATGATATGAACTTATCTGCTTTAAAAGTCGGGTCACTGCTCCTGCTGATGATCCTGATTTATACCGGCCTGTTCACGAGCGACCGCGTCACCTGGCTGATGGAGGTGACGCCCGTCATCATCATCATTCCACTTCTGCTCGCCACGCACCGGCGATACCCTCTGACTCCCCTTCTCTATACCTTGATTTTCTTTCACGCCAGCATTCTGATGACTGGTGGAATGTACACCTACGCAAAGGTTCCGGTTGGTTTTGAGGTTCAGGAGATGCTCGGGCTTAGCCGTAATCCGTATGACAAGCTCGGTCACTTTTTCCAGGGACTGGTTCCCGCACTGGCAGCGCGAGAAATTCTGCTGCGCGGTGGGTATGCGTGGGCGTAAGATGACGGGATTTCTGGTGTGCTGTGTTGCTCTGGCTATTAGCGCCACCTATGAACTCATTGAGTGGTGGGCAGCTTTGGCAATGGGGCAGGGTGCGGATGATTTTCTGGGGACGCAGGGCGATCCATGGGATACCCAGTCGGATATGTTTTGCGCGCTGCTGGGCGCGTTAACGACGGTGCTGCTCCTTGGGCGTTTCCATCAGCGGCAATTACGTCGTTTGAATGTTTGTCAGGGGTAGTGTGCCTGACCTGCCGGGTGGCGGCTTCGCCTTACCCGGCCTGCAAAATTCAGGGGTACAAAAACGCAAAAAGGCCATCCTTGCGGATGGCCTCTTCACTTGTTTGATGCCTGGCAGTTCCCTACTCTCACATGGGGAGACCCCACACTACCATCGGCGCTACGGCGTTTCACTTCTGAGTTCGGCATGGGGTCAGGTGGGACCACCGCGCTAAAGCCGCCAGGCAAATTCTGTTAATCTGTATCAGGCTGAAATGTGATTGTCTGTCTCTTCGCCAAAACATCTTCGGCGTTGTAAGGTTAAGCCTCACGGTTCATTAGTATCGGTTAGCTCAACGCATCGCTGCGCTTACACACCCGACCTATCAACGTCATCGTCTTTAACGTTCCTTCAGGAGACTTAAAGTCTCAGGGAGAACTCATCTCGGGGCAAGTTTCGTGCTTAGATGCTTTCAGCACTTATCTCTTCCGCATTTAGCTACCGGGCAGTGCCATTGGCATGACAACCCGAACACCAGTGATGCGTCCACTCCGGTCCTCTCGTACTAGGAGCAGCCCCCTCAATTCTCCAGCGCCCACGGCAGATAGGGACCGAACTGTCTCACGACGTTCTAAACCCAGCTCGCGTACCACTTTAAATGGCGAACAGCCATACCCTTGGACCTACTTCAGCCCAGGATGTGATGAGCCGACATCGAGGTGCCAAACACCGCCGTCGATATGAACTCTTGGGCGGTATCAGCCTGTTATCCCCGGAGTACCTTTTATCCGTTGAGCGATGGCCCTTCCATTCAGAACCACCGGATCACTATGACCTGCTTTCGCACCTGCTCGCGCCGTCACGCTCGCAGTCAAGCTGGCTTATGCCATTGCACTAACCTCCTGATGTCCGACCAGGATTAGCCAATCGTGCTCCTCCGTTACTCTTTGGGAGGAGACCGCCCCAGTCAAACTACCCACCAGACACTGTCCGCAACCCGGATTACGGGTCTACGTTAGAACACCAGCCATTAAAGGGTGGTATTTCAAGGGCGGCTCCACGCAGACTGGCGTCCACGCTTCAAAGCCTCCCACCTATCCTACACATCAAGGACCAGTGTTCAGTGTCAAGCTATAGTAAAGGTTCACGGGGTCTTTCCGTCTTGCCGCGGGTACACTGCATCTTCACAGCGAGTTCAATTTCACTGAGTCTCGGGTGGAGACAGCCTGGCCATCATTACGCCATTCGTGCAGGTCGGAACTTACCCGACAAGGAATTTCGCTACCTTAGGACCGTTATAGTTACGGCCGCCGTTTACCGGGCTTCGATCAAGAGCTTCGCGTTGCCGCTAACCCCATCAATTAACCTTCCGGCACCGGGCAGGCGTCACACCGTATACGTCCACTTTCGTGTTTGCACAGTCTGTGTTTTTAATAAACAGTTGCAGCCAGCTGGTATCTTCGACTGATTTCAGCTCCGCCCGCAGGGGCTTCACCTACATATCAGCGTGCCTTCTCCCGAAGTTACGGCACCATTTTGCCTAGTTCCTTCACCCGAGTTCTCTCAAGCGCCTTGGTATTCTCTACCTGACCACCTGTGTCGGTTTGGGGTACGATTTCGTGTACCTGATGCTTAGAGGCTTTTCCTGGAAGCAGGCATTTATCACTTCAGCACCGTAGTGCCTCGTCATCACACCTCAGCGTTAACAAGGTACCGGATTTACCTGGAACCTCCGCCTACATGCTTAAACCGGACAACCGTCGCCCGGCTGACATAGCCTTCTCCGTCCCCCCTTCGCAGTAACACCAAGTACAGGAATATTAACCTGTTTCCCATCGACTACGCCTTTCGCCTCGCCTTAGGGGTCGACTCACCCTGCCCCCGATTAACGTTGGACAGGAACCCTTGGTCTTCCGGGCGAGCGGGCTTTTCACCCGCTTTATCGTTACTTATGTCAGCATTCGCACTTCTGATACCTCCAGCAACCCTCACAGGCCACCTTCAACGGCTTACAGAACGCTCCCCTACCCAACAACGCATAAGCGTCGCTGCCGCAGCTTCGGTGCATGGTTAGCCCCGTTACATCTTCCGCGCAGGCCGACTCGACCAGTGAGCTATTACGCTTTCTTTAATGATGGCTGCTTCTAAGCCAACATCCTGGCTGTCTGTGCCTTCCCACATCGTTTCCCACTTAACCATGACTTTGGACCTTAGCTGGCGGTCTGGGTTGTTTCCCTGCTTCACGACGGACGTTAGCACCCGCCGTGGTCTCCCGTGATAACATTCTTCGGTATTCGTAGTTTGCATCGGTTGGTAAGCCGGGATGGCCCCCCTAGCCGAAACAGTGCTCTACCCCGAAGATGAGTTCACGAGCGCTACCTAAATAGCTTCGGGAGAACCAGCTATCTCCCGGTGTTGGATTGGCCGTTTCATCCCGCCAGCCACAGGTCATACCGCTAATTCTTTCAACATTAGTCGGTTCTGTCCTCCCAGTTAGTGTTACCCAACCTTCAACCTGACCATGGACTAGATCACGGCGGTCTCGGGTCTATACCCTGCACTTAACGACGACGTTAAGACCGCCGTGTTCCCTCGTGATACATCTCCTATACGGTTACGCTTGCATACAGAATGTAAGTCGCGGATGCCCATTATACCGAAACAGTACGCAGTCTACCCCGATAGATGAGCTCACGAGCGCTACCTAAAAGCTTTCGGAGAACCAGCTATCTCCCGGTTTGATTGCCTTTCACCCCCGCCACAGGTCATCCGCTATTTTCAACATTAGCTCGGTTCGGTCCTCCAGTTAGTGTTACCACCTTCACCTGCCCATGCTTACGAGTCACGTGGTTTCGGGTACTATACCGCTGCAACTTAACGCCCAGTTAAGACTCGGTTTCCCTTCGGCTCCCCTATACGGTTAACCTTGCTACAGAATATACAGTCCGCTGACCCATTATACAAAGGTACGCAGTCACCCCATAAAGAGGCTCCCACTGCTTGTACGTACACGGTTTCAGGTTCTTTTTCACTCCCCTCGCCGGGGTTCTTTTCGCCTTTCCCTCACGGTACTGGTTCACTATCGGTCAGTCAGGAGTATTTAGCCTTGGAGGATGGTCCCCCCATATTCAGACAGGATACCACGTGTCCCGCCCTACTCTTCGAGTTCACAGCATGTGCATTTTCGTGTACGGGACTATCACCCTGTACCGTCGGACTTTCCAGACCGTTCCACTAACACACAAACTGATTCAGACTCCGGGCTGCTCCCCGTTCGCTCGCCGCTACTGGGGGAATCTCGGTTGATTTCTTTTCCTCGGGTACTTAGATGTTTCAGTTCCCCGGTTCGCCTCGTTAACCTATGTATTCAGTTAACGATAGTGTGTCGAAACACACTGGGTTTCCCCATTCGGACATCGCCGGGTCAAAGGTTCATATCACCTCGCCGGCGCTTTTCGCAGATTAGCACGTCCTTCATCGCCTCTGACTGCCAGGGCATCCACCGTGTACGCTTAGTCGCTTAACCTCACAACCCGAAGATGTTTCACTTCTGATTGCGAAAATTTGAGAGACTCGAACACACCATTAAAGATGTGTCGTTTCAATTTTCAGCTTGATCCAGATTTTTAAAGAGCAAATATCTCAAACATGACTCGCAAGTCAGTTTTGAGATATGACGGCAGGTGACTTTCACTCACGAACCAGCAAGTGGCGTCCCCTAGGGGATTCGAACCCCTGTTACCGCCGTGAAAGGGCGGTGTCCTGGGCCTCTAGACGAAGGGGACGTATAAGTCTCAATCGCAAGACGCCTTGCTATTTACTTTTCATCAGACAATCTGTGTGAGCACTGCAAAGGCAGGTTCTTTAAGGTAAGGAGGTGATCCAACCGCAGGTTCCCCTACGGTTACCTTGTTACGACTTCACCCCAGTCATGAATCACAAAGTGGTAAGCGCCCTCCCGAAGGTTAAGCTACCTACTTCTTTTGCAACCCACTCCCATGGTGTGACGGGCGGTGTGTACAAGGCCCGGGAACGTATTCACCGTGGCATTCTGATCCACGATTACTAGCGATTCCGACTTCATGGAGTCGAGTTGCAGACTCCAATCCGGACTACGACGCACTTTATGAGGTCCGCTTGCTCTCGCGAGGTCGCTTCTCTTTGTATGCGCCATTGTAGCACGTGTGTAGCCCTACTCGTAAGGGCCATGATGACTTGACGTCATCCCCACCTTCCTCCAGTTTATCACTGGCAGTCTCCTTTGAGTTCCCGGCCTAACCGCTGGCAACAAAGGATAAGGGTTGCGCTCGTTGCGGGACTTAACCCAACATTTCACAACACGAGCTGACGACAGCCATGCAGCACCTGTCTCAGAGTTCCCGAAGGCACCAATCCATCTCTGGAAAGTTCTCTGGATGTCAAGAGTAGGTAAGGTTCTTCGCGTTGCATCGAATTAAACCACATGCTCCACCGCTTGTGCGGGCCCCCGTCAATTCATTTGAGTTTTAACCTTGCGGCCGTACTCCCCAGGCGGTCGACTTAACGCGTTAGCTCCGGAAGCCACGCCTCAAGGGCACAACCTCCAAGTCGACATCGTTTACGGCGTGGACTACCAGGGTATCTAATCCTGTTTGCTCCCCACGCTTTCGCACCTGAGCGTCAGTCTTTGTCCAGGGGGCCGCCTTCGCCACCGGTATTCCTCCAGATCTCTACGCATTTCACCGCTACACCTGGAATTCTACCCCCCTCTACAAGACTCTAGCCTGCCAGTTTCGAATGCAGTTCCCAGGTTGAGCCCGGGGATTTCACATCCGACTTGACAGACCGCCTGCGTGCGCTTTACGCCCAGTAATTCCGATTAACGCTTGCACCCTCCGTATTACCGCGGCTGCTGGCACGGAGTTAGCCGGTGCTTCTTCTGCGGGTAACGTCAATTGCTGAGGTTATTAACCTCAACACCTTCCTCCCCGCTGAAAGTACTTTACAACCCGAAGGCCTTCTTCATACACGCGGCATGGCTGCATCAGGCTTGCGCCCATTGTGCAATATTCCCCACTGCTGCCTCCCGTAGGAGTCTGGACCGTGTCTCAGTTCCAGTGTGGCTGGTCATCCTCTCAGACCAGCTAGGGATCGTCGCCTAGGTGAGCCGTTACCCCACCTACTAGCTAATCCCATCTGGGCACATCCGATGGCAAGAGGCCCGAAGGTCCCCCTCTTTGGTCTTGCGACGTTATGCGGTATTAGCTACCGTTTCCAGTAGTTATCCCCCTCCATCAGGCAGTTTCCCAGACATTACTCACCCGTCCGCCACTCGTCAGCGAAGCAGCAAGCTGCTTCCTGTTACCGTTCGACTTGCATGTGTTAGGCCTGCCGCCAGCGTTCAATCTGAGCCATGATCAAACTCTTCAATTTAAGTTTGATGCTCGTGAATTAAACTTCGTAATGAATTACGTATGTTCACTCAGAGACTTGGTATTCATTTTTCGTCTTGCGACGTTAAGAATCCATGTCACTTTGAGTGCCCACACAGATTGTCTGATAAATTGTTAAAGAGCAGTTGCGACGCGCTTCGGCGCTCTGTCGCGAGGTGGCGTATATTACGCTTTCCTCTTTCAGAGTCAACCCTGATTTTCAGGATTTTTTCTCTTCAACCGACCGGTCTGTCTGTGAAGTGATTCACATCCGCCGTGTCGATGGAGGCGCATTATAGGGAGTTCCCGAGCGACCGCAACAGAAAAGTTGCAAAAAAATGACTGACTGCTGTATTCCCCAGCAAAACCCCGCTTTATACCTTTTTACGCACAGACTTATCCACAATTCATTGACGATCCCGGTGTGATCCAACCAATTGAACACTATACTAGCGGCAAATATTTCTCTCGCGGGCCAACCTCATGACGACACAACGACTTCAACGTGACTGGCGTATCCCAACCGCCGGGCTGACCGTGCTGGTGTTACTTATGGCAGGTTTTGCGCTGCATACGCACTGGAATGCTTTTATTCAGTGGTGCCTCGCCACCCAGATCACCCTGCACCGATATCTGGTGATGTATCTCCTGCAACTTAATAATCATCAGTACAGCGGTGGGCTGTGGTTGTTAACCGGTGCGTTTCTTTATGGTGTACTCCATGCCGTTGGACCGGGACACGGCAAATTTATCGTCGCCACTTATCTCACCACCAATAAAGAGAGCCAGCTCGCGGCGCGCGTCGTACCGTTTATTGGTAGCCTGATGCAGGGTGTCAGCGCGATCGTCTTTGTCTTTATCCTGGCGGTTGGCTTAAACCTCGCATCAGGGGATATCAGCACCAGCCGTTGGTATGTCGAGAAAATCAGCGCCGTACTGATTGCCGCCTTCGGTGCGTTTATCATTTATCAGGCGCTCAGCAGCCTGCGCCCGCGCAAAATGGCGATTAACGCCATCAAGCCGCTTCACCAGCATAATGAACAGTGTGGCTGCGGCCATCACGGCGTTGGGGTGGATCTAACCAGAAGCGACTGGAAAACCCGCCTGGGCGTGGTGCTGGCCATTGGCGCGCGCCCGTGCAGCGGGGCAATTATGATCCTGATGTTCTCGAATGCGCTCGGCATTATTAGCTGGGGGATAGCTGCGGTGATGACAATGTCGCTGGGCACGGCGCTGTCGATTATGGGGCTGTCGCTGGCGGTACGTTACGCGCGTGAACGCACAGTAGCCTGGTTTGGTGGCGGCACGTATCTGAACTGGGTAATGCCGATGGTCAAAATTGCCGGAGGGGTTGTTCTGATCCTGTTCGCGACGGTCCTGTTCCTGACGGTGATCCCCGTCAGCGCGGGCGGCGACTATATCGCCGCAGGATGCTAATAAAAGAAAACCCGCCAGCGGCGGGTTTTTTATCATTCGTTAATTCGCGGATGCTGGTCAACCAGGCGAGAACGTTTTTTCTGAAGCGCCTCAATCTCTGCGTCAATATCTTCAATCTTCTGCTCTACATTATCGTAGTGCTCACGCAGGATCTCTTTCGCTTCCTGAATATCAGACGCCGCAGGCGTTGCCCCTTTCAGCGGACGATTCGCCGTCTCCTTCATGGTAATACCGGTAATCAGGCCGATCACCGCAATGACCATCAGATAGTAAGCAGGCATCATCAGGTTCTGTGTGCTCTCCACCAGTGAAGCAGCAAGCGTCGGCGTCAGGCCCGCAATCAGTACGGAGATATTAAAGGCCGCGGCCAGCGCGCTGTAGCGAATATGCGTCGGGAACATTGCCGGCAGCGTAGAAGCCATCACCCCGATAAAGCAGTTGAGGATCACCGCCAGCATCAGCAGACCGGCGAAAATCAGCCCCAGCACGTTACTGTTAATCAGAATAAAGGCCGGGATTGCCAGTGCGAACAGGGCGACGCTGCCAAGAATAATGAATGGCTTACGGCCAAAGCGGTCACTCAGCAGACCCATAATCGGCTGCACAAACAGCATACCTACCATGATGGCGATAATAATCAGCACACCGTGGTCTTCCGAGTAGTGCAGGTTATGCGACAGGTAGCTCGGCATATAGGTCAACAGCATGTAATAGGTGACGTTGGTGGAAATCACCAGACCAATACAGGTCAGCAGGCTGCGCCAGTGTTTAGTCGCGATCTCTTTAAACGACACTTTCGGGCCATCCTGCAACCCTTCACGGTCACCCTGCTCCAGCTTATCAACGTGCTGCTGGAACGCAGGCGTCTCTTCCAGGGCGTGACGCAGGTAAAGGCCAATAATGCCCAGCGGCAGCGCCAGGAAGAATGGAATACGCCAGCCCCAGTCAAGGAAGTTCTCTTCACCCACGACGGTTGAGATCAGAACGACAATCCCTGCACCCATGACGAACCCGGCAATCGAGCCAAAGTCCAGCCAGCTGCCCATAAAACCGCGTTTACGGTCCGGAGAATATTCGGCGACAAATATCGATGCGCCGGTATATTCGCCGCCAACCGAGAAGCCCTGCGCCATCTTACAGATCAACAGCAGAATCGGCGCCCATATACCAATGGTCGCATACGACGGAATAAGGCCGATACAGAATGTACTTATCGACATGATGACAATGGTAATAGCCAGGATTTTCTGGCGACCATATTTATCACCCAACATGCCGAAGAATAGACCACCGAGAGGGCGAATCAGGAAGGGAACAGAGAACGTACCCAGCGCGGCAATCATCTGCAAGCTGGGATCGGCACCGGGGAAGAACACTTTACCAAGTGCATAGGCCACAAAGCCATAAACACCAAAATCGAACCACTCCATCGCATTACCGAGCGAGGCCGCTGTAATCGCTTTGCGCAGTTTCGCGTCATCAATAATGGTGACATCGCGCAGCGTGATGGGTTTTACTTTTTTCCTTCTAAGCATAGCTTTCCTCGTAGACTCAGCCCCGTCCGTTTCACAGCGCCTTTTGCAAGCTGTGAACCAGAAATTCGCTCCATGCGAATCTCCTTATTCAAGCGTAGCAGGTTTACTTACATTGACGTTTTACCTCAATACAACCGAACCTGTTGACGCCTGTCTGGGCAGTTAAAGACCTTTTTACCCTACCAGCGTTTATATATGTGATCAACTTCACATATATTTTTCCTGTTTGTAAGTTGCCTTCAGCTTTTGTCAATTCACGATAAATAAGGTCATTCTCAACACCCCTTATCAAACCGATTTTAACGCCCGTTATTATTCCGCTCAAAACAAAAAAGAATCACATTTCTTCACACCGAATTTACACAAAATTTAATTATTAACAGTGAGAAATCCTGTTTACATTCAATATGTGACGAAGATAACTAAAACACTGTTTTATTTTCATTGAATCGCAATTCCAAAGATCGCATGATAAATCCGAACACGATATCCCAGCGGCTTTCAAATGAAGGAAAACTGAACGTCAGAATTTCGCTTTACAGCATAAGTAACGAATCTATTGGTTACGTTAAAAGACAATCCATTGAATTTGCTGATCTAATTTTTAAGATTTCCGCCAGCCACGCGGGCGAGATGTGAGGGTTAATGATGAAAATTAAAGCTACAATAGAACGCATCCCTGGCGGGATGATGCTGGTCCCGCTGGTACTTGGTGCGATATTAAATACGCTGGCCCCGAATACCGGTGCTTATTTTGGCGGTTTTACGAAAGGTATGATTACCGGAACGGTACCGATTCTGGCAGTCTGGTTCTTTTGCATCGGTGCGTCTATTAACTTGCGTGCAACAGGTACGGTATTACGTAAATCAGGGACGCTGGTCATTACCAAAATAGCGGTCGCCTGGGTTGTTGCCATGATCTGCGCGATGTTCATTCCGGAGAATGGAATTCAGACCGGTTTCTTCGCCGGATTATCCGTTCTGGCCATAGTCTCAGCAATGGATATGACCAACGGCGGTCTCTATGCCAGCCTGATGAATCAATATGGCACCAAAGAAGAATCAGGCGCATTCGTGCTGATGTCCCTGGAGTCGGGTCCGCTGATGACCATGTTGATTCTGGGGTCTGCTGGCCTTGCCTCCTTTGAACCGCACCACTTTGTCGGGGCGATCCTGCCGTTCCTGATTGGTTTTGCGCTGGGCAATCTCGATCACGATCTGCGCGATTTCTTCAGCAAAGCCACCCCGGTACTGATCCCGTTCTTCGGCTTCGCGCTGGGCAATACCATCAACCTGAACGTGATTCTGGAAACCGGCCTGCTGGGTATTGTGCTGGGTGTTGCCGTCATCGTCATCACGGGTATTCCGCTGATTATTGCAGACCGCGTCATCGGGGGCGGCAACGGAACCGCGGGTGTAGCCGCCTCTTCGGCCGCAGGTGCTGCGGTAGCCAACCCGGTGATTATCGCCCAGATTAACCCGGCCTTTGAACCCGTGGCCGCTTCCGCTACGGCTCTGGTTGCCGCCAGCGTGATTGTGACGGCAATTCTGGTCCCCATCATCACGGCACTGTACGCCAGACGCTTTGGGCATGTGCCTGAGTCCCGGACAGAACCTGAAGCGGTCGAAATGCACCACTAACCTGTTCGCCCCCTCCTTAAAACGAGGGGGCAATCACGCACCAAACATCTCTTCCACCATGCCATCTACCAGCCGTTTTGCCGAACAGAGCCTCGGCATCCCCAGCGCGACCGTTTGCCAGCTCTGCGTCACTGACCAGCTCACCGGATGTTTATCCGCCTGACACCAGTCCCCCAGCCAGCCCAGCATATCTTTATAATCAATCAGACCGGGAGAGGAGGGCGTCGTCAGCCACTGATGATAAAAATGCCGGGTCGTGGGAGAAGCATTAATCCCCTGTGCCAGATAGTTTGCGGCCATGCTGCGCAGATTGTCTTTCAGCATGGCCGCGACGTCACTGTTCGCCAGACGACAGGCATCGCCAAAAGCGCCCCAGCGCAACTCTTCCAGCGCAATAAAGCAGCGGCCAGCCAGCGACCAGCCGTCATACTGCCCGGCTCGCCAGCGGGTAAAAATTTGCTCGCTGTGCTCACCCGCCTGCACCGTAAGGCCGCGCTGCGCGAGCGCTTTCTCTTTATAAGCGGCACGCTGGTTGAAATGCACGGAGAGCGCCTCGTACTGTTGCAATAATCCGGGAGGGTGTGGGATGCGTGGGTTAACCTGCTGGCGCAGGGCTACCAGCTTATCGGTCATACGGGTCAGCGCAAGATGTCCGGGGTCAAGCATCCCGGCCAGTTTCTCCGCCAGACCCAGCCGTAGCGCTGCATTTTCGTTGAGCATTCCCGCCATTGCCCACGGCCGCAGCCGGGTCTGCGTAATGATCTCCTGCGTCAAACGCTCACGAAATTGCAGCTGCTGTGGCCCCAGGAGGGAGTGACGTGCAGCATCCGCCCCCTGGACCAAATCGACCATAAATTTTGGATGAATACACTCCAGCGTCCGCCCGGGACCGTCCAGTAGCTGTGTTGTCATGGTTGCTCTGCCGCGAATAAGGTTTGAATATCATCGCGTAACAGTCGGGTATCTTCCTGAATCCACGCCGCAGTGGTCATACTTTGCTTCAACAACTGGCTAAGCGCCCGGGTTGAATGCTCATTCTGCTGCCGCACGGCAAGGCTATCACGCAAGCTTTCCTGTAACCCGGTCAGGCATAACGAAAACTCTGCAAAGAACGTTGCCATACCTGCCGTAACAGAGACATCGACCTGCGCGGCCAAAGCTTTACGAATTTGATCGCAAAACTGATCGGTATGTTGCGTAAATTTGCCATGAAGCTGAGCGATGTCGATGACATAGCGTGTGCGCGTCACCACATACTCTTCCCAGCCCCAGCCAGGATTATTGAGCCAGCGCGAGACGGTATCACGTACGCTGCCCGCCCCTGCTGGCTGACTGGCAGGAGGAGTGTCCTGCACAATGGCATCATTAAATAAACTGCGGGTATTGAAATTAAGCTGGTTTGCCTGGAACGCCGGGAAGCTAATCCGCGCCCGTAATCCGGCATGACTAAGCTGTTCCTTGATTCGCGTCTCGATGGGGCGCATCGCCTCATTCAACGATCGGGCGAGCGTAGACTCCAGTTGATCGAAACGTAACGCCAGCTCCCGGCCAATTCTGCTCTGCGCACTCAGCAAAATCTGTTCGCATGACGATCGGATCTTGCTCAGGACAATCTGCGCCTGCCCTTCATCGTCAAGCACCAACTGCTGGATCGCATCCGCGTCGTCTGTACGCAAACTGGATGGCTCGCGCCCTGCTAAATCAAGAATAAACGGACGGCTGAAAATGTCGCCCAGCGCCTGGTGAAGTTCACCTTTCTGGCGAAGCAGGAATGCGTCCGTTGCGTTGAGCGCCTCTTCAACTTCATGTTGAACCTCATCGCTCACCACGCTTTGCCGCTGACGCAGCATCGTCATATCCTCTTCCAGACGCGCAATATTCAGTTCCAGCTCATCAAAAGCGACCGTCAGTCCCTGATGGCGAAAATCCAGGTATTCTCTGGCATTTTGCGCATAGTTCAGCAGCTTATGTGATGCCGACCGCAGAGCGAACAGCGAAGCGTTGGCGTAAGCCGCGTAAATCAGTTTGCGGATGGGCTGTTCGAACAGCGAATCCTCCCACAGCAGATCTGCCGCATGGCGAATATGGTCAATATCGTCCAGGTCGGCCGTTCGCCAGCGGCGACCCAGCGCGGCCTCGGCAAAATCCTGTACCCAACGCTGATCCTGATGATCGGGAAGCCGCCCATGGACGTTCATCTCATAGCGGGCGCGGTTTGCCAGATAAGCCCACATGGAAGAGACCGGATAAATTTGCCCCGGCGAAATATTCCCTTTCATCAGCGTGCCGGAAATCATCGCCCGCACCTGCTCTTCATCGTCGCTGTTACGATCTTTCTGATCGAATTTATTGACCAGGGCGTAAAGCGGCACGGATTTCCCCGCCGCCGAAATTGCCTGACGAACCTCCGCATCAGAAATAGATTTAAGCTGGGTATAGTCCATTACCGCCAGCACGGCGGAGGCGCGCGCCAGCTGCTCGCTGAGCATTTTTTGCAGGTGCGGCTGCCCTGCCTCGTTCGGCCCCGGCGTGTCGAGCAGCGTCAGTTGCCCCAGGTGCGCGTCCAGACCGGCGAGATGCACAAACTCCACCTCAATCACCGGAATATGTTCAATCGCGGCATACTCAGAGAATGGAAACTCCACGCCCAGCGCCTGAGAAAGCCGCACCAGATCGTTCAGGCTTTTCAGACAATGAAAGATGGGCTCCGCGCCCAGGTGATGTTTTTCAAACGCCTCACCTCTTTCGATGCGCTCCAGCAGCGTAGTCATGTCCTTGTCTATTTCCAGTCGCCGCGCCAGCTTACCGCGATCTTTTTCGCACAGTTTTTTTTGCAACTGGGCAATCAGGGTATCAATGGGCGCAACGTGCAAAAAATGCAGCACCGGCTCCTTCTGGCCCGGCGTATGGCGGATCAGCGTGGGAAGCGCCGTCATCGGACGATTGCGGTTCGGCAGCACTTCAGTGCCCACAATCGCATTAATGGTGGTCGATTTTCCCGCTTTCATGGTACCCACAATCGCCAGTACCATTTCGAGCCGGGTTATTTTGCGTAATTCGTTATTCAGCATCGCCTGCTGAGCATCGACTCCCCGCGCGCTAAAATGTAATGGCAAAACGTTGTTATTAACGCCGCTCATGGCAGCGGCTGTGCTATCCAGCTTTGCAATCGGCATCGATTTTAATGAATCAAGATTGTTCAGTGCGAGCTGTAACAAACGTTCAGCTTCCTGGCTTAATTCAAATATGGTCTGTGTGTGCATGATAAAAGCCTTCCCTTAACGCAAATTTATTACTTTTATTAAGCCACGATGTTTTAATTATACTTTTCAGGCTCATATGATCACGTATGGAAAACATGTTCATTTAATACAACTGATTGAAGCTAATGAGAATTTAACAACCGCCCTCGTAATGCGTGTAAAACAACCCCTGGCCAGAAAGCCAAAAGTGAATAGACAAAACGCATTTTCAGGAAACATCAGGATATATCATCGTTATTTACCCACCAAAAAAGAGAGGTATTCCCTGGCACCAAAAGATGTATAGCATCAGAGGGGATAGATAAATAACGGCTTGTTCCTTCACCTTATCCGAAATGGCACAGCGTAGCAATTTGCGGTAATAAAATATTCGATACATTTAACATGATGACGATCGCTGCCGTTCAGGGCACAACCCTTCCTTAATTCACTGACCGTTCGTGTCATCGCTTGCGCTTTTATGCGCTATTTTTATAAAACAATATCACCGACAAATGTGGGGATTTGCGTTATACTCGCTGCCTTTTTCGGCACACTGCCGTCATTTAGCTGGCGTTTTCCAGCGTGTTAACACTTTTGAGGATACCAACATGCAACTTCCACACTGCCCGAAATGCAATTCTGAATACACTTATGAAGACAATGGCATGTTCGTTTGCCCGGAATGCGCCCATGAATGGAACGATGCGGAGCCTGCGCAGGACAGCGATACGCTGATCGTGAAAGACGCGAACGGCAACCTGCTGGCAGACGGCGACAGCGTTACCGTTGTGAAAGATCTGAAAGTAAAAGGCAGCTCCTCCATGCTGAAGATCGGCACGAAAGTCAAAAATATCCGTCTGGTTGAAGGCGATCATAATATCGACTGCAAAATTGACGGCTTCGGTCCGATGAAACTGAAATCTGAGTTCGTGAAAAAGAACTGATTGACCCGCCCGGTGACGCTTCGCTTACCGGGCGTCCGGGAACTACACTTAACGGGCTTTTCTTACGTGAGGTAAAGATTATGCCGTTAAGTCCTTATATCTCTTTCGCTGGCAACTGTGCGCAGGCTACCGCCTTCTATCAGCAGGCCGTCGGCGCAGAACTCCTCTACAAAATCACCTTCGGCGAAATGCCTAAAGACGACAACAGTGAAGAAGGCTGTCCGTCAGGCATGAACTTCCCGGATTCCGCCATCGCCCATTCGAACGTCCGCATTGCCGGCAGCGATATCATGATGAGCGACGGTCTGCCGCCCGGCAGCAGCGCGCAATACGCAGGCTTCACGCTAGTGCTCGACACACAGGACGTGAATGAAGGCAAACGCTGGTTCGACAACCTCTCTGATGGCGGCAATATCGAAATGGCCTGGCAGGAGACTTTCTGGGCTCACGGATTCGGTAAAGTCACCGACAAATACGGTGTGCCGTGGATGATTAACGTCGTTAAATCGTAGGCCGGATAAGCGCAGCGCATCCGGCAACAGCGCCCGGTGGCGCTGCGCTGACCGGGCCTACGGTGATTGTCATCAAACTCACCTCAACTCTTCAAACTCCCGCAACCAACACTTAACCTGAATGTCATATTGATGCGCCAGCATGAGGCCACATTTATCGTGAGGCCCGGCACATGCAAACTGTCATTCGCGTCGAGAAACTGAGCAAAACCTTCCATCACAACAAGGCGCTGCATGCCGTTGATCTGACCGTCCAGCAGGGCGAAATGGTGGCGCTGTTGGGGCCGTCTGGTTCAGGTAAATCCACCCTTCTTCGTCACTTAAGCGGCCTGATTACCTGCGACAAAACGCCGGAAAGCCGCGTCGAACTGCTGGGTAACACCGTGCAACACGCGGGCCGTCTGGCGAGCGATATTCGCAAAAGCCGCGCTCAGACGGGCTATATCTTTCAGCAGTTCAACCTGGTGAACCGCCTGACCGTGCTCGAGAACGTGCTGATTGGCGCGCTCGGCAGCACCCCGTTCTGGCGCACCTGCCTGCGCTGGTTCTCCCCATCCCAGAAGCAGGAAGCCTTACAGGCGCTGACCCGCGTCGGCATGGCGCATTTTGCCCACCAGCGCGTCTCCACGCTGTCCGGCGGACAGCAGCAGCGTGTCGCCATCGCCCGCGCCCTGATGCAGAAAGCCAAAATCATTCTGGCCGACGAACCTATCGCCTCGCTGGATCCTGAGTCCGCCCGCATCGTGATGGAAACCCTGCGCGACATCAACCAGAACGACGGCATCACCGTGGTAGTGACGCTGCACCAGGTAGATTACGCCCTGCGCTACTGCGAGCGCATCGTCGCCCTGCGTCAGGGCCATGTGTTCTTTGATGGCGCAAGCCACCAGTTTGATAACGAACGTTTTGATCATCTCTACCGCAGCGTAAACCGCGTCGAAGAACGCGCGCAGGCTGCTTAACGTCCCCATAACGAGGAATGGACATGAACTACAAAGCCGTTGCCGCGCTGGCCTTCACCAGCATGTTCAGCATCAGCACGCTGTTAAGCCCGGCCCACGCCGAGGAGCAGGAAAAAGCGCTGAACTTTGGCATTATTTCAACGGAATCACAGCAAAACCTGAAGCCGCAGTGGGAACCGTTCCTGAAAGATATGGAAACCAAACTGGGGATCAAAGTGAACGCCTTCTTCGCCCCGGACTACGCGGGCATCATCCAGGGAATGCGCTTCAACAAAGTGGACATCGCCTGGTACGGTAACCTCTCTGCGATGGAAGCAGTGGATCGTGCCAACGGCCAGGTCTTTGCCCAGACCGTTGCGGCAGACGGCTCCCCGGGCTACTGGAGCGTACTGATCGTTAACAAAGACAGCCCGATCAACAACCTCAACGACATGCTCTCCAGACGCAAAGAGTTGACCTTTGGTAATGGCGATCCGAATTCTACGTCTGGCTTCCTTGTACCGGGGTACTACGTCTTCGCGAAAAACAACGCCTCCGCCAGCGACTTCAAACGCACGGTCAACGCCAGTCACGAAACCAACGCCCTGGCCGTGGCGAATAAGCAGGTGGATGTTGCCACCAACAACACCGAAAACCTCGATAAGCTGAAGACCTCCGCGCCGGACAAGCTCAAGGAAATCAAGGTGATCTGGAAATCGCCGCTGATCCCGGGCGACCCAATCGTGTGGCGTAAAAATCTCTCCGAGAGCACCAAGGACAAGGTCTACGACTTCTTTATGAACTACGGCAAAACGCCGGAAGAGAAAGCGGTTCTGACGCGTCTGGGCTGGGCACCGTTCCGCGCATCCAGCGATTTGCAGCTGGTGCCGATTCGCCAGCTGGCGCTGTTTAAGCAGATGCAGGGCGTGAAGGACAACAAAGGTCTGAAGGAAGAAGAGAAGACCAGCAAAGTGTCGGAAATTCAGGCGCAGCTGGACGATCTCGACCGCCTGACCGCCGCGCTGGGCGCCATGACCAGCGTGAACAAAGCGGTGCAGTAACTTAAGTCCCCTCTCCCTTGAGGGAGAGGGTTAGGGTGAGGGGGAAATGCGCACGCTGATGCCCTCACCCCGGCCCTCTCCCACAGGGAGAGGGAGAACAGATCGTAGGCCGGATAAGCGTAGCGCCATCCGGCACACAAAGAGCCACGGAGTAAAACATGCAAACCATCACCCTCCCGCCGCCAAAGCGCAGCTGGTTCTCGCTCATAAGCTGGGCCATCCTGCTGGCGGTGCTGGTCATCTCCTGGAAAGGCGCGGAAATGGATCCGCTGCTGCTCGTCAAAGATTCCGGCAACATGGCGACCTTCGCCGCCGACTTCTTCCCGCCGGACTTCAGCCAGTGGCCGGATTACCTCAGCGAAATGGCGATCACTCTGCAAATTGCCGTCTGGGGCACCGCCCTTGCTGTCGTTCTCTCCATTCCGTTTGGCCTGATGAGCGCCGAAAACATCGTACCGTGGTGGGTTTACCAGCCGATGCGTCGCCTGATGGACGCCTGCCGCGCCATCAACGAGATGGTGTTCGCCATGCTGTTCGTGGTCGCCGTCGGCCTGGGTCCGTTCGCGGGCGTGATGGCGCTGTTCATCCACACCACCGGCGTGCTCTCCAAGCTACTCTCCGAAGCGGTTGAGGCCATCGAGCCTGGCCCGGTGGAAGGCATCCGCGCAACGGGCGCCAACAAAATCGAAGAGATCCTCTACGGCGTCCTGCCGCAGGTGATGCCGCTGTTGATCTCCTACTCCCTGTACCGCTTTGAGTCTAACGTTCGCTCCGCCACCGTGGTCGGCATGGTCGGCGCAGGCGGGATTGGCGTCACCCTGTGGGAAGCGATTCGCGGTTTCCAGTTCCAGCAAACCTGCGCACTGATGGTGCTCATCATCATCACCGTCAGCCTGCTGGATTTCCTCTCTCAACGTTTGCGTAAGCACTTCATCTGAGAAGCGAGGCTTTGATTTGTATGCACTTATCCAGACATCCGACCAGTTACCCTACCCGCTGGCAAGAGATTGCGGCAAAGCTCGAAGTGGAGCTGCGCACGCACTACCGCTGCGGCGACTACCTGCCTGCCGAACAGCAGCTTGCCGACCGGTACGAAGTGAACCGCCACACCCTGCGACGCGCCATTGACCAGCTGGTTGAGCGCGGCTGGGTCCAGCGCCGTCAGGGCGTCGGCGTGCTGGTGCTGATGCGCCCGTTCGACTACCCGCTCAACGCTCAGGCGCGTTTTAGCCAGAACCTGCTCGATCAGGGTAGCCATCCCACCAGCGAAAAGCTGCTCTCGGTATTGCGCCCGGCCTCCCGCCACGTGGCGGACGCGCTGGGGATTCAGGAGGGCGACAACGTGGTACACCTGCGCACGTTGCGCCGGGTGAACGGCGTGGCGGTTTGTCAGATCGACCACTACTTCGCGGACCTCACCCTCTGGCCCGTGCTGCAACATTTCGCCAGCGGTTCCCTGCATGATTTTCTTCAGGACGCGACGGGCATCGCGCTCAAACGCACCCAGACGCGCATCAGCGCCCGCCGCGCGCAGGCAAAAGAGAGCAAGGTGCTGGAAATTCCCAACATGGCCCCGCTGCTCTGCGTACGCACCCTCAACCACCGTGACGGCGACGTCAACGCAACGGAATACTCCGTCAGCCTGACCCGCGCCGACATGATTGAATTTACCATGGAGCACTGAATGCACTTCGACACAGCCACTCGTCAGCGCTGGATGCGCGTGCTGGCGCACAGCCAGCCTGCTGCGCTACGTGAGCGCATGAACGCGCTCGGCCTGACGCCAGACTACGACACGATCCGCGCGCCGGAGATCGGCCTGGTACAGATCCAGGCACGCATGGGCGGCACCGGCGAGCGCTTCTTCGCGGGCGATGCCACCCTCACCCGCGCGGTGATCCGCCTGAACAGCGGCACGCTAGGCTACGGCTACGTGCTGGGCCGCGACAAAGCGCACGCCGAGCGCTGCGCAGCGATCGACGCGCTTTTACAGGAACCGCCACATTTTCAGACGTTAATGGAAACCCTTATTGCCCCGCTGGAAGCTGACCGCGCCGCACGCCTTGCCGCGCGTCAGGCCGAAGTGAATACCAGCCGGGTCGATTTCTTTACGCTCGTTCGCGGAGACAACGCATGACGCTTCAACCTGCTTTTACCCTGGCCGTCCAGGATGCCCAACAGAGTTTCCGTCGCCTGCTGAAAGCCATGAGCGAGCCGGGCGTGATTGTCTCCCTGCATCAGCTTTCACAGGGCTGGCTGCCGCTAAACCTGGCGACCACCAGCGTGCTGCTTACCCTGGCCGATAACGACACCCCGGTGTGGCTGTCAGACGCATTGCTGAACGATATCGCCAGCCAGAACCTGCGCTTTCACACCAACGCGCCGCTGGTCGAACAGCCCCAACAGGCGGTCTTCGCCGTGGCCGACGAGCAGATCAGCCATGAACAGCTTAACGCCCTGAGCGAAGGCAGCGCCGTCGCACCGGAAACCAGCGCCACGCTGATCCTGCAAGTCTCCAGCCTGAGCGGTGGCCGCATGTTGCGCCTGACGGGGGCTGGCATCGCCGACGAGCGGATGGTCGCGCCCCAGCTGCCGGAGTGCATCATTCATGAGCTGACCGAGCGTCCGCATCCGTTCCCGCTCGGTATCGACCTGATCCTGACCTGCGGCGAACGCCTGCTGGCAATCCCGCGGACCACTCACGTGGAGGTGTGCTGATGTACGTTGCCGTCAAAGGGGGCGAGAAGGCGATCGCCGCCGCCCATGCCTTGCAGGAGCACAGACGTCGGGGGGATGACGCCCTTCCCGAGCTAAGCGTCGCCCAGATTGAACAGCAGTTAAACCTGGCCGTCGACCGCGTGATGACCGAAGGCGGCATCGCGGACCGCGAGCTGGCGGCGCTGGCGCTGAAGCAGGCCAGCGGCGATAACGTGGAAGCCATCTTCCTGCTGCGCGCTTACCGCACTACGCTGGCGAAGCTGGCGGTGAGCGAGCCGGTGAACACGGCGGAAATGCGATTAGAGCGCCGTATTTCTGCGGTTTATAAAGACATCCCCGGCGGCCAGCTGCTTGGCCCAACCTACGACTACACCCATCGCCTGCTGGACTTCACTCTGCTGGCGAACGGTGAAGCGCCGCAGCTCAACACTTCAGACGCCGAACACGACGCCTCTCCGCACGTCTTTAGCCTGCTGGCCAACCAGGGGCTGGCGAAGGCGGAAGAGGACACCGGCAGCACACCGGATGACATCACCCGCACGCCGCCGGTCTATCCCTGTTCGCGCTCGTCCCGCCTGCAACAGCTGATGCGCGGCGACGAAGGCTATCTTCTGGCACTCGCCTACTCCACCCAGCGCGGCTACGGGCGCAACCACCCGTTCGCGGCGGAGATCCGCAGCGGCTATATCGACGTTGAAATCGTGCCGGAAGAGCTGGGTTTTGCGGTAAACGTCGGCGAACTCTTGATGACAGAGTGTGAAATGGTTAACGGGTTTGTCGCGCCAGAGAATGAAGATCCGCACTTTACCCGCGGCTACGGGCTGGTGTACGGCCTGAGCGAGCGCAAGGCGATGGCGATGGCACTGGTTGACCGCGCGCTCCAGGCACCGGACTACGGCGAGCCAGTCTCCGGCCCGGCACAGGACGAAGAGTTCGTGCTGGCCCACGCGGATAACGTCGAGGCCGCGGGCTTTGTCTCGCACCTCAAGCTGCCCCACTACGTCGATTTCCAGGCTGAACTGGAACTGCTGAAACGCCTGCAACGGGAGCGCGCTAATGGCTAACTTAAGCGGCTACAACTTTGCCTATCTGGACGAGCAAACCAAACGCATGATCCGCCGCGCCATCTTAAAAGCGGTGGCTATTCCGGGCTATCAGGTGCCGTTTGGTGGTCGTGAAATGCCAATGCCCTACGGCTGGGGCACCGGCGGCATTCAGATCACCGCCAGCGTGATTGGCGAAGCGGACGTGCTGAAGGTCATTGACCAGGGCGCGGACGACACCACCAACGCCGTGTCGATCCGCAACTTCTTCAAGCGCGTGACGGGCGTCAACACCACCGAGAAAACCGAAGACGCGACGCTGATCCAGACCCGTCACCGCATCCCGGAAACCCCGCTGACGGAAGATCAGATTTTGATTTTCCAGGTGCCGATCCCGGAGCCGCTGCGCTTTATCGAGCCGCGCGAAACCGAAACCCGCACCATGCACGCCCTGGAAGAGTACGGGATCATGCAGGTCAAACTGTATGAGGACATCGCCCGCTTCGGCCATATCGCCACCACCTACGCCTACCCGGTGAAGGTCAACGGGCGCTACGTAATGGATCCGTCGCCGATCCCGAAATTCGATAACCCGAAGATGGACATGATGCCCGCCCTGCAACTCTTTGGCGCCGGACGTGAAAAACGCATCTACGCCGTCCCGCCGTATACCCGTGTGGAGAGCCTCGATTTCGACGATCACCCGTTTACGGTGCAGGAGTGGGACGAGCCGTGCGCCATCTGTGGCTCGAAGCACAGCTATCTGGATGAAGTGGTGCTGGACGACACGGGCAAACGGATGTTTGTCTGCTCCGACACCGATTACTGCCGCCAACAGAGCGAGGCGAACAGCCAATGAAACCGCTGCTTTCAGTTAATAACCTGACTCACCTTTATGCGCCGGGAAAAGGCTTCAGCGACGTGTCGTTCGAACTGTGGCCGGGCGAAGTGCTGGGCATTGTCGGCGAGTCCGGCTCCGGAAAAACCACCCTGCTGAAGTCCATCTCCGCGCGCCTGACGCCGCAGAACGGCGACATTTTGTATGAGGGCGTGTCGCTGTATGGCATGAGCGAAGCCGAACGCCGCCGCCTGCTGCGCACCGAGTGGGGCGTGGTGCACCAGCATCCGATGGACGGCCTGCGTCGCCACGTCTCTGCGGGAGGCAACATAGGCGAACGCCTGATGGCCACCGGCGCGCGGCACTACGGCAACATCCGCGCCACCGCCCAGCACTGGCTGGAAGAAGTTGAAATCCCCGCCTCGCGCATTGACGACCTGCCCACCACCTTCTCCGGCGGTATGCAGCAGCGTTTACAGATTGCCCGCAATCTCGTTACCCATCCGAAGCTGGTGTTTATGGATGAACCGACCGGCGGGCTGGACGTCTCCGTGCAAGCGCGCCTGCTCGACCTGCTGCGCGGCCTGGTGGTGGAGCTGAACCTTGCGGTGGTGATTGTCACCCATGATTTAGGCGTTGCGCGCCTGCTGGCGGACCGCCTGCTGGTAATGAAGCAGGGTCAGGTGGTGGAAAGTGGGCTGACCGACCGCGTGCTCGACGACCCGCATCATCCGTATACCCAGTTGCTGGTGTCGTCCGTATTGCAGAACTGATGCTTCTTTGCCGGGTGGCGGCTCCGCCTTACCCGGCCTACAGGTGCGCTATTCGTAGGCCGGGTAAGCGAAGCGCCACCCGGCAACCCAAACCCACGAGGCCAAAATGATCCACGTTGAAAATGTCAGTAAGACCTTTGTGCTCCACCAGCAAAACGGCGTACGCCTGTCGGTATTGCAAAACGCCTCGTTAGAGGTGAATCAGGGCGAATGCGTGGTGCTGCACGGCCACTCCGGCAGCGGGAAATCCACCCTGCTGCGCTCCCTGTATGCCAACTATCTGCCGGACGAAGGCCATATCCATATTCGCCATAACAATGAATGGGTTGATCTGGTGCAGGCTCCAGCGCGCAAGGTGCTGGAAGTGCGCCGTACAACGATCGGTTGGGTCAGCCAGTTCCTGCGGGTGATCCCGCGGATCTCCGCCCTGGACGTGGTCATGCAGCCCCTGCTGGATCTCGGCGTACCGCGCGAAACCTGCGCCGCTAAAGCCGCCAGCCTGCTGACGCGCCTCAACGTACCGGAGCGTCTGTGGCACCTCGCCCCGTCGACCTTTTCCGGCGGCGAACAGCAGCGCGTCAACATCGCCCGCGGGTTTATCGTCGACTACCCGATTTTACTCCTGGATGAACCCACCGCCTCGCTCGACAGTAAAAACAGCGCAGCGGTGATGGATCTGATCGAACAGGCCAAAGCGCGCGGCGCAGCGATCGTCGGGATCTTCCACGACGAAACCGTACGCAGCCGCGTGGCAGACAGACTGCACCCGATGGGGACACACGTATGATTATCAATAACGTCAGGCTGGTGCTGGAAAACGAGGTGGTTGGCGGCTCAATCGAGATCCAGGACGGCGTCATCCGCGCCTTTGCCGAAACCCAGAGCCGCTCACCGGAAGCGATGGACGGCGAAGGCGGCTGGCTGCTGCCGGGGCTGATTGAGTTGCATACCGATAATCTCGATAAATTCTTCACCCCGCGCCCGAAGGTCGACTGGCCCGCGCATTCAGCCATGAGCAGCCACGACGCGCTGATGGTCGCCAGCGGCATTACTACGGTGCTGGACGCGGTGGCGATCGGCGACGTGCGGGACGGCGGCGACCGTCTTGAGAACCTGGAGAAGATGATCAACGCCGTGGAGGAGACGCAAAAGCGCGGTCTCAACCGCGCCGAGCACCGTCTGCACCTGCGCTGCGAGCTGCCGCACCACACCACCCTGCCGCTGTTTGAAAAGCTGGTCGGCCGCGAGCCGGTCTCGCTGGTCTCCCTGATGGACCACTCGCCGGGGCAGCGCCAGTTCGCCAACATTGAAAAGTATCGTGAATACTATCAGGGCAAATACGCGCTCAACGATGCCGAGATGGCGCGCTACGAGGAAGAACAGCTTCAGCTTGCGGCGCGGTGGTCGCAGCCGAATCGCCTCTCCATTGCCGCGATGTGCCGTGACCGCAACATTGCCCTGGCCAGCCATGATGACGCCACGCACGACCATGTTCGTGAATCCCACCAGCTTGGCAGCGTGATCGCCGAATTTCCCACCACGTTCGAGGCGGCAGAGGCATCCCGCCAGCATGGCATGAACGTGCTGATGGGGGCGCCGAACATCGTGCGCGGCGGGTCGCACTCCGGCAACGTGGCGGCAAGCAAGCTCGCCTCCCTCGGCCTGCTGGATATCCTTTCGTCCGACTACTACCCTGCCAGCCTTCTGGATGCGGCGTTCCGGGTGGCGGACGACGAAGGCAACCGCTTCACGCTGCCGCAGGCGATCCGTCTGGTGACGAAAAACCCGGCCTCCGCGCTTAATCTTCACGATCGCGGTGAAATTGCCGAGGGGAAACGGGCCGATCTGGTGCTGGCGCACCGTAAGGGCGAGCACGTGCATATCGACCACGTCTGGCGTCAGGGAAAAAGGGTGTTCTGATGGGAAGACTCATCTGGTTAATGGGCCCGTCCGGCTCCGGGAAGGACAGCCTGCTGTCGGCGTTACGGCAGCGGGAACATTCACAGCTGCTGGTGGCGCACCGCTATATCACGCGCGATGCCAACGCCGGGAGTGAGAACCATATCGCCCTGAGCGAGCAGGAGTTTTTTACCCGCGCCGGACAAAACCTGCTGGCGCTAAGCTGGCATGCCAACGGCTACTACTATGGCGTCGGCATTGAGATCGACCTCTGGCTGCACGCGGGGTTCGACGTGCTGGTTAACGGCTCGCGGGCGCATCTCCCCCAGGCTCGCGCCCGGTACGAAGCGGCGCTGCTCCCGGTCTGTTTGCAGGTTTCTCCGGACGTTCTGCGTAGCAGGCTGCAAACGCGGGGGCGCGAAAACGCGCGCGAGATCGACCAGCGCCTGGAACGCGCGGCGCGCTACACCCCGTCGGGTTGTCACGTCCTCAATAACGACGGAAGTTTGCTACAGTCAGTCGAGACCTTTTTATCGCTTATTCGCCAGAAGGAGAAACAGCATGCCTGACTGCCAGCTTCGCCCCGCCACCGCCGACGATGCGCCGATCGTTTACGCTCTGATCTGCGAACTTAAGCAGGCAGAGTTCGATCATCAGGCGTTTCACGCCGGATATCTGGCCAACTTGCAGGATCACAATATGCGCTACCAGCTGGCCGAGCTGGACGGGCAGATCATCGGTATGATCGGCCTGCATATGCAGTTTCACCTGCACCACGCCCGCTGGATCGGCGAGATCCAGGAGCTGGTGGTGATGCCGCAGGCGCGCGGATTGAAAGTGGGTAGCCAGCTGCTGGCCTGGGCAGAGGAGATCGCGCGTCAGGCAGGCGCTGAGCTGACCGAACTGTCCACCAGCGTGAAGCGCGTGGACGCACACCGTTTTTATGTCCGTGAAGGGTATACGCAGAGCCATTTTCGCTTCACCAAACCGCTGTAGAGGTGCGTTATGAGTCTGACGATCACGCTGACGGGAACCGGAGGGGCGCAACTGGTGCCGGTGTTTGGCTGCGACTGCGCGGCGTGCCGACGGGCACGTTTGCAGGAAAATTATCGCCGTCGCCCCTGTAGCGCGGCGGTCAAATTCAACGATGCGGTCACCTTGCTGGACGCGGGTATTCCCCACCTGATGGACGACTGGCCCGCGGGGAGTTTCAGGCAGTTTTTGCTCACCCATTATCATATGGATCACGTTCAGGGGCTGTTCCCCCTGCGCTGGGGCGTGGGGGCGACCATTCCGGTTTACGGTCCGCCGGACGACGCAGGCTGTGACGACCTGTTCAAACATCCGGGTCTTCTGGATTTCAGCCACACGGTCGAGCCGTTCGTGATGTTTGAACTTCAGGGCTTGCGGGTTACGCCGCTGCCGCTCAACCATTCAAAACTGACCTTCGGCTATCTGCTGGAGTCCGCCCACAGCCGCGTCGCGTGGCTTTCTGATACCGCCGGGCTACCGGATAAAACGGTGACGTTTCTGCTTAACAACCAGCCGCAGGCGATGATTATCGACTGTAGCCATGAACCACGCCCGGAGACCCCGCGCAACCATTGTGATTTGAATACGGTGATTGCGCTGAATAAGGTGATTGGCTGTCCGCAGGTGATCCTGACGCACATCAGCCATCAGTTTGACGCGTGGATGATGGATAACCCGCTGCCGTCCGGCATTGAAGCGGGCTATGACGGGATGGTACTGGTGCTGGATTAGGTTTTGCCGGGTGGCGGCTACGCCTTACCCGGCCTGTGCGTTGCGATACCGGAGTTAACTACCGATCGTAATCGTCCTCTAACCGGCGCTCATCCTCTTCTAAGCGACGACGATCGTCATCCAGCTGGCGCTGACGCTCGTCTAAACGCTGGCGTCGATCTTCTAACTGCCGACGACGATCGTCGTACTGTCGACTGTCGGTTTGACGGCTGCGATCGTAACGATCGTCGTCATCGTCATTACGGCTGCTGCCGGGGTTATAGGCGTCGTTGATCGCCTGCTGAATATTGCCAATGGCATCATCAATCACATCGGCATGCGCCAGTTGGCTGGTTAAAGTCAGCAGACCCAATAACAGAGCGGTAGAGTAACGTTTCATAAGGCCAGACTCGCAGGTGAACTGGTCTTAAAGTAATGAATGGCTGTTCGCTGGAGTAGCGGAGGAATCTCAAATTACCATCACCTTACGCAGCGCCTGCGCCAGCTGTGCGCGGGTGAACGGCTTTCGCAGTAACTGAACCTCCGGCAGCTGCGGGTTATGCGCCGGACGTAAATCCTGCCCGCTGATCAGCAGAACCGGCAACTGCGGATAGTGGCTGCGCACATGGTCGATGACCTCCGCACCGCTCAGGCCGCCCGGCAACATCAGGTCGCTGATAAACATGCCGATATCCGGCGATGCGTCCAGCATGTTTAGCGCCTGCTCGCCGTTTTCGGCTTCAAGCGTCAGGTAGCCAAGCTGGTGCAGTTGCTCGCACAGGGTCTGACGCACACCCGCCTCATCTTCCAGAACCAGCACAAGCAGCTCACTTTCTGCCGGGGCCGTGGTCGCCAGCACAGCATCATCGGAGAACGCGGGCAGCGTCGAGCGCGGCAGCTGGAGCCGCACGGTGGTTCCCTGCCCTGGCGCGCTTTCGATCTCAACGCGACCACCCGACTGGCGCACAAAGCCGTACACCATCGACAGCCCTAACCCGCTGCCGCTGCCGGTCTGTTTGGTGGTGAAGAACGGTTCAAAGACCTGCGATTTCACCTCCTGCGACATCCCGCAGCCGTGGTCAATCACCTCCAGCGCGACCATATCCTGTCTTCGCCCGTCGCTGCGGGTCACGCGCTGGTTCCAGGTGCGGATTTTAATCACACCGTTCTGCCCCTCCATTGCATCGCGCGCGTTCATTACCAGGTTGATAATGGCGTTTTCCAGCTGGCTGACGTCGATCCATGCGGGCCATGCCGGGGTTTGCGCTTCAATATCCAGCGTCAGCGTGGCGGGAAGCGAGTGCCGCATCAGCTCGCTCAGGTTCTCCAGCAGCGGCTTCATCTCTACCGCATGTGGATGCAGGGCCTGCTTGCGCGAGAAAGCCAGCAGGCGCTGGGTGAGCATGGCGCCGCGTTCCGCGGCTTTTAACGCACGGGTGATGCGCGGCGCGTCCGGTGATGATGAATCGGTCAGCTCCAGACTGCCGATAATCACCGCCAGCAGGTTATTAAAATCATGCGCCAGCCCGCCCGTCAGTTGCCCTACCGCCTTCATTTTCTGGCTGTGCAGTAGCGCCTCCTCCAGCCCCTGACGTTCGATGCGGTCGATCTCCATCTGTGTGGTTTTCTGTTTCAGCAGGCGCGTGGTGTGTTCAAGCGAGGCGGTGTTGCGGGCAAAAACGTTAAACGCGCGCGCCAGTTCCCCCAGCTCATCACGCCGCTGTAGCGCGGGCACCGACACATCCTGCTCGCCGTGAGCGAGACGCGACATTGCCCTTGAGATAGCCGTCAGGTTGGAGCCAAGATTACGGTAAATATACCAGCAGGCACAGCCGGTGATGATCAGCGCCAGCACCGCGAAAACGCTGATAAACACGCTGATGGACCGCAGCTCCTGGTGGCTTTGGCCGGTACGCAGCCGGGAGGCCTGTGCCACCTGTTCGACATACTGATTAATGTCGCGGTTTAATATCGCCACCAGCGCCTTGATGTGGAACATATACCAGCTGATGGACAGATCGCTCTCCTCCAGCTGCTTCGACAGTGGCGCGAGCTTGCGCAGCTCATCATTAAAATCCGGAAGCACCTGGTTGACCACCGGTTGCAGGGCGCTCGCGGGTAACCCCGCGGTTACTGCATCCAGCTGCTGCACCGTGGCGCGCGGTGAAGGGGTATCGATAGCGGCAACGATTAGCCTGTCCATCTCTGCAAGCTGCCTGGCATCTGGCACATTGCTCGCGTAACGGCGGTTGATATCCTGCAAATGACGCAGATAGCTTTGGCTTTGATACAGCGCGCTGAGTAGCGCGTTACGCTCCAGATGCCGCTTTTGCCCGCGTTCCAGCATGCCCGTCACGCTCTGCTGTAACTCATTGCTCCTGCGAATAATACGCGCCACCAGCGCTGGCTCCAGCTGTGCCAGCGGCGCATCGGCAAGCTGCTCCAGCGAGTGGCGCAGCGCCATCTGCGTCTGTTTTAGCCGTTCGGCTTCGCCTTTGTACTCCAGTGCACCGACCACCTGCGACAGCCGCACCGCCGCCGTTGCCACATTCGCGGTATCACGGGCGAGGTTCATGCTGCCGGTCATGTCATCCAGCGTTTGCCGCTGCACCTGCTCCTGGATCTGGCTGGCGTGACGAAAGCCGAGCACCGCCACGCCGCTGACCATCAGCGTTACCGCCACCACCAGCAGGTTAAATATCAGCAGGCGACCGCGGGCGCTGGTGAAGAACGGGGGGCGTGAAGACATGTTGACTCCGTAACTGTGATCCACATTCGCTATTCATAACTATGACAAATATGAACAGCTTCTGACATTTTGCATTTACGCGCCTGTGATGAAGTGCAGATATCGACATTCACAGGAGATCCGCCATGAGCAGAACCCCGGTTTTAGAGATGCGCCACATTGCCAAAACCTTTGGCAATTTCCACGCGCTCAAGGGTGTGGATTTGACGGTTTTCCCCGGTGAGATCCACGCGCTGATGGGAGAAAACGGCGCCGGGAAAAGCACGCTGATGAAGATCCTCGCAGGCGCGTATACCGCCAGCAGCGGCGAGATCCTCATCGACGGTCAGCCGTTTCACATCAAAGGCCCGAAAGATGCGCTGGCCGCAGGTATTACCCTGATTTACCAGGAGATGCAGCTTGCTCCGAACCTGACCGTGGCGGAAAACATTTTTCTTGGCAGCGAGCTGTCGCGCGGCGGGCTGGTGCAGCGCAAAGAGATGGCCGCCCAGGCGCAGGCGGTGATTGATCGTCTCGGCGCGCAGTTCAGCGCCACCGACCTGGTCATGAAGCTGACCATCGCCGAACAGCAGCAGGTGGAAATCGCCCGCGCGTTGCACCGCAACAGCCGCATTCTGGTGATGGACGAACCCACCGCCGCCCTCTCCTCCCGCGAAACCCACCGCCTGTTCGAACTGATTTTGCGCCTGCGCGATGAAGGGATGGCGATTATCTACATCAGCCACCGCATGGCGGAAGTGTATGAACTCTCTGACCGCGTCAGCGTGCTGCGCGACGGGCAATACGTCGGCAGCCTGACGCGCGATAAGCTCAATGCGTCAGAACTGGTGCGCATGATGGTGGGCCGTCCGTTAAGCGATCTGTTTAACAAAGAGCGCGATATTCCGCTCGGCAGCCCGCGTCTTAACGTGCACCACCTCACGGATGGCAAAAAAGTACAGCCGTGCAGTTTGCAGGTGCGCTCCGGCGAAATCGTCGGGCTGGCAGGGCTGGTCGGGGCCGGGCGTTCCGAGCTGGCGCAGCTGATTTTCGGCGTGCGCAAAGCCACCGGCGGCATGATTGAGGTGGACGGCGAACCGGTGGTGATCCACTCCCCGCGCGCGGCCATTGAAAACGGCATTGGTTTTCTTACCGAGAACCGCAAGGAGCAGGGGCTGTTTCTGGAGCTGGCGGCGCAGGAGAACATCACCATGGCGACGCTGGAGCGCGACGCCACCTTCGGCTGGCTGAACCGCAAAAAAGCGCAGTCCATTTCCGATGACGCCATCGCCCTGCTCAACATCCGCGTGCCCCATTCTCAGGTACGGGCGGGCGGACTTTCGGGCGGCAACCAGCAAAAGCTGCTGATCTCCCGCTGGGTGGCGATTGGCCCGCGCATTCTGATTCTGGACGAGCCGACGCGCGGCGTGGACGTCGGCGCGAAAAGCGAGATCTACCGCATCATGAACCAGATGGCGCGCAAGGGCGTGGCGATTCTGATGATCTCCAGCGAGCTGCCGGAAGTGGTGGGGATGAGCGACCGGGTGTACGTGATGCGGGAAGGCAGTATTGCGGGCGAGCTTCACGGGCGCGACATCTCTCAGGAAAACATTATGACGCTGGCAACCGGCGTGAACGACACACATCATCAGGCGGTGCAATCATGACAACTCCAACCCATCCGCAGCAGGTGGCGAAATCCGCCTCCGCCAAAAAAATGCTGATGAGCGATCTGATGCAAACGATCGGCATTTTGCCGATTTTAATCCTGATTGTGGCGGTATTTGGCTTTATCGCCCCCAACTTCTTCACCGAAAGCAACCTGCTCAACATTACCCGACAGGCGTCAATCAACATCGTACTGGCGGCCGGGATGACCTTCATCATCTTAACCGGCGGGATTGACCTCTCCGTTGGCTCGATTCTGGGCACCACGGCGGTGGCGGCGATGGTGGTGTCGCTCATTCCTGAATTTGCCATGCTCTCCATTCCGGCGGCGCTGATGCTCGGCATGGTGCTGGGCCTGTTCAACGGCGCGCTGGTGGCCTTCGCCGGGCTGCCGCCGTTTATCGTCACGCTCGGCACCTATACGGCGCTGCGCGGCGCGGCCTACCTGCTGGCGGACGGCACCACGGTGATTAACTCCAACATCAGCTTCGAGTGGATCGGCAATAACTATCTTGGCCCCGTACCGTGGCTGGTGGTGATCGCTCTGGCGGTGATTGTGGTGTGCTGGTTTATTCTGCGTCGCACCACCCTCGGCGTTCATATCTACGCGGTCGGCGGCAATATGCAGGCGGCACGCTTAACCGGCATCAAGGTCTGGCTGGTGCTGCTGTTTGTCTACGGCATGAGCGGCCTGCTCTCCGGCTTAGGTGGGGTGATGAGCGCCTCGCGCCTCTACAGCGCCAACGGCAACCTCGGCACGGGTTACGAGCTGGATGCGATTGCGGCGGTGATCCTCGGCGGCACCAGCTTCGTCGGCGGGATCGGCACGATCACCGGCACGCTGGTCGGGGCATTGATCATCGCCACCCTCAACAACGGCATGACGCTGATGGGCGTCTCCTACTTCTGGCAACTGGTGATCAAAGGGGCGGTGATCATCATTGCGGTGCTGATCGACAAATACCGTACCCGACACCATCAAAGTGCATAACAACAACACCCTACGTGAGGAATACAGCATGAGATTGAAGCTCTTAGTGACCGCGCTCTGTGCTGGCGCGCTGCTGGCCGCAACCCCGTTTGCGCAGGCAAAAGATCTGAAGTCCATCGGCGTGACGGTGGGCGACCTGGCTAACCCGTTCTTCGTGCAGATCACCAAAGGTGCCGAGCTGGAAGCGCGCAAGCTGGCGGGCGATAACGTCAAGGTGACGCTGGTCTCCAGCGGGTACGATCTGGGCCAGCAGGTGTCGCAGATTGATAACTTCATTGCCGCGAAAGTGGACATGATCATCCTCAACGCCGCGGATTCCAAAGGGATCGGCCCGGCGGTGAAGCGCGCTAAAGAGGCGGGGATCGTGGTCGTCGCGGTGGATGTAGCGGCGGAAGGGGCCGATGCGACCATCACCTCCGATAACACCCAGGCGGGGGAAATGGCCTGTAAGTACATTACCGACCGCCTGAAAGGTAAAGGCAACGTGGTGATCATCAACGGACCGCCGGTCTCTGCGGTGCAAAACCGTGTCGAAGGCTGTCAGACCGAGTTTAAACGCCATCCGGACATCAAGGTGCTCTCGGATAACCAGAACGCCAAAGGCAGCCGTGAAGGCGGGCTGGAAGTGATGACCTCCCTGCTGGCGGCCAATCCGAAGATCGACGGCGTATTCGCGATTAACGATCCGACGGCGATCGGCGCCGATCTGGCGGCGAAACAGGCCCAGCGCAACGAGTTCTTTATTGTCGGCGTGGACGGTTCCCCGGACGGTGAAGAGGCGCTGAAGCGCGAAAACTCCCTGTTTGTGGCGACCCCGGCGCAGGATCCGCAGGTGATGGCGGCGAAGGCGGTGGAGATCGGCTATGACATTCTTCAAGGCAAACCCGCGCCGAAAGAGCCTGTGCTGATCCCGGTGACGATGATCGATAAAAAGAACGTCGGCACGTATAAGGGGTGGACGGTTAAATAACATCCCTCACCCTAACCCTCTCCCCCCAGGGGAGAGGGAACGATTACACCCTCTCCCCTTTGGGGAGAGGGCTGGGGTGAGGGGTACATTTTGCACGTAACTTAAGGAGTCCCCATGAAACGCTCCGACATCAATGAAATCCTCGGCCACACGCGGCAATTTTTTTCGATGCACGACGTGCATCTCCCTCCGTTTGCCAGCTTTCCGCCCACAAAATGGCAGCAGCTTGACCAGGCCGCATGGCAGGAGGTGTTTGACCTCAGGCTTGGCTGGGACGTGACGGCGTTTAGCGGTAACAATTTTGCCGCACAGGGGCTAACGCTGTTCACCCTGCGCAACGGCTCCCCCAATGGCGTGCCTTATGAAAAGTGCTATGCCGAAAAAATCATGCACGTTCGCGACGGCCAGGTGACGCCGATGCATTTCCACTGGCGCAAGCGGGAAGACATCATTAACCGGGGCGGCGGGAATCTGATTATTGAGTTATGGAATGCGGGCGCGCATGAAGAGACCGAAAACACCGACGTGACCGTTACCGTTGACGGCTGTCGGCAAACCCACGCACCCGGCAGCCAGCTGCGCCTCACGCCAGGGGAAAGTATCTGCCTGACGCCCGGCCTGTACCACAGCTTCTGGGGCGAACGCGGCTTTGGCGACGTGCTGGTGGGCGAAGTGTCGTCGGTGAATGACGATGAGCACGACAACCACTTTTTACAGCCCATTGCCCGCTATAACGACATCGAAGAAGACGAACCGGCGGTGCTGGTGCTGTGCAACGAGTACACCCTCTTTCGAATATAAGGAGTGAACGATGCCACTGATTTCTCTTGCCGACGGTCTGGCACACGCCAGGGAACACCGCTACGCCCTGGGCGCGTTCAACGTGCTCGACTCCCATTTTCTCCGCGCGCTGTTTGCCGCCGCAAAGCAGGAACGCTCGCCGTTTATCATCAACATCGCGGAAGTGCATTTTAAGTACGTGTCTCTGGAGTCGCTGGTAGAAGCGGTGAAATTCGAAGCCGCCCGGCACGATATTCCCGTGGTGCTGAACCTCGACCACGGCCTGCATTTTGAAGCCGTGGTGCGCGCCCTGCGCTTAGGATTTAGCTCGGTGATGTTCGACGGCTCGACGCTGAGCTATGAGGAAAACATCCGCCAAACCCGGGAAGTGGTGAAGATGTGCCACGCGGTGGGCGTGTCGGTGGAGGCGGAGCTGGGTGCGGTCGGCGGGGATGAGGGCGGCGCGCTGTACGGGCATGCGGACGAAGCGTTCTTTACCGACCCACAGCTGGCGCGCGAGTTTGTCGACTCAACCGGTATCGACGCGCTGGCGGTCGCCATTGGCAACGCGCACGGCAAATACAAGGGCGAGCCGAAGCTTGATTTCCCGCGGCTGGACGCCATTCGTCAGCAGACGGGCCTGCCGCTGGTTTTACACGGCGGCTCTGGCATCAGCGATGCTGATTTCCGCCGCGCCATCGAGCTGGGTATTCACAAAATCAATTTTTACACCGGCATGTCGCAGGCCGCACTCGCCGCCGTCGAGCAGCGCATGGCGAACCGCCAGCCGCTGTACGATGAGTTTGCCGAACTGCTGCTGGGCATTGAAGAGGCTATTACCGATACGGTCGCGGAGCAGATGCGCATCTTCGGCAGCGCGGGGCAGGCATAATGGAACGCAAAGGGATCATTGCCGCAGGCAACATGCTGGTGGATCATGTTCACCAGATCGTACAGTGGCCGGAACGCGGCTGGCTGGCGGAAATCACCCACAGCGAACGCTCAACCGGCGGTGCGCCGCTCAACGTTCTGCTGACGCTGGCGAAAATGCACGTCGGCCTGCCGTTGCAGGCGGTGGGGCTGATTGGGGAAGACGGCGACGGAGACTATATTCTGGCGATGCTCGACCAGTATCACGTTAACCGCCAGCGGGTGCAGCGCACGACGTTCGCCCCGACCTCTATGTCGCAGGTGATGACCGACCCCAGCGGACAGCGCACCTTTTTCCACTCGCCGGGCGCCAACCGCCTGCTGGATCTTCCCGCCTTCGATCGTTTAGACGGCTCGCTGAAGATCTTCCATCTCGGCTACCTGCTGCTGCTCGACAGCCTGGACATGCCGGATGAGGAGTTTGGCACCCGTAGCGCGCGGTTACTGGCACAGATGCGCGATCAGGGGTATGAAACCTCGCTCGATCTGGTGTCCCGCAAGGGCGACCCGCGCTATCAGCCGCTGGTGCTCCCTGCCCTGCGCCATCTTGATTATCTGGTGATTAACGAACTGGAAGCCGGTGAGTTCAGCGGGCTTGAGATCCGCGACGACCACGATGCGCTGAACATGGCTCATATCGCCGACGCTGCCGCACAGCTGCTGGCGGCAGGCGTGCGGCAGCGGGTGGTGATCCACTGCCCGGAAGGGGCATGGGGTGAAGCGCCAGGTGAAGAAGGGCAATGGGTTCCGTCGTGGAGGCTGGAGCAGAACGAAATTATCGGCAGCGTCGGCGCGGGCGACGCGTTTTGCGCGGGCTTTTTATACGGCTGCCACGAATCTCTGCCGCTGACGGAGAGTATTTATCTGGCGCACGCCTGCGCGCGGGCCAGCCTGCTGGCGGCCAATGCAATTGACGGCGCGAAAACGCTGGCCGAGCTTCAGGCGTTTATTCAGGAGAACGGTCAGGCGGCTTTCTCATGATGGGAAACGTCTGCGGCAAAAACATAGCCCAGACCACGAATGGTTTTGATCAACAGAGGCTGGTGCGGATTGACCTCAATTTTTCGCCGCAGCCGCATGATCAACACGTCGATCGTGCGGTCAAAGACTTCGGCGCTTTCGCTGTGGGTCAGCTCCAGCAGCTGTTCACGGCTCAGTACCCGGCGGGCGTTTTGCGTTAATGCCAGCAGCAGGCCGTATTCGCCCTGGGTTAACGGCACGGTGTTACGCTGCGGATCGCTTAGCTCGCAGCGGGTGGTATCCAGCGTCCAGCCGTTAAAGGCAATACCTTCAACGCGCGGCGCGGCAGGCTCCGCGTCCAGTGCGCCGGTACGACGTAGCACCGCCTTAACGCGGGCGACCACCACGCGCGGATTGAACGGTTTTCCGATGTAATCATCAGCGCCCATTTCCAGCCCGACGACCACATCTGATTCACTTCCCAGCCCCGTCAGCATCACTACCGGTAGCGATGGTCGCTGCTTTTGCAGTTGCAGCAAAACCTGTAATCCGTTGATATCCGGCAACATCATGTCCAGCAGGACCAGCGCAATTCCGGGATCCTGCTGGACACGGTTTACCGCGTCCTGACCGGTGTGACACGTCAGCACGGTAAAGACGTGCTCGCTGAGCACATCCTGTAGCAGTTCGCAGACTGCGACATCATCATCAACCACCAGAATCGCCGGTTTCATCGCATGCTTCCGTCAGGGAATTATGTTAAGTCTGAACCATTCTGCCGTCGGCTCCAGCCGAATTGTTTTTTACGTGACGGAAATTCAAGCCATGTCACATCCCCTGCCCTTTCGACACGTCAATTTTGACGATTGGCTGTTTTTCGTCAGGGTTTTGCCTCGCAAAGGGTCGTAAAGTCAGGAAATACCCATACTAAAAACATGGCATAGAAGCTGCATATTGGGCAGGTAAGAACTGTTTAACTGGAGCAAAGTGATGAAAAAAGTCGTCACGGTTTGCCCGTATTGTGCCTCAGGTTGCAAGATCCACCTGGTGGTCGATAACGGCAAAATCGTCCGGGCGGAAGCGGCGCAGGGTAAAACCAATCAGGGCACGCTGTGCCTGAAAGGGTATTACGGCTGGGATTTTATTAACGATACCCAAATCCTCACGCCGCGCCTGAAAATCCCCATGATCCGCCGCGAGCGCGGCGGCAAGCTGGAAGCCGTCTCCTGGAATGAAGCGCTGGATTATGTCGCCACGCGCCTGAGCGCCATCAAGGCCAAGTATGGCCCGGATGCGATTCAGACCACCGGCTCCTCACGCGGAACCGGGAATGAAACCAACTATGTGATGCAAAAATTCGCGCGCGCCGTTATTGGTACCAATAACGTCGACTGCTGCGCTCGCGTCTGACACGGCCCATCGGTTGCAGGTCTGCACCAGTCGGTCGGTAACGGCGCAATGAGTAATGCCATCAACGAGATAGATAACACCGATCTGGTGTTCATCTTTGGCTATAACCCGGCGGATTCTCACCCTATCGTCGCGAATCACGTTATTCGCGCCAAACAGAACGGGGCGAAAATCATCGTCTGCGATCCGCGCAAAATCGAAACCGCGCGCATTGCGGATATGCACATCGCGCTGAAAAACGGCTCGAATATCGCGCTGTTGAATGCGATGGGGCACGTCATTATTGAGGAGAACCTGTACGATCAGGCGTTTGTCGCAAGCCGGACGGAAGGGTTTGAAGAGTATAGGAAAATCGTCGAAGGCTATACGCCGGAGTCGGTAGAGGCGATAACCGGCGTCAGCGCGCAGGAAATTCGCCAGGCGGCGCGGATGTACGCCGGGGCGAAAACCGCCGCCATCCTGTGGGGCATGGGCGTGACCCAGTTCTACCAGGGCGTGGAAACCGTGCGCTCGCTCACCAGCCTCGCGATGCTGACCGGGAATCTGGGTAAAGCGCATGTCGGCGTGAACCCGGTGCGGGGTCAGAATAACGTGCAGGGCGCGTGCGACATGGGCGCGCTGCCGGACACCTATCCGGGCTACCAGTACGTCAAATTCCCGGAAAACCGCGAGAAATTCGCGAAGGCCTGGGGCGTGGAGAGCCTGCCGGAACACACCGGATATCGCATCAGCGAGCTGCCGCACCGCGCGGCGCACGGTGAAGTGCGTGCGGCCTACATTATGGGTGAAGATCCGCTCCAGACCGACGCCGAGCTGTCTGCGGTGCGCAAAGGCTTTGAGGATCTGGAGCTGGTGATCGTCCAGGACATCTTCATGACCAAAACCGCGGCGGCGGCGGATGTGATTCTGCCATCAACCTCCTGGGGCGAGCATGAAGGTGTCTATACGGCAGCAGACCGCGGCTTCCAGCGCTTCTTTAAAGCGGTCGAGCCGAAGTGGGATCTGAAAACCGACTGGCAGATCATCAGCGAAATCTCCACCCGCATGGGCTACCCGATGCACTACAACAACACCCAGGAGATCTGGGACGAGTTGCGGCATCTGTGCCCGGACTTTTATGGGGCAACCTATGAAAAAATGGGTGAGCTGGGCTACATCCAGTGGCCGTGCCGGGATGAGTCAGAGGCCGACCAGGGGACGTCATACCTCTTTAAAGAGAAGTTCGACACCCCGAACGGACTGGCGCAGTTCTTTACCTGCGACTGGGTTGCGCCAATCGACAAACTCACCGACGAGTATCCGATGGTGCTCTCCACCGTGCGCGAAGTGGGCCACTACTCCTGTCGTTCCATGACCGGCAACTGCGCCGCGCTGGCGGCGCTGGCGGATGAACCGGGCTACGCGCAGATCAACACCGCCGATGCCGAACGGCTCGGTATTGAAGATGAAGCGCTGGTGTGGGTGAACTCGCGTAAAGGCCGCATCATTACGCGTGCACAGGTCAGCGAACGTCCGAACAAAGGGGCGGTCTACATGACCTACCAGTGGTGGATTGGCGCCTGTAACGAACTGGTGACGGAGAATTTAAGCCCGATAACCAAAACGCCGGAGTATAAATACTGCGCCGTAAACGTAGAGCCAATCGCGGATCAACACGCTGCGGAACAGTATGTGATCGACGAATATAACAAGCTGAAAGCCCGCCTGCGTGAAAGCGCAATGGGGTGATGCTGTTATTTAATCGCTGACTCAATGGGGTGATATATTCACCCCTTTTTTATTTCTGGCATAGCTATTAATTATATCTATATATATATTTCTGAAGGCGTCTCGCAGAAAAAATGTAATTCACGCGAAAATAAATTACATCTTTGCATTTTAATTCAGATGGATAAGATAAGCGGCGGGTGCTTAAGACTTTCTGTCTTGAGCATTGTTGAGGGACAGAAGGTGGAAAGCCCCGGGAAATTTGCATTTACCCGAGGCTACCCCTCAACAACCAACAGGTTGAGAGTAGCCTCTTATTCTTTTTTTCACAAGGAGTAAAAGGCATGACGCCATTAAAAACTGCGCTGGGCATGGTCTTTATTATTTGCCTGACGATAGTGATCTTTACCTTTATTACTCGCGGTAAGTTATGTGAGTTTTCAATAAAGGGTGAACATCAGGAGGTGGCGGCGAAATTAGCCTGTCACGCAGGCTAACCTCTTCGGGCGGAACAGCGGTTCCGCCCGGCTTGTAGGATGCTGAGGTCTTAACGCACCCGTTTTTTTCTTCTGTCGCCGCGATTATACTGCGCGGCATGTACCCAGATGATAAGAATCCATGAAACCCATTTTTCTGTTGTTGTTATTTTTCACCGCGTTTACCCATGCCGATGAGATAGGCAGCCAGTATAAAAAGCAGGCTGAAGCGGGCGATGCGCGCGCGCAGTATTATCTTGCTGATACGTACTTCAGCTCCGGTGACAGAAAGCAGGCCGCGCTGTGGGCCGAGAAAGCCGCGAAAGGCGGTGATGTCGACGCCATGGGGTTGCTATCGCAGATCCTCTTTACGCAGGGGGATTACGCTCAGGCTAAAGCGCTGGCGCAGCAGGCCACTATCGCTGGCAGCAAGCGCGGCACGATTATGCTGGCGCGCATTCTGGTGAATACGGAGGCGGGTAAAACCGACTACCCGCAGGCCATCACACTGCTGCAATCAGCGACCGAAGATATCGATAGCGACTCGGCGGTAGATGCGCAACAGCTGCTTGGGCTGATCTATGCCAACGGCGTTGAAGTCCCTCAGGATGACGTGCAGGCCGCGGCGTGGTTCAAGCGAAGCTCGGCCCTTTCCCGGACGGGCTATGCGGAATACTGGGCAGGAATGTTGTTCAGGCAGGGTGAGAAAGGCTTTATTACACCGAATAAACAGAAAGCGCTTTACTGGTTAAATCTGAGCTGTACCGAAGGGTTTGATACGGGGTGTGAAGAGTTTGATGCGTTAAGCGGGGAATAAAATCCCCTCACCCTAACCCTCTCCCCAAAGGGGAGAGGGAAAATAGTTACATCACTGGTCAGCCGTTTTATCAAAACGACCCAGCACCTCACGTTCATACGCCAGCGCTTTTTTACGGTCGAACTTGTGTTCCCACTTGGAGATAACCAACACCGCCAGCGCATTCCCCACCACGTTCAGCGCGGTACGCGCCATGTCGAGGATACGGTCCACACCGGCGATAAACGCCAGGCCTTCCAGCGGAATACCGACGCTGCCCAGCGTCGCCAGCAGCACCACGAAGGAGACGCCCGGCACGCCTGCAATACCTTTGGACGTCACCATCAGGGTCAGCACCAGCACGATCTCCTGCCACAGCGACAGGTCAATGCCGTACAGCTGCGCGATAAAGATAGCGGCGATACTCTGGTACAGCGTTGAACCGTCGAGGTTAAAGGAGTAGCCGGTCGGCACCACGAAGCTGGTGATGGACGCCGGTGCACCGTAGGCCTCCATCTTCTCAATGATACGCGGCAGCACGCTCTCGGAGCTTGCCGTGGAGTACGCCAGAATCAGCTCATCTTTCAGGATGCGGATCAGGATCCAGATGCTCAGCCCGCACAGGCGCGCCACAATGCCCAGCACCACCAGCGCGAAGAACAGGATGGCAAAGTGCACCAGAATTACCAGCTTCGCCAGCGGCCACAGGGAAGCAAAACCGAAGTTCGCCACGGTCACGGCAATCAACGCGAACACCCCGACCGGCGCATAGCGCATCACCATGTGGGTCACTTTAAACATGGTTTCGGAGACAGAGCGGAACACGGTGACCAGCGGTTCACGGTGCGTCGCGGGCAGGGAAGAAAGCCCCAGACCAAACAGCACCGAGAAGAAGATGATCGGCAGCATCTCGCCCTTCGCCATGGACGCGATAATGTTGGTCGGCACCAGCGACAGGATAGTGCCCATCAGACCGTGCGCATGGCTCTGCACGTCTGCGGTGGTGCTTTGGTATTTCGAAATATCCACCGTCGCCAGCTGCGACATATCGATCCCGGCCCCTGGCTGGAACACATTCGCCAGAGTGATGCCAAGAATGATGGCAACCGTGGTGATCACTTCGAAATAAAGAATGGTTTTCACACCGATGCGGCCTAACTGTTTCGCATCACCTACCCCGGCAATACCGACCACCAGCGTCGAGATCACAATCGGCACAACAATCATCTTGATCAGATGAATAAAGATGTCCCCTGCCGGTGAAAGCAGGTTCGCAATCAGCCACTCGCGGCTGTCGCTATGATAATGGAGATAACTGCCCAGCATAATGCCCAGCACAAGGGCCAGCAGGATCTGCCAGGCCAGGCTGACTTTCAAATTTTTCATAAAAACTGACTTCCTCAATGAATCTCCGCACCATCAAAACTGCATGAATATGGAGACATACTGAAAGGGTATGAATTGTGTTGCGTTGGTTTATGGGATTTTTTAACGCGGCGTATGAGTATCATTTGCACGGCATGCTGCGCAAGCCTTAAAGAACAAGGCATTTCACTGCAAAAAAGGTCAGTGACGGTAATTTATAACAATTCGCATAAATAACCATTTGTTATACAAAATATTTTCACTTCAAAAAAGTGAATAATTCTTCTGGTGAATTATTTACCTTCAAAGATTCATTCGCTCAATTTTCATACTCTTCAGACAATGCGTGATCTGTCGCCCAAATACTAAACAAAGCTTGTAAAGCCCCTACTATTAACGTTTTTGCGACATATTATTAACATCTTACAAGGAGAAAAAAAGCCATGAGCCAAATACACAAACACGACATTCCCGCAAACATTGCGGACCGTTGCCTGATAAGCCCGGAGCAGTACCAGGAGAAGTATCAGCAATCCATTTCCAGCCCTGACGCGTTCTGGGGTGAACAGGGTCACATCCTCGACTGGATCAAACCTTATCAGAAAGTCAAGAACACCTCTTTCGCGCCGGGCAATGTCTCCATTAAATGGTATGAAGACGGCACGCTGAACCTGGCGGCGAACTGCCTGGACCGTCATCTTGCCGAACGCGGCAACGAAACGGCCATTATCTGGGAAGGCGACGATGCCTCTCAGAGCAAACACATCTCCTATAAAGAACTGCATCGCGACGTCTGCCGCTTCGCCAACGTGCTGCTGGCCCAGGGCATCAAAAAAGGCGACGTGGTGGCGATCTATATGCCGATGGTGCCGGAAGCCGCGGTGGCTATGCTGGCCTGCGCGCGCATCGGTGCGATCCACTCCGTTATCTTCGGCGGCTTTTCCCCTGAAGCGGTTGCCGGGCGCATCGTTGACTCGAATTCGAAGCTGGTGATCACCGCTGACGAAGGCGTGCGCGCCGGGCGCGGCATTCCGCTGAAGAAAAACGTCGATGAAGCGCTGAAAAACCCGAACGTAACATCCATCAATAACGTCATTGTCCTCAAGCGCACAGGCGGCAAGATTGACTGGCACGAGGGGCGAGACCTGTGGTGGAGCGATCTGATTGAGAACGCCAGCGAGCAGCATCAGCCGGAAGAGATGAACGCGGAAGATCCGCTGTTTATCCTTTATACCTCCGGCTCCACCGGCAAGCCGAAAGGCGTGCTGCACACCACCGGCGGCTATCTGGTTTACGCAGCCACCACCTTTAAATACGTCTTTGACTACCATCCGGGCGACATCTACTGGTGCACCGCCGACGTGGGCTGGGTCACCGGTCACAGCTACCTGCTGTATGGCCCGCTGGCCTGCGGCGCAACGACGCTGATGTTTGAAGGCGTACCGAACTGGCCAACGCCAGCGCGTATGTGTCAGGTGGTCGACAAGCACCAGGTCAACATTCTCTACACCGCGCCAACGGCAATCCGTGCGCTGATGGCGGAGGGCGATAAGGCCATCGAAGGGACCGACCGCTCTTCCCTGCGCATCCTCGGTTCCGTGGGTGAGCCGATCAACCCGGAAGCCTGGGAGTGGTACTGGAAGAAAATCGGTAACGAGAAATGCCCGGTGATGGACACCTGGTGGCAGACCGAAACCGGCGGCTTCATGATCACCCCGATGCCGGGCGCCACGCAGCTGAAGGCCGGTTCGGCCACCCGTCCGTTCTTCGGCGTGCAGCCTGCGCTGGTGGATAACGAAGGCAACCCGCAGGAAGGGGCCACCGAGGGCAACCTGGTGATCGTCGATTCCTGGCCGGGCCAGGCGCGTACCCTGTTCGGTGACCACGAGCGGTTCGAGCAGACCTACTTCTCGACCTTCAAAAACATGTACTTCAGCGGCGACGGCGCGCGCCGGGACGAAGACGGTTATTACTGGATCACCGGGCGCGTGGACGACGTGCTGAACGTCTCCGGCCACCGTCTGGGCACGGCGGAGATTGAGTCCGCGCTGGTGTCGCATCCGAAGATTGCCGAAGCGGCGGTTGTCGGCATTCCGCACAACATCAAAGGCCAGGCGATCTACGCCTACGTCACGCTGAACCACGGCGAAGAGCCGTCGCCAGAGCTGTATACCGAGGTGCGCAACTGGGTACGTAAAGAGATTGGCCCGCTTGCCACGCCGGACGTGCTGCACTGGACCGACTCACTGCCGAAAACCCGTTCCGGCAAGATTATGCGTCGTATTCTGCGCAAAATCGCGGCGGGCGACACCAGTAACCTCGGTGATACCTCAACGCTTGCGGATCCTGGCGTGGTGGACAAACTGCTCGAAGAGAAGCAGGCCATCGCAATGCCTTCATAATTTTTTCTCCCTCTCCCCGTGGGAGAGGGCCGGGGTGAGGGCATCAGACCGCACCTTCCTCCCCTCACCCTAACCCTCTCCCCACAGGGGAGAGGGGATAAAACAAACCAACCTTACTTCTGGAGACTCTGTGATGAATAACGATATTTGTCAGCAGATAGAGAATAGTGCGCACTACAGGGAGCTCGTCGATAAACGGCAACGGTTTGCCTTCATCCTTTCCATCATCATGCTGGTGATTTACGTCGGCTTTATTCTGCTCATCGCCTTTGCTCCGCAGTGGCTCGGTACACCGCTGCACGCGGGAACCAGCGTCACGCGCGGCATTCCGATTGGCATTGGCGTGATTGTGATTTCGTTTGTGCTGACGGGTGTGTACGTCTGGCGCGCCAACGGTGAATTCGATCGTCTTAATAAAGAAGTTCTGCGTGAGGTAAAAGCATCATGAAGCGAGTCCTGACGGCGCTAGCCGCCACACTTCCCTTTGCCGCACACGCGGCAGATGCCCTTACCGGCGAAGTCCAGCGCCAGCCTACCAACTGGCAGGCGATTATCATGTTCCTGATTTTCGTGGTGCTGACGCTCTATATCACATACTGGGCGTCGAAACGCGTACGCTCCCGTAACGATTACTACACCGCGGGCGGCAACATTACCGGCTTTCAGAACGGGCTGGCGATTGCGGGGGACTTTATGTCCGCCGCCTCGTTCCTCGGGATCTCCGCGCTGGTCTACACCTCCGGCTATGACGGACTGATCTACTCCCTCGGCTTCCTCGTGGGGTGGCCGATCATTCTGTTCCTGATTGCCGAGCGCCTGCGTAACCTTGGCCGCTACACCTTTGCGGACGTGGCTTCATACCGCCTGAAACAAGGCCCTATCCGCATGCTCTCTGCCTGCGGTTCGCTGGTGGTCGTGGCCCTTTACCTGATTGCCCAGATGGTGGGAGCAGGCAAGCTGATCGAACTGCTGTTCGGCCTGAACTACCACGTCGCGGTGGTGCTGGTAGGGGTGCTGATGGTGATGTACGTCCTGTTCGGCGGTATGCTGGCAACGACCTGGGTGCAGATCATCAAAGCCGTACTGCTGCTGTTCGGTGCGAGCTTTATGGCCTTTATGGTGATGAAGCACGTCGGCTTTAGCTTCAATAATCTGTTTACCGAAGCCATGTCAGTACACCCGAAAGGGGAAGCGATCATGAGCCCGGGCGGGCTGGTGAAAGACCCGATATCCGCGCTCTCGCTCGGCCTCGGCCTGATGTTCGGTACCGCTGGCCTGCCGCACATTCTGATGCGCTTCTTTACGGTGAGCGATGCGCGTGAAGCGCGTAAGAGCGTCTTCTACGCCACCGGCTTTATGGGTTACTTCTATATCCTGACCTTTATCATCGGCTTCGGCGCAATCATGCTGGTGGGGGCGAACCCGGCGTTTAAAGACGCGGCGGGCGCGCTGATTGGCGGTAACAACATGGCGGCGGTGCACCTGGCCGACGCGGTGGGCGGCAACCTGTTCCTCGGCTTTATCTCTGCCGTGGCCTTCGCCACCATCCTCGCGGTGGTCGCCGGGCTGACGCTGGCCGGGGCGTCTGCGGTATCGCATGACCTCTACGCCAACGTTTTCCGCAAAGGCGCGAGCGAACGCGATGAGCTGAAGGTCTCCAAAATCACCGTGCTGGTGCTGGGCGTTGTGGCGATTCTGTTAGGCATTCTGTTCGAGAAGCAGAACATCGCCTTTATGGTGGGGCTGGCCTTCTCAATTGCGGCAAGCTGTAACTTCCCGATCATCCTGCTCTCCATGTACTGGTCCAAACTGACCACCCGTGGGGCGATGATTGGCGGCTGGCTGGGCCTGCTGACGGCGGTAATTCTGATGATCCTCGGCCCGACCATCTGGGTGCAGATCCTCGGTCACGAAAGCGCTATCTTCCCTTACGAGTACCCGGCGCTGTTCTCCATTGCCGTGGCGTTTATCGGGATCTGGATCTTCTCGGCCACCGACAACTCGCCGGAGGGTAACCTGGAGCGTGAGAAATTCCGCGCCCAGTTTATCCGCTCGCAAACTGGCCTGGGCGTTGAGCAGGGCCGCGCGCACTAAGCCTTTTCTCCCCGGTCATCCTGGCCGGGGAGCTTAAAACATCACCCACGCCACCAGCGGTGCAATCAGCACCATCGTGACGCCCGAAAGCATCATCACCAGGCTTGCAACGACCCCTTCCTGCTGACCCAGCTCATACGAACGCGCCGTGCCCGCACCGTGCGACGCCGCGCCAAATCCCGCCCCTTTCGCCATCCCTTCGCGAATGGAAAGCCGCAGGAACAGCACATCCCCCACCGCCATGCCGAAGACGCCCGTCACCACCACAAACAGCGCCACCAGATCCGGCTGCCCGCCGAGCGGTTTTGCAGCCGCCAGCGCAAACGGCGTGGTCACCGAACGCACCGCCAGGCTGCGCTGAATTTCATCCGACAGGGTAAACAGCCGCGCCAGCCAGACCGAGCTGCACACCGCCACCACCGTGGCGGTAATCACGCCCGCGCTAAGCGACATCCAGTGGCGTTTGATAATAGCGAGATTGTCATAAACGGGGACGGCGAAGGCGATGGTCGCCGGGCCAAGCAGCCACAACAGCCAGTGGGATTCACCGATATAGTTCTGCCAGGAGATATGGCCGAAGACCAGCATCAGCACCAGCAGGATCGGCGTAAAAACCAGCGGCATCAGCGGCAGCGCGCGAAAACGGCGATACAGGCGCTTGTTGGCAAAGTAGATGACGACGGTCGCAATCAGGCACAGCACGCTTATCTGAAAGTTAGTCATGCTTCTGCCTGCTGATTTCAAAGCGATACACCTTATCCACCACCCAGGCGGTGGCACCCAGCACCATCAGCGTGCTCAGGGCGATAACCGCGAAGATGCGCCAGCCGTCAACCATCAGCAGCTGCGCATAGTTCACCACCGCCACCACCGCAGGCACAAAGAACAACAGCATCTCCGCCAGCAGCCAGCGCGCCCCGGCGCGGACCCAGCGGAGGGGGATCACGCGGCACAGGATGAGCGACAGCATCAGCACCATACCGACAAGGTTGGCAGGCAGCGGAAGATGCAGCCAGCCGACAAGATATTCCGCGAAAACAAACAGTCCCGCGTAGAGCAGTACCTGAATGGGTACCTGGAGTCGTTGCACAACGGCAGGCGTAACACGGCTTAACGCCACGGCCATGGGGGTTTTCCTCAGAAATGAGACGAGGCGCCAGTATAGTGAGCGCACGGTATGGACTGAAATGAATTAAAATCATCGAAGGTATAGTTTCGAGGAATAATCATGGACATAAGAACGCTGCGCTATTTTGTCGAGGTGGTTCGCCAGCAAAGTTTTACCCGCGCAGCGGAGAAGTTGTTCGTTACCCAGCCGACCATTAGCAAGATGCTGAAAAACCTGGAAGATGAGCTGAACTGTACCCTGCTGATCCGCGACGGACGCAAGCTGCTGCTGACGGATACCGGGCGCGTGGTGTTCGAGCGCGGGCTGGCCATTCTGGCGGAGTTCCGCCAGCTGGAGGCCGAGCTTGGTGACATCAACCACCTGACCAAAGGGCTGCTGCGGCTCGGCATTCCACCAATGGTCGGCATGATGATGGCCGGGCCGATCAGCCTGTTTCGCCAGCGCTATCCCGGCGTTGAGCTAAAAATTTCTGAATTTGGTGGCCTGACCGTGCAGCAGGCGGTGATGAACGGTGAACTGGACGTGGCGATGACCGCCCTTCCCGTGGAGGAGGAGAGCGGCCTGGCGACGCTACCACTGTTCAGCCACCCGCTGTGCGTACTGGTGCCCCGCTCCGGCGACTGGCTGAAAACAGACTCGGTGAAGCCCGAGCTTCTCGGCGAGCATCCCCTGCTGATTTACAATGAAGACTTCGCCTTAAGTCGCCAGCTGATGGCGCTGTTTAACCAGCACAACGTGAAGCCGCGCATTGCGGTACGCAGCGGCCAGTGGGATTTTCTGGCGGCGATGGTACAGGCGGGCGTGGGGATTGCCATTCTGCCGCAGCCGATCTGCGAGCGGCTGGATAAAAACACGCTGCGCTGGATCCCGCTGGAGAGCGACCTGCACTGGCAGTTAGGAATGATATGGCGTGAAGGTGTCTATCTGTCGCACAGCGCACAGGCGTGGTTGCAATGCTGTGAGGGGTTTTGGGTGCGGTCTGAATAGTGCCGGGTGGCGGCTTCGCCTTACCCGGCCTACGGTTCAAACGTAGGCCCGGTAAGCGCAGCGCCACCGGGCAATTACAGCGCTACTGATTCTCTATTAATAACGCTTCTAACAGGTCCAGATCGTGCAGCAGCTTTTGCAGCGTCTCGTTGCTGATCTGGCGCGTGGCGCGCAGGTGATACAGCTCGGCACGCTCGGAGCGCAGCGCCGCCAGGCGGAAACGGCGTTCGAGGTTCTCTTCCTGCAACGAACTCTCTACGTCGTTACGTCCGTCGGCACGACGACGTAAATTACCGATCACGCGTGAACTAACTTCCTTCAGCAGCTGGTTATCAATGTTCTCTTCGGCATCGGCGGCCAGACGCTCCTCCATCTTCTCGATGGCGACAATCGCCACTTCCGCCGTCGCCGCGCGGGCAATCCGCTCTTCTTTGTGCTGTTGCGAGGAGTCACCCGCGTCAATATGTTGCAGCAGAATCGGCAACATAATCACGCCGACAAACAGCGAGAAGAGGATCACGCCCGCCGCCAGGAATACCAGCTCGTAGCGCGCCGGGAAGACGTCGCCCGTCGGCAGCAGCAGCGGAATGGAGAGCACACCGGCGAGGGTAATCGCCCCGCGTACGCCCGCGAAAGAGGCAATCAGCAGCTCGCGCGTGGTCCAGGAGCCGAACTCCATCGGCTTTTTGGTCAGGAAGCGAACGCTGAACTTTTTCATCGTCCACAGCCAGCCGAAACGCACCAGCATCAGCGCCATGTAGATCAGCACGATATCGGTAAACAGCATCCAGACTTCAACGTTTGGATCCGCCTCCGCTGCAATCAGCGACGATTCCATAATGCCCGGCAGTTGCAGGCCCAACAGCAGGAACACCATGCCGTTAAACACAAACTCAAGCATTGCCCAGGTGCTGTTCGCACGCAGGCGCATCGCCAGCGGCGCGCGGCGCATGACGCCGGAGCGGGTGATGGTCATCCCTGCCGCGACCGCTGCCAGAATACCCGATACGCCGATGTGTTCGGCAATCAGGTAAGAGGCAAACGGCAGCAGGAACAGCAGCACGATTTGCGTGGCTGGCTCATCGCCCCCCCAGCGGCTGAGGAAGCGCAGCGAGCGTCCGTACAGCCAGCTCACCACGAAGCCCGCAAGGATACCGCCAATCGCCACCTTGAAGAATTCCAGCGTTGCGCCGCCGATGGTAAAGACCATGGTGCCCATGGCAACCGCCACGGCAAACTTCAGGGCCACCAGACCGGAGGCGTCGTTCATCAGCGCCTCGCCCTGCAAAATGCCCATAATTTTCTTTGGAATGCGCCCTTCGCCCACAATGCCAGACAGCGCCACGGCATCGGTAGGCGACAGTACGGCGGCCAGCGCAAAGGCGGGTATAAGCGGGATCCCCGGTACGGCCCAGTAGATCAGGAAACCAATCCCGACCACGGTGACGACCACCAGCGCCAGCGCCAGACCGAAGATCTCGCGCCCGTGCTCAAGGAATTCGCGCGTGGGGGTTTTCCAGCCATCGGCAAACAGCAGCGGCGGGATAAACAGCACGAGGAACAGTTCCGGATCGAACTCCACGTGCAGACCGAACGTCGGCCACGCCAGCAGCGCACCGATAGCTATTTGCATTAAAGGCAGGGGGACCTGGAAGGGCAGTACGCGTGTAACCACCCCGGATAACGAGACCACAAGGGTCATGATGAGTATTGTGAAGAAAATTTCCATGCGTTCCCTGTTTGCTGTGTTTCTTATATGCCAAACCTGAGGCGTCGTGCCTCTTATTCTATCCTCTCCAGAGTAACGTAAAAGACAACGGGATGAGTCCTGAAAATAAAAACGGGCGGCCTGAGCCACCCGTTTTCGCATCAATGGATAACCTAGATTGCCCAGCCGCCCGCGTAGAACGCGACCAGCGCAACGGCGATCACCACAGTGCCGATGTTCAGCTTGCGCCACTCACCGGAAACCAGACGGCCAATCACCAGCGAGGCGAAACCGATCATGATACCGGTCACGATGTTACAGGTCAGCACGATAAATACCGCGGTGATCAGTCCGGACATGGCATCCACGAAGTCCGCAAAGTCGATTTTCGCCACGTTGCTCAGCATCAGCAGGCCGACGTACATCAGCGCTGGCGCAGTCGCGTACGCCGGGACCAGGTAAGAGAGCGGAGAGAGGAACAGGATCAGCAGGAACAGCACGCCGACGGTGATGGCCGTCAGGCCGGTTTTACCACCTGCCGCCGTACCCGCTGCGGATTCGATATACACCGCCGCAGGCGCCGCACCTACGAGACCAGAGAAGACGCTACTCAGGGAGTCGGTAGTCAACGCTTTGCCGCCGTCGATGATCTGGCCGTCTTTATCCAGCAGGTTAGCCTGCCCCGCCACCGCGCGGATGGTACCGGTGGCGTCAAACACCGCGGTCATTACCAGCGCCAGCACGCTTGGCAGGATCACCGGGTTCAGCGCGCCCACAATATCCAGGCTGCCAATCAGGGAGTTGCCTTTGTCATCGCTTAGGGACGGCATGGCGAAAATCCCGGAGAAATGAACGGTCGGGTCGAAGATCAGGCCGACGATGGACACGCCGATAATGGTCAGCAGAATGCCGCCCGGCACTTTCAGTTTTTCCAGGCCGATAATCACCGCCAGACCCACCAGCGACATGATCACCGGGAAGCTCGCGAAGTTACCCAGCGCAACCGGCAGGCCATCCAGCGGGTTTTTGATAACCAGACCCACGCCGTTTGCGGCAATGAGCAGCAGGAACAGGCCAATACCGATGCCGGTACCGTGCGCCACGCCCTGCGGCAGGTTGCGCAAAATCCAGCTACGGATGCCAGTCGCAGAGATGACGGTGAACAGTACCCCCATCAGGAACACCGCGCCGAGCGCTACCGGGACGCTAATATGCTGGCCCAGCACCAGGCTGAAGGCGGTAAACGCGGTCAGGGAGATGGCGCAACCAATCGCCAGAGGCAGGTTCGCCCACAGGCCCATCACAATCGAACCCACACCCGCAACCAGGCAAGTGGCAACGAAGACCGCCGCTGGCGGGAAACCCGCTTTGCCGAGCATGCCCGGCACCACAATGACGGAGTACACCATCGCCAGAAACGTGGTCAGACCGGCGACAACTTCCTGGCGCACGGTGCTGCCGCGGGCAGAAATTTTAAACATGGCGTCAAGTGAACCGCCGGTACGCGCAGATGGCGTAGACATAGAAAACATCCCCTGAAAATTTTTATTGAAAGTCCGTAAGCGTGGTGGAGACTCCACTGCCAGCGAAACGTCAAATCCTTGTGCTGCGTTTGCGACGAAAGGGGCGTCACAAAAAAAGCAAACGTTTAGCTCCGCGCTTACAAAACGGGTGGTCAAATGTAGGCAAACGATTATCTAGCCTAATACCCGCCCTTTTCAACTGAACTTTCTCGTTTTTCGCTAAAATTGCCTCGTGACGATGAAGAATTAAGCAGAGGATGCGCAAACGTTATCGTCCATGCGCAATTTCGTTACATTTCATCCCTCGCCGGGGATCGTCAGCGGGCCGCCTTTCGCAAGCGTGGTCTGCCACCCCGGGCGCGCTTCCACTCTCTTTTTCCACGCCGCTATGTGGTCGAGATTGTCGACACCGCCCCTCGCCAGCAGGGCGAAGAGGGGAAAACTCATCTGAATATCAGCCATGGTCAGCGTGTCGCCGGCAAACCAGCTGTTTTCGGCGAGATGATCGTTAATAAAGCGTGCATGCGTTTCAAGCTGGCGGTTGAGATACGCTTTTTGCACGCCCTGTCCCAGCGCCTTACCCAGCGTGCGCAGGCCAAACGGGACGGGGGGTTTACCGAGGCTGTTGAACACCAGCTTCATTAACAGCAGCGGCATCAGAGATCCTTCGGCGTAATGGAGCCAGAAGCGATACTGCACTTTATGGGCAGGATCTAACGGTTTGAATTGTGACGCCGGATCGTACGTTTCCTGAAGATATTCAAGGATCGCGCCTGATTCGGCCAGAACCAGTCCGTTATCTTCCAGTACCGGGGATTTTCCCAGCGGATGGACTTTTTTGAGCGCGTCTGGCGCGAGCATGGTTTTTTCGCGCTGATAGCGCACAATCTCATACGTCAGACCCAGCTCTTCCAGCGCCCAGAGGACGCGATGTGAACGAGACTGATTAAGGTGGTGGACCGTTAGCATGATGTTCTCCGGTGATTCATACTTTTTAACTATAGAAAACTGAACAACTTCACGAAAAAAATTCGGCTAAAATCTCATCATCTCCGGTGGCAAAAACGACGGCCGGGCATAGAATTAAAGTGTCAGTACAAACCGGAACCTCCTCCACAAGCTCGACACGAGGGGTACTGATGTCGGGGGAAACCCTCCCGTGAACCAGCGGGATAGAGAGAAAGACAAAGACCGGAAAAAACTAAAGCGCCCTGAGTGGCGCTTTAGTTCTTTATGCTGTTTGCCGGGTGGCGGTTGCACCTTACCCGGCCTATAAAACCGAGAGCGTAGGTCAGGTAAGCGAAGCGCCACCCGGCAAACACCTCTCAATCCTCCTCCAGCAACCGCGCCCCTGTTCCCTGCTCGCCCAGCCTGTCGCCGGGGTTACGCAGCGGGCAGTCACTACGTGAGAGACAGCCGCAGCCGATACAACCGTCCAGCTCATCACGCAGCGCGACCAGCGTATGAATGCGCCTGTCCAGCTCCTCTCGCCACTGGGACGACAGCTGCTTCCACTCTTTCGCGCTCAACGAGTGCCCTTCCGGCAAAACGCCGAACGCGTCACCGATGGTGGCCAGGGGAATGCCAATACGTTGCGCAATTTTGATAATCGCCACGTAGCGGAGCACATCACGGGTGTAGCGCCGCTGATTTCCGGCGTTACGGATACTTTTTATTAACCCTTTGCTTTCATAGAAATGGAGCGCCGACACCGCCACGCCGCTTCGCTTCGCCACTTCACCGGGGGTTAACAGCGCTTTGATGCGCGGTAATCTCTTTTCCATAAAACCTCTTTACCTCAAGTTAACTTGAGGAATTATACTCCCCCGCAGAGAAAACGACGAATCAACCGAGAAAGTTGTATCTACAGAGGGGCAACCTTATGTCGCATCAGCAGATTATTCAGACACTTATTGAATGGATTGATGAACATATCGACCAGCCGTTGAACATTGATGTGGTCGCGAAGAAGTCGGGCTATTCGAAATGGTATTTACAGAGAATGTTCCGCACCGTAATGCATCAAACGCTGGGTGACTACATTCGCCAGCGCAGGCTACTGCTGGCGGCGCAGGCGTTACGCTCAACGCAGCGGCCCATTTTTGATATCGCAATGGATCTGGGCTATGTGTCGCAGCAGACCTTTTCCCGCGTCTTCCGCCGCGAATTTGACCGTACGCCGAGCGACTACCGCCATCAGCTCAATTAATGCGTGTTAACGCGAGGGTTGCTGCTGCCAGGCCATAAATGCCTGCGGCGGCATCGCTTTCGCGAAGTGCCATCCCTGACAATACTGCACGCCACGTTTCAGTAGCCAGTTCACCTGCTCCCCCGTCTCGACCCCTTCCGCAATGGTTTTCAGCCGCAGGCTTTGCGCCATCTCAATGATGTGCTCGGCAATCAGGTGACTGGTGCTGTTGGTGGTTAAGGTATCGATAAAGGATTTGTCGATTTTCAGGATATCGACGTTGAGCGAATAGAGGTTATGCAGGTTAGAGTAGCCGGTTCCGAAATCATCGATCGCCACTTCATAGCCCGCCTGGCGAAACGCCTGGATAACCGGCGTCGTTTTAGGCACATCAATAAAACCACGCTCTGTTACCTCAATTTTGATTTGCTGCGCGCGAACCGAGTAATAGCGGGCTTTGTCGGAGATCAGAGCGATAAGACGCGAGGAGTGGAAATCCGAGGCCGACAGGTTTATTGAGACATACAGATGAGGATGAGCGGCAAGGAAATGCCCCAGATCGCTGAACACCTCCTCCACGACGTAGTCCGTAATGCGCTCAATCATCCCCTCTTTTTCTGCCAGGGGAATAAATTCCGCGGGGCTCATAACCTGCCCGTTGAATCCCGGCCAGCGTAACAACGCCTCTGCCCCCACGCACTCGTTATGTTTAATATCAATAATGGGCTGATAATGGACGCACAGCTGGCGTTTATTCAGCGCCCGATGCAGAAGACGGCCAGGCGAATTGAATTCGCGGTGTGTGCGCGACCACACCAGCAGAATAATAATGCTGCAAATCATCCCCAGCGGTAGCGTCAGGGTAGCCTGATGATAAAGCGTTTTATAAAAACGGGCATTGGACGTTGAAACGATAGCCGCAATCGGTCGCTGCTGCGATTTTACGATCGTATAAAAACGCTCACCTTTCTGAAAAGTCGTTTCCTGATGTCGAATCATCGAATGCATTAAAGAAATATTAGCTTTCTGGCTGACAGAAAAGAATGCATTGCTGACGGTGTCATACACTCCCCACGACAGAGAACGATCGTCTGACATCACCTCACTGTACGAAAGCGGATTAACCACGACGACATAATTTCCGCGCTGCATATATATCATTTTATAACCATTAAAAAATGGCGTATCGCGAAAATAATAGATGGCAACGTCGGGTTTACGGGTGTAATTGGCAGCGGGGATAGTGTAAGGATGGTCCGGTGTGAAAAGGGTCGAGCAAAGAAAACGCTGCCCTTCAGCGTAAATTAAATCGGCAACAAAAAGACGACCGCGTGCAACGTTCAACATATATTGACGATGCGTCGGCGTACAAACGTTACCCTGATATTTTTCCGCCTCTTCCCGAGCCAGATCAACCTGTTGAATAACCCGTTCAGTTTTGTTTAAAGTAAGTTCAGCAAACGTGCGCAGCTGGGCGCTGATTTCCGACACGGCTCTGATCTGGGCAAACCATAGCGCAAGCATCACCGGCAGCATAACTACCATGATAATCCCGACCACGTTGTGCATTTTGCGCCGCGCGCTACGATTCATTTCCCGCTCTGTATCCCTGCATGTTGTACGCCTGTAGTAATGAAGGCCGGCTGCTGTGATAAACAGGTGATTACGTTGCATGAATCATGCGAAGTTAGCAACTGACTTTTGGTATTAAAAATCCTAAAATTCGTGATGCCGATAATATTTTCCCGTAAGCTAAACTGAAAGTATTCGTTCAGTTTCTATTAAGGGAAATAATTATCCAGCATAGCCGGGCGGTTTAAGTTAACACGACAGAGAGTCGTTGATTTAACCAAACGTCTGAGCGCATGAAAAAGATGCAGGATGAACCTGCAACGTCGTGATAATTGTTCGTGGATGCTTCGTTATTTGATTTATTCATAATCAGATGCGACCACATTATTTTTTGCGATGCCCGACAAATAGCGTTTCCATTTTCCCGTAAAACGACTCACCCGACGCGTTCCCTGCATGGGCCGCGTGTTCACCTGCTCTTTGCGCACATGCCCACGCCGACGCGGCGCTGAGGCACCAGCTCTGCTGACAAAGATATATTCTCCCGGGTGATAAATCGCCCATTTTTCCTCGATGTGATACTGGCGAATAAAACAGCAAATGTGATATAGTTCACACATCTTATGTAACGAGAAACATTGTTTCATTCCAGTTCGTCTGTTTTGTCGAGGATGGGTTTTATGGCAACCATTACCACCAGCATGGTGCTCCTGCGCTGGCCGTTGTTGAGCGCGGTTTTGATGTTTTTAGCCAGCACGTTAAACATTCAGTTCCGAAAGTCCGACTACGCAGGTCTTGCGGTGATTAGCACCCTGTTAGGGTTGGGCGCCGCATGCTGGTTCGCAACAGGTTTGCTCGGCATTACGTTGGTGGATATGGCCGCCGTCTGGGAAAACATTAAAGTGGTGATGGTTGAAGCCATGAGCCATACGCCGCCAGACTGGCCGATGGTGATTACCTGATCGCCTGTTATTAAAAAACCCAGACAGGTGTCTGGGTTTTTTTGTTTTATGCGTCTGGATATCAGAACGGGATATCGTCGTCGAAGTCCATTGGCGGTTCGTTAGACGGTGCAGGAGCAGACTGCTGCTGCGGACGAGACTGCGCGCCGCCGCTAAACTGGTTGCCGCCCTGTGGCTGCTGAGGCTGACCCCAACCGCCCTGCTGCTGGTTCTGGCCGCCACCTGCCGGTGCGCCACCGCCCTGACGGCCACCCAGCATCTGCATGGTGCCGCCCACGTTTACCACCACTTCCGTGGTGTATTTTTCCTGACCGGACTGATCGGTCCATTTGCGGGTGCGCAGCTGGCCTTCGATATAGACCTGAGAACCTTTACGCAGATACTCACCGGCCACTTCTGCCAGTTTGCCAAACAGCACAACGCGGTGCCATTCGGTCTGCTCTTTCATTTCACCGGTTGCTTTATCACGCCAGGATTCGGAAGTAGCCAGCGTAATGTTGGCAACTGCGCCACCACTCGGCATGTAGCGTACTTCCGGGTCCTGGCCCAGATTACCGACGAGAATCACCTTGTTTACGCCTCTGCTGGCCATGTTCGTGTCTCCTGAATACGTTTCTTAATAGTGTAAACGCGCGAGTGTACCATTTCCATGCGACACTTTGATAGTTGCGTAGCATGTTCCAGAGTTCTCTCGCGGACTCGACATTGTTACACAGTGAATCAGAAAATGCATTCCAATACTGTATATTCAAACAGGTCATTTTGTGTCATAATTAGCCGTTTCTGACAGCCGTTTGTCCTTCAAACAAATCAGGCAATCCGTGTTCCAACCGGGAAAGGTGAATGGATAAGATCGAAGTTCGGGGCGCCCGCACCCACAATCTCAAGAATATCAACCTCATAATCCCTCGCGACAAACTCATCGTCGTGACCGGGCTTTCGGGGTCTGGCAAATCCTCACTGGCTTTCGACACCTTGTATGCCGAAGGACAGCGTCGTTACGTTGAATCACTCTCGGCGTACGCGCGTCAGTTCCTGTCGCTGATGGAAAAACCGGATGTCGACCACATTGAAGGGTTGTCCCCTGCTATCTCCATTGAGCAGAAATCCACGTCGCATAACCCGCGTTCAACGGTCGGTACCATTACCGAAATTCATGACTACCTGCGCCTGCTGTATGCACGCGTGGGCGAGCCGCGCTGCCCGGATCACGACGTCCCGCTGGCAGCCCAGACCGTCAGCCAGATGGTAGATAACGTGCTGTCGCAGCCGGAAGGCAAACGCCTGATGCTGCTGGCGCCAATCATTAAAGAGCGTAAAGGCGAACACACCAAAACGCTGGAAAACCTGGCAAGCCAGGGGTATATCCGCGCCCGTATCGACGGCGAAGTGTGTGACCTGTCCGATCCGCCAAAGCTGGAGTTACAAAAGAAACACACCATCGAAGTGGTGATTGACCGCTTTAAGGTACGTGAAGATCTGGCGACACGTCTGGCGGAATCTTTTGAAACGGCGCTGGAACTGTCGGGCGGCACGGCGGTGGTGTCAGACATGGACGATGCGAAAGCGGAAGAGCTGCTCTTCTCCGCCAACTTCGCCTGCCCGATTTGCGGCTACAGCATGCGCGAGCTGGAACCGCGCCTGTTCTCGTTCAACAACCCGGCGGGCGCGTGCCCGACCTGTGACGGCCTCGGCGTTCAGCAGTATTTCGACCCCGACCGCGTGATCCAGAATCCGGAGCTGTCGCTGGCGGGTGGCGCCATTCGCGGCTGGGATAAGCGTAATTTTTACTACTTCCAGATGCTGAAGTCGCTGGCAGAGCACTATAAGTTCGACGTTGAAGCCCCGTGGGCCAGCCTGAGCGCGAACGTACATAAAGTGATCCTGTTCGGTTCCGGCAAAGAGAACATCGAGTTCAAGTACATGAACGATCGCGGTGACACCTCCGTGCGTCGCCACCCGTTCGAAGGGGTGCTGCACAACATGGAGCGCCGCTACAAAGAGACCGAATCCAGCGCGGTGCGCGAGGAGCTGGCGAAGTTTATCAGCAACCGCTCCTGCGCCACCTGTGAGGGCACGCGTCTGCGTCGCGAAGCGCGTCACGTGTTTGTGGAAAACACGGCGCTGCCGACCATCTCAGACATGAGCATCGGCCACGCGATGGACTTCTTCAACAACCTGAAGCTCTCCGGCCAGCGCGCGAAAATCGCCGAAAAAGTGCTGAAAGAGATTGGCGATCGCCTCAAGTTCCTCGTGAACGTCGGCCTGAACTACCTGACGCTTTCCCGCTCGGCTGAAACGCTCTCTGGCGGTGAAGCCCAGCGTATCCGTCTGGCGAGCCAGATTGGTGCCGGTCTGGTCGGCGTGATGTACGTGCTGGATGAGCCGTCTATCGGCCTGCACCAGCGCGACAACGAACGCCTGCTCGGTACGCTGGTTCACCTGCGTAACCTCGGCAATACGGTGATCGTGGTGGAGCACGACGAAGATGCGATCCGCGCGGCTGACCATGTGATTGACATTGGCCCGGGCGCTGGCGTTCACGGCGGCCAGGTGGTGGCAGAAGGGACGCTGAAAGACATTATGGCGGTCCCCGAGTCGCTGACCGGTCAGTACATGAGCGGCAAGCGTAAAATTGAAGTGCCAAAACAGCGCGTGGCGGCGAACCCGGAAAAAGTGCTGAAGCTGACCGGCGCGCGCGGCAACAACCTGAAAGACGTGACCCTGACGCTGCCTGTCGGGCTGTTTACCTGCATCACCGGCGTGTCCGGTTCCGGTAAATCGACGCTGATCAACGATACGCTGTTCCCGATTGCACAGACGGCGCTGAACGGCGCAACACTGGCCGAACCTGCACCGTACCGCGACATTCAGGGGCTGGAGCATTTTGACAAGGTTATCGACATCGACCAGAGCCCGATTGGTCGTACGCCGCGTTCCAACCCGGCGACCTATACTGGCGTCTTTACGCCCGTACGTGAACTCTTTGCCGGTGTGCCGGAATCACGTTCACGTGGCTATACGCCAGGACGTTTCAGCTTTAACGTGCGCGGCGGCCGCTGTGAAGCGTGCCAGGGCGACGGCGTGATCAAGGTTGAGATGCACTTCCTGCCGGATATCTACGTGCCGTGTGACCAGTGCAAAGGCAAGCGCTATAACCGCGAAACGCTGGAGATTAAGTACAAAGGCAAGACCATCCACGAAGTGCTGGATATGACCATCGAAGAGGCGCGCGAGTTCTTTGACGCCGTCCCTGCGCTGGCGCGTAAGCTGCAAACCCTGATGGACGTGGGTCTGACCTATATTCGTCTGGGGCAGTCAGCGACAACGCTGTCCGGCGGTGAAGCGCAGCGCGTGAAGCTGGCGCGCGAGCTGTCCAAACGTGGAACCGGTCAGACGCTGTACATTCTGGATGAGCCGACCACCGGCCTGCATTTTGCGGATATTCAGCAACTGCTTGATGTGCTCCACCAGCTGCGCGATCAGGGCAACACCATCGTGGTGATTGAGCACAACCTGGACGTGATTAAAACCGCAGACTGGATTGTCGATCTCGGCCCGGAAGGCGGCAGCGGCGGCGGTGAAATCCTCGTCTCCGGTACGCCAGAGACCGTTGCAGAGTGCGAAGCCTCGCACACCGCGCGCTTCCTCAAACCGTTGCTGTAATCGTCATACGGAGAGCTGCTGTCGGATCGTTTCCGGCAGCAGTTCAACCGCCTGTTGATACGACGCATCCACCAGGTAGTAAATTTGCGAATCTGGCAGCGAGCCGTCGAGAAACACCGTACTCCAGTGCGCTTTATTCAGATGCTTACTTGGCCTGACATCATCGTGCTGCTGGCGCAATAAATCGGCCAGTTCCGGACTGGTTTTCAGCGATGCCGCCGGGCGACCTTCCACCTCTTTCACCATTGCGAACAGCACATCACCCACTTTGATCTGCGTGGCTTTCCAGTCGCTGTGAACGCTTTGTTCCGCACCCGGCTTACTCATGCAGTACTGAAGTATCTCCGAAATTGTCATCTTTATTCCCCTTGTAGCGTTGCGATAATTTTACGCGAACCACCGTGAATGCGATGTTCTCCCAGCCAGATCCCCTGCCACGTGCCCAGCAGTAGCCGTCCGTTGTGGACCGGCAGCATCAGCGAGACGCCCAGCAAAGAGGATTTGATGTGTGAAGGCATATCGTCCTCCCCCTCGTAATCATGCTCATACGGAGCGTTATCCGGGACGGTTTTCAGAAAATGCCGCTCCATGTCAGACCGGACGGTGGGATCGCAATTTTCATTGAGCGTGAGAGAAGCAGACGTGTGCTGAAGCAGCAGATGCAGCAAACCCGTTTTGACGCGCGAGAGATCGCGGATTTGCCCGATGACTTCGTCCGTCACAAGGTGAAATCCGCGTGGTTTTGCGCTTAAGGTCAGGGTCTGTTGATACCACATATGCTGCTCCATTATGAAAGGTGAATCTTTCTAAGTGTGCAGCAAGAAAGCGAAAGGTAAAACCCGCGCGGCGAGATTTGAATAAAAAAGCATTCACCCCGCCGTTAATGCATCAGTATTCCGAGTTAACGATCACCTCTTCACCAAATTTTCCGGCCATGGGCAGCGGTCGGTAGGTGGAGTTAGAGGCGCGTAACACCCTGATGCCTCTGGCTCCCACGTCCTGCGCCGCGGTGATGTCGTTATCTGAATCACCGTAGAACACTTTAATATTTTTCTTTTCCAGCCACTGGGTTTTGGTGTTTTGCCCTTCATGGTCCCCGGCAAAAATGACCGGGTTCATGCTGGCTGCCGGGATCAGAAAATCATCCTGTAGCGTTTTCGAGACGGTTTCGGTTTTGGTCTGGCTACGTCCGGTCACGAAGTAAATGCTGTCGCCGCGCTTTACGTGCATGGCGATCAGCGCACGGGCAACCTCTTTCGGGATACTGAACTCATCCCAGCCGTTGTTCATCTTTTCCCAGAATTCCGGGTTTTTCAGATAGGCTTCGCTGTCCGGGGAGTACGTTTTTTTGCCGCGCCAGAAACCGGGGCTGGAGAAGAGAACGGTATCGTCAATGTCGAAGCCCACGGCCATCGGCGGGCGGCCCGTCAGGCTGTTTTCGATTTGTGCCACTGAAACCCAGTGAATGGGCGCCTGTTCGGCAAGAATGGCGGCGGTGGTGCCGGTGTAAAGCGGCGTCGGTGCAGAAGCCCGCGCAACAACGGTACTATTAAGCGAGAATAATAAGCAGGCGGCGCTGAGCGCCAGTGTGATCTTGCGCATATTTTCCCCTGAATATTCAGTTTGTTATCGTTTTATTTTGAGCGGATGGTCAAAAAACTATCCGACCATAACCCCAGCGGGAGGGGAAGGAAAGGAGTTTTTACTTATGAAGCTGAATAAAAAGAAGACGATCACATAATGTCGGGCATCCTGTTTGTGCGGCCTGATGCCCTCACCCCAGCCCTCTCCCACGGGGAGAGGGAGGTAAGTGAATACTTACATTACGGCAGCGAAGGCCTGCGCCACGCGCTGGACGTTGCCAGCATTCAGCCCCGCCACGCACATACGGCCGCTGGCGATCAGGTAGACGCCGAACTCTTCACGCAGGCGATCGACCTGCGCTGCGCTCAGTCCGGTGTAGCTGAACATCCCGCGCTGCTTAAGCAGATAGTCGAAATTCTGCCCTGGCACCGCCTCTTTAAGCACGTTAACCAGCGCCTGACGCATCGACAGGATCCGCTTACGCATGCCTTCCACTTCCGCAAGCCAGGTGGCTTTCAGCTGTTCGTCGCCGAGTACGGTCGCGACCACCTGCGCACCAAAGTTCGGCGGGCTGGAGTAGATGCGGCGGACCGTCGCTTTCAGCTGACCGAGTACGCGTCCCGCGGCTTCGGCGTCTTCACACACCACGGACAGACCGCCAACGCGCTCGCCGTAAAGAGAGAAGATTTTTGAGAAGGAGTTGCTGACCAGAGCGGGAAGCCCCGCGCTGGCAATCGCGCGAATGGCGTAGGCATCTTCTTCCATGCCCGCGCCAAAGCCCTGATAGGCGATGTCGAGGAAAGGGATCAGGTTACGCGCCTTCAGCACCTCGATCACCGCATCCCACTGGGCATGGGTGAGGTCCGCACCGGTCGGGTTATGGCAGCACGGATGCAGCAATACGATGCTGCGCGCCGGCAACGTGTTCAGCTTTTCCAGCAGCGCATCAACGCGCACACCGTTGGTTTCGCTGTCGAACCACGGATAGGTTTCAACCCTGAAGCCTGCACCCTCGAAGATCGCAACGTGGTTTTCCCACGTCGGGTCGCTGACCCATACGCCGGAATCCGGGAAGTACTTTTTCAGGAAATCTGCACCCACTTTCAGCGCCCCCGAGCCACCCAGCGTCTGGATAGTCGCCACGCGCTTTTGCGCGAGCACCGCGTGGTCCGCACCAAACAGCAGCGGCGCGATGGTGTTGCGGTAGGTGTTTAACCCTTCCATCGGCAGATAAAGTGAAGCACCGTGCGGGGTTGCGTTAAGACGCGCTTCGGCCTCGGCAACGGCTTTCAACTGAGGAATGATGCCCTCTTCGTTGTAGTAAAGACCAATGCTGAGGTTCACTTTGTCGCTGCGAGGATCTTCTTTGAAACGCTCCATCAAGGAGAGGATAGGGTCGCCAGCGTAGGCGTCTACTTTCTGAAACACGCGATGTTCTCCGGATTATTATCAGGCAGGGAATTCAACAATAAACCGGAAGCGGAAGAAGATCGAGGGGATGTTAACAGAAGCGGGATGCATCGCATCCCGCTAACGCTCAGTCGACGTATTTCATCGCGACCCTTGAGGTAAGGCGCGTGATAAGTTCGTAAGCACTCACTTTTGTTATTTCAGCAATTCGCTCTACGGGCAGGCCTTCGCCCCACATCACCGCATCGTCCCCCGCTTTATCCTGCGCGTCCGGCCCCAGATCGACGCAAATCATGTCCATCGCCACGCGGCCAACAATCTTCACTTCACGGCCATTCACCAGCACCGGCGTGCCCGTTGGTGCGGCGCGCGGATAGCCATCGCCGTAGCCCATCGCCACCACGCCAAGACGCGTGTCGCGCTCGCTGGTCCAGGTGCCACCGTAACCCACCGGCTCTCCCGCTTTGTGCTCACGCACGGCAATCAGCTTTGACACCAGCGACATCACCGGCTTAAAGCCAAAGTCCGGCCCCCAGGGTTTGTTCTCCAGCGGCGAAACGCCATAAAGAATGATGCCCGGACGCGCCCAGTCGAAGTGCGACTGCGGCCACAGCAGGATCCCGCCGGACGCCGCAATCGAGCGCATCCCCGGTTTGCCTTCGCAGAAGGTATTAAAGATATCAAGCTGCCGCTCGGTTGCGCCGCAGTCAGGTTCATCAGCACGGGCAAAGTGGCTGACGATGTTCACCGGCTGACGCACATTTTTGCACTGGCACAGGCGCTGATAAAACGCCTCGGCGCTTTCAGGACGCACGCCAAGACGGTGCATGCCCGTGTCGAGCTTCATCCAGACGGTAACCGGCTCGCTCAGCGCAGCGGTTTCCAGCGCGGCCAGCTGTTCTTCGTTATGTACCGCCGTGTGCAGGTGCTGATCGGCAATGGTCGGCAGGTCCGAGGCTTCAAAAAAGCCTTCGAGGAGCAAAATTGGTTGCGTAATTCCACCTGCGCGCAGGCGGAGAGCTTCTTCGAGACGGGCAACGCCAAAAGCGTCGGCATCGGGGAGCGTTCGCGCGGTCTCAAGAAGACCGTGTCCGTAAGCGTTCGCTTTCACGACTGCAACGAGCTTACTGGCGGGCGCCAGTTCACGCAGACGTTGCAGGTTGTGTCGCAGAGCGCGGCGGTTAATCACAACAGTTGCCGCTTGCATTTGAATTCCTTAGAAATTACTCATCATCATATTGAGGACCGGCATAGTTGTCGAAACGCGACCACTGGCCGTTAAAGGTCAGACGTACCGTACCGATGGGGCCGTTACGTTGCTTACCAATAATAATTTCGGCGATCCCTTTCAGATCGCTGTTCTCGTGATAAACCTCATCACGGTAGATGAACATGATTAAGTCGGCATCCTGCTCGATAGAACCGGACTCACGCAGGTCAGAGTTGACCGGGCGTTTATCGGCGCGTTGTTCCAGAGAGCGGTTAAGCTGGGAGAGTGCCACCACCGGCACGTGCAGCTCTTTGGCTAACGCCTTGAGCGAGCGGGAAATCTCGGCGATCTCCAGCGTACGGTTGTCAGAGAGTGACGGGACGCGCATCAGCTGAAGGTAGTCGATCATGATAAGGCCGATACCGCCGTGTTCACGGGCGATACGGCGCGCGCGGGAGCGCACTTCCGTCGGCGTCAGGCCAGAGGAGTCATCAATATAGATGTTCCGTTTTTCCAGCAAAATGCCCATGGTGCCGGAGATCCGCGCCCAGTCCTCATCGTCCAGCTGACCGGTACGAATGCGGGTCTGATCCACGCGCGACAGGGACGCCAGAGAACGCATCATGATCTGTTCTGAGGGCATCTCAAGACTAAAGATAAGCACCGGCTTATCCTGCAACATCGCCGCGTTTTCGACGAGGTTCATCGCAAATGTCGTTTTACCCATCGACGGACGCGCCGCGACGATAATCAAATCCGACGGCTGAAGACCCGCCGTTTTCTTGTTGAGATCGTCATAGCCGGTGTTTACGCCGGTGACGCCATCGTGCGGCTGCTGAAAAAGCTGTTCAATACGCGCAACGGTGGCGTCGAGCACATCGGCGATATTTTTCGGGCCTTCGTCTTTGTTCGCACGGCTTTCAGCGATTTTAAAGACGCGGGACTCCGCCAGGTCGAGCAGATCTTCGCTGGTGCGCCCCTGGGGATCGAAACCGGCCTCGGCGATTTCGTTTGCCACCGAGATCATCTCGCGTACCACGGCACGTTCACGGACGATATCCGCATAAGCGCTGATGTTTGCGGCACTTGGTGTGTTTTTTGACAGTTCTGCCAGATAGGCGAACCCGCCGACGCTGTCCAGTTGCCCCAGACGCTCCAGCGATTCTGCGAGCGTAATCAGGTCAATCGGGCTGCCCGACTCCTGCAAACGCGCCATTTCCGTGAAGATGTGGCGGTGCGGGCGGGTATAGAAATCTTCCGCGACAACGCGCTCGGCAACGTCGTCCCAGCGTTCGTTATCCAGCATTAAACCGCCCAACACCGACTGTTCCGCTTCAATCGAGTGCGGCGGGACCTTTAACCCGGCGACCTGATAATCACGCTCACGAGGTTCAGTCTGTTTGTTGAAGGGTTTGTTTCCTGCCATAGTGAATGGAGTTACCGAGATAAAGAGTGGGTCGAAAGATTACCACATTCTGGAGGAAGCATGGCAACACGTATTGAATTTCACAAGCATGGTGGCCCTGACGTACTCAAAGCGGTGGAATTTACCCCCGCTGCGCCTGGCGAGAACGAAATCCAGGTTGAAAACAAAGCGATCGGCATTAACTACATCGATACCTATATTCGCGGCGGCCTCTATCCGCCTCCGTCAATGCCGAGCGGACTGGGCACCGAGGCGGCCGGTATCGTCAGCAAAGTGGGCAGCGCGGTTAAGCACATTAAGGAGGGCGATCGCGTAGTCTATGCGCAATCTGCCCTGGGTGCTTACAGCTCCATCCATAACGTTCCGGCCGAGAAAGCGGCGCTTCTGCCAAATGCGATCAGCTTCGAGCAGGCTGCCGCCTCATTCCTGAAAGGGCTGACGGTCTTTTATCTGCTGCGTAAAACTTACGAAATTAAGCCTGACGAGCAATTTCTGTTTCACGCAGCCGCAGGTGGCGTGGGGCTGATTGCCTGCCAGTGGGCGAAAGCCCTGGGGGCGAAGCTTATCGGCACCACCGGCAGCGCGCAAAAAGCGCAGCGTGCGCTGGACGCGGGCGCATGGCAGGTGATCAACTACCGGGAAGAGAGCATCGTTGAGCGGCTGAAAGAGATCACCGGCGGCAAAAAGGTGCGTGTGGTGTATGACTCGGTGGGGAAAGACACCTGGGAATCTTCGCTGGACTGCCTGCAACGCCGCGGGCTGATGGTGAGCTTCGGTAACGCCTCCGGCGCCGTCACCGGCGTTAATCTCGGCATACTGAATCAAAAGGGGTCGCTGTACGTCACTCGCCCTTCCCTGCAAGGTTACATCACCAACCGGGAAGAACTTGAGGAAGCCAGCAACGAGCTGTTCTCACTGATCGCCAGCGGGGTGATTAAAGTGGATGTGGCAGAAGCGCAGAAATATCCGCTGACCGATGCGCAACGTGCGCATGAGGTGCTGGAGAGCCGGGCAACGCAGGGGTCTAGTCTGTTAATTCCCTGAGCCTTAAAAAGAAATTGGGCTTCCCGTGGGAAGCCCTTTCTTTTTTTTAGTTCGGCTGTATGTAGGGTACAGCTCGATGAATTCTTTAGCGGCAGCAATAGTGACAGATTCGATAAGTAAATCCTATTCTGTTCTAAGGATTGCGGCAGGAAAAGTTGCAGGTATGTGACGTACCCCTCAATACCTTAGTAACGGAAGCGGTTATTACGCTGATAAGTGGGCAGTTTTGGCGATTTAATCGCCCGTATCGCCCATACCACCGCAATGGCCAGAAGTAACCACGGCAAGAGTTTAATCGTCAGCGCAAATAAACCGCCGACAAACATCACCACCGTGGCCACCACGAGCGCGGCCAGAATACCGAGCAGCGACACGCCCGTGACCATCAGCATAATAAAGAAGCCAATCACAAAAAGTAGTTCCAGCATGGTGCTCTCCCACGAGTTCCCGAATGATGCTGCGATCATTACAAGAAACATGCCAAAAATAAGTTGTTGTTCTGAAAGCAAAACGCCCTGCAAGGGTTTGCAGGGCGTGGCGTATTTGACCATCTTTTAGCGAAATTTAACGTTTATCCGCAACCAGACGCAGCGCGTGTTCCAGCACCTCAATGTCCGCACCGGCTTTATGCGCGTTCTCGCTGAGATAACGACGCCACTGGCGCGCGCCGGGAATGCCCTGGAACAGGCCGAGCATATGGCGGGTAATGTGGCCAAGATAGGTACCATTACTCAGCTCGCGCTCAATGTAGGGGTACATGGCGCGCACCACGGCCACCGGATCGGTATCGGCACCTTCAACGCCGAAGATTTCACGGTCAACCGTCGCCAGAATGCCCGGATTCTGATACGCCTCGCGTCCGACCATCACGCCATCCATATGTTCGAGATGCGCTTTGGCCTCGTCCAGGGACGTAATACCGCCGTTGATCGACATGGTCAGGTGCGGAAAGTCGCGTTTCAGCTGGTACACGCGAGGGTAGTCCAGTGGCGGGATCTCACGGTTCTCTTTCGGGCTAAGGCCAGAGAGCCAGGCTTTTCGGGCGTGGATGATAAACATCTCGCATTCGCCCTTCCCTGACACCGTGTTGATGAAATCACACAGGAATTCGTAGCTGTCCTGGTCGTCAATGCCGATACGGGTTTTGACCGTGACCGGGACAGAGACGACGTCGCGCATCGCTTTGATGCAGTCCGCCACCAGGTGTGCATTCCCCATCAGACATGCGCCGAACATACCGTTTTGAACACGGTCGGACGGGCAACCGACGTTGAGGTTAATCTCGTCATAGCCACGTTCTTCAGCCAGTTTCGCACACTGCGCCAGCGCAGCCGGATCGCTGCCCCCCAGTTGCAGCGCAACTGGATGCTCCTCTTCGCTGTACGCCAGATAATCGCCCTTGCCGTGAATAATTGCCCCGGTAGTCACCATTTCGGTGTACAGCAGCGTATGGCGGGAGAGCTGACGCAGGAAGTAGCGGCAGTGTCTGTCCGTCCAGTCGAGCATCGGCGCAATGGAGAAACGGTGTGCAGGGAAAGCGGTCTGGTGTTCTGACAACATGGCGAAGTTTTAAGCATCTGGTGGAAAAGGGGCGCTACTATAGCACAGGCTTAAAAAGGATACGATCCGGCTTGATGTGATATCAAAAAGTGATATCATTCATTGCAACTTTGGCGGGGAAGAAAATTAAAATGGACTCTATCAACTATGAAAACATTGAACGCCCGCCACCAAAAAACATTGCAGCTCATTTTCTCTGTACCAACGCCAAGTTCTCTGGAATGGCGCAGGATTGAAGCACTTTTCATTGCTCTGGGTGCGAAAGCCTCAGAAGGTAGCGGTTCAAGGGTAAGATTCGAAATCAATGGAGTTGTGGCTTCGTTTCATCGTCCTCACCCGGATAAAGAAGCGAAGGTTTATCAGGTTCGCGACGCAATGGCTTTTCTCATCGCAACGGGGGTATCTCCATGATTAACACCATGACTTATAAAGGCTATGCCGCAAAAATTGATTACAGCGACGAAGATCTGTGCTTCGTTGGGCATGTTGCGGGCATAAGAGATGTTATCGGTTTTCATGCTGATAACGTCGCAGCCCTCCGCAAAGCGTTTGAAGAAGCAGTTGATGATTATCTTGCCTACTGTACAGAACAAGGTCGAGAACCTTTGCGCCCGGCAAGCGGGAAAATCAGCCTGCGCATCGCGCCTGAAATACATTCCGCAATTAACATCGCAGCCGAAGTTTCAGGTAAAAGCGTAAATCAATGGATCAGCGATACGCTGAGCAAAGCGGCACACGGATAAGCTTAGGGCACCATTAACGGTGCCCTTAATATTTAGAACGTCATGCTCAACTGTGCCCCGGCGCCCCAGGTCTCGTCTTCGCCATAAAGCCCCATCAGGTCAACATGGACGGAGTTAAACGGCGCAAAACCGACACCGCCGGTGAAGACGTTGCTGTCGTTCCCTTTCATATCCGCACGATAACCGGCGCGCACTGCCAGCCAGCTCAGTGGCGTGACTTCAGCACCAACGCCAACGTACTGGGAGGTGTCTTCGCTTTTAAAGCCTTTGGTTTCGGTCAGATCGCCGTCCGCGGTCAGCGTGACCAGATCGTTATGCCAGGCGGCCCCGGCAGTGACCAGCGGTCGGATCTGATAGGTGTCTTTATAACTCACCACCTCTCCTGTGCGCCCGTTGCGAATGCGGATATCTTTGGTATCGATATCGCGCGACATCAGGTTTTGCCCGCTCACGCCGACCGTCCAGTTTTCACCAAAGTCAGCAGCAATACCGGCATCGACGTTGAAGCCGGTGTCGTCGGTACGGTAGCGGCTGTCGTTCCACTTATTACTGTCATAGTCGTAGATCGAGGTGGTGTAGTTATAGAGCCAGGTTTTTTGCAGCTTCGGCGTGACACCAACGGAAACCGGAACGCCGCCAAGATCGAACTGACGGGCTACCGCAATACCGTAGTCGGACACAATCGCCGCCCGACCAGACGCCGTAGAGTTAAGGTTTTTGGTGATTTGATCGGTACCGTTTAGCGCGGCGTCCAGCGCCACACCGGCAGCCACAGCATCGTTTCGTTGAATACCGCGCAGATAATCAATGTCCTGCTGATCGATTGAAGAGCTGACCCGGCCATGGGCATAGCCTTTTGCCATAAAGGCCACGGAAAGGACATCGTTAGGGATACTGACGGCAATCCCCGCCCCTGCGGTGGCGTGTGCGGTTTTGCCTTTCAGGTAGTCCAGCTCATCGGCGAGATCTTTCGCCGCGCCCTGGAACTGATTAATCGAACCTAGAGGGTTGGTGATAATTTCAATGGGCGTCAGACTATCAACCACATCCTTGTAATGATTGATTTTGTCGTTAATGGTATCAATCTCGTCCTGAAGATTGTCTTCATCAGTCACCTGCACGCCCACGGACGGCAAAATGACCGTCACATCATCCTCGGGCTTAGATTTTGCCAGCAATGCGGGGTTGATTAACGCCCCGCTGCCATAGCTCCCTGCCGCGACGCCTGTGCCACCCATTGCGTCACTGCGCGCTTCCGTCCAGGTATTGGCTGCTCCCGCCTGATTTGCCATAAAAAAGGAGACAGCAATGCTAACCATCGAAAATTTAAAATGTTTTTTCACAGTGTGCTCGTAAATAGTTTGTTATTAGTTAACCCTGTCTGTTATCACCCAAACAGGAACGAACTATTGCTGTGAATAAGTGCAAAAAGACCCGCTATTTCCTTAAGTTAAATTCCATCCCGGCCTGTTGTAATATGTGACGGCCATCAATATTTATAGAAGAGGAAATTATTTTCGCCCAGGTTTTCCATCGTGCGGCCCAAAAAACTGCGGCGGATGGTCCACCCAGCGGTCTTCGCGCGTCGCGGCATACTCCGGATTGAGCGGATAGTAGATGCGGTTATGTTTTTTATTGGCCTCACCCACCACCAGTAAGCGCACCTCTTCATCGGTATTGTTGATAAAGGTATGGCACACGCCCGTCCCGGCAGGGAACCCCACGCTGTCTCCGGGTTCGAGCTTCCACAGATAGCCATTAATCCAGGCTTCAGGGTAACCCTCCAGAACGTAAACAAACTCCTCTTCGTCGCTTTCCGCATGCGGATAAGACGTGCGGCGTCCGGGCGGCAGCCGTTCATGGTGAATACCAATGCGGCCCAGTCCCAGCTTTCGGGCCAGCGGCGCGCCAACAGAAAAACGTTCGTTGCTGTCAGGATACGTTGCGTCATCGGCACCTTCCACGTCCCGCCAGTGCCGAATACAGTCAGGTCTTTTCATTATGCGATCTCCCGATTTGCGATGCGTCAGGTATAGCACAGCCTGGCGGATCTCGGTGTTTTTAGCAGAACATGATAAAGTGAGGGTTTTCACCCCTTACCACATCCGAGGTGCCCGATGGACAAGTCCACAAAAGAGCTGTTAGCGCAAGCTGAAAAGCTGTGCGCGCAACGCAATGTGCGCCTGACCCCGCAGCGCCTTGAGGTACTGCGTCTGATGAGCCTGCAACAGGGTGCCATCAGCGCCTACGATCTGCTCGACCTGCTGCGTGAAAGCGAGCCGCAGGCAAAGCCGCCGACCGTCTATCGGGCGCTGGATTTTCTGCTGGAGCAAGGGTTTGTGCATAAAGTGGAATCAACCAACAGCTATGTGCTGTGCCATCTTTTTGACCAGCCGACTCACACGTCCGCCATGTTTATCTGCGATCGCTGTGGTGTGGTGAAGGAGGAGTGTGCGGAAGGGGTGGAAGATATTATGCATACGCTGGCAGCCAGAATGGGCTTTGCGCTGCGCCATAACGTGATCGAAGCCCACGGCTTATGTTCTGCCTGCGTGGAGGTGGAGTCATGTCGCCATCAGGACGCCTGTCAGCACGATCACTCTATTCTGGTGAAGAAAAAGCCACGTTAAAACCAAAGAAAAAGGCGGCTTATAGCCGCCCTTGGGGATAGTGCCGGTTACCAGCGGTAGTCGTTACGGGTTTCCCAGTCTTTGACTTCATTTTCCGCCTGATCTTTTTCGTAACCGTAGCGCTCCTGGATTTTACCTACCAGCTGATCGCGCTTACCTTCAATGACGGTCATATCGTCATCTGTCAGCTTACCCCACTGTTCTTTCGCTTTACCTTTGAATTGCTTCCAGTTGCCGCCGATTTCGTCTTTATTCATAATCGTGTCCTCGTGTTAAGCGTCTATGAGTATCGTCCGCTTCGTTCTTTTCTGCTGGACGTGATTATTATTGTAGTTAAGGATTCGGCAGTTGTTTTTATATTCGGAATCTTTAACCGTTACGATATATCGTGCGAAGCTGGAAACCAGGTATTGTTTCGCCAGTGACGATGCCAGATAACGGCCAGCGAAAGGCCACGCAGTGAAAGAAAGACCGCCAGCGCCAGCCACAGACCGTGATTACCAAGATATGGCAGGGTCAGCAGCGTCAGGCCGAACCCCGCCGCAGCGACGGCCATGCTGTTGCGCATCTCCGCCCCCCGCGTGGCGCCAATAAACATCCCGTCCAGCAAATAGCACCATACGCCCACCACGGGTAGAACCACCTGCCAGAGAAGGTAGCGATCGGCCAGCTCACGTAGCGCGGGTATTGAGGTCAGCAGTGCGACAATATGCTCGCCAAAACAGGCATAAACGAAGGCAAATACCAGGGCCACCAGACCCGCCTGACGGCAGGCAGCACGCCAGACTTCACGCAACTGGCCGCTTTCACGCGCGCCATAGGCCTGCCCTGAATGCGCCTCCACGGCGTAAGCAAAACCATCCAGCGCGTAAGCGGTAAAGGTCAATAACGTCATGAGCACTGCGTTGACCGCGACGATCTCTGGCCCAAGACGCGCACCAAACACGGTTAATGCGCCAAAGCAGAGTTGCAGCAGGAGCGAACGGAGCATGATGTCGCGATTAAGCGCCAGCAGCTTACGAATGTTGCCACGCCAGGCCGTTTTCAGCAGCGCAAGCGAGATACCGCGCATCGCCAGCACGCGCCAGACCATCCACAAACCGATCAGCAGCGTACCGTACTCGGCAATTGCCGTGGCCAGCGCTGCACCCCGGACGTTCATGTGCAGTCCCATCACTAGCCAGAGATCGAGCACAATGTTAAGCAGATTGCCCACCACCAGCAGGATCACCGGCGCGCGGGCGTACTGTACGCCCAGTAACCAGCCCAGCAGGACCAGGTTTGCCAGTGACGCGGGCGCGCTGAGCCAGCGAATTTCGAGGAACCGCCGGGCCTGCTCCAGTACGGCATCACTGCCACCCACAATATGCAGCGCAAGATCAATCAGCGGCGTTCGCAACAGAACGATTAACGCGCCAGCACCGAACGCCAGTATAAGCGGCTGAACCAGCGCACGCGCCAGACGGAGGGGATCTTTTGCACCATACGCCTGAGCCGTCAGGCCTGTCGTACTCATGCGCAGAAAGAGTAGCAGCATAAAGAGGAAGCTGGTCGCCGTTGCGCCGATCGCGACACCGCCCAGATAAATCGGCGAATCCAGATGCCCGATTACCGCCGTATCCACCAGCCCCAGCAGAGGAACGGTGATATTGGAAAAAATCATCGGTAGCGCAAGACGCCACAACGCCTTATCGGCAGAAGTTAGCAATGCCATGGAAAGTACCGGAATCAAAAAATAGGCCAGGCTGTAGAGAAACTACAGCCTGTCAGGAAGAGATTACAGCCATTCACCGTTGCGGATAACGCCGACGGCCAGGCCTTCAATGGAGAAGCTCTGCTCGCGGAGATCCACCACAATCGGGGAGAATTCGTTGTTTTCTGGCAGAAGCTGAACGGTGTTACCTTGTTTTTTCAGGCGCTTAACCGTCACTTCATCGTCAATGCGCGCCACCACGACCTGGCCGTTACGCACGTCCTGCGTTTTGTGTACCGCCAGCAGATCGCCATCCAGAATACCGATATCTTTCATGGACATCCCGCTAACACGCAGCAGGAAATCTGCGCTCGGCTTGAACATGCCTGGGTCAACCTGATAGTGCCCTTCGATGTGCTGCTGTGCCAGCAGGGGTTCACCTGCGGCAACGCGGCCCACCAGCGGAATACCGGTCTCTTCTTCCACCAGCAGACGAATGCCGCGTGATGCGCCGGAAACAATCTCAATCACGCCCTTACGCGCCAGCGCCTTAAGGTGCTCTTCGGCAGCATTAGGAGAACGGAAGCCCAGACGCTGTGCAATTTCTGCACGCGTGGGTGGCATACCCGTCTGGCCGATATGATCCCGAATGAGATCAAACACCTCTTGCTGCCTGGTCGTTAACGCTTTCATACCGCCCCCTGGGTGTATATACAGTTATGCTGTGAGTATATACAGTCAAAGGCGATTTTGGAACCAAAAACTGCACAAAAAACCAGGGACTTAATTATTCCTCGAGGCTCATCGGAAATGCGACCAAAGCAGCGTGACCCAGGTGATCGCCGCAGTGATAATCGACAGCAGTACGGCAGCGGAACCCATGTCCTTCGCCCGGCCAGACAGTTCATGGAATTCCGACCCAATCCGGTCCACAACGGCCTCAATCGCGCTATTAAGAATTTCCACTATCATCACCAGAAGGACAGATCCGATGAGCAGTACGCGGGTGATAGCATCAACATCAAGGAAGCAGGCGATGACAACCGCAACGATTGCGGCAACCGCCTCCTGGCGGAAAGCGGCTTCATTAACCCATGCGGCGCGGAAACCTTTCCATGAATAACCGGCAGCTTTAATGATTCGGGTTAACCCAGTGGTATTATTGGCCATTAAAAGAACCTTTTATGATAAATAGCGTCAGTTACTACAGGCGCAGCGCGTTTCGCTGCAACCTGAAGTATGACGGGTAACAACAGAAATTTTGCGCGCTTTCTGTTATCCTTGCGCCGCAATTGCATTATTAACCAGAGGCTTTACATCGTTTATGTCCGGCTGGCCACGAATTTACTACAAATTACTTAATTTACCATTAAGCGTACTGGTAAAAAGTAAGTCTATCCCAGCAGAACCCGCGCTGGAATTAGGGCTCGATACGTCGCGCCCGATTATGTACGTTTTGCCTTATAACTCGAAGGCAGACCTGCTTACGCTTCGCGCTCAATGTCTGGCGCATGATTTACCTGACCCGCTTGAACCGCTGGAAGTCGACGGTACGCTGCTGCCGCGCTACGTGTTCATCCATGGCGGACCGCGCGTGTTCACCTATTACACGCCGAAAGAAGAGTCCATTAAGCTGTTCCATGATTACCTCGATCTGCACCGCAGCAACCCCGATCTGGACGTGCAGATGGTGCCGGTGTCGGTAATGTTTGGGCGTCGTCCGGGACGCGAAAAAGGGGAAGAGAACCCGCCGCTGCGTATGCTCAACGGCATTCAGAAGTTCTTCGCCGTCTCCTGGCTGGGACGCGACAGCTTTGTCCGCTTCTCGCCTTCCGTTTCACTGCGCCGCATGGCGGATGAACACGGCACCGACAAAATTATTGCGCAAAAGCTGGCGCGCGTTGCGCGTATGCACTTTGCACGTCAGCGTCTGGCGGCCGTTGGGCCACGTCTCCCGGCACGTCAGGATCTCTTCAACAAGCTGCTGGCTTCCAAAGCGATTGCCCGTGCCGTAGAAGACGAAGCGCGCAGCAAGAAAATTTCGCACGAGAAAGCGCAGCAGAACGCAATCGCGCTGATGGAAGAGATCGCCGCGAACTTCTCCTACGAGATGATTCGCCTCTCCGACCGTATCCTCGGCTTCACGTGGAACCGCCTCTATCAGGGGATTAACGTCCACAACGCCGAGCGCGTGCGTCAGTTAGCGCACGACGGCCACGAGATTGTCTACGTGCCCTGCCACCGCAGCCACATGGACTACCTGTTGCTCTCTTACGTCCTCTATCACCAGGGGCTGGTGCCGCCGCACATTGCTGCCGGTATCAACCTGAACTTCTGGCCAGCAGGCCCGATTTTCCGCCGTCTGGGTGCCTTCTTCATTCGCCGTACCTTCAAGGGCAACAAGCTCTACTCCACCGTCTTCAGGGAGTATCTGGGCGAGCTGTTCAGCCGCGGTTATTCCGTGGAGTACTTTGTTGAAGGGGGGCGCTCCCGTACCGGTCGTCTGCTCGATCCGAAGACCGGCACGCTGTCGATGACCATTCAGGCCATGCTGCGTGGCGGTACGCGTCCTATCACGCTGGTGCCTATCTACATCGGGTATGAACACGTGATGGAAGTGGGCACCTACGCGAAAGAGCTGCGCGGTGCGACCAAAGAAAAAGAGAGTCTGCCGCAGATGCTGCGTGGGCTGAGTAAATTGCGCAACCTCGGCCAGGGATACGTTAACTTTGGCGAACCCCTGCCTCTGATGACATATCTGAACCATCATGTTCCGGAGTGGCGCGAGTCTATCGATCCTATCGAGGCGGTACGTCCGGCCTGGCTGACGCCAACGGTCAACGGCATCGCATCCGAGCTGATGGTACGCATCAACAACGCCGGTGCGGCAAACGCCATGAACCTGTGCTGTACCGCGCTTCTGGCCTCTCGCCAGCGTTCACTGACCCGTGAGCAGCTGACCGAGCAGATTGATTGCTACCTCAACATCATGCGCAATGTGCCGTATTCCGTGGATTCGACCGTACCGTCTGCCACTGCCAGCGAGCTTATCGATCACGCGTTGCAGATGAACAAGTTCGAAGTCGAGAAAGATACGATTGGTGACATCATCATTCTGCCGCGCGAGCAGGCCGTGCTGATGACCTACTACCGTAACAACATCACGCATATGCTGATGCTGCCGTCGCTGATGGCGGCCATTATTACCCAGCATCGCCGTATTTCACGTCAGGAGCTGCTGCGCCACATTCAGGCCATCTACCCGATGCTGAAAGCGGAGCTGTTCCTGCGCTGGAGTGAAGATGAGCTGGCGGCAGAACTGGATAAAATGACCGCAGAGATGCATCGTCAGGGGCTGATTACCATCAGCGATGATGATCTGCATATCAACCCGTCACGTTCTCGTACCTTGCAGCTGCTGGCTTCCGGTGCGCGTGAGACGTTGCAGCGCTACGCCATTACCTTCTGGTTGTTGAGTGCAAACCCGTCAATCAACCGCGGTACGCTGGAAAAAGAGAGCCGGACGCTGGCCCAGCGCCTCTCCGTTCTGCATGGCATTAATGCCCCGGAATTCTTCGACAAAGCGGTATTCAGCTCCCTGGTGCTGACGCTGCGCGACGAAGGGTATATCAGCGATACGGGCGATGCCGAGCCGGAAGAGACGATGAAGGTTTATCAGATGCTGGCAGAGCTGATTACCTCGGATGTGCGTTTGACGATTGAGAGTTCGACGCAGGGCGAGTGATGTTAAAAAGCCGGGTGGCGCTAACGCTTACCCGGCCTACATGTTCCGCTAAATCGTAGGCCGGGTAAGGCGAAGCCGCCACCCGGCTTTTTTATGACCAGTAACTCATCGCCAGCCCCAGAAACAGCACCAGCCCGACGTAGTTGTTATTCAGAAACGCTTTAAAGCAGGCTTCACGCTCGCGCTTCGCGATCAGCTTTTGCTGATACGCAAACAGCAGCCCCGCCACCAGCACGGACCAGTAAAACGCCCAGTTCAGCCCGTTCAGGCGACCAATCGCCACCATCAGCGCCAGCACCGCCACCTGCAATATGCCAATGATCAGTTTGTCGTGACGACCAAACAGGATTGCCGTCGATTTGATGCCAATCTTGAGATCGTCATCGCGATCGACCATCGCGTATTGGGTATCGTACGCAACGGCCCAGAGAATATTCGCCAGGAACATCAGCCAGCAGCTGAGTGGAACGGACTCGCTGACCGCGGCAAATGCCATGGGAATCGACCAGCCAAATGCCGCACCTAATACCACCTGCGGCAGATGGGTGTATCGCTTCATAAACGGGTAAACCCAGGCCAGCGCCAGGGCTGCAACGGAGAGCAGAATGGTCATGGTGTTAAGCGTTAACACCAGCAGGAAAGAGAGAAGCACCAGCACCACAAACAGGATACGCGCCTCTTTCCCGGTCACCTGCCCGCTCGGCAGAGGTCGATTCGCGGTACGCTTCACATGCCCGTCAAATTTACGGTCGGCATAGTCGTTAACCACACAACCCGCAGCGCGCATCAGCCAGACACCCGCCACAAACACCGCCAGGATCCACAGTGGCGGCACGCCCGGCGTGGCAACCCACAGCGCCCATAAGGTCGGCCACAGCAGCAGCAGCGCGCCAATGGGTTTATCAGTACGCATCAGGCGGTGATAGGCCAGCAGCTTATTCTGCGTCAGACTCCACTCCATTTTTTCTCCCTCTTAGTACAACGGCGATGCAGGCAAAAAAAGTTCCGTCAGTATTAACGGCTTGCCACTCAAACGAAGGCGGGAACGGCGCCCCCACAAATCGGCATCGCAACCAATTTCAATAAAATCACGGGTCAGTTCAGACGAGGTGAACAGATAGCGCCCCAGGGGCGTTTTGCCGAGGCGTTGCAATGCCAGCTCCGGCCCCGAAAGTGTAGACTCCGGAACCACCGTCCGCCCGGCAAGCCACGGCTCGCCATCCGCACAAAGTAAAATTTCACGCAGCCAGTAGCGTTCTTCCTGCGGCAGCAGCGGCAACTCGCTGGCAATCTCCGCAGGCGAGACAAACCCTTCCTGAATCATCGTCACCGTGACCGTTTTACCCTGTTGCTCAAAACGTTTTGTCATGGAATCTTCCAGCAGCAGCCAGTCCAGTTGCTCCGGGTTAAGCGCGGGTATTTGGTCGAAATAGCGTAGCGCACGCAGCTGCGTTAGCGCGGGGTGTGACATGCCAGACTCTCCGATTCATAACGTAAAGGCATTGTATCGCAGATTGGCAAAATGAGGACGGACAAACCAAATTTAGCGATCACTATCGCAACAATGGTGCAACTTGGCCAAAAAAAGTGCGCCCGGTAAGGCGCACTAAACGACTAACAAAATCAGCACTGCGGGGAGACGGTTACCCCTTGCCTTTTACACTGCTGATAAAGGTGGAACGGGCAGTGGTTGAACCTAAACGCTCGGCTTCATCAAGCAGTTTCAGCGCTTTATCGACGTCGCCGTTTTTAACCGCCTGCTTGATGGCGTTGTTGAAGTACGTTTCCGTGTCGTTAAGCACCGGCTCGGCTTTTTTCGTCGGGGCCGGGGCTGCGGCTGGTGCGGCGGCTGGCGCGGCATACACAGGGGCGGCAGTATTACCCACCGTTACCGGGCCAGGACCCGATGAGCCAAACAGTGGGCCAACGAGCACGCTGGAGGCGCTGTTGGTGGAGACTTTCAGCTTGATCAGACCATCGGTGGTGTGACGGGCAAGCGGGTCAGGAATATCCGGGACGGAGTTCCCCGTGCCTTTCGCATAGGCTTTTGCCGGATCAACAAGCTTCGTTGTCTGTTGCAGATCTTTTTCAGTCGTGAACACCAGAACATAAATCTTCTGCTGACCCAGGGCAGGCGTCAGGCGCATAACGCCTTCCAGACGGTCAGCGCTCATGACGCCGGGTTCCTGATAGCTGAAATAGTCGCTTGGGAAGAAAGCGGATGGCGTCATGTTCTGATCGAGGATCAGCACGTTAGGCGCGAAGACGCTGGTCTGTTTATTGACTTCACTGGTCAACGTCAGGGTCAGCTCACCGATATTCGCAGGCACGCTGAAAGCCGCAACCGGACCGCTGACACCCGGCACGTTCAGTGACTGACCACCCGCTGAAAGCTGGGTAGTTTGTGTT